>NZ_BEWO01000006.1 GCF_002723975.1 Gluconobacter japonicus
CCACCTTGGTACCCACACGACTCTGCTAACGTTCATCGGGCAACACACAGACCCGCAAACAGTGCTTCTTTCCCACTCAGCCGCCAAAGCCACAGAATGAGTCGGGGCAGGAATGCCCCAGAGCACAAGATTGCATTTTAACAAAGGTTGCAATGGCTATATAAAATTTACTCTGTTTTCTTGTTGAGAATTTTTCAATATTCCATAAAAAACAGAGTATTGTGAACAAGTTTGATTTTTTTGTTTCATTTCCCCTCTGTGCAATTCTTCCAGAATCCTTAAAGCTGCATTCCGTGATTGATCATTCTTCCTGCACTCTTCCAGTTCACCAAGATCAGGCTCTGGCCGAACTGGCTTTCTTTCTCGCAGAAAAATCACAAGAGGCAGATAACAGCGCCTCACTGTCTGCATATGACGAGCAGGCCATACGCTTTCTATGCTGGCTCACTTTGTTCTTGGAGAAAAAGACGCGATCGAATCAGCCATTCATACGCCTATCCAACGACTTGAACCGGAAAATTAGCCCCTCTCTTCAAAAATTTCAGAAAGATCTCATCCCAGATTTAAGAAATATCTTTTCTACTACACAAGAAAATGAATTTTCCCTTTCTTGTCATTACGATCATGAAGACATCCCAGATCAAACTTGTGCAAATACACTTGTCATAGGCCCTGAGTTCGACCCAAAGAAAGAGTTCATATTTCTCTCAGACTGTCTGAATATCCGGATTTCTTCTCAGGATTCTGCACTTTCTTTTCTGAATGAAATATCTGAACCGGCCCATCGCTTTCGTCAAAAAATACGCCAGATTCTCGCCCACGATCTGGAAGGGCGCCAAGCCCAGAATGCACTCATTACAACAGTTCATACCCTCCAGAGAGCAGAAGAGACTACACGCGCCCTTCGAATCAATACGCGTACCTCATTAAAAAATATTTCTAACCAAGAATCTGTTATTCAATCTCTATCTAAAAAATATCAACACATTCATTCAGAAAATATTTCCCTTCATGAGAAGCTGAATGATATTCAAAAACAACTCGACAATACAAAACATCAACTCAAAATTTCTCTTTTTAGACAAGAAGAAATTGAAAAATATTACACATACCTCCAACAGTCCTATGCGTCGTTCAACACAAAACTGGCACTAAGCCACCAAGCACTTGAAGCACTCAGAGACCTGCTTCACCGTCCTGCTCCTGTCTGGCGCAGACTTCTGAGAGCCCTGCGAACACCCTTTATACCTTACATACCAACGCTCCCCGAACCGCTGGTCCTACAAGATCTACCCTCACCCTCAACACCTTGCCTGTCCGACCCCATACCACCCGGCGCAGAAACCGCCTTCGTAGAGACGCTTCTGCCTTCTGACGAAGAATTCTCTTCTCCTGCTGCAACACCGCGCATTCTCTTTGTTGCAGGCGAAGCCAACACTCCCGGCGTGACTTATCGCTGCTACCGCAACGCGGAAGCCGCACGCTGCGCCGGGTTTGAAGCTCGCGTTCAGGATTGTGCAAACGTCAGCTACGATGACATCTGCTGGGCAGACGTCATGATACTCTGGCGGGTAGAATACAGTGGGCATGTCAGCACAATGCTTGATCTAGCCCAGCAGCAGAACGTCAAAACCATCTTCGACGCCGACGATATTGTTTTCGTTCCTCACTATGCCCGCATAGATCTGATTGACGGTATAAGGTCGATAGGAACAACCGAGGAAAGAATTGAACACTTCTTTACGGATGTTCGCCGCACCCTGATGCGCTGTGATCAGGGGTCAGCCACAACCCGGGAACTCGCCCACGCGATGCACAAATTGCGACCGGTGGTACACATTCTTCCCAATACCTATGACAAAAACACTCTGCGCCGCTCCCGTCTAAATCGTCGCCTTCAAGAGGGACTTCACCTTTCCGCAGCAGGTGACACCCTCATTCGCATCGGATACGCCACAGGCACCAGAACACATCAGCGTGATTTTGCCATAGCCGCCCCTTCTATCGCATATGTTCTGTCACAGCGCCCAAACGTCAGACTCGTTCTGTTTCGGGAGAAAGCCAGTCAGTCCAGCATGCTCCTTCTGGAAGAGTTTCCAGAATTCCAAAACCTGAGCAGCCAGATCGAATGGCGGGAAACAGTTCCTCTCCCGGATCTTCCCGATGAATTCGGACGGTTTGATATTTCTATTGCCCCTCTCGAAGTCGGGAATGTCTTTTGCGAAGCAAAAAGCGAGATCAAGTTTCTGGAGGCCTCCCTTGCAGGAAGTGCTTCGATCGTCTCTCCAACAGGTCCGTTCAAACGTCTGGTTCGGCACGGCGAAACCGGCCTTCTTGCCGCAACCCCAGAAGAATGGACTGCCGCCCTTCTTTCGCTGGTTGATGACCCAGAACGACGGCAGCGCATGGCTCGTGATGCGTATCATGATGTACTGTGGCCCTTCAGCCCAGAGGCACAGACGCGACGCATAAGACTTGCCATCTCCTCACTACAAGGAGACGAAGAAGCAGCCGAAGCTGGCGAACTGCTTCTTGCCCGCAAACATCTGGAGCATCGCCCTCTACCTGTCATTCCAGAAAACGAAACACTTTTTCATCACGACGTTTTTGGAGAAGCTGACGTCACCGTCGTCATCACATCCTACAACTACGACAACTACATTCTGGATGCCTTGGATTCTGTCTCAGCTCAGACACTTTCTCAACTTGATCTGATTGTGGTTGATGACGGCTCAACAGATGGCTCCGTAGACCTGATACGCCTCTGGATGGAGCGAAATGTAACACGCTTCAACAGACTGATCCTGAAGCGCTCTCTCCGCAATGCCGGACTGGGAGGAGCACGAAACATTGGAATGGATACCGCAGAGACAGATTGCGTCATGCAACTGGATGCAGACAATCTTCTGCGTCCGGATGCCTGCGAAACGCTTCACGCCGCTATGACATTCGGAATCGCGTACGCTTATCCCCTTATCCAGTGCTTCAACGAAAGTGGACCGCTCCCACTTAGTCCTCAGGAAGTATCACCAGGCAGAGGCCCTTTTGCAGTTCTTGGCGACCTTCCCTTCAATCCGCTTTCGCTCGTCTCGGGAAACCGCGTGGATGCAATGGCAATGATTGCAAAATGGGCTTGGGCTGCCGCTGGCGGCTATTATGTTTCACGTGAAGCCATGGGATGGGAAGACTTTGATCTCTGGTGCACTTTAGCCGAACTTGGCCTGCCTGGCCGTCAGGTTCCAGCCATTCTGGCCGATTACCGCCAGCATACTTATTCCATGACAAATCTCTCTACGGAGCAGGCCGCTCATAAGGCGCGCGTCGTCAATTACGTCAAATCGCGTCACCCGTGGATTAATTTGACGGCAGAAGCCCCAGAACAACGCCTCTAAACACTTTCCCGATGACATAAAAAAACCCCGGACAGATTATCTGTCCGGGGTTTTTCTGGTTGAATGGCCAGAGTTTCCCCTGACCATCACAACCTCAGAATGGAGCGTCGATATCAACAACGTCGATCAGCTTGTGATTGACGAATTCCTTGATCCCCAGACCGATCAGTTCACGACCGTATCCAGAACGGGCTACACCGCCGAACGGCAGATCAGCCTTCACCATCGTCGGGTGATTCACGTAAACCATACCCGTGTGGATCTTCTCGGCAACCTTCACGCCGCGAGCCGTATCCTTCGTGAAGACAGAGCCACCCAGACCAAACGGAGAGTCATTGGCAACGCGGATCGCCTCAGCCTCATCCTTCACACGATAAAGCTGGGTAACCGGACCGAAGAACTCCCAGTGACGGGCTTCATTGTCACCATGCAGGTTCGTCATCAGAAGCGGCTGGAAGAATGCTCCCTTCTCTGGAACAGGTGCACCGATCACTTCAACAACAGCGCCGTGCTTCTTGGCTTCTTCAACCTGAGCCTTCAGATCGTCAGCCGCCTTCTGCGAGGACAGGGGAGCCAACGTCGTGGACGGATCCATCGGATCGCCAGCCTTCAGCTTGGCAACCTCAGCCTTGTAGATCTCCAGGAACTGGTCGTAGACCGAATCTACAACAATCAGACGCTTGGACGACACGCAAACCTGACCAGCATTCCAGTGACGGCCGAACGCAGCCCACTTGGCAGCCTTCTCAACGTCGGCATCTTCAAGAACCACGAACGCATCGGCACCGCCAAGTTCCATGGTGGCCTTCTTAAGCGCCTGACCTGCCGTGCTGGCAACAATGGCACCAGCTCCTTCAGAGCCTGTCAGAGCAACACCACAGACACGCGGGTCATTCAGGATCACAGCCGTATGATGACGGGCTGCATACAGGTTCTTGAACGCACCTTTCGGCAGGCCAGCTTCGATCATCAGATCATCGAAAATTGCCGCACACTGTGGAACGTTCGAAGCATGCTTCAGCAGAACCGTATTACCAGCAGAAAGCTGCGGCGCGATGATGCGGGCGATCTGGTAATACGGGAAGTTCCAGGGCTCGATCGCAAAAACGATACCCTGCGGCTGATGGATCAGGATGGCTTCGCCTTCCTTCGGATCAGCAACCGGCAGCTTCTCTGGCTTCAAAAGCTCTTCAGCATTCTTGGCATAATATTCGAAGATTTCAGCGGAGAGGATCGTCTCCAGCTTGGCTTCTTCATAAAGCTTGCCCATTTCAAGGGTCAGAAGCTTGGCATATTTATCAATATCGCGGCGCAGGATCGCACCAGCAGCACTCATGACCTTGGCGCGGTCTGCAAAAGACACATCGCGCCAGCTTTTGAAAGCCTCATACGCGTCAGTAATCGCCTGCTGAACTTCTTGGTCGGTTGCTTCCGGGAAAGTCTTCAGCGTCTCACCCGTATAAGGGTTGGTCGTAGCGTAAGCCATGACGGACAAATCTCCGTTAGATAAAATCGTACTTCAACATATTGGCATGAAAGCCACGGTACGGAACCCCCAACCCCTGAAAAGTTTGAAAGTTCACATAGCCGTGTTCTGTTTTAGCTCTTTTAGCCAGGATCGTGCGTTACTATCCGATGGAGCCCGCCAGTCCCCACGCGGCGAAAGTGAGCCTCCAGCAACGATTTTCGGCCCATTTGGCATAGCTGAGCGCTTGAACTGACTGGTCCCAAAAAACCGAAGAATAAACACTTCAAGCCAGTGACAGATCTCCGCCAGATCATAAGAAATCCGCCGATCTTCCGGATAATGCGCAGGCCAGGAGCCCATCGTAACATCTCCCCACGCCTTTTCGGCCAGAAAGGCGATACGGGACGGGCGAAAACCATATCTCAGAACATAAAACAGTGTGAAATCCTGAAGGGCATACGGGCCAATCCTCTGCTCCGTACTCTGAATACCCTGCCCCGTATCCGGCACCAGTTCTGGCGAGATTTCAGCACTGACAATCTTCTCCAGAACGTCAGCGGTGCCAGCCCCCAACTCGCCTTCCCGCGCCAACCATCGGATAACATGCTGAATCAGCGTCTTCGGCATTCCGGCATTAACATTGTAATGGGACATCTGATCTCCCACGCCGTATGTGCACCAACCCAGCGCCAGCTCGGACAGATCGCCCGTACCGATCACAATCCCATTGCGGTGATTAGCCAGCCTGAACAGGAAATCGGTTCGCAACCCTGCCTGAACATTTTCGAACGTAATGTCATGAACCGGTTTCCCCTCTGCATATGGGTGACCAATCCCCTCCAGCATGGTCTCCGCAGCCGGTCGGATATCCAGTTCATTGGACTCCACGCCCAGCGCATCCATCAAAGCATGCGCCAGCCCACGACTTTCAGTGCCTGTCGCAAAACCCGGCATCGTGTACGCCAGCACATGCGTCCGGGGCCAACCAAGTTCATCTGCCGCCCTCGCAGCAACCAGAAGAGCCAGCGTGCTATCCAACCCTCCCGAAACACCAATAACGGCCCTTTGCGCGCCGCTGGCTTTCAACCTCTGACACAACGCACTGACCTGAATGGTCCAGGCCTCATAACAATCCCGGGCAAGCGTTTTCATGTCGGACGGCACGAACGGAAAACGAGGGACGTCCCGCTTCAACCCAAGATCCTCAACAGGCGCTCCCAGTTCGAAACCAATCGTGCGGATACTTTCACATCCCACCCCGAATTGCCCGGTCCGCAAACGCTCCTGTCGCAACAGATCCAGGTCAACATCCGCGACAACAAGCCGCTCGCCCTGCGGAAACCGATCAGACTGCGCGAGAAGACGCCCGTTCTCATGAATGGACACCTGCCCATCCCAGGCAAGATCCGTCGTGGATTCCCCTTCCCCAGCAGCCGCATAAACATAAGCCGTCAGCGTCCGCATGGACTGCGCCTGACACAGCAGCGATCGATCATCCGTCCGCCCGATCGTCACCGGAGACGCAGACGGGTTCAGAATGATGCTCGCACCGGCCTGCGCCAGACGACCACTCGGCGGATTGGCCACCCACAGATCCTCACAGATCTCAACGCCCAGTGTCAGCCCGGTCTGATCTTCCGCTGCAAACAGAAGATCAGCCCCAAAAGGCACTTCCGTCCCATCAATCCGGATACTGCCCGTCGTCCCCAATCCTGACGTAAATTGGCGCGGCTCATAAAACTCCCGATACCGGGGCAAATAGGATTTTGGAACAACACCAAGAATACGCCCGCGATGCAGAACAGCCGCACAATTATAGAGCAGATCGCCGCGACACAGCGGCACGCCCACAACAGCGACACTCATGAGAGACGCCGTTTGCTCCGCGAGCCAGATCAGGGCCGACCGCGCCTCCTCCAGCACCACATCCTGGAACCGAAGATCATCAAGCGTGTACCCGGTCAGCCCAAGCTCTGGAAAAACAACAGCAGCAACCCGCTGACGGTCACAGTCTCTTAAAACCTCCAGAACCCGCTCTGCGTTGACCTGCGCCTCGGCCAACGAAACAGGCAACGTACAGGCTGCAATCCGCGCAAAGCCCTGATGATAGAGAGAGCGGAATCCGGTCATGTTGCTTCTTTCGGGACAGAAAAACCTGGGAGGCGGATCATGTATTGAGTGCCGTCGTCATGAAAGCGCCGTTGCGAAATTGAACCGGAATGACATTGCGCCGTTCTGCATTGCTCATCCCCGTTCCTCCAATGGACGGAACATCATGACACAGGAGACATTACCCATGGATCTTCTTCGCTGGACAATTGTCTTCCTCATCCTCGCGCTCTGCGCCGCCGTCCTGGGCTTCGGAGGAATTTCGGCAGATTTCGCCTATATCGGCAAGATCCTGTTCTTCATCTTCCTCGTTCTGCTGGTCATCAGCCTGATCTTCGGCCGAGGTCGCCCGAGATTCTGAAGACTTCAGCCTCGGGACCGGAACAACCGTACGGTTCCGAGGCTACCCAGCACAAAAACGGCGACAGCATACAGCCCCCCCAGTTCCGTCATGGAAACAGGAAGGCCGAACAGATAATCCGGGGAATCACAAGGCTTGTTCGGGCGCGATGGCATGGACGCCATCCAGTCTTTGAAGCTTCCCCCATGAAAAACTGGCGCACGACATTCAGGAGCCGGACTTGGCCAGAATTTGTGCTCCACACCAGCGTGTAAAACCGCCAAACCAATACTGACTGCCACACACACCAGCCCGGCCAACACCGAATAGCGCGCATAACGTCGCGGCACGGCAAGAGTCAGAACCCCAATCGCAATCAGAACACGCCATGGCCGACGCTCCCAAAGGCAAAGCTCACAGGGCGCAAGCAAAAGCCTGTGCTCTGCAAACCAAGCGGTCCCCAAAGCAGCCAGACCAGCCAGAACGAACAACCCTCCCAGAATCCTGGTCATATCGGGCTGTTTCGTTCCAGTCAGGGTCATGGTCGGGAAGCCTCCAGGCTATCAAGAAACTGTTTGGCCCAGCTTCCCGCCGTATTGCGGGACACTTCGCCATAGAGCGCGGACCATGCCTCATGACGGGTCTCCACGTCCATGGTCAGTGCCGCATGAAGCGCATCTGCCATCCCCTCGGCATCCAGAGGGTTCACCTGCAACGCTTCTGGCATTTCAGGCGCAGCTCCCGCAAAACGAGATAGCACAAGAACCCCAGGGTCCTTGGAATCCTGCGCCGCCACAAACTCCTTGGCGACCAGATTCATACCATCGCGCAGCGGCGTAATGTACCCGACATCCGAGACCCGATAGAGCCCCGCCAGAACATTCCGGGAAATCGGCCAGGTCGTATACCGGATCGGAACCCAATCCGGCGTGCCATAAGCGCCGTTGATCGTCCCGACCAACCCGTCCAGCTCCTCCTTGAGCAGCCGATAGCTTTCGACACCTGTGCGTGACACCGGCGTAATCTGAAGAAACGTGACCTTTCCACGATACTCCGGATAATTCTTCAACAGCATTTCATAGCCACGCAT
The DNA here is from genome assembly GCF_002723975.1 of Gluconobacter japonicus. Taxonomy (GTDB): domain Bacteria; phylum Pseudomonadota; class Alphaproteobacteria; order Acetobacterales; family Acetobacteraceae; genus Gluconobacter; species Gluconobacter japonicus. The sequence continues at coordinate 8,400 of NZ_BEWO01000006.1, forward strand.
CCGCTCCGGAAGACCCTTGGAATAATCCAGACGGTCCACACCGATAATCAGACGCTTGCCAACAAGACTGTCGACAATCTGTTCGACCTCTTCTGCTGCGGCACTCTCAATCGCCTGCTGCCTGAACCGGATCGGATCAATCCCGATCGGCACAGCCTCAACATCTGCTGTCAGACCTGACGCCTCAAAACACCCCCGCAAATTCTGAGCATCCTCAGGCGTCTGAACCCCAATCTTGTCACACCCCGCAAGCCCTTCCAGCAATCTCTTCAACTGCGGAAGAAGACGCGCCACACTCCAGGGTGGAAACGGAATGTGCAGAAAAAAACCAATCCGCCCCGTAACGCCACGATCTCTCAACATCTGCCCCAGCGGAAAAAGATGATAATCGTGAATCCAGATCGTATCGTCTTCTTTAAGAAGCGGCACAAGACGATCCGCGAATACGGCATTGGCTTCGTAATACGCCTCACAATCCTCACGCGTATAACGCATGAGCTGTGTTCGGTAATGACAGAGTGGCCAGAGAACACCATTCGAGAAGTTCAGATAGAACCGGTCATACTGCCGTGGCGTCATGTCGAATGTGGCGTACGTCACATTCCCCACGCGCTCTTCCGTAACAGGACGCTCCATCGCGTCGTCATCCTGTTCACCAGACCACCCGAACCACAAACTGTCACGCGTCTGAACCGCATCATACAGCCCGACAGTCAGCCCTCCGGCAGGCTGCGTCCGCTCTCCGGGCGCTGGTGTACGATTGGAAACAACAATCAGGCGCCCCATCCATGTCCCTCCGACAAATCATGCAGCCACCGGCGGAATGTGGCTGCATCAGGAAAATCATCAGGAATAAGCCAGCCATCACCCCCCATCTGGCGGGCAGCCCTCACTCCATCCATGTCTGTAACGTCATCACCGACAAAGAGTGGCAACCGGCCCTGAAAAGGATTTTCAGCCATCAGTTCACGGACTGCTCCGCCCTTATCCACCCCCAGAGGGCGCAACTCGATGGCCATATGCGCATCCTGAAGCCGAAAACCATTCGGCTCAGCCGCCCAATCACCAACCAGAGACCGAAAGGCCGGTTCCGCATCCTGATTCTGCCGATAATGCAGAACCATCCCTGCCCTTTTGCGCTCAACACTGGCACCTGGATATCGCGCCACGATGTCTTCGGCGCCGCCCAGCCAGTCCGCGGGAACAGCAGGCAGAACCCGATGATCAACATCGTGCACCGGTGACTTGCGCATAGCGACACCATGTTCACCTGCAACAGCATACGGAATTCCGGGAAGGAAATGATCGATCTGCGCAATCGGCCGCCCTGTCACGATCGCCAGAGCCCCACCCAGAAGATCTTTCAGCCGAAGCAGATCTTCCGTCAAACCAGCAGGAACAATAACGCTTTCAGGTGTCGGAGCGATATCAACAAGCGTTCCATCGAAGTCCAGCAGCAGCGCTGCCTTGGAAGGCGGAAAAGGAACCTGGATCATGAGTCAGTTATCTCTTTCCAGTGTCAGGATTATCCCCGCTCCGCCACTCTCCCTTTACTCTAGACCGGGATCAGCCTCAGGAGGGGGCAACGGTTGCCCGGAAGGCGGAGCCTGCGGCGCAGACGGCACAAGAGACTGTGCCCCACCGCTTGGAGGTGCGAGAGGAATGGGGGAATGCGTATCCGGAGCCAAAGGCACCGGCCCCCCTTCAGAGGACGGCGAGGAATGAGACTGATCATCCCCTCCTTCTTCCTCTGGTGCATTTGTGTCAGTGAGTTGCGGCGTTTTTATGGCCGGCAATGGGCCCGCATCCGGCGCAACCTTGTCTCCAGCGCAGGACACAACACGCACATCATACAGGGGGCTGCCATAAGTCGCGACAGACGGCTCATTCTGCAGCATCCACCCATCGAACGGCGCACGCGCAGAATCTCCCGTGTCACGAAGATGCAAAAGAACACCCGCATCCGCCGGAAGCGTCTCAGGCCGACTGACACAGGCTTCAACAGCCACGGAAAGCGTCCCGTAAGTCGCAGTCCCGCCGACCGGAACAGTCAACGTCTCGATATGTGCGTCCAGACGGTTCAGAACACGAATAACTGCCTGTGTACGACCCTGCCAAAGATCAGCCGGATACATTGCCGGAGGTGCAACCCCAACTGCAGCCTGAGCCCATGATGATGCGCCAACCATCAGAAGCACCATACCAACAGAAAAAGAACGCTTAACCATCATCACTCTTTTCCCTTGGCAGTCGGATCCACAAGATCTGCCAGCATCGCCGTAAAGGACCGACGCATCGCCTCAGGCGAAACGCCCATCAGAATTCCATCCTCAAATGCATCCTGAAGAGCCTGCCGAAGCTCGGAATCATTTTCCCGCAGCACGCGCACCTTCTCAACACAGGCCACCGGCTGCCCATCGTGATCCAGCCAAGGGAAATCAGCCGATGTCACGGCTCGTCCGACAAGCTACCAGCAGGCTTCTGCGTTTGAGCAGCCTGCGTCTTCTGGGCCTTCTGAAGCGTATCCGTCACGGAGAAAATGAACTTGCTCAGAAGCTGTTCCAGACTAATGGACCCCTGCGTCTCCGTCAGAGCACCGCCAGCCTTGACCGTCGCATCAGCGCCCCCAGGAGACAGCGCAATATATTTGCCACCCAGAAGGCTATCAGACGTAACGATCGCAGCAGAATCCGTCGGCAGCTTTACATCCGGTGACAACGTGAACGTCACCTTCGCCTGAAAGGTCTTCGGATCAACCACTTCCGACGTCACATGCCCAACCGTAATACCCGCAAGACGGACATCCGAACCGACATTCAGACCATCAATCTGGCTGAAAGACGCATGGACCTGGTAGCCCCCATCATTGCTCTGATGATGCCCCAGCATGGCCAGAACAAGCATTCCGGCCAGAAAAACCAGCACCAGCAGTCCGGCAAGCAGTTCCAGCCGGTCCTGACGAGCGGCAGGACGCGCTGTTCCCATGGCTGCGCTCATGACGTCACCTTCGAAAAAATCATTTTCCTGCACTAGCGGACTCCGTGGCGTCCGTCCAACCCTCCCTTGAGAAACAGAGATCATCCCCCTCTGAAAATGTTATCCCCCATATCCCCATGTTCCCACCCATTAACACGGCAAAATGGCTTGTTTTCCGGCTTCCGAGCCGCAGAGACGAAGCGTAGATTCGCAGCATGACAGCCCGTCTTCACTGGACCGGCGTTCGGATGCGAACGCTTCGGGTCACGACCGATCCGGACGACAGCGCCACGCGCTCCGTCACCCTTCCGGCTGCCTGGGAGGATGACGCCGCCCAGGCTCTGACCCAGATCACACAAAGTGGTGGGCCTCTCCGCCTTTCAACGGAGGCTGCACGCTGGGTTGATATGATTGACGCCTGCCCACCACTCCCGGGCACACCAGCCAACACCCCATCACCGGGTCGCAGCCTGTCATGCCTTCTTCTTATGCGACAACTGGCTCCCAATATTGCCCTCTGGGAACGCCATACCGACGAAATGCCCGGCTTTATCGTTCGCCTGTCCGGATTCGTGCAGGATGATGGCTTCGCGCCCGAACATTTTGTCGCCTGCCTCAAACTGGCCTGTGATTCCCTGCGTCGACTACACGCAACCACACGGATCGAACGCACCGGCGAACTTCCGCTGTTCGACCTGCCAGTCAATCCCTCAGAAGAATCCGCTGGCCTTCTTCTGCTCACGGATCTGGATGCCTGCCTGGCTTCCATGGGGCTGGATTATGACAGCGAAGACGGACGCAATGCCGCAAAGGCCATTGCCGCCCTTGCTACAAGCATAGCCCGCGCAGGCACAGACCTCCCCTTGCCCTCCATTCCGGAATGCAAGGCCCTTCCCGATCTTCGAGGACTGGCCGCACAAGCCTGCGCAACCCAGGAAGGGCGTCACCTGTCCCCGATTGAAACAGGATTTTCCGCTCCCGGCGCCGTAGATGCACTTCTTGGTGTGGAAGCCTGCGGACTGGCTCCTGTTTTCTCCCCACTACGGGATGACGGTCACCTCCGTGCATCAACCCTTGCGCGCCTCGCTCATCGCGGATTGACTCCGGAATCCGCTCTGGCTCTGGCTCTGGCTGGCGAAACCCCTTTGCCACCAACACGCCCGGAAGCTCACGCTGCGATGCACCGCTTTCTGGAAAAATCCGTCGATTTTCTGCCAGAACTACCCGAACCGGAACTTGCCAACCTCAGGGCAAAACTTGAGCGCGGCGTGCGTCGACCACTCCCCATGCGGCAGACAGGGTTTACACAAAGAACCGCCGTTGGCGGACACAATCTGTTCATGCGCACAAGTGAGTTTGAAGACGGCACCCTGGGAGAAATCAGCATTATCCCAACCCGCGAAAGCCCCATGGCCCGCGGCCTCATGGACTGTTTGGGTCAGGCCGTCAGCATTGGCTTGCAATTCGGCGCCCCCCTTGAAGCTTTTGTGGAGCGATTCGCCTATACGCGCTTCGGTCCTGCCGGAACGGTCGAGGGCGATCCAGGTGCGGCTTACGCCTCATCCATGCTCGACTACGCCTTCCGCACATTGTCCGAAGCCTATCTCGGACAGCATATGCCTGACGCTCCCCAGATTGAACCCAGCTCGGAAGATCCGTCTCCCATGCTGCCATTCGATCACTCTTCAGGCGATAGCCCACGCGGGCGACGGCTCAGACTGGTAAGTTGATGAAGAAATGGCGTCTACAGGCCTTCGCGTGGCTGGAATACATTGACAGCCCGCGGACTCGTCGGTAGCTAGCGCCTGCGTTGAGAAGGAATCCGGATATTTTGCCCGGATGAGAAGGACGCGCACAGGGTAAGGGATCAGACAGCGTGGCAGACGCCCCTTCCGATGAGAACGGTTCTTTCGATGAGCGCCTGAAGCGCGCAAGGAAGAAGCTTGACCCTCGGGCGGAAGAGTTTTCCACAAAGTCCACCGACGAAGACACATCAACTTATGCGTCTTTCGGTGTTGCGATCCGGGTTGGAACCGAGCTTGTTGCCGGTCTGGCGGTTGGAGTGGCGTTAGGTTACGCTCTTGACCGCTGGCTGGGTTACAGGGTCTTGTTCCTGCTGCTTTTTGCCCTGCTGGGTTTTGGTGCCGGCATGATGAATGTCTGGCGAGTGTTGAATGGGCCGGGCATGGTACCCGAGCCAAAAGATGACGGGAGAAGCCAGCGTGGCAGCCGGATCGACGATTGACGCGCTCGGACAGTTCGAGCTCCATCCGGTTCTCGGATCTCTGGGCGAAGCTTTGCGGTTCTCACAGTCTCCACTGTTCATGCTGATCGCCGTTGTGCTGGTGCTTGCATTCCTCTTCATCGGAATGCGTCCGGCCTCCGTCGTTCCCGGTCGTCTCCAGGCCGCAGCCGAAATCGGCTATGACTTCATTCACGACCTCGCCATCGGCACAATGGGCGAAGAGGGCGCAGCTTTCTTCCCATTCGTGTTCGCTCTGTTCTTCTTCATTCTGGCCGGTAACTACCTCGGCCTTCTCCCCTTCTCCTTTACCTACACGAGCCATATCGCAGTCACACTTGCGCTGGCCGTCACGGTATTCCTGATCTCGATCCTGGCTTCCCTGCGCTTTCAGGGTCTGGGCTTTTTCAAGCACTTCATGCCGGCCGGCGCCCCTGTATGGCTGTCACCGCTGCTTGTGCCGATCGAGATCCTGTCTTTTCTTTCTCGCCCCGTCAGCCTGTCGATCCGTCTGTTCGCCAATATGGTGGCCGGTCACGTTCTGCTCGAGGTGTTTGCCGGCTTCACAATCATGCTCGCCGGTCTGGGCTTCTTCGGTCATATTCTGGCCGTTGCCCCGATCGCGATCAACATTGCGCTGACGGCTCTGGAATTGCTGGTGGGTGTGCTTCAGGCATACGTTTTCGCCATCCTCACCTGCATCTATCTGCGCGAGGCCGTCGCTCACTGAGCGCGGTTTGGCACAACCCCTGTATCGACCCTAAAGGAACCTGACCATGGACGTTCTAGCCGCTCGTGAAATCGGCGCCGGTATCGCAGTAATCGCCCTCGCAGGCGTCGGCATCGGCCTCGGCAACATCTTCTCGACGCTTGTGAGCTCCATTGCTCGCAACCCGGCTTCCCGCCCGCACGTTTTCGGCCTCGGCATGCTCGGCTTCGCTCTGACGGAAGCTGTTGCTCTGTTCGCGCTGCTGATCGCCTTCCTGATCCTGTTCGCCTGAGGTCGAACATGCACCGCACGCCACGTCTTTTCCTGTTCGCCGCTCCGCTGGCGGCTGTGCCGGGCCGAGCTGTGGCTGCGGGCATGCCCCAGCTGAACGTCCATGATCCGCTGCTGATCGGACAGGTCGTCTGGGGAGCCGTCATTTTTGCCGGCTTCTACATTGTCCTCAGCCGCTCCGCTCTGCCGCGGATCGAGCGCGTGCTGTCCAACCGACGCACCCGCATCCAGAATGATCTCGATATTGCCCGCCGTGCGAAAGCAGAGTCTGACCGCGCAAGCGCCGAACTTCTGAGCACCCGCCATGAAGCGGCCGCACAGGCCCGGGCCAATGTAGAGCGCATCCAGAACGAGGCTCGCCTCAGCGCCGAAGCGCACGCACGGGAAACCGCCAAGCGTCTCGAAGCTGACGTCGCGAACGCCGAAGCACGGATCGCCCAGTCCCGCGAACAGGCTTTGTCCAGCCTGCCAGCAATCGCTACCGGTACCGCCCAGAACCTCGTTTCCCGCCTGATCGGGGACCAGGACGAGCAGACTATCGCCAGCGCCGTCAAACGCGTCAGCGCTTAAGGAGACGACGATGTTCCACGAACCCCGTTTCTGGACCGCCCTGGCTTTTGTCCTGTTCTTTGTGATCTTTGGTCGCAAGCTCTGGACCGTGATCACCAGTCATCTTGATGCCCGCGCCGAGGGCGTCCGTCGTGATCTTGACGAAGCAGCACGCCTTCGTCGTGAAGCCGAACAGATGCTGGAAGATGCCACCCGCGAACGCGAGAAGACGCTTGCTGAAACGCAGGCCATGATCGCCCGCTCCGAGACGGAAGCAGCTGCTCTTGCAGAACGCGCCCGTCACGAAGCAGAAGCAGCAGCAGCTCGTTACGAGAAGATGGCTCACGATCGCATTGAAGCCGCCGAACGCGCTGCCATCCGCGAAGTTCAGGAACGTGCGACAGCAATCGCAATTTCCGCAGCACGTGACGTTGTGGCTTCCCGTCTTTCCGAAAGCCCGGACGTTGCTGCCCAGTTGATTGAGCAGAGCATTCAGAACCTTCCGGAAGCTCTCCGCCGTTCCGCGGCCTGAGCCTATGACTGCCCTCCGCCCATCGCAGGCCTCCGTGACTCTTTCGATTGTCATGGCGGTATTGAACGAGGCGGAAAATATACTCCCGGTGTGTCAGGAACTCGCAGGAGTTCTTGACCGCCTTCCGGAAAATACTGAAATTGTTGTCGTTGACGATGGCAGCACAGACGCCACCGTCCAGAAGCTTCTCGAAGCCCGGCAACAGTATCTTCCCAATATCAGAATCATCAGCCACCCACGGCGCCTTGGAAAATCCGCAGCCCTAAGAACAGGCGCAACCGCGGCCCATGGGGAATGGATGGCCACCATCGATGGTGATGGGCAGGACGATCCGTCTTCCATCATCCGGATGCTGGAACTTGCCCGCACAGCCAACACTCAACCTCCGCTCGTTGTCGGAGTGCGCCGCAAGCGGAATGACAGACTGTCGCGCCGCGTCGCCACAAAACTGGCAAACGGCCTGCGCCGCAGACTTCTGAACGATGGCTGTCCGGATACCGGTGCGCCCCTCAAGCTTTTTTCCCGCGAGATGTTTCTGCGTATTCCGCAGTTCGAGGGTGTCCATCGTTTCCTGCCAGCCCTGCTCGGGCATTACGGTGCACCGCTGATCTGCCATGAAGTCCAGCATCGTGCGCGACTGCACGGTTCTTCCAAATACACCAACTTCAATCGGGCTCTTGTTGGCATCCGCGATCTGTTGGGTGTCATGTGGCTACAGAACCGTACTCACCTGCCCGATCATCTGACCGAACACTGATCCATCCACGATAGGGGATGGCCTTTGGGCCCGTCTCCGTCCACCATTCCGTGATGGACCGGAACGGAGCCTCACCATGAAATTGACATTCCGGCACTATGCCCTCCTTGGGCTGGTCACCTTCCTGCTCGCTCTGTCAGGACGCATGACGCTTCCTCCGCTTGACCGCGACGAGCCGAGATACATGGAAGCCTCGGAGCAAATGCTGACCTCCGGCAATTTCGTGGATGTCCGTTTTCAGGATAAACCCCGCTACCTTCAGCCGGCCGGCATCTACTGGCTTGAAGCCTCTTCAGCACAAATCGCCAAGACATTTCTGGACCCAGGCGTTCTCAGAAAAACCTGGCCCTACCGTGTTCCAAGCCTTCTCGCAGCCACACTCATTGTTCCACTCACTGCCTGGATGGGAACAGTCCTGTTTGGCTCAACTACGGGCCTGATGGCTGCTGGCCTACTGATGGTCTCGACGCTTTTCGTCGCCGAGAGCCATATGGCGACGATCGACACTGTCCTGCTGCTCGATGTGCTGTGCTTTGAAGCAATGCTTCTAAGGGCCTTCACCGATCGCCAGAAAAATATCCCCACTCCGATTCCGGTCGCCTGCGGTTACTGGTTGGCTCTGGGCATTGGACTCATGCTCAAAGGACCAGTCGTTCTCATTCCCGGTTTCGGCACCCCTCTCGCGCTCTGGGCCGTGGAACGGAACAAGACATGGTGGTCCCGCCTCCGCCCCCACTGGGGCTGGCTCCTCATGCTCGCCGTGGTCGTTCCCTGGTGCATCGCAATTGACGTCGTCAGCCATGGTGAATTCTTCTCACGCGCCATCGGCCGAAACTTTCTGGGCAAAGTCGCGCACGGTCAGGAAGCACACGGACTTCCTCCCGGCTTTCACCTCCTGGTGTTTGCACTGGCATTCTGGCCCGGATCGCTCTTCGCAGCTCTGGCCCTGCCCGCCATCTGGAAAAACAGAAAACTTCCACAGGTCCGCTTCCTGCTAAGCTGGATCATTCCCCACTGGATCGTGTTCGAGCTTATCGCAACCAAGCTGCCGCACTATGTCCTCCCCACCTATCCAGCCATTGCCATTCTGACCGCAGCATCCCTAACAGTCTGGTCCGTGCCCACGCTATCTCGATTGGGTAAGGCCGCTTTAGGACTATACGGCACACTCTGGGCTATGATCGGAATAGCCTTCTGCGTTGCCGGAACAATCCTGCTTTACAAGATGGAACACGTCTTTTCTCTGCGCGAAGGCCTAGCTCTCTGTGGCACACTCCCTTTAATGGGAGCCGCAATTTTTCTGCTGCTGCGCCAGCATCGGCAACAGGCCGCCTTCTGTGCAATGGGCGCTGCAGTCATTGCACAGGCAGGTCTTTTCCTGGCTGTCATCCCCAACCTGCAGACAATCCGTCTGGCCCCACGGGTAGCCGCCCTTTTCGAAGACGTGAAACCCTGTGACCAAAGTGTGCTGGTTTCCACGTCTTACTCCGAGCCAAGTCTGGTTTTTCTTGCAGGCGAACAGACCCAGCTACTCGGCCCTGAAGCAGCCGCTCTTTACTTGCAAAAAAATCCAAAATGCACCCTCGCGCTTGTTGATCGAAAAGACGAGACTATTTTCAAAAATGCGCTGGGAAAAACCGGAATGAGCGTCGTCGAATATGGGCGCGTCAAAGGCCTGAACTACTCAAACGGCCATCACCTCGATCTGGGCCTCTTCGCCCCGGATTAACCTACACAAGTATACCCGCACCAAGTGCACAAACATCCCGCCGTTAAAGAAAACACCATGGTGGAGCTGAGGTCCACCAAATCTATGTGTCTGGGCGTCTCTGGCACCACCATTAAGTCAATGTTTTCATAGGAATAATTTTCAGAACTATCCCATGACGTCCCTAGAAGTCTCCCATGATGCCATTTTTTAACATGGGTTGGAACGTGGGTTTTCTATCATGGGTCGGATTTTCTAGGGTAGAATGGTGCATGCCCAGAATCGCTTCAAACCGCCTAACCGCCCGAACCGTCGCCTCTCTCAAGGACGGAGTTTATGGAGACGGAGGCAATCTATGGCTGACCATCAAAGGCAACGTCCGGGCATGGTCAGTCCGCTTCAAAAGCCCGATCACCGGGAAATCTCGTGAGATGGGCCTGGGCCCCGTCCGCGACGTGGGCTTGGCAGACGCTCGTCGTTTGGCAACAGAAGCCCGACACATGATAGCTGAAGGCTTGGATCCGATTGAAGAACGCAAGGCTGAGAAGGCCGCCCGAAAGCGTAAATCCGGACTGACTTTTGAGGACGTCGCTCGTCGATATATTCAGGAACAGACCCCCGCCTGGAAAGATCAGAGATCGGCACCCGTCTGGACCAGTTCTCTCGAGATTCACGTTTTCCCCACTTTCGGAAAGAAGCTCGTATCTGCGGTCGATACAGATGACGTCCTGCACATCCTTCGCCCCATATGGACCGAGAAGACAGAGACCGCAGGCCGGGTCCGTGGACGGATTGAACGGATCCTGGACTATGCAAAGACCCATGGCTGGCGAGAGAGTGAGAACCCGGCAAGATGGAGAGGACACCTTTCCAATATCCTTCCCGCTCCTTCAAAGGTCGCCAAAGTTGAACATCATGCCGCAGTGGATCGGAAAGACATCGCCCTAGTCATGGCTGCCCTCGCAGCATCAAATGGGCTTGCTGCCCAAGCCGTCCGGTTCTTGTGTCTGACTGCTGCCCGATCGGGTGAAGTCCGCTTTGCCACGTGGGATGAGATTGATCTGGAGCAGAAGATCTGGACAGTTCCAGCCGAACGCATGAAAGCCAAGCGGGAACATCGTGTCCCGTTAAGTGATGGTGCGCTGGAAATCCTGCAGGCTGTCTCCCCACTGCGCAATTCTCGCCAAGGCAACTTCATCTTCCCAGGGCAACAGCGGGGCAAAGCTCTAACAGACGTCGCTCTATCCAAGGCCCTTCACACAGCAGCCGGGACCAAAGATGTTACTGTCCATGGCCTGCGCTCTACCTTCAGAGACTGGGCGGCTGAAGAGACGGATTTTCCTAGGGAGGTCGCCGAGATGGCGTTAGCACACGCCATTGGTGATAAAGTGGAGGCTGCTTACCGGCGTGGCGATTTATTTTCAAAACGACGAGCTTTAATGGAGAGTTGGGAGAATATAATTTACTATTGCCAAGTATCTTAACATACTCTCTTCTTAAATAGGACGCACAATCAAGTGCGCCCAAAAGGAGAATTTATGTCTAGGTCTACAGAAGAGGACATCGCAAAAGCGGTGATACGCTATCTCGATACACTCCCAAACAAAGAAGACAAAGTAAGGAATATTATATATAATCTACCAAACCACATATCCCTTACTACCGAAGATACTAAAGAATCTAAAACCCGCGAGGGTGAAGAGGTCTGGGAGCAGCAGGTCAGAAATATCATTTGCCATAGAGGAGAAGATGGGAATGCTATTACTGACAAGCGCTTAAGCTATCCGGGCAGAGCGACCCTAAAAAAGCTCTAACATCTTTTTAGGGTGCTTGCTCTTGGATATATTATCTTGAAACCGGGATTTGTATCCAGGAGCAAACCATTTTAACTCAGTAGACGATGTTTGATTTTTATCCCAAACGAACCAAGCGTATGCAGTAGTCCCACTACTAGTTGCCTTCATTCCGGCGGGGTAGAAAGTAATTCTTTCACTAAAAACCCAAACTCTGGCAGGTGGCGTCTTATGAAAAATAGTATTTGTTCTCTTAGCTCCTTCCAAAAAAGCCAACCTAAGAAGTAATGCAAACTTACTCTCAGAGAGTTCTATCCCTTTTTTTATAAATCCTTCTGCACTATGAAACGGTGGATTAGTAACAATATTTTTAAACTTCTGGTTTGCTTCCAGAAAATCCACTCCGGACTCACCGTAACCGCGTTCATATAAATCAGAAGACCTAACTCGGGATCCGGTCGTCTCCAACACTTCCGCCATAGCTCCATTGCCACAAGCGGGCTCCCAGATTTCGCCTTCAAAACTTTCGTTATCAACTAAGGCGTGTGTAGCCCAGGCTGGTGTTGGGTAGAAATCAGGGCCATTCAAATCGGCATTACGTTTTGTAGTAGGCTTGTAGCCTCCGTTAAGATGATAAGTCGGATCCATCGTAGCTCTCCTAAAGCGCTTTTGTCCTATGTAGAACTCGTCGAGTCTGCTGCCTAGGACTTAAAGAATCCGCATCCGTTATGTGCGAGCACCTGAAAATTTCTGATCAAGATCCTTGCGTTTCGAAATCTTGATCCATCAGACTAAATCCATAGCCACCGCCCTCTGCAGGGTAACTATGGAGAACAAACCATGCACACCCTGAATGACTTCCCTGAATACGCCAGCATCCCTCTCATCACCCAGCGATTCAACATTAGCCGCTCAGGGATTTACCGGATGCTCAGCCAGGGAGACATTCAGGCCGTGAAGGTGGGACGCTCTACAAGGATCGTGACGCGCTCTGTGGAAGCTTACTTTGCTCGGTTACCGCGGCTGGGAGAGGTGGCTTGAAAACAGTTCCTGCCGTGGCATTTGTCAAAGTGGCATTTGCTCAAACTTTCCAGCTTTTCCCATAGGAAGCTTAAAAAGAGATCCGCCACCCACCTGACTGATAAAGGTTTCAATATCAGGCCATCGCCAAATCAAATTTGACGCGATCTGATGCACTGGTGTCTTTTGGTAACCGGGCGCCAAAACGAAACCTCGTAGCTTCGCTTGCCGGAACACAACACGTTCTGCTCGATTTTTCTGAATACGCCCATCGCCTGTGATGACAATCCAGTCATTACTTTCATTCTGAAGAAACGACATCCACTCGACGTCGGACGCATGCCTTCCGCAAGGTAGGTCTCGAATATGGGTAGCTGAATGGTTTCTATGGTGAAGAAAGCCATTCAATGTTTCCGCCAAAACGGGAGACGTACAATTGTCGAAAAAAACTTTCACGCTGCAAGAGCAGGCTCAGAAAGTTTTTGCTCAAAGGCAACAGCCCGCCGTACTGCCCGAACCGGCACATCCCACATCTTAGCCACCAGCTCCACCGAACCTTCCGTACGGACAGCAGAAGCCAGATGCTCGGTCGGAACTGACGTCTCTTTCTCTATGGGCTTACCGAACGAACGAGCGGGATCAATCAGTACTCCTGCCTTTTCGCCTTGGGGCCACCATGCTGTGGGATAAATCCCGTCAAACTGAATATCCCGCAAACTGTCCTTCACAACCCGTGCAAAAGCATATTGGCTCCTGAACAGATCCAAGCATTCTGGCTCTCCGTCCTCTTCAGCCTCAGATTCAGCCACTTGAAGAAAAACTGAACGACCGTCTGTTTTCAGCCATTTAGTCGCGAGCGGCCGCTCACCAACAACCTGTTGAGCGATTTCAATAGCTCGGCGTAGCTTCTTTGCACTCAGGCCATTTTCGATAAAGCTGGATGCTACACGAGCCTCCAACATATCCCGGAAACTTAAGTATGCTTTGCCATCGTCTAGGTCGATTTCAGACTTCCACAATGGTGAATAATGCTTCCCATTTGCCTCATGGCCTTGAAGCCACCTACGAAGTTTGGCGGAGCGGACGTTGATCAAACGCCCAGCTTCGGCAGGCGTATATAGCCCTATGCCGACTAGGGTTTGAACGTTCTGGCTCACTTACAATACTCCGCACCTATCCTTTTGGGGCACTATGCCGTGACGCCCATCAGATGTCATTACAAGAAAAGTTACATGTTCTGATGACCACTCAAACCATCAAAACGGCTTTTCGAAAATGGAGGCTTGCGGTCCGCTCAAATAGGATCTGTTCGATTTCGGACCAAAGGCGGGTGACTAGTGCGCTATCGCCAACTTGACTCACTTTCTCAGTCTAACCCCAGCCCCACTACCATTCTCAGGCACAAACTCTACACCAGCGGATTCCAAGGCTGTACGGATGGCAGTGATTGTAGTGGAACGAGGAGAGCTTTCTCCTCCTTCAATGCGAGCAATGGTCCGCTTTGGGAGCCCGCTTTCAGACGCCAATTTATCTTGTGTCCAGCCAATCAATGCGCGTCCTGCTCTCACCTGAGCTGGGCAAATAGCATCATTGATGACATTTTCTCTTGCATTCATAAAAGGAGAGTGTCACCTATGATGACATCTCGCAAGAGATAAAGCGGTCGAACAGAAGGGGTAGGAGCCTTCCTGTCCGACCTAACCACATACCGAAGGATAGTTCGGCAATGGCTAAGCACGTCTATACCATGCCCGCTGCTCGCGTGGCAGGGGCGCTCAATCTGCGCCTGGTTTCTGAAATGGTCTCTGGCTTCGGCATCTCCCTCATGCTGGCTCTCGCCCTCTTAGGGATGATGAAACCTGATCCGGTCATGAGCCGTCACGCCCCACGTCAGGTGGAGGCCGTGCGATGACCACCACACCAGCTTTACGCACTCCCATGGGTAGCCCTGACCAGATCGGCTTTGTGCGCATCTACGACATGAATATGGCTCCGGCCTTCCGACGTGGTGATTATGCCGCCTACCGGAAAGACGCGCCCATCTTCATTGCTGACGGCCAGTATGTGTTGGAAACTCTGCCGGGCTCTTATTCCGTCTATCGCGTCCAGCGCACCAAAGGCGGATTTAAGATTTGGCAAGACAACACGAGCACATTTCAGACAGTCTCCGCTGATACATTGGCCAGCATAAATCGTGGAATTGTCGTCGGAGCGTTTCTAACGTTTGACGCAGGCTTCATGCGCGGGGAGCCGGTCGTGTCTTCCTACACCAATGTAGCCACGGAGATTGTATTATGAATTTAATATTGTCCCCAGATATTTCGTGGTGTAGAATGACGTTCAACCACGTAATATTCATTTACGTGTCGACACTATGGGGTTTTCGTACACAGGCTGATGCCGGACGAGAACTGAAAGTCCGAGTGTCGGATCGGCTGCCTTTCCAGCTTACCCGCTGGTGGTCTGATGACTGGGCGAAGTGCCAAGCTGATGCTTGGGGGTCGAGAAGAGCATTAATCTCTTTTCAGGCGTACTTGGCATGACAGAACAAATCTCAGAAATAGATCGCGTAACGCTTCGTGTTCGGGAAGCGTGCCATATCTTCTCCCTCAGCCGTAGCGAGCTTTATCGCCGCATCGGATCCGGCGATATCGAGGCAATTAAAATCGGGCGGTCGACGCTTATCGTGAAGGATTCTGTCCTCCGATGGCTGTCGTCTCTGCCTCGCTTAAAAGACAAAAGCCTCTAATCCCTGAACCTACCCTACGTATGGAGCAGGTTTAGGGCCGCTTTGTCGTAGGCTGAGCCTCAAGGCTGAGACAATGACTATTATGAAGATTGAGCCCCGCGGCGAAAGCTTGCGGATGGCAACGGGGAAGAACTGCCTTCTCCAAGGCGATAAGCGCATTGCGCGCTATCTGGATATTTCCCCGCGCAGGGTCAAATACCTACGCCGGACCTATGGCCTGCCGGTCTTTCAGATTGGCCGAACAGTTTGTGCCCTGACAGAAAGGCTTGATGCCTGGAAAGAGGAGAGGGCATCAGCATGAAACGCCTTCATAACCCCTTCCATATCGGCCAAGTCCGCGGCTGCGCCGTGCGCTTTTTCCGTGCCCCGAATGACGTAGTTGCCCTGCCTTGGCATGCCTGTGCCGATCTGACAGCAGCCGCCGCGTTGCCGGACGACCTGCGAACGGTTTTTTTGAACATGACCAAATCCGGTCAATGGCAGGACAGCGTTCGAACAGTCGCCACAGACGCTGGAGATGTGCTGATTGCCCCGCATTTTGTTGCCCAGGGGGCCATGGGTGCTTTTCAGCAATATGGCCTCGTTGACGAGGGCTTTGAGGACGACTGGTGCATCACCGCTGCCGAAGCAGCCTGCAAAATGCAGGAAGGCATGAGCCCAGAAGAAAAGCTGAAGAACATCATAATGATGGGACGTCAGCATCTGGATCGGGAGGATGACCTGTAATGGACGCCTCTTTCATTCCCGGCCTGCTCCACGCAGCTGAGATCTGCGACCAGTTCGAGAACGAGAATTTTTCGATCTCGACGGAAAAAATGATGCTCCGGATGCAATATCCGGATCTGCAAGTACCTGGTGGCGATGGTTCTTGGTCCCTGTCCTTGTCAGACCATGAGCACATCCACTGTTGCAAGGCCCACGCCGCCCGCGAGATCGCAGCTTTCCTTCGCCGCCTCGTATCGGAAGGGAGCAAGTCATGAGCGCCTCCCTCAAAGTGGAAACCCCTCTTCATGAGGAGGCAGCCCGCAAAGCTGCTATGCTCGCCCGGAGCCTTCCAGTCTTCCCTTGCCGTGAAGACAAGGCACCCGCATGCCGCAACGGGTTCAAAGACGCTGTACGAGGCGAGAAAGATGCTCTCGCACTATGGCGTCAGTGCCCAGGACCGCTCATCGGCGTTCCGACTGGTGTCTTTTCCGGTTTTGACGTTCTGGATCTCGACTTGCAGCACGCAGCGGCTGACGAATGGTATGGCGAGCACTGCACTCAGCTTGCCGGTCACCGGATGCAGCGCACGCGCTCGGGGGGCGTGCATCTCCTTTTCCAGCATCGCGAGGGTCTGCGGAACAGTGCCAGCAAACTCGCACGCGGCGTCGATGTCAGGGCAGATGGCGGATACATCATCTGGTGGCCTGCTACAGGCTTGGAAATCATTGAACGGGTCCGTCCCCAGCTCTGGCCAGCCTGGCTGATCGAGGCCCTGACACCGGCACCACCCCCGAAAGCCGATCTATCAAAGATCGAGAACGGCCTGAAGGATGCGGACCGATATGCGGCCGGTGCCTTGCGTGCTGCCGTCCGGGCTGTTGCAGCAACCGGGCAAGGTGGCCGGAATGACCGCCTGAATGCAGAAACCTATTCCCTCGCCCGCTTCGTGCCTGAAGGATACCTGACTGTCAGCCAGATTGCGGAAGCCATGGCAGCAGCCGGACTGGAAGCGGGCCTCACGCCTCAGGAAATCCAAAAGACCATTGCGTCCGCGCTGAAATCGAGAGGTGTCATGTGAGCACCACTCTGGACCAGATTGTTTCCGGCGCGACAGACAAAGCCGTCACTGCACAGCATCAGGCAAAGGAACGTGAGGCACTTGGTCCGGCAGGGAGCAAGGCGCTCCTGACATTCGATACTGACAACTGGCAGGAAAGCAGCATCCCCAAACGTCCGTGGGTTGCTCCTGGCTATCTTCTGCGCGGCGCTGTTACCGTAGTAGTCGGGGCGCCTGCAGCAGGTAAATCGAGCCTGATGGTTGGATGGGCAGCAGCGCTCGGACTGGGCTTGCGCTATGGGCGTATGCAGACACCGCCCCGCAAGGTCATGACCTACAATGTCGAGGATGACCGCGACGAGCAGCGCCGTCGTTTCTCAGGTGTCCTGCGATACATGGGCCGCACATCTGCGGATCTCCGACAGAACGTCATCCGGATCGGCACGGATGGTATCGGAACCCTGCTGACCATCGACCCGAATACACATGCCCTCATTCCCACAGAAGCCATGCATCAGATGCTTCAGCAGATTGCCAGCATGCGCCCGGACGTCCTCATTCTGGATCCGCTAGTTGAGCTTCATGAGGCCGAGGAAAACGACAATACGGCCGTCCGCTCTGTCATGGCTTATTTCCGCAGTCTGGCAATCCGCTACGAGATGGCGGTTGTCCTGCTCCATCACACTCGTAAAGGCTCTTCAGCAACGGCTGGCGACCCTGACGTGGCACGCGGCGCATCGTCCGTCATCGGTGCTGCCCGTATCGTGCTGACAGTCACCGTCATGACCGAAGAGGAAGCCAATAACTTTGGGATCAAGGCTGACCATCGGCGGTTCTTCTCCCGCGTTGATGGCGCCAAGATCAATGCCGCTCCAATCGGGACTGCTGAATGGTTCGAGCGGGAGTCACGCGAATTGGACAACGGTGACATGGTGCCGGTCATGGTGCCCTGGTCCCCGCCGCATGACATGATCTCCATGGAGCAGATGGACGCTATCAAGGCAGGGATTGCGAAAGGCAGCCCGACCGGTCCGTGGAGCCCGAAGCTTTCAAAGGATGCCCGGTCTGTGAAACGCCTTCTGAGTGAGAGCGGTGTCAGCACTGCTGAAGGGCAACGGAAGGTTCTGGACGAACTGATGTGTGCCGGGTTCGTAGCAGCAACATTCAAACGCGGAGATAACCGGGTCAAAGCACAAGGCCTACGTGCTCCTGACGGCTCGCCTGGTAACGTACATTGGCTTTCAGGCGAAGACACATGATCCATGCATCTTCCATGCAAGATCCATGCATGCATGGATGTCGGAACCCTATAGGGGAGATGACCCATGCATGCGGGTCACTCACCCTTGCGGGTTCCGTGCAGGATCCATGCGGTAGCAGTTGTATCTTAGGGGGGAGACACCGCCCTCTCACGGCAGCGAAATACCCATTTGGGATTTCCCACAATGTCATACAGATCGGCCGTAATGTCCTACACAGACCCATCCGGACATTTCCAAAATGTCTTACACCGCCCACTTAATGTTTTACCCGTTACGGATATCCAACATCCCATAATGTTTTACCCAGGTAGACTTTTTGTTTTACCGAAAAGGGGAGTAACGGGGGGACCAACCTTTGCCCGAGCAGCACGTTGAAACGGAGGTGGCTATGCAAGAGAGAGAATTCTGCAGGACGCCTTGTTTGAAGGGCTGAATTGATCTTCAGGATGAGGAAGAAAAGAGACCCTTCCGCTCTCAAAAATCGTCTGCCTCATTTTTCGCGGCCGAAGACGAAATTTCGAAAACCTGGGCGCCCTGCCCTGCACCTGCATGGTCAGCCACACTTCGTACGCGCGGCGCCCAATCTACGTCTTTCACGCGCCCATCATGCCCGAGCAATTTAGCGCCATGCGAGCGTGCGTGGGAGCATATTGTGCGGACGAAATTCGTACACAGTCAGTTTTGCTCACTTTTAAGCCGTCCCGATCCGGACACCCGATTACATTTTCCCAATCAAGTAAAAACATAACGATCTTGCCTCCTGATCCCTCAGGACGTCTCCCGTTGTCCTAAAAGGCAAGCTCATTTGGGACATGAGAACGATGGGACAAAATGACGGAAAGTCCTTGTCCTATGAAATTATGTTTGACTTTTGAGACGGCATCAATCTAGGGTCTAAGGGATTTTTAGGACATGAGGCCCGCTATGAAGATTGGATATGCCCGCGTTTCGACG
Source organism: Gluconobacter japonicus (assembly GCF_002723975.1). Classification (GTDB taxonomy): domain Bacteria; phylum Pseudomonadota; class Alphaproteobacteria; order Acetobacterales; family Acetobacteraceae; genus Gluconobacter; species Gluconobacter japonicus. Next base: position 27,704 of record NZ_BEWO01000006.1, read on the forward strand.
GTTGATCAGGATGCCGGACTGGAAGCCCAGATCCGGGATTTGAAGGCAGCCGGATGCGAGAAAGTCTTTGCTGAGAAGATCAGTGGCAAGGATGCAAAGCGCCCTGAACTGCTGGCTGCGCTTGAGTTTATCCGTGCTGGTGACGTGCTGGTGGTGACGAAGCCCGACCGCATGGCGCGCTCAACGGCTGACCTGCTGGCCTACGTTGAAGCATTGAAGACCAAGGGGTGCGGCCTGATTGTCCTGTCAATGAATGGGACAACGCTCGATACGACAAGCCCCACTTCAAAGCTGATGCTGACTATGCTTGCAGCGGTGGCAGAGTTTGAGCGTGACCTGATGCTAGAACGTCAACGGGAAGGCATCGCCAAGGCGCGCCAGGAAGGCAAATACAAGGGCCGCCCTCGAACGGTCATGTCCCAGGCTGAGACCATCCGCAGGATGAAGGCTGACGGCCTCTCGGCGGCTGCAATCGCCAAGGAACTAGGAATTGCACGGTCTGGCGTCTATCGGGCATTGGAGTCAAATAATTCATAAGTCATCACAGCCCATCATAGGGCTTTAGAAACCTTCATTTTGTCCCTTCTTGTCCCTCAAACAGAATGAAGGCGAAACACTGTCTCGATAGACTCCCCCTCATGCAAATCATGAATGGGACACACCCCGATATGACAGACTGCATTTCAATGCAGGAAGCGGCGCGCCGCATCAGCATCTCTAAATCTACCTTGGAAAGACTTCTTGCCAGCGGGCGAGGACCTGAGACTTTCCGTGTTGGGCGCCGTCGCCTGATCCGCATTGAGCATCTTAACGTCTGGCTCAAAAATCAGGGCGCCGTGATGGTAGGTGCGGCATGACCCATACCCTCGAAACGGCGGCCCAGGCTGCCGGTCTGATCGATATGGATTTGCTCAAGATCGCTGATCCAGCCCTTGCTCCTGAAAAGGCCGTTGCCGTGCTCCAAGGGCGGTATCCTGCCGCCTTCGTTCCACGTGAGATCCCTAACGCCTGCACCATGTCCGATGCGGATTACCGGGCTGCAAAGCAAAAACTGGACAGCAACACGCACTACGATTTTCGCCAGGCACAGGATAAAGAATGGCTGAAACAGGCGGAGATCAAATATGGCACTCGAGGTGCATCACAATGACCCCAGAGCAAGAAATACAAGATCGATTTCATGCTGTTCGTGCAATTTACGAAAATGCACGCGGACGAAGCAATTGCCCATGGGATCTTCTGGACCGAAAAGTACAAGCACTATCCATCCTGGTCTCCCGCACAATCAATGCTGATTGGGCTAACCGAGCACCGGCAAAGAAACAGGCTGAATATACTCGTACCCTTGTTGAGTTAGATAATGCTGCAGACGAGTTTACTCGTTGGCGAGATATGCCAGCACAGGAACTCGCCAACGCATCCGTTAAAGCCACGATGCCCCCTGAGGCGCCTCCTGCTCAACCTGCGGAACGCGCTCGTATCCTTCTGGACAGCCTGCACCAGCGCGGCATCAGATTGGAAGTAGGTAGCAAGGGCCGTATCAGCGCTCGCCCTGCACGCCTTTTGACTGATCAGGACAAGCAATCCCTGATTGCTCTGAAAGCTTTTGTGGCGGCTCTCTGGAAAGAGAGAAATGACGTGTGGGTGGTCGAATAATGGCTACCAAAACAGACTCTTCAATCGTGGACGGTATCACTGTCCACGCAATCGTCTTTTGCCCCTCTGTGGACGATTGGAAGGAAGGCTGAAATGGGCCGCCAATGCACTATCTGCGCGCACCCCCTGGTCCGCGACATTGACCGCGCTTTGATTGATCCTCACCGGACCTATCTGAGCGTGGCAGAGGCGTTTCCTGGCACTCATGCCAAGGCTTTAGAGCGTCACCACAAGACCCACTTGATTCCGCGTTTGCAAAAGGTCGACGGACTCCGGCAGGGCGACGCAGAAGAGGCCATTGGCTTACTTGCTCAGATGGATGATCTGCGCGAACGGGCCATGAAGCTGTTGAAACAGGCTGAAGACGGCGGAAACACCCGAACGGCACTAGCTGCCGTAAAAGAAATCCGGGGCGTTCTCGACAGTCTTGCCCGCATCACCGGCGAAGGCACACGCACAGGCACGGTGATCAACGTCTTCAATGCGCCTGCCTGGGTCAATGTGCAGACGAATATCCTGACGGCTCTGACACCCTTTCCCGAGGCACGCGCTGCTGTAGTGAAGGCATTGGCGCAGACAGAGCATGATTGAAGCTGACATTAATCGCGAACTGGTCCACGCGCTCGACCCGGTAGCATTCGCAGTCGAGCGCCTTGGTTTCACGCCTGACCCTTGGCAGGAACGCGTCCTCCGCTCAAACAGCAATCGCATTCTACTCAACTGCACCCGTCAGGCTGGTAAGACCACCATCACGGCAGTTCTCAGCCTGCATACGGCCATTTATCAACCGCGATCCCTCATTCTTCTTTTCAGTAAAGCGCAACGCCAGTCCTCGGAGCTATTGGCCAAGATCCACGGCTACATAAATACCATGGAAAGGCCACCTCTCCTGACGAAAGAGGCCGCAACTGAAATCCGCCTAAAGAACGGCTCCCGTGTCGTCTCTCTTCCTGGAGACGGGGACAGCATCCGCGGCTATTCCGCCCCCAACCTCATTGTTGAAGACGAAGCCGCATTCGTCACCGATGAGCTTTACGAAGCCTTTCTCCCAATGCTTGCCACCAGCAATGGGCGCCTGATCCTCATGAGCACCCCAAATGGTAAACGTGGTCACTTTCATGCAGCTTGGTCAGGCATGAACACGAAGTGGCAGCGGGAAAGCATCACCGCCAGCCAGGTCTCGCGCATCAGCCCGGAATACCTTGAAGACATGCGCGCTGAATACGGCCCCTGGAAATTCCAGCAGGAGTTCTTCTGCAAATTCGTGGAGGCCAACGACCAGTTCTTCTCTGATGAAGCCATTGAGCGCGCCTTTTCCCGACAGGTTCCTCTTCTCTCCCTCAATTTCGAGATCCCTGCATGACGAACAATTTGCTTCGAGATCAGTTGATCGAAGACCGGTACGAAATCACTCCGGGCAGCCTGTCCGGCTATACGGTCGGACTGGATCTGGGGAAGTCACAGGATTTCACAGCCATCAGCATTGCCGAGGCCTGGAAGTGTGAGCGACTCCGGTGGCAGAAAACGCGCTTTCAGCCTATGGCAGAAATTGCCTCTCGACGACCGGTCAATCGTTACCGGGTTGTGAATGTCCGACGATACCCTCGTGGTACGCCTTATCCTGATATCTATCGCTCGGTTCAGTCGATCCTTGCGCAACTTCCTGCCGCCCCCATGGCTCCGTCGCTCTTTGTCGACCGCACAGGAGTAGGCGGCCCTGTAGTAGACGCCATGCGGGAGATGGGCATTGCTCTAACCGGCATATCTATTACCGGAGGAAGCAGAATCAATCGCGTGTCGTCTCAGGACGTGAACGTGCCAAAAGCGCTGCTCGCTTCCAGCCTGGACATTGCTTTTGCTGAAGACCGATTGGAACTGACATCGGAGGCCGAAGCGTCTGACGCTCTACGAGCTGAGTTACAAGGCTTCCGAGTCAAGAAGACATCGCATGGCAACGAAACCATGGAAGCCTGGCGTGAAGGAATCCATGACGATCTGGTCCTGGCGACCGCAATGGCTATCTGGGGCGCAGATAACCGGCCTCAGCCTGCGACTTGGAGACCAACGTCTTTTACGATTGGACGATAATTCGTCCCTCCACAGCCCACGACATCCCCTAAAAACCCATCATTAAACATGGGTTTTATCGTGGGTCAGAAGAAGTAATTTTTCAATAAATGACTATTTATCAAGGAAAATAACGCCTCCATGGTGGAGCTGAGGGGAATCGAACCCCTGACCTTCTCATTGCGAACGAGGCGCTCTCCCAACTGAGCTACAGCCCCATGGTGTTTGTGATAGTTCTGACAGAGAGTGTTTCTGTCAAGCATTCGGAGAGAGAGTTGTCCTCTCCCGGAGAGACAGATACAAAACCCGCTTCTGCCCGACTGCTGTCGGGTCTTTCGCGACTGCCGACGAGGTTTTCAGCATGCTTGCCCTGCACGCCATTATCCTGATGATCATTCAGGCCTTCGTCTGGGCCCTTCTGGCTTACTGTATCCTGTCCATGCTTCTGGGCTTTGGCGTTCTGGATATCCGTAACCGGTTTTTCTATTCGCTGTTCAACACACTGGCCCGCGTTGTCGAACCTCTGCTCTCTCCTATCAGGAACATCCTACCCAGTACGGGTGGCATGGATTTCGCCCCGATGATCCTGTTGCTGCTGATCCAGTTCCTTGTCTATCCGCTCGTGAACCGTGTCTTCGCAATGCTGATCTATCACTCCGCCTTCTGAACCCTACCTCACCGCGCGCCACACTTCTTCCATTGCATCGGCAAGAACATCGTGCGGTTCACTCCACTGCCCATCATGGGCAGGAGGTTGCATCCAGACACGCCATCCCTTCCCTGCGTCCCGTTCGATCCGCAACGCCCAGTCCTCAGGCAACCGACTGAGAACGCGCTCCAGACGCACTTGGCTGGTGAGCGGCTTGGCATAATTATGCCCCATAACAGTAGCCCTTCTTCAATCAGACATTCCAAGTCTAGAAGACCATATTCACCGCAACTTCCGGCATGATGGCTCTAGACGCATTATGCCCTGTAAATGGGACGATAACCCCGCCAATAAAACCCATGGCCGGGCTCCAGTTATACTCCATTGCTGGACCAAGGTTGTAAGAGCCTGACCAGGACGACCGAGTATGCACCAGCTGTGAGGTTTTACGGTATTTCCCAGTCAGTTCAGTCGAGCCGACCCAAGTGCCATAAAGATCCAGAGACATCACCCAGCGTTTTGTCAGGCCATATTCGAAAGACGCCCCTTCGTTACCAAACGTCCCAGGGTGGGCAGTTCCCGAAAAGCCAGTCGATGTTCCGTAGCTGGTTATATCGTGTAAATGAGCCGTTGTGAGAGGCCGCCGCCCCACAGCCCAAATCCGTAACCGTGCAGCGTGCCCCATAAGCCGATAGACAGACTGGCTTTGGAACCCGAAGCGCAAAAACCAGACACCCTGCCCCACACCATTTTGAGACTGCGACAAACCGGAATAATTCCTCGTAGGAGCAATAAACCCCAGATAAGCCGTCACGGAGGGCCGATACCGTGCCGGACGCGCTGTCAGAATATTATAATGAAGCTCAATTGGCAGATCATTGAACTTTACGCCCGTACTGCTCTGACCTTTTCCCCATCCATAGGAAAATGTCGGTAACGAATAGATCGAAAGCCGATCCGTCAGACCATATTTGATCAATGTGTATTGAGACACTGACCTCTGAGCCGTGACAGGCCGGATTTCTCCCTGCGCATCGAACCGCCCCGAAGGGACGGCCCCCTGCAAATACGGTTCAACAGCAAGAGCACCAGCTTTTGTTTCTGCTGGAGAGGGTGAAAACAAAGATCCCGTATACCATTGCTCAGGAACAGTCTGAGAAGCCGAAAAAGCCCTTGAAACTGACAGACTCTCCAAACAACAGAAAACAGCAAAAAGGAAGGAGAAAGTACGAATATTGATGTCGAAGCACCATTATGTTGGCCGATGGAACAAACCACCTCCACCATACGCAACTTTCGACACACCTCAACTCTCAACCAACCCTTCGTGCCTTCATATTTTTGAAATCCGGAAATTCAGAAACCTCAGGCTGTCCCACCAACCGTCAAACCCGAGAGTTTCAGCGTCGGTTGCCCCACGCCAACCGGCACACCCTGTCCGGCCTTTCCACAGGTCCCGATCCCGGGATCAAGCGCCATATCAGACCCAATCATGGAAATCTGGTTCATGACATCTGCGCCGTTACCAATCAGAGTGGCGCCCTTCACAGGCCGCGTCACCTTTCCATCCTCAATCAGATACGCCTCTGACGCCGCGAAAACGAACTTCCCAGACGTAATATCAACCTGACCACCGCCAAAATTGACCGCATACAGACCCCGCTTCGTTGAGCGGATCATCTCTTCCGTAGTCGCGCTCCCTTCCAGCATGACGGTATTCGTCATCCGGGGCATCGGCGCATGGGCATAAGACTCCCGCCGACCATTCCCGGTCGGAGACACACCCATCAGGCGTGCATTCAAACGGTCCTGCAAATACCCAGTCAGAATACCGTCCTCGATCAGAACCGTGCGACCCGTCGGCGTTCCCTCATCATCAATGCTCAGCGACCCACGACGTTCCGGCAACGTGCCATCATCAATAACCGTCACGCCCGGCGAAGCCACACGCTTTCCGACCATCCCCGTAAACGACGATGTCCCTTTGCGGTTGAAATCCCCTTCCAACCCATGACCCACAGCCTCATGAAGCAGAATACCCGGCCAGCCCGGACCAAGAACCACGTCCATTTCACCAGCTGGTGCAGGAGCTGCATCTAGGTTCAGAAGCGCCTGCCTCAGCGCCTCATCCACAGCCGCTTTCCATGTTCCGGCATCCAAAAGCCGCGACAGCTCGTATCGACCGCCCTGCCCATGCCCACCACTCTCGCGGCGACCATCTTTTTCCACAACAACCGACACGTTCAGACGCACCAGCGGCCGCAGATCAGCAACCCGGCCACCAGCATCGGCCCGACGCATGATCTGCACAGCCTGCCACTCGGAACTCAGACTGGCGCTCACCTGCACAACACGCGAATCCAGTGCCCGCGCATATGTATCAATCTCGCCGAGAACCGCCGCCCGCGCCGCAAAATCCGTGCCTTCCAGAGGTCTGGCATCAGCATAAAGCCGCTGGTTTGTAGACCGTGGCCCGGGCGCCATAATGCCACTACGCCCTTGTCGCACAGCCCCAACCGTGCTCACCGCACGCGCAAGAGCCTCCTCACTCATTTCGTCCGAATGAGCAAAAGCCGTTTCGGTCCCGAGAACCGCGCGCAAACCAAACCCGGAAGACGTCGTGAAGCTGGCAGACCGGATCGTACCATCATCCAAAGAGATGCCTTCGTTCTCGCGATATTCAAGAAACAGCTCTCCGTCATCCACGCCTTCCAAGCCCTGCGCCACCAGAGCCTCCGCGCCATCCCGCGTCAGTCGGGATCCCGGACGGTCGAAAAACAGGGCATCCGTTGTGGCAAGAGCCCCCAGCGCTTCTGCGGCAATGGACATGGTCTTGATCTCCTGGCTGAGAGGGCGAAACGAGGTTCAGAGATAGTGTGCGAGACGCTGAAGAGAAGAGGGCAGGCTCAGGACAGAGCCTTTTCCAGTCTGCAAAGCGCTTCTTCAAGGATTTCAGGCTTCTTGCAGAACGCAAAGCGGATCAGGTTTTGCGGAGCAGCCGGACCGCCAGGATCGTAGAACGCAGAAACAGGGATGGTCGCAACACCGGCCTGCTCAACCAGCCATTTTGCAAACTCTACATCCGTTCGCCCCTGCGCATGGCCCGTAATGTCCGCCACGATGAAATAACTTCCATCGGCAGGCAACGTCTCAAATCCCAGACGATTCAAACCATTCCGCAACAGATCCCGGCGCAGTTCCAGATCAGCTGACAGACCTTGATAGTACTCATCGTCCTTGTTCAGACCATGAGCCACCGCCCGCTGAAGATTAGGAGCCGTAGCAAAAACCATCACCTGATGCGCCTTCGCAATCACAGACGCTAACGCAGCGGAAGCAGTCACATACCCGACCTTCCACCCCGTCAGGGAGAAACTCTTCCCTGCACTGCCAATTCTCATGCATCGTTCGCGCATGTCCGGCAGCGTCATCAACGGAATATGTTTCACGTGGAACGTCAGGTGCTCATACACCTCATCGCAAACCACATACGCATCATGGTCTCGAACCAGTTCGGCAATCAGATCCAGCTCTGCCCGCGAAAAGACCTTCCCAGCCGGATTCATGGGAGAGTTCAGAATCATCGCTTTGGTCTTCGGACCAAAAGCGGCTCTGAGCTCCTTTTCCGGAAGATCCCAGTGCGGTGGCTGCAAACGCACACATTTCGGAACAGCCCCGATCAACTTCAGCATGGGAAGATAGGTGTCATACAGCGGCTCAATCAGAACCACTTCATCGCCCGCTTCCACAACCGCCATCAAACAGGCTGCCAGAGCCTCCGTCGCACCAGACGTCACAACCACTTCCGTCGCGGGATCAATCTCCAGCCCATAGAAACGCTGGTTAGACGCCGCAACTGCTTCCCGTAACTCAGGCAACCCGGTCAACGGGGCATACTGGTTCCGGTTATCCTTCAAAGCCTCGGCGGCAACCGCGATAATATCCGCAGGCCCCTCCGTATCCGGAAACCCTTGCCCCAGATTGATCGCATCATGCTTGAACGCAAGCTGGGACATAACCGTGAACACAGTTGTGGGAAGTGACGAAAGATAGCGATTGGGCGTTTTCATGAACCGGGACTTTGACAGGAGCAGAAAGGAATTTTCACCATTGCAGGAGGAGCGTCGTGTGAAAAGCCATTCCGTCCTTGAAGGGCGGCTCTAAACACTTGCCCCATGATGACACAGATAGAAGCCCACTTGCCTTGGAAATCATAAAGTTTTCCCGATCGGACAACACAGAACAGGGAACATTGCTCCCATACCTTATACGACCGAAAGCCATACCCGATCAGTTCAAACCCCGTTTCCGGACATTTCCTTTCTTCAAAAGATGATAAAATGAAGCGCTGTGTCGTACTCGACAGATGGGAAATTGTCCCGTAATCGTTTTGAAGCCGTTCACACGATGCAAGGCGACAGATCGATGGCCAGAAAAGCCCCTACTTCTTCCACCGCCAAACCGAAAGCCGCTGCTCCGCGCCGCGCTTCCGCCAAGGCAGCAACACCCAAGACCACAGCCGCAGCTGGCAAGCCGCCGGCACCGAACCCCGCAGCCGTAGCGCGCGTTTTCGAAATGATCCAGGAGCACGCGGCTGAATTCGTCGATCTGCGCTTCACCGATCCCAAGGGCAAGTGGCACCACACGACCCAGACAGTCTCCACCATTGAAGATGATACCTTCGTTGAAGGCTTCATGTTCGACGGTTCCTCCATCCAAGGCTGGAAGGCCATCAACGAGTCCGACATGGTCCTGCTGCCGGATCCGGAAACGGCCGTCATGGACCCGTTCTCCGCGAAGCCGCAGCTCATCCTGTTCTGTGACATCGTCGACCCGAAAACCGGTGGTTTCTACAACCGTGACCCGCGCTCGACTGCAAAGCTCGCAGAAGCCTATCTGAAAGAAGCCGGCTTCGGTGACACGGCATTCTTCGGTCCGGAAGCTGAGTTCTTCATCTTCGACAACGTGCAGTTCGGCACGGGCCCGAACTTCGGCACGTACCAGCTCGACAGCATCGAAGGCCCGGGCGCATCCCTGAAGGCCTACCCGGAAGGCAACATGGGCCACCGCCCTGTCGTCAAGGGTGGCTACTTTCCTGTCCCTCCAGTGGACAGCGAACATGACCTGCGCGCCGAAATGCTCTCCACGATGGGCGAAATGGGCCTGCCGATCGAGAAGCACCATCACGAAGTTGCACAGTCCCAGCATGAGCTTGGCACGAAGTTCGCAACGCTCGTGAAGTCCGCTGACTTCATGCAGATCTACAAGTACTGCGTGCACAACGTCGCCCACTCCTACGGCAAGACGGCCACGTTCATGCCGAAGCCTATCGCAGGCGACAACGGCTCTGGCATGCATGTTCACCAGTCCATCTGGCGTGACGGCAAGCCAACATTCGCTGGGGACAAGTATGCGGACCTGTCTGATGAAGCCCTGTACTACATCGGCGGCATCATCAAGCACGCGAAGGCTCTGAACGCCTTTACGAACCCGTCCACCAACTCCTACAAGCGTCTGATCCCGGGCTTCGAAGCGCCTGTGCTGCTCGCCTATTCCGCAGCCAACCGCTCCGCTTCCTGTCGTATCCCGCATGCGACGAACCCGAAAGCAAAGCGCGTTGAAGTCCGCTTCCCGGACCCGATGGCAAACCCATACCTCGCCTTCGCTGCCATGCTGATGGCTGGCCTGGACGGCATCCGCAACAAGATCCATCCGGGCGACGCCATGGACAAGGATCTGTACGAACTTCCAAAGGAAGAGCTGGCTCAGATCCCGACGGTCTGCGGTTCGCTCCGTGAAGCCCTTGAAGCCCTCAAGGAAGATCACGCGTTCCTTCTCGAAGGCGGCGTCTTCACCAAGGACCAGATCGAGAGCTACATCGACATCAAGTGGGCAGAAGTCTACAAGTTCGAGCACACGCCGCACCCGGCAGAGTTCGAAATGTACTATTCGGTCTGATCCGAACAGACATCTGTCAAACGAGAAAGCCCGGCCATCGCGCCGGGCTTTTTTGTATGCAGTTTCCCTGCTACGGCATCCCTTATGATGCACCCCGCCTTCGAGGCTTTCTCAACTTCCATTCTGCCGGTTCTGGATATCGCCGGCACCGCTGTGTTCGCCGTCTCAGGAGCACTGGCGGCCGCGCGTGAACGCCTGACGATCCTGACATTCATGTTCTTCGCCGCCATCACAGGCGTCGGAGGCGGTACCGTCCGCGATCTGCTGATCGGAGCCCCAGTCGCATGGATACACAATTCCACAGGCATCACAGTCTGCATGGTCTGTGCCCTGCTTGTCTGGTTCACCCCGGGGCGCCTCTGGTCAGAACGCGCCGTGGACTGGTTCGATGGAATGGGAATTGCCGCTTACGGCGTGTACGGCTCCGCCAAAGCTATTGCTTACGGCATTCCCCTCGTTCCGGCAGCTCTTATGGGCATCGTCAGCGCCTGCATGGGAGGTATCTTTCGGGATGTTCTGGCAGGCGTCCCATCCATCATCATCCGCCCTGAACTCTACGTGACGGCCGTAGCCCTCTCCTCATGCAGCTATGTGCTTCTCACCACACTTGGCCTCAGCACAACACTCGCAGCAGCAATCGCCATTACGGCCGGTTTTGCCCTGCGTGCCCTTGCTCTCATCAAAGGGCTCGGACTTCCTCACTACCGGAAATAACGCCACCCCAGACGGGAAAGACCATCATCCATGCGCTTCGTAACCTGCCTGCACAAGCTTCTGATAGCGCTTCCGTTCTTTCTCGCTCCGGCATGTAGCAGGGCAGCGAATTTTGACATCGTGGTTCTTGGTGCAAAAGGCGGTTTGGAAGACGGAAACCTGAGCGCCTATTTCATCCGTCCAATCACATCAGACAAAGGTGTCCTCTGCGACGCCGGAACCATCCTTCACGGCCTGAAGGAAGCAACCAGAACAGGCGCCTTCGACACACACACCCTGACATCAAAGACCTTGTCCCCGGAAGGCGAAATCCTTCATGACAGGGTCACCGCCTACCTCATCAGCCATGCCCATCTGGATCATATCGCCGGCCTCGTCGCCGTCTCGCCAGATGACGTCCCCAAACCCATTCTGGCACTTCCGTCCGTCAACGCCGTTCTGGCGGAACACGTCTTCAACTGGCAGGTCTGGCCCAACATGAGCGACCGCGGCCCCACACCCCGCCTCGGCCTGTATCATTATCAGGACCTTGAACCCGGAAGAGCTGTCCCCCTGCCACAAACCCCACTTCAGGTTCAGGCTTATCCCCTCAACCATGGCGGCGTGGAATCAACCGCGTTCCTGCTAATCAGCGGATCAGACGCCCTGCTCTATCTTGGCGATACAGGCCCAGATACCCCCCAGCACTCGGACAATCTGCATCACCTCTGGCAAGCCATCGCACCACTGGTTCATCAGAAACACCTGCATGCCATCCTGATGGAATGCTCCTACGACAACAGTCAACCTACCAGCCACCTCTATGGCCATCTGACACCACACTGGGTCCAGAAAGAACTACAGGATCTGCAAACGGTCGCAGGAACCAGGCTCCAAGGCCTTCCCGTCATCATCACGCACGTCAAGCCAACGCTCAAACGTCAGGAGGATCCCGCAGCCCGTATTTTCGAAGAATTGAACGCTACGAATGTAACAGGCGTCCATTTCATTATGGCCCATCAGAGCCTGCATCTCAGGCTCTGATGGGCCATGCGGCTTCAATCAGCCAACAACGTCAAAACCAACATCTTCAACAGTGTCTTTCAGTGCAGAAGGCGAAACCTTTGCTTCATCAAACTGAATGACAGCCTGAGCCGGCTCCAGCGTGACTTCCGCTGCCGACACACCCGGCACAGCCTCAAGCGCCTTCTGCAACTTGCCTGAACACCCCGTGCAGGACATGCCCTCAACCTTGAACGTCACAGATGCAGTCATGGGTGTCTCTCCTTTATCCCTGTTCCGTCGCTCCAACAGCGGCACCCCAGAAGAGACACATTCCCATTGAAATTGAAACTGCTTTCAGACCCCGTCACTGATTTCATCCAGAGGCTCCACACGCATCAGCTGCACAGTAGCATTCAGTCGATCCAGAAGCCCCGCCAGAGCTCGGAAATGCGGCGTTTCAAGATGCTGCTCAAATGCTGCCGTAGACGCCCAGCGCTCCTCCGCCGTAAACCGTCCTGCCGTCTCCATATCCCGGCTGATCACGTAACGCTGGCAGCCTTCTTCCTTGCGGGACGCCACCGTGCAGCGCACCAGTTCCAGCTCTAGGTCGCGCGCCCTGTCAGCAGAAACAGTCAGGATAGCGACAACACAGGCAGAATGGCTCATCATAAGATCCTTCAGGAAACGAAACGCAGCACCGTCATGAAACATCCGATCCACGGCCCTGCCAAAGCCTGTTTCTAAAAGATCGGTTTTCAGAAGTCTCGCCCATGTTTCACATGAAACATCCTTTTCCTATCACCGGAACCAACATCCATGAGTCTCGAAAGCGTCAAAGCAGATCTCGCCACCCGTGCGCCTGACCTCTCCGTCGTCGTGACCAGCAGCTCCACAGCAACAGTCGAAGAAGCCGCCGCCACACATGGCGTCGAACCCGACCAGATTGCCAAAACCCTCGGCGTCAAAGTCGGATCAGGTCCAAATGCCAGAACCGTTCTCGTCGTGATGGCAGGCACAAAACGCCTGGACAACCGCCTGACGAAAGAAACGCTCGGCGGTCGCCCCCGCTTCCTCAACGGTGAAGAGGTTCTGGCCCTGACAAGCCACCCACCGGGCGGCGTCTGCCCATTCGGCCTCCCCGAACCTCTCCCTGTGTACTGCGATGACTCTCTGCGCGCCTTTGAACAGATCATCCCTGCTGGCGGAGCCACCAACGCTTCCGTGATCCTCACACCGCAACGCCTTGCAGAACTGACGTCCGCCACATGGGTCAAAGTCAGCACCTGACCCTCGCCTCTATCCAACAAAAAAGACGCCCCTCTCAGGGCGCCTTTTGCATCAAAAACAGACCAGCTTACGCGTCCGCATAAGTGGAAATATCCGGGCAAGAACAAATCAGATTCCGATCACCCCAGGCATTATCCAGTCGCCCCACCGGAGACCAGTACTTGGACGTGGAAACACCCCCAGGGAAACATCCGGTCTCACGGCTGTAAGACCGATCCCACGCACCCGCCAGATCCGCCGTCGTATGCGGCGCAAAACGCAGCGGGCTGCTTTCGATCGCAACAGCACCAGCCTCCACTTCGGAAATCTCCTTCCGAATGGCGATCATCGCATCGCAGAACCGATCCAGCTCGACCTTGCCCTCAGACTCTGTTGGCTCAATCATGAACGTGCCCGCTACGGGGAAACTGACCGTCGGGGCATGGAACCCGTGGTCAATCAGACGCTTAGCAATATCGTCCACCGTCACACCAACTGCATCCTTGATTGGCCGCAGATCAACAATGCACTCATGCGCCGTAAAGCCATTGCTGCCCCGATACAGTACCGGATAATGCGCTTCCAGACGCGTCGCGATGTAGTTCGCATTCAGAATGGCCACTTCCGTTGCACGGCGCAGCCCCTCATCGCCCATCATCATGATGTACGCCGCAGAAATCGGCAGAATGGACGCTGACCCATATGGTGCAGCAGAAACGGCAATCCCGTTCTGGCCCGGCAGATACGGCGCCAGATGGCTCCCCACGCCAATCGGCCCCATGCCCGGCCCACCACCGCCATGCGGAATGCAGAACGTCTTGTGCAGATTGAAATGCGAAACATCGGCCCCGTACAAGCCCGGTCGTGCCAGACCAACCTGCGCATTCAGGTTCGCACCATCCAGATAAACCTGCCCACCAGCCGCATGAACAAGATCACAGATCTCGACAATCCGTTCCTCAAACACACCATGCGTGGACGGATAGGTAATCATGATGGCCGCCACACGCCCGTCATGCTGCGCGATCTTCGCCTTCAGATCCTCAACATCCACGTTGCCATTGCTGTCACAGGCCACGACAACAACACGCATCCCCACCATGTGGGCAGAGGCCGGATTTGTCCCATGCGCAGACGCCGGAATCAGACATACATCGCGATCCATATCCCCACGCGCCTGATGATAACCCCGGATCGCCAGAAGGCCTGCAAACTCACCCTGTGCGCCAGAATTTGGCTGAAGCGACACAGCATCATAGCCCGAAATCGCACACAGCGTCCGCTCCAGATACGCGAACAGTTCCGCATACCCAGCCTGCTGGTCTTTCGGCGCAAACGGATGAATCCGCCCGAACTCTGGCCAGGTAATGGGAATCATCTCCGCCGTCGCATTGAGTTTCATCGTGCAGGAGCCCAGCGGAATCATCGTCCGATCCAGCGCCAGATCCTTGTCAGACAAAGACCGCATATACCGCAGCAGATCCGTCTCCGAACGATGAACATGGAACACCGAATGCGTCAGCAAAGCCGCCTGACGGGACAGCGCCTGCGGCAGACCTTCTTCAACGGAAAGCTCCCGCTCCAGAACCGCAATACGCGCCTCGTCCGCCCCAAAACACTGCCACAGCGCCCGAATGGTCTCAGGCGTCGTCGTCTCATCACAGGACAGACCAATCCGTCCTTCGCCCGCATCACGCAGATTGATCCCGGCGTCCAGAGCCTTGGCAAGAATGCCCTGTGCATCGGAACCTGCCTGCACTGTCAGCGTGTCGAAAAACGTTTCCGTCTCAACCGTCACGCCAAGAGCCTCCAGACCCGCAGCCAGAATAGTCGCCAGACGATGCGTACGACCCGCAATCGCCTTCAGCCCTTCCGGCCCATGATACACCGCATACATAGACGCAATGACGGCCAGTAAAACCTGCGCCGTGCAGATATTGGACGTCGCCTTCTCCCGGCGGATATGCTGTTCCCGGGTCTGCAACGCCAGTCGATACGCCGGACGCCCGGCGCTATCACGGGACACACCGACCAGACGCCCCGGCATATGCCGCTTGTAAGCGTCCTTCGTCGCCATGAACCCGGCATGCGGGCCACCACCACCCATCGGCACGCCATAACGCTGCATGGAACCAATGGCGATGTCCGCGCCCAGAGCCCCTGGGCTTTCCAGCATCACAAGAGCCAGCGGATCACAGGTCACGGCAACAATACCGCCCTGCGCATGAACAGCCTCAATCACACCCCGCGGGTCACGCACAGCCCCAGACGACCCCGGATAGGACAGCAGCGCACCAAACACGGACGCCGCATCCAGATCCGTCGCCGGATCACCCACCACAATCTCCCAGCCCAGCGGCTCGGCCCGCGTCTTCAGAACAGCCAGCGTCTGTGGATGCGTATCAGCATCTACGAAGAACCGGCCGGACTTGGACTTGCAGATACGCTTGGCCAGCGCCATAGCCTCCGCACAGGCCGTGCCTTCATCCAGCAGGGACGCATTGGCAATATCGAGCCCTGTCAGATCAGCCACAAGCGTCTGGAAGTTCAGAAGCGCCTCAAGGCGCCCCTGACTGATTTCCGGCTGATACGGCGTGTAAGCCGTGTACCAGGCCGGGTTTTCCAGAATATTGCGTTGGATGACCGGCGGAAGAACCGTGTCGTAATATCCCTGCCCGATCATGGACGTCAGAACACGATTCCGGGACGCAATCTCCCGCAGACGCGCCAGAGCCTGCTGTTCCGTCAGCGCCGCGCCAATCCCGTGGTCACCACGATCAAGAATGGCTTTTGGAACCGTCCGGTCAATCAGATCATCAAGGCTGGACGCCCCGATCGTCTGCAACATCTCCGCAATTTCAGAGGAGCGTGGGCCAATATGGCGGGAGCTGAAGTCTTCGGTCTGTTCAGGCCACAGGATCGTCACGGTATCGTTCTCTGGAAATCTTGATGGGCAGGGAAAGAAAAATGGGTCCGACAGAAGCCAGACCCATCACAGAACGTCAGAGGCTCTTGTACTGCTCTGCCGTCAGAAGGGACGTCACGTCATCCGGGTTGGAAACCTTCATCTTGAAGATCCAGCCCTCACCTTCCGGGTCATTACCAACCAGCGTCGGCTCGTCGGACAGCTTCGTATTGAAACCCGACAGCACACCGGCAACCGGAGCATAAATGTCAGACGCCGCCTTGACGGATTCCACAACCGCAGCAGCATCGCCCGCCGCCACGTCCGTGCCCTCGTCCTTGGCTTCCACGAACACCAGTTCGCCCAGTTCTTCAGAAGCATGCGCCGTAATGCCTACGGTCGCTTCTTCCCCGTCCAGACGGATCCATTCATGCGATTTGGTATAATAAGTCGTCATCGCTGCTTTTCCTTGGCTTAACGCTTGAAACCGGGCGCCACGAACGGCATCGCCCGAATATGAACCGGAACGAATTTCCCACGCAGTTCGGCGAACAGCGCCGTGTCATTTCCCGCGTAGTCTGTTGCGACATATCCCATCGCCACCGGCGCCTGGACCGTCGGGCCAAAAGCCCCTGACGTCACCACGCCGATCTCTTTCTGGCCTTCCGCATCCGCAAAAAGCTTCGCCCCCGCACGAACAGGCGCACGCCCCTCCGCCATCAGGCCAACACGCTTGCGGCTGACACCCTCACGAGCCTGACGCAGAACGATTTCAGCGCCCGGATAGCCCCCTTCACGAGAACCTCCTTCGCGCCGGGCTTTCTGAATAGCCCAAGCCAGAGAGGCTTCAATCGGCGTGGTCGTCGTATCGATATCATTGCCATACAGGCAAAGCCCCGCTTCCAGACGAAGCGAATCCCGGGCTCCAAGCCCAATCGGAAGAACCTGTGGCTGGGCCAGCAACGCCCGTGCAACAGTCTCCGCATCCGCGGCTGCACAGCCAATTTCGTAACCGTCTTCGCCCGTGTAACCCGAACGCGACAGCGTCACCGGAACACCAGCAAGCTCCGTCTCGATCACGTCCATAAAACGCATATCGACCGCTGCCCGACAAAGAGGTGCAAGAGCCTCCTGAGCCTGCGGTCCCTGTAACGCCATCAGCGCGCGATCAAACTGTCGCGTCACAACACAACGGTTGGAAAGAGCCGCTTCAATCAGCCCCGCATCCTGCTCTTTGCAGGACGCATTCACCACAACGAACAGATCATCGCCCATATTGGCGACCATCAGATCATCCAGAATACCTGCGGCATCATTGGTCAGAAATCCGTAGCGCTGCCGTCCCTTCGCAAGCCCCGCATAATCAGCCGGAATCAGGCTTTCGAGCGCCAGAGCCGCATCCCGGACATCACCACTACGGGCAGAAATCCTGATCTGCCCCATATGGGAGACGTCAAAAAGCCCGGCCTTGCTACGCGTGTGCAGATGCTCGGCCATCAGCCCGGCCGGATACTGAAGCGGCATCTCATAACCCGCAAACGGCACCATCTTGGCACCAAGCTCCAGATTGAGAGCGTGAAGAGGAGTACGCTGGAGAGAGTCGGTCATAGGGTAGGTCCGGCCCGGTCAAAACATGAAGGTGCAGACGCACCCGGAGTTTCCGGAATACGCCGCCCCTTCTGTCCTTTTGCCTGAGATCGCTATCCCGTCGGCGGGTACGTCAGGCGCACCTCTCTCCAGAATTTACCGACCAACTCGGTCCTTTGGCCTGAGAGTTTCCGGGGCGGTTGCTCCTTCGGCGCCAGCTCTAAAAGCTGGTCTCTCCCGTATTGGTCGGACTTAATCCTGCCAGTTTCCCAATTTCTTCGCAATCGTTACGATCTGTTCCGCGTTACGATTTCTGGACATTTTTAGACTTTGAAAGGAGCCACAATGGCTGGCGAACTGACCGTCATCGCAGAATTCTCCATCAATCCGGAGAACCGCTCTCTTTTTCTGGAAAACTGCGCTTATGACAGTGAGCGTTCCAACGCAGACGAACCCGGTTGCCTCGCCTTCGACGTCATCACTTCAAACGAAGATCCCAACACCATCGTGCTGGTCGAGCGCTACACGGATCAGGCGGCCTTCGATACACATCTCAAAACACCTCATTTCGAGAAATTTGCCGCAACAACAAAAGCTCTGGGCGCAGTCGAAAAAAGCGTCCGCTTTTTCACAAGGACAGCCCCATAATATGCACACACTGAAAAACAGTCTTTTCGGCTGCGCTTTCCTGCTGGTCACGGCCTGTGCCGCTTCCCCTAACCAGAAGACACCAGAACACCGCATCATCGGCATGCCGAACCCTGCCAGCGCAAGCTGCATCAAACAGGGCGGCACACTCGAAATCGTAAACGGTCCCACCGGCCAAAGCGGAATGTGCCACCTCCCGTCCGGACAGACCTGCGAAGAGTGGGCTTTGTTCCGCGACCACCGCTGCCAGAGCACACCACAGACCACGAAACCATAATCCTCATCAGCCGTTTCCCCTGCCTCCAATGTCGTCGGGGAACGGCTTCTTCGGCACATTGGGCCTTTCAGACTAAATACATAGCATGTTATGTATTTTATCCACATTATCCACCTAAGGCGGATTTCCCCATGCGGACCCAGGCGCCCTGTCTCTCCATCGGATTCCTCGCCACCACAACAGGGCGCCTGTTTACGCGCCTGATGGAGCAGAAACTGAAACCCGCCGGAATGCGCGCAGGCCAGATCCCGGTCTTTCTCGCTTTAGGAAAAGGGGAAATCCTCAATCAGAAATATCTGGCCGAATTCGCAGGCATCGAGCAGCCCGGCATGGCAACCCTGCTGGCCCGCATGGAACGCGACGGCCTTATCGAGCGTGAAACCGATCCCAACGACAAACGTGTCAGCCAGATTCGCCTGACACCAGACGGGCTGATGAAAGGCCAGAAAATCATTCCGATCATGGAAGAAGCGAGCAAGGAAGCCTTCAAAGGCTTTACCCCACTCGAGCGAGACATTCTCATAACGCTTCTGGAACGGATGAGCAGCAGTCTCGAACGCTGTCTTTAAAGCCCCCTCACTTTTAGAAAAGTGAGGGGAAAAGCACCTTACTTGTCCGTCTTCGGAAGGTGCTCGGCAATATATGGCGGCAGATTGAAAGACCCGACGTGAATTTCCGGCGTCCAGTAACGCGTCGTTCCAAGAATATTGGCAGCCTCTGCACGCGCGCGGATCTGCTCCAGCGTCTGCGTGTTTGGTGACTGGCCCTTGGAGGCCATACCCAGCGTCATGAAGCCGCCAACATAGGTCGGAACAGCGGCAACATACGCTGAGACATGCGGGAAGAATTTCGCACGACGCAGGCTCGTCTCATACAGTTCATCAGCCTGCATGAACGGCACACCGCACTGGTTCACAATCAGACCTTCATCCGACAGGATACGCGCGCAGTTGCTGTAGAACTCATCCGTAAACAGGACTTCACCCACCCCAATCGGGTCCGTGCTATCAACGATAATGACATCAAAAGATCCGTCAGCAGCCTTGGCAACATAGTCGATGCCATCGCCAACGATCACTTCCGCACGCGGATCGTTCCAGGCATCCCCTGCAATATTCGGCAGATGCTGCTTGGAAAGCTCGATCACCGCACCGTCAATTTCCACCATAACGGCTTTCTCGACGGTCTTGTGCTCCAGAACGCGACGCAGAACGCCACCGTCCCCAGCCCCAATAATCAGAACACGCTTGGCACACGGATGCGCCAGAACAGGAACATGCGTCAGCATTTCCTGATAAACGAACTCATCGCGCTCCGTGATCTGGATCACACCGTCCAGAACCAGCACACGACCATGGCTGGAGCTTTCAAAGACCACCACGTCCTGGAAGTCAGATTTAACGCGCGCAAGTTCACGCGTGACCAGAAAACGCTGTCCCCAGTCCGGGTACAGGGTCTCGTTGATCCATGTTTCAGCCATGGTCTTCAATTCCTTGTCGGGATTTCAGTGCAGAAGCAGGACCGGCCCCACCGGGCCGATCCTTGCCTGAGGATCAGGACGCGCTAGCGTTCCTGTCCTGGACGCGTCCACGGCGCACGGCATCGACTTCGATACGGCCAGCCTGGAACAGACGCTGCATGACCGGAATCGAGAGATTCGGATCACATGCGCCACACATAAAGACGTCAACCGCAGCGTAATTCCGCTCCGGCCACGTGTGGATCGAGATGTGGCTCTCAGCAAGCACGATCACACCAGACACGCCACCATTCGGCGTGAAGTGATGGAAATGGCTGTGCAGGATCGTTGCACCAGCAGCGATTGCTGACTCGCACAGAGTCTCATCAATACGTGCCGGATCATCCAGATTCCGGGCATCCCAGAAATCGATCAGCAGGTGATTGCCGGCATAGCGTTCGCCATCCCGTTCAATAAAGTAGTCCTTGCGCTCCTCTTCAACAGAGTGAGCATCGCTGTTCTGGATATCTCTCGGGAGTTCCGATACCATCCCCAGTTGAGCAAGTGCGTTCATCACGTACCCCCAAACCAGTAGACAGCCTGTTGGGCGAAATCGCCCCCTTGGGCCAAGAAGCGCGGTGTTAGAGCCCCCTCCCTGCGGATGCAAGGATTTTCTGCCCTGATTCGTTAATATGTCATATTCTAGGAAGAAACAGGCGTCCGCCCACGCTTCCATACATTGCGCTCATCAGTGTCTGGCGCACCTCACAACTGGGATAGCAGCATAAAAACACCCCAAGATCCCTCTCAAAAGAGGCTTCGTCTTGGGATGGGCCGACACATCAACGCTTTTTAATCCAATAATTCAAGGACCTGTCATATCCGTATTAAAAAACGATTCGGAGCGCCTCAAAACAAAAAAACACGCGTCCCAAAGCCGGAAATCCTCCAACTCCGAGACGCGTGTTTTTCCTGCCCCTCAGCAGAAAACCGCTGAGGGACTCCAACCCGTAAAGATCAGTTCTTGGCCTTGTCGACCAGCTTGCCCTTGGCAATCCACGGCATCATCGCACGCAGCTTCTCACCAGTCTTCTCAATCTGATGAGCGTCATTGCGAGCGCGGATAGCCTTGAAGCCAACGCCGCCGGACTGGTTCTCAAGGATGAAGTTACGAACGAACGTACCATCCTGAATGTCCGTCAGAACGCGCTTCATCTCAGCCTTCGTTTCCGGCGTGATGATGCGCGGACCCGTCACATACTCACCATACTCCGCAGTGTTGGAGATGGAGTAGTTCATGTTGGAAATACCGCCTTCGTAGATCAGATCCACGATCAGCTTCATTTCGTGCAGGCACTCGAAGTAAGCCATTTCCGGGGCATAGCCACCTTCAACCAGCGTCTCGAAACCAGCGCGGATCAGGTCAACAACGCCACCACACAGAACAGCCTGCTCACCGAACAGATCGGTTTCGACTTCTTCCTTGAAGGTCGTCTCGATGATGCCTGCACGGCCGCCGCCGTTTGCGGAAGCGTAGGACAGAGCGATGTCCAGAGCCTTGCCGGAAGCGTTCTGCGCCACAGCGACGAGGGACGGCACGCCGCCGCCACGCTGGTATTCGGAACGAACCGTGTGGCCCGGGCCCTTCGGCGCGATCAGGAACACGTCCAGATCCGGACGGGCTTCAATGATGCGGAAGTGGATGGACAGACCATGCGCGAACGCAAGAGCGGCACCCTGCTTCAGGTTCTTCTCAAGGCTATCCTTGTACAGAGCGCCCTGGCCTTCATCCGGCGTCAGAACCATGACCACATCGGCCCACGCAGCAGCGTCTTCCGGGGACATGACCTTGAAACCAGCCTCTTCTGCCTTCTTGACGGCAGAGGACGTCGGACGCAGGCCGATGACGATGTCGGTCAGGCCGCTGTCACGCAGGTTGTTGGCGTGAGCGTGACCCTGGCTGCCGTAGCCAATGATCGCGACTTTCTTGCTCTTGATCAGATTCAGATCGGCATCGCGATCGTAATACACCCGCATCAGACATGTTCCTCGTTAACGTGAAAGACAGAAGGGCCACGGCCAATGGCCGCAATCCCCGTGCGCGAAACCTCAGCCAGGCCAAGGGGGCGCATCAACTCGATAAAAGCGTCGATCTTGGCGGGAGACCCCGTCAATTCGAACACAAAACTGGTGGCCGTCGTATCAACCGGGCGTGCCCGGAAGGAGTCTGCAATCCGCAGACCTTCCGTACGACTTTCGCCGCGGGACACAACCTTCACCAGAGCAAGCTCGCGGCCCACATACGGCCCTTCTTCCATCAGATCACACACAGCATGAACAGGAATCAGACGCTTCAGCTGCGCCTTGATCTGCTCAATGACCTGCGACGTCCCCGACGTCAGAACCGTAATGCGTGACAGACTGCGCTCGGCATCCACCAGCGCCACCGTCAGGCTTTCGATATTGTAGCCACGGCCGGAAAA
Organism: Gluconobacter japonicus; assembly: GCF_002723975.1. Lineage (GTDB taxonomy): Bacteria > Pseudomonadota > Alphaproteobacteria > Acetobacterales > Acetobacteraceae > Gluconobacter > Gluconobacter japonicus. Next base: position 50,357 of record NZ_BEWO01000006.1, read on the forward strand.
CAGGCCCACCACGCGGGCCAGCGCGCCACTCTCGTTCTCAATCAGAACCGAGATGACCGAATTCTGGATTGTCTCCGTCATCAGACCAACATCATCCCTTCTTCGGTCAGACCTGCCGCCGCGGAATCCTGATCCGGGCCAAGCAGCATCTGGTTATGGGCCGCCCCCGACGGAATCATCGGATAGCAGTTTTCGTTTTCCGCCACGCATATATCCGCGATGACAGGACCATCATGCTCCAGCATCCGGCGAATGACATCATCCAGTTCGCCCACACAGGTCGCACGCATTCCCGTTGCCTGAAACGCTTCTGCCAGCTTCACAAAATCTGGCAGCGCCTCACTGTAAGACTGGGAATAGCGCGACCCATGCAGCAGTTCCTGCCACTGGCGCACCATGCCCATATACTGGTTGTTTAGAATGAAGATCTTCACTGGCAGACGATACTGCGCAATCGTCCCCAGTTCCTGAATGTTCATCAGGGTCGAGGCTTCACCCGCGATATCAATCACCAGCGCATCCGGATGCGCTACCTGCGCACCCACAGCAGCCGGCAGACCATAGCCCATCGTTCCCAGACCACCGGAAGTCAGCCAGCGGTTCGGCTCGGCAAACTGGAAATGCTGGGCCGCCCACATCTGATGCTGGCCAACCTCGGTGGACACAAACGTGTCACGCCCCGTCTCCATCGCCATTTCATACAGACGACGAATGGCATGCTGCGGACGGATCACCGCAGACGGCGTCATGTCCTGCGTGAAGCCGAAGCCATCCACGCTGCGCCAGGACGCAATCTGGTTCCACCATGTGCTCAGATCAGGTGCTGGCGTGTCGTCCCACGCATCCAGCAACGCCTGAAGCGTATCGCGAACATCCCCTTCGAGACGCACATCCACACGAATGATCTTGCCGATCTGGCTCGGATCAATATCCGCATGAACCTTGAACGAGTTCGGTGAAAACGCATCCACACGGCCCGTCACGCGATCATCGAAACGCGCACCCAGAGCGATCAGCAGATCACAGCCATGCGTGGCCATATTCGCCTCAACAGACCCGTGCATGCCCAGCATACCCAGGAACTGCGGATCAGGAGACGGAAACGCCCCCAGCCCCATTAGCGTGGACGTCACCGGGAAACCTGTCTTGCGCGCCAGACGACGCAGCAGCTCAGACGCTTCCGGACCGGAATTAATGATGCCACCGCCCGTGTAGAACAGCGGACGCTTGGCCGTCTTCATGGCCTGGACCGTGCGGGCAATCGCTTCGGCATCCGGCCCACCCTGATGGCGGAAACGCTTCAGCCGGGACATGGCAGGGGCCGTCAGCGGAGCCTGACCAACCGTGATGTCCTTGGGCAGATCAACCAGCACAGGCCCCGGACGACCGGAACGCGCCACCTCAAAAGCTTCACGCACCGTCTGGGCCAGAGCGCCCGGCGTCCGCACCAGATAGTTGTGCTTCGTGGCCGGACGGGTAATGCCCGTCGTGTCCGCTTCCTGGAACGCATCATTGCCGATCAGCTTCGTCGGCACCTGACCGGTCAGGCAGACCAGCGGGATCGAATCCATCAGCGCGTCAACAAGGCCGGTCACGGCATTGGTCGCACCCGGACCAGACGTCACCAGAACAACGCCAACCTTGCCCGTCGAACGCGCATAAGCCTCAGCCGCATGAACGGCAGCCTGCTCATGACGGACAAGAATGTGGCGAATACGGTCCTGCTTGAAAAGCGCATCGTAGATTGGAAGGACAGCGCCCCCCGGATAGCCAAAGACTACCTCTACGCCCTGTTCATCGAGAACGCGCAGAAGCACCTCCGCGCCATTCAGCGCTTCGTTGCCTGTTGTTGCGTCTCTTTCAGCAGCAGCCGTCACCGTATCCTCCTAAGGGGTATGAGGCGCGGGATTTAGGACAGGTTGGGGTGTGCCGTCAACTCGTACAGATATAAAATGTTCTATTTTTTCGTATTCAGTTTTCGATTCTTGCGTAAAATGGGCATATCTTTGAAATGAAATCATTGAATCAGCCTCTACACCCAGAGCGTGATGCCGAAACCATGTGGCCTGACGGCGGGTATATCGTCCAATCGCCAGAACGGCCGCCTGCTGCGCGGCTTCAAGCGTCATGTCACCCTGCAGAACTGCCGCAAGTTCCGGAACCCCATGCGCACGCATGGCAGGCAGAACAGAATCCAGCCCCCTCGCAATAAGACGACGCACTTCTTCCAGAGCGCCAGCTTCAAGCATCTGTTCAAACCGCACATTCAGAGATTGCCGCAACACATCACGCGGCGGGTCCAGAAGAACAGACACAAACCGGCACGGCGCAGGCGGCAACCCCGGCTGGGTACGCCACCATACCAAACCATGCCCGGTCCCGCGCCACACTTCCCAGGCCCGCGAAATCCGCTGCGTGTCATTCGGCCGAAGCGTTTCCGCCGTTTCGGGGTCCACCTCCGCAAGCCGGGCATGCAATGCCGCTGGACCAATGTCTTCGGCCAGCGCCCGCGCTTCCTGACGCGCCTCATCGCCGGGATCGGGCACTTCCACCAGCCCATCCGTCAGTGCTCGAAGATACATCCCCGTACCGCCACAGAGGATTGGCAGGCGTTCTTCCGCCCAGGCAGCCTCCATTTCCTCAAGCGCCCGTACCCGCCACCAGGCCACACTGCCCGGCGTTGCTGCATCCAGCATACCGTAAAGCCGGTGCGGAACAGCGGCCTCATCAGCCGCGTCAGGGCGAGCCGTCAGAATGTGCAGATCACGATAAACCTGCATGGAATCCGCATTGATCACCGTCCCCCGGAAAGTCCGGGCAAGGTCCAGAGCCAGAGCCGACTTGCCGGAGCACGTCGGGCCAGCCACAATGAGTGCTGTCTTCGGGGCGTTCATCCCCCTGTTCCTGCCACACGCGCTGGACCGTTACGAGAGCTTATGTCCCTTCCTTCCGTTCTGACCCTCATTGCCGACCGCAAGGCTGGCCCCCTCAAACCAGAAGCCATCGACGTCGCCCGCTCGCTGGTGAAGGGCAAGGCCCCCATCGTCCTGTCGGACGGGGAAGCTGTCGATATTCCATGCCCAACACCCGGCCCAGGCTCGGCGAGTGCTGCGACAATCCGCGCAACCCTCGCGCCCTATCAAACAGACGCCCTGCTCCTGAAAACCCGTGGCCGCCGCAAAGCCGTTCTAGTCGCGGACATGGACAGCACCATCGTCACTGGCGAAACGCTGGACGAAATGGCAGCTCTGCTCGGCATCGGGGAACAGGTCGCGGCCATTACCCGCGCCTCCATGAATGGAGAGATCGACTTCGAAACCTCCATCGAACAGCGCGTCGCCCTGCTGGCCGGTCACCCTGCGTCTGTTCTTGAAGAAGTCTGGAAAACCGTCACCCTGACGGAAGGTGCCAGAGAACTCGTCTGCACCATGCGCAAGCACAATGCCCGCACGGCACTCGTCTCAGGCGGCTTTACCTGGTTCACCCAGAAGGTCGCTGAACTCTGCGGCTTCGACGAGAACTACGGCAACAGCCTTGAAATCGTGGATGGAAAAATAACCGGTCGTCTCGATGCCCCGGTTCTTGGCCCAGATGCCAAACTGAGCCACCTCGAATCCCTGACTGCCGAACGCGGCGTTCAACTCAAGGCCGCACTAACAACAGGCGATGGCGCAAACGACATTCCGATGCTGGCCAACGCAGGCCTCGGTCTCGCCTTCCACGCCAAGCCAAACGTGAAAAAAATCATCGGCACGCAGATCAATTTCGCCAATCTGCGCGCCCATCTGTTTGCTCAGGGCTACAAGGCAGCCGATTTCGTCGCCGACTAACCTCGTGCACCCGCCTCAATACCCCCAGGTATAGGGCGGGACACCCCCGTCATAGGCCGGAGCACCGTAGTACCCCTGAGGCACGGCATACCCCCCTGCTGGAACACACCCCTGATACTGGGTCAGATAATATCCGGCCGGACACCCAGAGGCGGCGTTCTCAATCGCCATTCCAGCAGCAACACCCAGCGCGGCGGCGCCAAGGCCCCAACCGCCCCAGCCCCAGCCGCCCCCCCAGCCCGGTACCCCCCAACCATAGCCATACCAACCGGGGCCACCCCAACCGTTCCAGCCACTCCATCCGGGACGTCCCCACCCCATAAAGCGCGGGCCACCCCAGCCTCCACTCCAGTTTCCATAACCCGGCCGGAATCCCCAGCCCGGTCCACCACCATATCCACCGCGAAACCCGGCCGGACCACCCCTAAACCCGCCGCCATATCCACCGGGACCTCCGCCAGGACCGCCGCGAAAGCCACCACCACCGGGTCCACCACGGAAACCGCCACCTGGACCGCCGCCCATTCCTCCCCTGAAGCCACCACCACCAGGGCCACCACGGAAACCTCCGCCTCCTTGCTGGGCGAACGCCGTCATCGGGAGGCTTCCAGCAAGGGCAGCCATCAACAGTGCTCCGACGGTTTTCTTCGTGATGTTCATGGCCTGTCTCCTCGGAAAGAGCCGTATTCTGTCTTCAGTAAATATCGGTAACACCCTGTTCTCTGAAAAGGGCTGTTTCAGGGCATGAAACAAGTCGTTTCACGTGAAACATACCAGTCACCGACGGCGCTTACCCCGGGCCCCGATATGTCCCCCCAGACGCTGCAACGCATCTCGAAGCTCATCGTCCTCAATTTCCGGAACATCGACCTGAATGGGCCTTGGCCGAGCCGGACGTGGCCGCTCAAACGCCGTCATATCCTGCACGATTTTAAGACGCACGATCATCGCCTCTCCCCGCAGGCCACAGGTTGTGTTGATCCGTTCGATAATCTGAGGCGCAAGATGCTGAAGCTCCATCGCCACAGGCCCAGAACAGGCCAGCGTCAACGTCCCCGCAGAAAACCGCCGCGGCTCCGTCACTTTAGACAGGCGCTGCCCGATAAAATCTTCCCAATCCATGGACAATCGAACCAGCAATGGCGATTTTTTTTTGAAAGCGGGCTGGGTAATTCCCGGCACCAAAGCCCCGATCTGCCGCGCTCCACCCCGTTTAGCCGTCCAGTTCTGTTTGGGCGTAAATGTATCAGTCCGATCACGAAGGTTCTTGTTTGGACCCCGATCCTTCGTCATATCCCTCTCCGTGACTCCTGATGCTTCCGACCTGCTGCGCTGGTACGATACGCACCGCCGCACCCTGCCCTGGCGTAGCCTCCCCGGCGAACGCCCCGATCCCTATGGCGTCTGGCTAAGCGAAATCATGCTTCAGCAGACGACGGTAAAAGCTGTCATAGCGTATTACGAACGCTTTCTCACGCATTACCCCACTGTACAGGATCTGGCCGCTGCCCCGCAGGAAGACGTACTCCGTCTCTGGGCCGGGCTCGGCTATTATGCCCGCGCCAGAAATCTGCACGCCTGCGCAAAACGCGTCGCTGAACTCGGACAGTTCCCAGACACCGTTGACGAATTGCTCAAGCTCCCAGGCATCGGTGCATATACAGCGCGCGCCATTGCAGCCATCGCTTTTGGTAGACCCGTTGTCCCGGTTGATGGAAATGTCGAACGTGTCACGTCACGACTCTTCGCCATTGAGGACCCGCTTCCTGCATCCCGGCCCCTCCTGGCACGGCAGGCCGCATTACTGAACCAGTCCAAAGACGCACAGCAACGCCCCTCCGACTTCGCTCAGGCATTGTTCGACCTTGGCGCCACACTCTGTACACCCCGTAACCCGTCCTGCCTCACCTGTCCTTGGCGCCCAGCATGTCAGGGTCACGCCGATGGAATTGCGGCCACCCTTCCCCGCAAAGCCCCCAAACAGGCAAAACCAACCCGCTATGGCACTCACTTCGTTCTTCAGGATGCATCCGGGCATATGCTGATCAGAACGCGTCCTGAAAAAGGATTACTCGGCGGCATGGACGAATTTCCCGGTACAGACTGGCTCGCAACCCCATGGGACGAGAAAGACGCCCTCGCAATGGCTCCGGTTTTGGGCCCATGGACAGCCTGTGGAGAGGTCATCCATGTCTTTACCCATTTCACGCTTCGGCTCATGATTTACGCCGCAGCCCTCCCTGCAGGCCATAATGCAGGGATCGATCCCTCTTTTGGCACGTTCCGGTCCACAGAGCGCGCCGCCCTGCCAGGTGTTATGAAAAAATGCCTGGCCCTCGCAGTTGCTGATTTGGAGACACGATGAACGCAACCCCTTCCCTGACCCGCCTGTGGTTCATGGACTGGCATGGTCGGGTTCTCAGCCACGACCCTATCCGGGATGACTTCTCACAGGCTCCCTTTGAGCCCGGCATCCACCCGGGCCTGTCCGCACAGCTTCCCGTTCCACTGCACCTGCCATGCAGTGTTGCCTTGGAAAAACGGGTTTCCATGCCCCGCCCGCTCCCCCGGTTTGAAATGCAGGCCGCACCGAACGGACTCGTCTGCTTTCAGGTCAAAGACAAAGGCACCTACCTCAAAAGCGCCCGTTTCCCGCACGGTGGAGAAGTCGTCGCCACATCACCTCAGATTGCCCAATGGGAATCTTTTCTCCCCATGAGCGAGAATTTTCTGCGCGGCCTCTCCGCACTTCTTGTCCCGCAGGCCGCAACCCTGACAGACCCGCAGACAGGTGAAGCCTTTTCAGCCATCCAGTTACACTCTGGATTTATCGGAGAAATAAACGGAAAGCGGCTTTCTCTCGTCAAAAACACCTCAGCCATCGAACAACTTGGCTCCCTTGCAGCAGGGCAAACAGCGGACATTTCCTTTCAGGAAGAAGATCATGACACGCCCTTAATAATCCGCGTTCAACGTCCTGGTTGACACCGTATGACACAGACGTCACGATTGATGTGAGCTCTCGTAAAAACCGGACCCATTACCCTGACTTTGCGTTGTTTCCCCTGACATCTCTGAGGGAAAGCAATTCGCAATGTCTCATGATATCCCGACCATTATTCCTCATCTCGCCCCGTCCATTCTGGATACGGGAATGGTCGAGAAAGGTCAGATCAATTTCGGAAACTGGCGCGGGGACGCCGATGTTCCCGAAAGCCAACCCCCACAGGCCCTTCCCCCTTCAGAGCGGGTAGGGTTTGCCATCATGGGCCTTGGCCGTCTGACCCTCGGAGAAATCCTCCCCGCCTTTGCAGACTGCCACTTCGCAAAACCTGTCGCACTCATCTCCGGACGACCCGAAAAAGCGCGTTTAACGGCACATAGCTACGGCATCGGAGACGACTCCCTCTTCACATATGATGACATCCACCGTCTGGCAGATCGCCCCGATATTCAGGCCGTATATGTCGTCACCCCCAACGCTCTTCACGAAAAACAGGTCGAAGCTCTCGCTGCAGCCGGAAAACACGTCCTGTGCGAAAAGCCGATGGCCAATTCAAGTGCAGAAGCCCAGCACATGATCGACGTCTGTCGGAAAGCACACGTCAAACTTATGATCGCCTATCGCTGCCATTACGAGCCCTTCAATCAGGCAGTCCGCAAACTGGTCCAGAGCGGAGAACTGGGGCGCCCGAAACTTGTAGAAGCCATCAACACCCAAATGCAGGGCAGCGCAGACCAGTGGCGCCTCAAACCGGAACTGGCAGGGGGCGGAGCGTTACCAGATATTGGACTGTACTGCCTGAACGGCACACGCGCCGTCCTTGGAGAAGAGCCGGAAAGCCTTTTCGCTCAAATGGTCAGCCCCCCAAATGACCCGCGCTACAAAGATCTGGATGAAACATTCTCATTCATGCTCCGCTTTCCATCCGGCGTAATCGCAAACTGCGCGACCAGCTACGGAGCCCATGAAAGCAAGGATCTTCGAATCCAGCTCGAAAAAGGCTGGATCACCCTTGAAAATGCTTTCTCCTACACCGGCCATCGCCTTCGGATCGGCAGACGGGAAGGCAACCATAAAACTGTCAGCGAATGGCGGCTTCCCGCAGAAAACCAGTTTGCTCTTGAGATCGACCATTTCGCAGATTGTATCCTGAACGATCTCACCCCCAGAACCCCCGGCGAAGAAGGACTGCGCGATCAGAAACTCATGGAGTCCCTCTATGAGTCCGCAAAAACAGGACGAATGATCCACCTGTCCCCGACGTCATAAAAGTCCTGTTCTTCCTGCTGGCCCTCGCAGCCGGTTTTGGAAACCCGATTCAGTCAGCCGCCAACGCCGGATTGAACAAGGCTCTCGGTCCAGCATCGACAGTCCTGACCGTTTACAGTGTGGCACTGGCAGCCCTGCTCTGCACGCTGCCAGTCCTTGCACTCAGCGACCCGTCCGAGCCTTTTATTGACCGTCTCTCACACGTTCCATGGTGGGCGTGGGTGGGCGGCCTCTTCAATGTCGCGTTTGTCCTCGCCGGCTCTCTGGCAGCACGGGAAATTGGTTCAGCCGTTTTCACTGTAACAGTCGCAAGCTGTGCCATCGCTCTCTCCGTCCTTCTGGATCACTTCGGACTGCTCGGACTGGAGCAACATACCGCCTCCCCCCCACGCCTCATTGGAGCGACCATGGCGATCAGAGGAATCTTTCTGGTCAGCATGTTCTGAACGCAGCTGACCAGAAAGACGGCTTCCCTTAGTCGCCCTGAGTCGTCGGCGCAGAAGAAGACAGCCCCGTCATGATCCGCGTAACAGCCTGTCGCACGCCAGCTTCCCATTCCGGATCTGCCTGCCGGAACAGAGCAAATTGCCGTTCCATGATCTCTGCCGGAACACCCGTCATGGCCCCGGCAATATTATTGAAGAAACGCTCCCGCTGAGCAGCATCAAACAGACGGAACAGCGCGCGCGGCTGCGCAAAATCATCCCCGTCAGTGCGATGCTCGTAGTAGCCCGCATCCCCATTGATCCGCAGAGGCGGCTCCATGGCAGCACTCTCTTCAACTGGCCCGCCAAACGAATTCGGCTCATAATATTCGCCATCCCCCGGCTCAGGCGCATCAAACCGCATGGGACCATCCATGTGATAATTTTTCACGGCAATCTGCGGACGGTTCACTGGCAGCGATTCATAATGCGTCCCCACCCGGTAACGATGCGCATCTGCATAAGCAAACAGACGCCCCTGCAAGAGCCTGTCAGGCGAGAAGCCAATGCCCGGCACGATATTGGATGGTGAAAAAGACGCCTGCTCGATCTCCGCAAAATAATTCACGGCATTACGATTCAACTCCATGACGCCCACCTCCTGCAAAGGATACTCCGCATGAGGCCAAACCTTCGTCACATCGAACGGATTGAAACTGACGCGCTCCGCCTCCGCCTCTTCCATCACCTGAATGAACACAGTCCACCTCGGGAAATCGCCGCCCTCAATGGCCTCGTAAAGATCAGCCTGCGCGCTCTCACGATCCTGCCCGATGACAGCATTCGCCTCATCATTCGTCCAGAAACGGTGCCCCTGCTGGGTCTTGAAGTGGAACTTCACCCAGAAACGCTCACCCTGTGCATTCCAGAGCGAAAACGTGTGGCTGCCATACCCGTTCATGAACCTGTAGCCCTGCGGCAGCCCACGATCGGAAAACAGGATCGCCACCTGATGCAGGCTTTCCGGACTCAAAGACCAGAAATCCCACATCGCCGTCGCAGACCGGCGGTTCGTACGCGGATGACGCTTCTGGGTATGAATGAAATCCGGAAACTTCATCGGATCACGGACAAAGAAAACGGGCGTGTTGTTCCCAACAAGATCCCAGTTCCCCTCATCGGTATAAAACTTCAAGGCAAAACCCCGAACATCCCGTTCAGCATCCGCCGCACCGCGCTCACCCGCGACAGTGGAAAAACGCGCCAGCATATCGGTAGTCTTGCCGACTTCAGAAAAAATGGACGCCCTGCTAAAACGGGTAATGTCATGCGTGACCGTAAACGTGCCGAACGCGCCTGAGCCCTTGGCATGCACAGTCCGCTCAGGAATACGCTCCCGGTTCTGGTGCGCCAGTTTCTCGAGCAACTGATAATTTTCCAGCAGCAGCGGCCCACGCGGACCTGCCGTCTTGCTATCCTGATTACTGACCCAAGGGGCACCTGCGGTGGTGCGAATGATAGTCCGGTCGGCCATGGCCTGATCTCCTGTCTTAACAAGTGAGACCAGTTAGCCGATACACAAACAAAAGGTTAAACCGATTTATTTTTTATCTGTGTTCGGTTTTTCCTTTTAAAAACCTTTCAAGTTTGCGTCAGTGTTTGATCCATTTCCTGCACAGATTTTCTTTTTCCCCTACCCTTCGACAATATCCGTAAGATCGGCCCTGCCCATGAAACCCCATGGCATCAAAGCTGTTAGGAGACTGATATGCTGAAAACTGTTTTTTCCCTCTCCCTTCCTGTCGCAGCGCTGTCTGTCGCCCTCGGTCTCGCCGGTTGCGTTAATGACAATACCAGCCCACAGGAAAAGCAGCTCATCTCCGCAGGGTTCGTCAGACACCCCGCCAATTCTCCGTCTCGCCGCGCAGAGCTGCAACTCATGCCGCAACACGTCTTCCTGACACGCAAAACGCCCGAGGGTCTGCGCTACATCTATGCAGATCGGGACCTGTGTGACTGCGCCTTCGTTGGCACGCCAGAAGCTTTCGAAAAATACGCGGCTGAACAGCCTCACGGCGTCTCCACAACACCCGCCCCAGAATCAGACGCCACAAAATCAGACATGCACCAGACGACAGATCCCAACACAACCTCGTCTGCCCTCGGCCAAACCCCCGCAACATCCAGCGGGCCTGCCAAGAAAAATCCCTGACCGTTTCCAGAGCATCAAGAAACCGACATCACGCTGTTTGGCATAGCTCAATGCAATACCAAACAGCACCAACATAACCTGTGTTACAGATCCAGAAGGCTGGATGGTTTTTCGTTGTCAGGGCAAAATTTTCAGGTCTTCAGAGTCTCCAGTAAAAACCTGCGTCTGAAAATAATATTTTCCTGTCGGCGTTCCGTCGTCATTTAGCCAGAAAACAGGAACCCTCTGAGCAATCCCGGACACAAGGATTGTTCGGTTCATGAAATACTGTTCAGCCGACTGTGACGTATTACGCAGCAAATCTTTTGCCATAGCGCCTCTAATGGCCACAACAAGGGTTTTTGGATCTCTGTAATCCTGGGCAGAATCCAGGTACATTGATCCGTCACTCCAACCAACGCGCCTTACAGTCATTCTGAATTTACCGACCACTCCGGAAGGATCAGCATGAACCGCAGAAATCGCGGTCTCAGGCGTGTAAATTTGCGGTCCACAGCCAGTAAGACCGCAAATCAAAAGAGAAAAAGCAGAGAGTGTCAGAAAACGAGGCATCAGTTTCCGCTTCTTGGACAGACAGTCTTTATTAACTGTCTTCTGAATGTATCCTTCTGTAACAGAAACAGGTTTTTTCCGCCCAGACAACAGGCACCCAGCTCATATTCCCTTCAGAGAAGCCGGGCGAGTTTCATGAACAGAAACGTCACAGCCATGAACACGAAACACACAAACCCGGCTTCGATTGTTCCCCACGCCCCCTGCGCCAGAAACATGCCGCCCGTGTTCATACCGAAGAAGCCGGTCACGAAGGTCGCCGGCAGCATCAACGTCGTCCCCACCGAAACAATGTACAGACGACGGTTGGTTTCTTCCGCCTGATTGGACCCCAGTTCGTCCTGCAGGGAACGCGCCCGGTCCTGCAAAGCAATCAGATCGTCCAAAGCCGCATGAACCTGACGCTCCGCACGGTCACGGAGTTCGTCTTCCGCCCATTCAGGAAGGTCCAGATCCTCATCCTTCAGAACACGGTCAATCGGCGTGACAACGCGTCTGAGTTCCGTCGCCCGACGGCGTACCTTACCGACAATACCACCCAGATGCCCCAGATCAGACCGATGCTCGATCAACAGAAGAACATCCTCCGCCCGATCCAGATCATCATCAAGCTGGCCAAGCTGCCGACGCACGGTTCCCGTAAATTCCCGTAATGCCCGATCCACAATCCCCGCAGGGGTCGGCGGAATATGGTCAGGCCTGAGGGACCGATAGGCCGCCCCAAGAACAGGAATGGGATTGCGTCGTGTTGTAATCAGAAGGTCAGGCCGCATGGCAAAACGCCAGGCGCAGATTTCCCGGTCGTCTTCCGCCAATGCATCATCAAATGCGGGAAGCGCCCCCCAGATCAGATCATCAACGGCCTCAAGCGCAATACCGTACTCTGTTTCCGCCAGCATGGCGCGCACGTCTTCCGGTAGCCCTGGCAGATGAGCGACAAAGGACCGGGCAGAACTGTGAACAGTATCAAAATGAAGCCAGAACCACCCCTCGGACGATGGCACACGCCCCGGAACCAACAGATCTTCAACTTCTCCCGCCCCCAGAGACCGCAATTCCTGTCCCGGAATCGCATGCACAGCCCAGACAAGACCATTGGCGAAGGCAGGTTTTCCAGTTTCCTGGAACGCCGGATCAAGCACCGTGAAAGGAAAGTTGTAAGTGGGGTTCTCTGACACGGCAGCCTCCTGTTCTTCAGGGGGTATTCTGGACCTGCGCCGGTTTCGAACAACACGACAGAAGGTGATCTGCCGTTCTCTGACATGCCCGGGCAACTGACGCAATATGCTGCATCGGGGCAACTGTCACGCTGTCCGGGAGTTATCAGATTATTCCCGGAGGAGCCAGCTCTTCCCTTTGCAGAGGAAAATTCAAGACATGTCCATTCGCCTGAAAGCCTCCCTGCTTGCCGCAGCCGTTATCATGGCCTCTCCTGCCGTTTCATCAGCAGCTTTCGCGCAGGCCGTCAGCAGCCCGAGCAACGATCAACCCCAGACGTCCAGTTCTGCGACGCAGAAAGCGCAGAATTCCACGATTGACCAGCCTGCCAATCACCTGCCGACGAACCCCCGTACCATCACAGAACAGCCGGACCAGCCCGCCCCTCAGGCGCCTCACGCCATGACGGACACAACAAAGCAGGGCAAAACCGAATACAAGCACCATCTGAAGCGCACACATCAGACACCGCGGACGGTCAAAACCAAGACCGACACCGCACAGCCGAACTGACACAGACCAGATGCGACGGAGCCACACTTTGCGTGGCTCCGCCAAGCCTCTATACCTGCTGCCATCCAAGACGGGCAGTAAGGGCCAATCATGACCACGCAGGACTACAAGGTACACGACATTTCCCTCGCAGACTGGGGCCGCAAGGAAATCTCCATCGCTGAAGGCGAAATGCCCGGCCTGATGGCACTCCGCGAAGAATACAAGGACACCCAGCCGCTCAAGGGTGCGCGTATCGCTGGCTGCCTCCATATGACCATCCAGACCGCCGTGCTGATCGAGACGCTGACGGCTCTCGGCGCAACGGTCCGCTGGTCGTCCTGCAACATCTTCTCCACGCAGGATCACGCAGCAGCAGCCATCGCTGCAGCCGGTATTCCCGTCTTTGCCTGGAAGGGCCTGACGGAAGAAGAATTCAACTGGTGCATTGAGCAGACCATCACGGGTCCGGACGGCTGGACGCCGAACATGATCCTCGATGACGGCGGCGACCTCACGGTCATGATGCACGATCAGTTCCCGGAACTCCTGAAGGACGTCCGCGGCCTGTCCGAAGAGACGACGACGGGTGTGCATCGTCTCTGGCAGATGGCCAAGGCTGGCACGCTGAAGGTTCCGGCCATCAACGTGAACGACAGCGTCACAAAATCCAAGTTCGACAACCTGTATGGCTGCCGTGAGAGCCTGGTGGACGCCATCCGCCGCGGCACAGACGTCATGATGGCCGGCAAGGTTGCCGTCGTTGCCGGTTACGGCGACGTGGGCAAGGGGTCCGCTGCCTCCCTGCGCAATGCAGGCTGCCGCGTTCTCGTGACCGAAGTTGACCCGATCTGCGCCCTTCAGGCCGCCATGGAAGGCTATGAAGTCGTCACCATGGAAAACGCAGCTCCGCGCGGCGACATTTTCGTCACCTGCACGGGTAATGTGGACATCATCACGATCGACCACATGCGCGAAATGAAGGACCGTGCGATCGTCTGCAACATCGGTCACTTCGATAGCGAAATCCAGGTCGAAGCCCTGCGCAACTATCGCTGGAACAACATCAAGCCGCAGGTTGACGAAATCGAGCTGGCCGTAGGCCGCCGCATCATCCTGCTCTCTGAAGGCCGTCTCGTGAACCTTGGCAACGCCACGGGTCACCCGTCCTTCGTGATGTCCGCTTCCTTCACCAACCAGACGCTGGCCCAGATCGAACTCTGGACCGCCAAGCCGGGCCAGTACGAAGTGAAGGTTTACACCCTGCCAAAGGCTCTGGACGAAAAGGTCGCTGCCCTCCACCTCGCAAAGGTCGGCGCCGAACTCTCCAAGATGTCCACGAAGCAGGCTGACTACATTGGCGTTCCGGTTGCCGGTCCGTTCAAGCACGAAGAATATCGTTACTGAGCGGAACAGGTAACAGGGGTAGGCGTTGTCTACCCCGACACCTTTTTTCAAACCGTCAGGAGTGTTTCCTATGGGTCTTTTCAGCACGATCATGTCCAAGATTTTCGGACATGCAGAAGCAGCTACGCCAACGTCCGGCACGGCTGATGCACAGGCTTCCGCTGGCGCTCCGGCTGCTGCGGCACCTGCCACCCCAGCCGCACCAGTGGACGTGGATGCTGTTCTTTCCGATCTGGCATCCAAGGCTGGCCAGCCGCTGAACTACAAGACCTCGATCGTGGATCTTCTGAAGCTGCTCGGTCTCGACAGCTCGCTGGAAGCGCGCAAGCAGCTTGCAGCCGAACTGCACTACACGGGCAGCACGGACGACTCAGCAACGATGAACGTCTGGCTCATCAAGCAGGTCTATGCCGAGTTGGCCAAGAACGGTGGCAAGGTTCCTGAAGGCTGGGCTCACTAAGCCTTCCTTTAGATCCGTTACGAAAAAGCCCGGATGAAAACATCCGGGCTTTTTTTGTCTTGGAAAGGCGTTCAGGGCTGACGAGCCAGAACAGGCCACGAGGGGGAAAGCGTTATGGCTGAAGCCTCGATATCAGGCGCTCTTCCCTCACGTAACTCAATCAGGGACTGATGAAAAATCCTTACCCTGATATCGCGCGTGCCATCAGAATGGCGCCAACGCTCAAACGCCAGAACGGTATTGGGCGCGGTCGAATCAGGTTGATCCGGGAAAGACCAGTCCAATCCGAATAGCGCCATCATGGCTGCCAGGTTCGTGTCATGCCCCGCCAGAACCAGCACCTTCGTTGAAGGCAAAACGCTCGGAATAGACGGTACAGACCGGTCAGACAGAAACGCGCGGATACTCTCGGCCATTATACTATTCCGGGCTCGAGCATATTCAGGCAAACGGCGCAGCAGGTGATTTTCTGCTTCATGCGCTGGCATGATGGCGTCGATAAATGCCGGTGCGTCTCTCTCGGTAATGCCAAAGTCTGTTAACGACAGCCCTTCGGAATAGGCCAGCAACAGGCTTTCCGCTGCCATTCCTCCTGTTACAAAACCTCCCTGAAGGCGAGGAGTACCCTTTTTCCACTCAATCTTCGTCGGCCCAGCAAGGCATTGAGGCGATGCTGGATCTGACAAACAGCCTTTCGGAGCGAGAAGAGCCTGAAGTTTTTTCAGCGCATTGGTGGACGCTGGCTCGGGTAAGGTTCTCTCCGCAGCTTCAAAGTCCCGCCTTAATGCCAGAGAATCAACACGGCCGGATTGAGTACCAAGTGCATTGAAAACAGGATCAGCCGCAGTAGGCGCCCATTGAGCCTTTACAGCACATTCAGGCGCAATTCCTTTTGCCCAGATCTCACCTGTCTGTCGTGTTCTATGATCGGCCGTATCCGCCCAGACAACGCTCTCTTGTTCCATTGTCTGACAGTCTCCTGACGCAGGAAGCACGCCAGTCTTCTGGTAAGTCTCCTGAACAGCCTGCACCATCGCAGCAAGAGTTTTAGCACCGTGATCCGTCATTTCCCCCGGTGCCACAGACCAGACAGGCCAGGCGTGACCCGTACGGCGTTCCATATCCTGCGGCGACTGTGTGGGGCTGCGAATTCCATGTCGACTGAGAAGAACAACTTTTTCAAGTACGTCTCCCTGCGTCTGAGGTGCACAAGCCCCCAGAGCAAGCAGGCAAACAAGCGAAGAAAACCGTCGCATCATGGCATCGTTGCGGTCATGTTGAAGAAGACGCTCCGGCCGGCAATACGCCAGAACAATGGGGCATCTCCATAAGACTGGTTGCCCGCAAAATCGCTGATCGCACGGTTATTGAAGAGGTTGGCAATCTTGATGCTTGGCGTAACATCTCTGAAAAACGAGCCAATATGATGAATTCGCCACCCCATGGCGAGATCCGCAGTCACCGTGCTTCCAATTTTATACTGATTTTTGAAAGCCGTGTTTCCGTCATCATCCGTGGTACTGTCCAACCCCCAATGCGTTCCAGCATATTTTCCCATAAGGGAGAAATATGGGCCATGCTCACTCTCGTAAAGCACACCAAAGGAGGCAAGTGCATTAGGTGTCTGAGCAACCCGGACATGACTATGTTTGTATTTTGCATCATTCACACTGTAATTCCCATAAAGAGAAAAACCGTAGCCAATGACATACTGTCCTTCGATCTCAATTCCTCGATAGATTGCGCCACCGCTGTTTACATATGTTGATGTTGTACCGATGTTTGGAACTTTAATCTGAGCAGCAGCAATATAATTCGAGAAATTAATATAGTACCCATCCAGAGACAGCATCCAGTTCCGACCATGATATACGGAACCAACCTGATAATTCATGGTTGTTTCGGGCTTTACGTCTCCAACCGAATTCGCTTGGAAGACAGACATTGGCGGCGCGAGAAAGCCTCGCGCAACCTGTGCGTAGGCACTCCAGTTTTTGATAATACGTTGATTTATCGCAATAGATGGCTGCCAGGAATTATAGCTTTGTGTATCTTTCAATGGTACCTTTGTGCTCTTATTGATACCCGCGTCATAATCTCTTTTGAAAATGGAATATTTTATACCCGGTTTAATTGTTGCTCCTTTCCATGGATGAACATTCAACTCAAGATAAGGCTGGATCGTGGTGTTTAAATCTGAAATATCATAGCTATACGGAGAACCGCTTTTCCCCATCACAGGGATGGAGCCCTGACTGATATCAATTGCATATGTATACCGTCGATCCTTCTGGACGTCTGCCCATACGCCCGTAAGAATATCACCGTAGGTTGTATGCGCCTTCAAGCGGAGGGTATCTCCGTAGGTTCGATATGCTGCATCGGCATATTTGCCAGGAATATCATTTTTATACGTCGCTACTTTTTTGCCTGCAGCATTGTAGAACGTTACACCATTTGCCGCAGCGCTACTCTGACTGGCATCCGTGCTTTCGGAATAATCATGCTCGAAACCACTCGTATAAATCTGATTTTCCAACGTCAGCCATGACAGAAGACGTGTTTTAAGAGAGATATAGTCAAAATCAGATGTGTAGGTGCTGGGCTGGTATCCGTAATAACATTGCTTTTTCGGATCATTACAAAGCCCGTAATTTTTACCGTATTTTCTATAGTCTTCCAGCGTGGCACCCTGCGTCGTGTACTGCCATTCCTTGTTATAGGTCGTTTCAATTGTCAGCGTCGTTTCTGGTGCAAGGTCAACAACATCCTTAAACATCAGATTGCTACGGCGTTCGGACGAGTTAGCCAGATAACCATTCGTCTCTTCGTGCTGCATATCGATGAAAGCACGGCCAAATCTGGTTTTTCCTGTATTGAACTCAATACCGCCCGCACGGGTATTAAAGCTTCCATACGTTCCATACAGGGTTGTGCCCATCCGGGCAGCAGGATTTTTAGACGTAAATCCCATTGTGCCACCGAAAGTGGCATTCCCAATTGTTGACGCAGTTCCAGGACCACGATCAATTTGGGCTTCCCCAAGAAAATGGGAAATGAACAGCGATGAGGTTGTATGCCCAAGGTCCGTGGCATTCCCGAACGGAATACCATCAAACGTCATATTATACTGACCGTCCTGAAACCCACGCAGACTCATTGTCTCCGCTTTTCCCATTCCCGGGCCATTAGGGTTTTGCGAAAAAACGCTAGGCTGAAACTGAATAATATCATCAACACTTGCCAGTGGAATAATATTATTCGCCAAAAACCCTGACTGGATTTTTGATGTCGGTTGCGTAATGTCCAAAGGTACCGTTGCGGGAGCGATACGAGATGCATGACCTAGAACAGTCAGTTTTTCAACTGCCTGTGTTTCTTTGTTTGCATCCTTTTTGTCGTCCGCATGCTTGCTTTCCGCAGCATAGGCAACAGAACCAAAAAGAATCGCCCCTGTCACAATATGGCTGGACAGGACGAAACTTTTTCGAACATTTTTCATGGAAATCGCGTGCTCCCGTGGAAGAGAAGACGCTCATTACTCATGCTTCTGGGTACTGAAAACCTGTATTACCCCTTCGCAACAGAAGTTTCATACGGTTTACCTAAAAATGTCATACTTATTATGTAATATTTCTTATTCCAAACATCAGGGAAGTGGTCTTTTATCTGCAATCGGATCAATTTTTGGCTCGGTTAACGGTCCGGAATCCACAACAATTACCAGATCTCCAGCAATAGGTGTCTGCTCCCGATCTTTTGGCAACAGAGCCGAAAACCGCGGATCATAACCGGCTGCCTGCTCATACAACGCATCGATCAGACCGTAGTGATCCATGAAGTGATTCATGGTCGCCGGAATACGGATACATCCTTCCGAGGCTGGATGTCCGAGACGCCACTCCAGAAACTGCGGATCTGTCGCATGAATTTCCAGCCTGATCTGGCCGGTTTCATGTTTTGGTAACCAGCCCTTCAATGCGGTCTGCCATCCCATATCCCAGACACGGGATCCCTTGGCGCCAATACCGCGAATACCATATTTGTTTTTGGTTCCTTCCGCGCGATAGCCCAGCCTGTCTGCCGTATTCTGAAAAACACCCGTTGGGGTAATGTAATAATATTTACGCCCTGTCGTTCCCGTGGAAACCGGAGTTCCTCCAATCGAAACCCAAGGCTCATCCGGAAACGCCAAAACAAAATCCAGATGCTGTATTTTTTCATTTCGATCCACAACCATAACGAGCTGTGGGCGTGAAATTGGCAAACCGGATTTCGTCAGTTCTTCCTGAGCCAGAGCAATAAACTTTTCCCGACGTTCAGGTTTGTAAGTCGAAAATCCCTTGATGGTTTTCACCATCATTTTTTCCAGTCGCGCGGCTTCTTTATGTGCCTCAGCATTACTCACGGCAGGAAGAGGCGGAATTTCTACAGGAGGAATGACAGGCGCGGCATCAGTGGGTGGATTTATTGCAGGAGGCGGAACCGACGCATCTCCGATTGCACTTGTCACGGCAGCAGGCCGCGGCGCTTCTCCTCCCACCGGGTCAGTCTGCGCACACGCCATCAATGGTAGTACACCTCCTCCCAGGACCGTTGTCATGGCAAGAAGCCGGATGGAATAAGACAGTGTGAAAGCAGATGACATGGCTAGAATGACCCTCGGTTCAAAATGGTTCAATGAACGCGGGGGAACGATACTCGTCCGGCGTTCAGCAAAAGATGCCACGTCTTAACGTTGCGTCTTCCGAAAAAGATCAGAGATCGAGAAGCAGCCGCCTCGGATCTTCAACAAGTTGCTTGACGCGGACAAGGAAGCTGACAGCTTCGCGCCCATCTACGAGACGGTGATCATAAGACAATGCAACATACATCATGGGACGAACAACGACCTGACCGTCACGCACGACAGGACGATCCTGAATGGCATGCATACCTAAAATACCCGACTGCGGCGTATTCAGAATTGGCGTCGAAAGCAGTGATCCGAAAATACCACCGTTCGTGATTGAAAACGTCCCGTGTGACAGCTCGTCCAGTTTGAGCGACCCTATTCGCGCGCGTTTGCCGTAATCCGCAATACGGCGCTCCAGTTCTGCGAAACTCATCTGGTCAGCGTCATGAAGAACGGGGACAACCAGACCGCGCTCTGTTCCAACCGCGATTCCGAGATTGACGAAATCACGATAAACGATCTCATCCCCTTCAATCTGGGCATTCAGGGCTGGATAATCACGAAGTGCCCCGACTACGGCTCTGGCAAAGAAAGACATGAAGCCCAGTCGGGCACCATCATGTTTCTTTTCAAATTCATCCTTGTATTCGGCCCGAAGTGCCTTAGCCGCAGACATGTCAATTTCATTGAATGTCGTCAGGATTGCAGCCGTATTCTGTGCTGCTTTCAGATTTCGTGCAATCGTCTGCCGCAGTCGCGACATCGGAACGCGACGTTCCCGGGAGATATTATCTCCAGAATTACCGACAACGGGAGGCTCCGTGACTGCCGGTCTAGGAGCCGGTTTTGGCGCAGGTGAAGGCTCAACAACCGGCGGCGCGACAGGCTCAGAAGATACTGCCTCGACAGGCAGAACTTCAGATGCGGTCACCGCTGGTGCTTCAGCCGTTTCATCAACCTGGCCTAAAAGACCACCAATCTCCACTTCCGTCCCCAACGGAATACAGTTCTCAAGGCGCCCGGCAGAAGGTGCCGTCACCTCAACGCTCACCTTGTCCGTCTCAAGTTCGACAACTGTTTCGTCATGCTGAACGTAATCACCCGCCTGCTTCAGCCAGCGCGCGACAGTCGCGGTCGTCAGGCTTTCTCCCAGCGCCGGCACCCGGATCTCGACCGCCATCGTCTCTCCTCACTTGCACAAACACCCCGATCAGGGGATGGATCTCTTCTAACTCTCATTCCGCCGGATGCCCGACAGGATAACTGAAGCAGGATAGTGCATCTTGATCCTGAGCGGGAGACAGGAACTATCCCTATGCCGGGACTTTGAAAAATGAAGCAAAGGACGCCGACATGACAAACTCGTCTGATTTTCCTCCCTTTCTGGCCTCAGATCATCTTTCCCGTCGCACTCATGACATTCTGAAGGAACGCCTCGAAGAAGATTCATCAGGCACACCACGAACGCTTTCTTCGACCGCTTTTTCGGTTTTGGACCGTATTGTGACTGTTCTCTTGCCGCAGGAAGAGATTTTGGGCCAACAGACGCTCAATCTTGCTTTGCGAGTTGATCGGGCTTTAAGCGGACCGCGGGACGGTTGGCGCTTTGCAGAACTTCCTTCCGACAGTCAGGCGTGGGAGCAAGCCCTCCTGACTCTGAATGATCTTTCCACTTCACAATTTGAGCGCCCTTTTTCTTTGCTCGAAGACAGCGCTGTCGCGGCATTTCTGGATGCCATGGGAGAGGGGAAAGTTGGTTTGGACACGCCTAACCGTCTGAACCCGTCACAGATGCAGAAATGGGCTCTCGATCTGCGGGCAGACGTGATCGAATGTTTTCTGGCTGATCCCCGCGTTCAGGACAGACTTGGAATGTCTGCCAACCTGAACGGTGGTGACGAAAGATTTCAGGGTTTTGAAACCGTTCAAGCCAATGAACGGAAAGACTTCGAACCTGCCACAAAAATCTCCTCCGCAGCATAAGGCGCACTTGAAAAATGAAGACTTATGCTGAAACCGATACTCTGGACGTCATTATTGTTGGAAGCGGCGCCGGCGGAGCCCCTCTCGCCGCACGCCTGGCGCAGGCGGGCAAAAGCGTTCTTGTGCTGGAAGCAGGACCGAAATTCACACCTGCACAGTATACATCTGACGAAATCGAAGCCCGCGAAATCTACTGGCTTAACGAACGTCTTTCCGGGGGGCGTAATCCTCAGCCTTTCGGAGGCAACAATAGTGGGACGGGCGTAGGTGGATCCATGCTGCACTATGGAGCCTTTCTTCCTCGCCCGGACGCCCGGGACTTCCAGCTTCATACGGAAACGGGACGCAGCGTGGACTGGCCTTTCCGTTACGAGGAACTGCTTCCTTACATTGAGGAAGTAGAATCCTTCATTGGTGTCTCTGGCCCGGCCCAATATCCATGGGATCCCTCCCGACAATATGCCTACTCGCCCCCGCCAGCAAATCCGGCAGCCCTGAAAATGCGCGACGCCTGCGACGCTTTAGGCCTTCGTCATGCTGATGGTCCAACAGCGCTGATCACACGACCTTTCAATCAACCGTATTTTGGTGAACGGCAAGGCTGTGTCAGTTGTGGAGCCTGTCATCAGGGATGCCGGAATGGTGCAAAATCAGGCACTGACAACACATGGCTTCCGCTGGCTGTTACGTATGGCGCCGAAATACGACCGGGTTGTTTCGTTCATACCATTGAAACAGACCAAGCCGGTCGCGTGACAGGTGTTGTCTATAAGCAGAATGGCCAGGATATCCGACAGCGCTGCGAGAAACTGGTTCTGTCTGCCGGTGCTGTCGAAACTGCCCGTCTGCTTCTGCATAACGGGCTGGCTAACAGTTCAGGGCAGGTTGGGGAAAATTACATGACTCATATCTCTACCCAGATTTGGGGCGAGATTGACCAGGAGGTTCGCCCCAATCGCGGTTATCCTTCCCTGACAATTACTGAAGACATGATGCGCCCGAAAGACGCAGATTTCGCTGGGGGATATCTGATTCAATCTCTTGGCATGATGCCCATCACCTGGGCTTCCAACATCGCACGCGGGTCTACCCGTCGTGGGGCGGATCTTGTCCGTACGCTCGCAGGATATAATCGTAGCATCGGCATGGGGATTCACGGCGACTGCATGCCCAGCCCCGAAAACCGCGTTGTGCTCTCAGACGAGAAAGACCACTTCGGTATCCCGAAACCTCTCATCACGCACAGCTATGGCCCTAACGAACTGGCCATGCATGCGCATGCCTCCCGCCTGCTGACCCGTATGTGGGACGCCATTGGCGCGAAGGATCTTCGTATTCTTGATCGGGCGGCGCACATGATGGGCACGGCGCGTATGGGGAAAGATTCCGGCTCTGCTGTTGTGACGCCTTACGGGCAGAGCTTTGATATCGACAACCTGTGGATCAGCGATCACTCTACCTTCCCAAGCGCCACCGCTGCCAACCCCGCCCTTACCATCATGGCTCTGGCCCTTCGCACGGCAGATGCCATGCTGACCCATTGATTCATATCAAAGTCATGTCACCGAGCGCGTCAGGCTTGACACTCCTTCGCGCGCTCCGGTAATCCAACGGGGACTTCCTGGTGGTTATCTAGCCACCCGGTCTCCTTTCCTAACCGGATGACGTTTGCTTCCGATGCCACGCACTGAAAAGGTGCCTGACGTCCGTAGCCTCTGTTCTGATCATTCAGCATCAGGCAGGCCCATCCTTCCCCCATAAGGTTTGCCCCAAGGGCACATAAGGCGCGTTTTTCATGCATCTCGCCGAACTCAAGAAAAAATCTCCGGCCGATCTACTGGCTTATGCAGAGGAACTGGAGATCGAGAACGTCTCGTCCATGCGCAAGCAGGACATCATGTTTGCTATCCTCAAGACCCTCGCCGAACGCGATCAGGCGATCTACGGCGAGGGAACACTGGAAATCCTGCCGGATGGTTTTGGTTTCCTGCGGAGCCCGGAAGCAAATTATCTTCCCGGCCCAGACGATATCTATATTTCCCCGACGCAGGTCCGCCGTTTCGGTCTGCGCCCCGGTGATACGGTTGAAGGCCAGATCCGCGCCCCGCGTGATGGCGAGCGTTACTTCGCGCTCCTCAAGGTTAACACCATCAACTTCGAAGACCCGGACGTCGTCCGGACGCGTATCAACTTCGATAACCTGACGCCACTCTACCCTGAGCGTCGCCTGAAGATGGAAGTTGAACAGTCCGAGCCAGCCGTTTCCGAAACATCGCCCCGCAGCAAGGGCAAGAAAGACCAGCGCGATTACACGCCACGCGTCATCGACCTTGTCACGCCGATCGGTATGGGCCAGCGCGCCCTGATCGTCGCTCCACCGCGGACGGGTAAGACCGTAATGCTCCAGAGCATTGCGGCCTCGATCTCAGCAAACCATCCGGAAGTCTTCCTGATCGTTCTTCTGATCGACGAACGTCCAGAAGAAGTGACGGACATGGCCCGCTCTGTGCGCGGTGAGGTTGTTTCCTCTACCTTCGATGAACCGGCAACACGCCATGTTCAGGTGACGGAAATGGTTCTCGAAAAGGCTAAACGTCTCGTTGAGCACAAGCGAGACGTGGTGATCCTCCTGGATTCCATTACCCGTCTGGCCCGCGCCTACAACACCGTTGTGCCATCATCCGGCAAGGTACTGACCGGCGGTGTGGACGCCAACGCTCTGCAGCGCCCGAAACGCTTCTTCGGTGCAGCCCGTAATATCGAAGAAGGTGGCTCGCTCACCATCATCGCTACGGCGCTGATCGATACCGGCTCGCGCATGGATGAAGTGATTTTTGAAGAGTTCAAGGGTACGGGTAACGCCGAACTCATTCTGGATCGCAAACTGGCTGACAAGCGCACCTTCCCTGCCATCGACATCACCAAGTCGGGCACACGTAAGGAAGAACTGCTGGTTGACCGTGCTGAACTGTCCAAGATGTGGGTCCTGCGCCGTATCCTCGCACCAATGGGGACGATGGATGCCATGGACTTCCTGCTGGACAAGCTGAAATACAGCAAATCTAACCACGACTTCTTTGAAGCCATGAACAACTAATCCGTTTTCTGTTCATGCAAAAAGGGGGAGCTTCGGCTCCCCTTTTTTATTGGTGTTTTCAGTCGCCTTTTTCGAGATTAAGAAGAATTTTCTTGTCTTCAATACCATTCAATCCGGAATATCCCCCTAGCCCGGTTGCCCCTACAACGCGGTGACAGGGGATGAGAACCGGAATTGGGTTGGCTCCCATAGCCCCACCAATAGAGCGCGCTGACCCTCCAGCCTGTGCGGCAATTTCAGCGTAAGTCCGCGTTTCTCCGTATGGGATTTTTAGAATGGCTTTCCAGATTTTCTGGCGATAAGGCGTTCCATAGGGAGAAAATGGAAGGTCGCTGAAATCGACCTTCTCCCCATCGAAATATTTTTCAAGAAGATCGCGGACTCTCACCAGAAGTGGCGTCTCTTCCTGATCGCGGCCCCAACCCCAATCAAGAGCAACAATACGCCCTTCATCTTCGCTGATGGTCAGGGCTCCAAGTGGGGAATGACAGGAAAGCTGTGGCATGCAGATACGCTGCCTCATCCCCAGGAAAGCGTCAATCATGCTTCCCTAAAAGAGTCCCTATAAAAAAAACACATGCGTGTCACGCATATGCCGGGAAGCCGGTATTCTCAAATAACATATGGGATCATTTTTGTATGATTTTACGAAATATTACTCACCTTGTTGAGAAACTGCCATTTTTTGTGTCAAACCTGCGACAGGTACCAAAGATGTTTGCTTGTTTCTTATTAAGAATAATTCTCATCTAATCAAGAAGACTATTTCTCAAACATACCGCTCACGGAAACGTCAGAAGCCCAGTTTTCTACAAACAATAAAATAAGGAGTAGTAAGTTCTCGTGATGCTGGTTTTCCAGACAACTTGAGAAACTGATGGCACCTTTATCGCGTGAAAGGAGCCTATCAGGACTTAAGGAGTCCGAAATACCAGTAACAGGAACAGTCTTTGCAAAGAGGACAGTCGGATCATGGTTTCTGGTCTACTGACGCCGATCAACGTTACGAAGAAGCGCCTTCTGGGCTGCGCTGCCGCTTTGGCATTCTGCGCCGCCTCTCCTGTCGCCCTAGCTGAGGACACAGGGACAGCCATTACAAACGCCGACCAGCATCCGGGAGACTGGATGAGCTATGGCCGGACCTATTCCGAGCAGCGATACAGCCCGCTGGACCAGATCACCAAGGACAATGCGAGCAACCTGAAGCTCGCATGGCACTACGATCTGGATACCAATCGTGGTCAGGAAGGTACGCCGCTGATCGTTGATGGCGTCATGTACGCCACCACCAACTGGAGCAAAATGAAGGCTCTGGATGCAGCAACCGGCAAGCTGCTGTGGTCCTACGATCCTAAAGTTCCAGGCAACATCGCTGACCGCGGCTGCTGCGATACGGTCAACCGTGGTGCAGCCTACTGGAACGGCAAGGTCTATTTCGGCACGTTTGACGGCCGTCTGATCGCACTGGATGCCAAGACCGGCAAGCTGGTCTGGAGCGTCTATACGGTTCCCAAGGAAGCCCAGCTGGGTCATCAGCGCTCTTACACGCTTGATGGCGCTCCGCGTATTGCCAAGGGCAAGGTCATCGTCGGTAACGGTGGTGCAGAATTCGGTGCCCGTGGTTTCGTCACAGCCTATGACGCCGAAACCGGCAAAATGGACTGGCGTTTCTTCACGGTTCCGAACCCTGACAACAAGCCGGATGGCGCTGCGTCCGATGATGTTTTGATGTCCAAGGCTTACCCGACATGGGGTAAGGGCGGCGCATGGAAGCAGCAGGGCGGCGGCGGTACCGTCTGGGACTCCCTGATCTATGACCCGGTAACGGATCTCGTTTATCTGGGCGTGGGTAACGGTTCGCCATGGAACTACAAGTTCCGTTCTGAAGGAAAGGGTAACAACCTCTTCCTCGGCAGCATCGTGGCCATCAATCCTGACACCGGCAAATACGTCTGGCATTTCCAGGAAACGCCGATGGACCAGTGGGATTACACCTCGGTTCAGCAGATCATGGCGCTCGACATGCCGATCAATGGCGAGATGCGCCATGTGCTCGTGCACGCTCCAAAGAACGGCTTCTTCTACATCATCGACGCCAAGACCGGTAAGTTCATCTCTGGCAAGCCTTACACTTATGAGAACTGGGCCAATGGTCTGGATCCTGTAACAGGCCGCCCGAACTATAATCCAGAAGCTCTTTGGACGCTGAACGGCAAGCCTTGGTACGGTATCCCAGGCGATCTGGGTGGCCATAACTTCGCTGCCATGGCTTACAGCCCACAGACGAAGCTGGTTTATATCCCGGCCCAGCAGGTTCCGTTCGTTTACGATCCGCAGAAGGGTGGCTTCAAGGCTCACCACGACAGCTGGAACCTTGGCCTCGACATGAACAAGATCGGTCTGCTGGATGACAACGATCCACAGCATAAGGCTGACAAGGCCCAGTTCCTGAAGGATCTGAAGGGCTGGATCGTTGCGTGGGATCCCGCAAAGCAGCAGGCTGTCTTTACTGTTGACCACAAGGGTCCATGGAATGGTGGCCTTCTGGCTACGGCTGGCGGCGTTCTGTTCCAGGGTCTCGCCAATGGCGAGTTCCATGCCTACGACGCGACAACGGGCAAGGACCTCTTCACCTTCCCAGCCCAGAGCGCCATCATCGCTCCGCCTGTGACCTACACGGCACACGGCAAGCAGTATGTCGCTGTGGAAGTGGGCTGGGGCGGTATCTATCCGTTCTTCCTCGGCGGCGTTGCCCGCACGTCGGGCTGGACGGTCAACCATTCCAGAATCATTGCATTTGCTCTCGACGGCAGTGACAAGCTTCCGACCAAGAACGAACTCGGGTTTGTTCCGGTGAAGCCACCTGAAAAGTGGGACGAAGCCAAGATCAAGGATGGCTACTTCCAGTTCCAGACCTATTGCGCAGCCTGCCATGGCGATAACGGCATTTCCGGTGGCGTTCTGCCAGACCTGCGCTGGTCCGGTGCAATCCGCGGACAGGAAAAGTTCTACAAGCTCGTCGGCAAGGGTGCTCTGACGGCCTATGGTATGGACCGTTTCGATACGTCCATGTCTCCGGCTGAAATCGAAGACATCCGCAACTTCCTTGTGAAGCGTGCCAACGAGTCCTACGCAGACGAAGTCAAGGCCCGAGAGAATGAGGCAGGCGTCCCCAACGCTGAATTCCTCAACGTCCCTCAGGGTTCGGTTGCGCCTGCAACGCCGGACCATCCGTGACGGGAAACCGTCACGCTGAAAGGAATGACGTGACATGCTCAAGGCATTAACTCGGGACAGACTGGTATCTGAGATGAAACAGGGATGGAAATACGCGGCCGCAGTCGGCCTTATGGCAGTGTCTTTCGGCGCTGCCCAAGCCCAGGACGCTGATGACGCCCTGATTCAGCGCGGCGCTTATGTGGCTCGCCTGTCTGACTGCGTCGCCTGTCACACGGCGCTGCACGGCCAGCCTTATGCTGGTGGTCTGGAGATCAAGAGCCCGATCGGCACGATCTACTCCACCAACATTACGCCGGACCCGAAATACGGTATCGGCAGCTACACGCTGGAAGACTTCACGAAGGCCATCCGCAAGGGTATCCGCAAGGATGGTGCAACGGTCTATCCGGCCATGCCATATCCTGAATTCGCCCGCCTGTCTGATGACGACATCAAGGCCATGTATGCTTTCTTCATGCATGGCGTGAAGCCGGTAGCCCGTCAGAACAAGGAACCAGACATTTCCTGGCCGATGAACATGCGCTGGCCGCTGGCCATCTGGCGCGCAATGTTTGTTCCGACAGTGACACCCGGCCTCGACAAGAGCATTTCCGATCCGGAAATTGCCCGTGGCGAATATCTTGTGAATGGCCCGGGCCATTGCGGCGAGTGCCATACACCTCGTGGCATGGCCATGCAGGTCAAGGGTTATACGACGAAGGACGGCAACGCTTACCTCTCCGGTGGCGCACCGATCGACAACTGGATCGCTCCGAGCTTGCGCAGCAACAGCGATACGGGTCTGGGTCGCTGGTCTGAAGAAGACATTGCCGAGTTCCTGAAGAGCGGCCGTATCGACCATTCTGCCGTCTTCGGTGGCATGGCCGACGTGGTGGCTTACAGCACCCAGCACTGGACGGATGACGATCTGCACGCAACCGCCAAGTACCTGAAGAGCATGCCGGCCGTGCCAGAAGGCAAGAACCTCGGTCAGGATGACGGCAAGGCTACGGCCCTGCTCGAAGCCGGTGGCAAGGGGGACGCAGGCGCAGAGGTTTATCTGCATAACTGCTCCATCTGCCATATGAACGACGGTACGGGCGTCAACCGCATGTTCCCGCCTCTGGCTGGCAACCCGGTTGTCATTACGGATGATGCAACATCCATGGCGAACATCGTGACTTTTGGTGGCATCCTGCCTCCGACGAACACGGCGCCGTCCGCTGTTGCGATGCCGGGCTTCCGCGATCATCTGTCTGACCAGCAGATCGCCGATGCCGTCAACTTCATGCGTAAGAGCTGGGGCAACCAGGCTCCAGGAACGCTGTCCGCTTCGGATATCCGCAAGCTCCGCACAACGGGTGCTCCGGTGTCCACGGCTGGATGGAATGTTTCTTCCAAGGGTTGGATGGCCTACATGCCGCAGCCTTATGGCGAAGGCTGGACCTTCTCCCCTCAGACGCACACAGGTGTGGATCAGGCTCAGTAAGCCTCTCCCAACTTTGTTAGCCTGACATGAAAAGGTGGTTCGGAAGCGAACCACCTTTTTTTCTTTTGCCATCAATCCGTTTTCACAGAACCACATCCTGCATTACATAAGGAGCATGACCCCCATCTCCTTTTCGACCTCGCAGGTTATTTTTGCTCTGGCAACCGGTGCGGGCCGTGCGGCCATTGCCATCATGCGCGCTAGCGGACCAGGAAGTGCGGAACTTCTCAAGAATCTCTGCGGCTCCCTCCCTGAACCTCGACGCGCCAGCCTTCGCAGCCTTCGTCATCAGGGCGAAGTTCTGGATCATGCCGTAGTTCTCTGGCTTCCGGGACCGAAATCCTACACCGGCGAAGACGGGTTTGAACTCCACCTTCACGCCGGACCAGCCGTTATTGCCCGCGTTGCGGATGCTCTGACTGATCTGGGGGCGAGGCCTGCTGAACCAGGAGAATTCACCAAACGTGCGGTGCAAAAAGGTCGGCTGGATCTTCTTCAAGCCGAAGCCATTGCCGATCTGGTCGATTCCGAGACGGAAAGCCAGCGCAAGCAGGCACTTCAACAAGCAGATGGGGCTCTCAGTCGGTTATACGATGGCTGGGCGCAGCGACTACGCCTTGTTTTAGCGCATCAGGAAGCTCTGATTGACTTCCCGGACGAAGACCTTCCTCCAGAAGTCGAGGAAACTCTTCTGGCTGAAATGTCAGCGCTCCATCACGAAATGTCCGCTCACTTGCAAGACAATCGCGGCGAACTGATGCGACAGGGGTTAACAGTCGTCATTGCAGGCTCTCCGAATGTTGGAAAATCCAGCCTTCTCAATGCCTTATCTGGTTATGATGCAGCAATCGTCACGCATCGCGCAGGAACAACACGAGACGCCATTGCCGTTGACTGGATTTTAAATGGTGTCCGCCTCCGACTGATCGACACAGCGGGACTTCGTGAGACGGAAGATGAGATCGAAGCAGAAGGTATCCGGCGCGCTTTGTTTCACGTGAAACAGGCGGACGTCATTCTGCATTTAATTGGGCCAGACGAAACTACGGACGCTCTGTCTGACAATGAAATTGCGGTTCGTACAAAAATCGACATCGCATCTGCCCCGCCGAACATGCTAGGCATCAGCACCCAGACAGGTGATGGATTGTCAGCACTTCGGTCCGTACTGACGGAACGGGTCTCAGCACTGACTGCTAGCGCCGGTGCACCGCCCCTGACCCGGGCACGTCATCGTGCAGGTATTCAGGAAGCCGTCACCCATCTGGAGCGCGCCCGGACTGCCACCTGGCCTGAATTGCGGGGCGAAGAGCTTCGCCTTTCCATGCAGGCTCTGGGGCGTCTGACGGGACGTGTTGATGTTGAATCCCTGCTCGATGCAATTTTCGGGCAGTTCTGTATCGGGAAGTAGGTTTTGAGCGATTTCGATGTCATCGTGATCGGCGGCGGTCACGCCGGGTGCGAAGCAGCCGCAGCATCTGCGCGCTTTGGAGCCAGAACACTCCTGCTGACCCACAAGCTCGAAACCATCGGAGCTATGTCCTGCAATCCTGCTATTGGCGGAATTGGCAAAGGCCATCTCGTGCGTGAAATCGACGCGCTGGATGGCTTGATGGGCAAAGCTGCCGATCGCGCGGGTATCCATTTCAAACTGCTCAACCGTTCCAAAGGGCCAGCCGTTCACGGCCCCCGTGCACAGGCTGACCGTTCCCTTTACCGGACGGCCATTCAAACCCTTCTGGCAGAAACGCCCAACCTGACGATCATGGCTGGAGCTGTTGGGGATCTGATTGAAGAAAACGGACAGATCTGCGGTGTCATCTGCGAGGATGGCAGATCTTTTCATTGCGGTGCTGTTGTCCTGA
Source organism: Gluconobacter japonicus (assembly GCF_002723975.1). Classification (GTDB taxonomy): domain Bacteria; phylum Pseudomonadota; class Alphaproteobacteria; order Acetobacterales; family Acetobacteraceae; genus Gluconobacter; species Gluconobacter japonicus. The sequence continues at coordinate 81,554 of NZ_BEWO01000006.1, forward strand.
CAACGGGCACTTTTCTACGCGGTGTGATCCATGTCGGCCATGAGCAGCAACTTGCCGGGCGCATCGGTGAAGCCCCTGCCACGAAATTGGGGGAACGTCTGGAAGCCCTGAACCTCCGTATGGGCCGCCTTAAGACCGGCACACCACCACGCATTGCCCGGGACAGCATCGACTGGGACAATCTGCCCGAAGATCGTGGTGACGACATCCCGGAACCTTTCAGTCCCCTGACGGATCGCATCACGAACGACCAGGTCTCGTGCCGCATCAGCCAGACGACGTCAGAAACACACCGAATCATCAACGAGAACCTACATCGTTCTGCTATGTATGGTGGTGCGATTGCCGGGCGTGGTCCACGCTATTGCCCGTCAATTGAGGACAAGGTGGTCCGCTTCGCAGAGCGATCTTCCCATCAGGTTTTTCTGGAGCCCGAAGCACTTCCTGGCAATCCGGGCGGCGACCTCGTCTATCCGAACGGAATTAGCACCAGCCTTCCGGCGGACGTTCAGGCGCTCATGATCGCCTCCATGCCGGGTCTGGAAAAAGCCCGGATCGTGACTGCCGGATATGCCGTGGAATACGACTACGTCGATCCACGCGAACTTCTGCCATCGCTTCAGTTGCGTAGTCTGCCGGGTCTGTATCTGGCGGGGCAGATCAACGGAACGACAGGCTATGAGGAAGCGGGGGCTCAAGGCCTTCTCGCCGGGCTGAACGCCGCCCGCGCGACAGCCGGAAACGATTCCCTCATTCTGGATCGGAGCGATGCGTATCTGGGCGTCATGATCGATGATCTGACGCTGCACGGCATCAGCGAGCCTTATCGCATGTTCACCTCCCGTGCCGAATACCGTCTGATCCTGCGCGCTGATAACGCCGACCTGCGCCTGACCCCGAAAGGTATGGATGCAGGCTGCGTTCTGGCAGAACGAGCCAACGCTTTTACAGATATGAAGACCCAGATTGATGCGGCTATGGCTCAGGCCGCTTCGACAACATTCCTGCCCCAGACACTCAGAGAAGTCGGGTTTGAAGTCTCACTGGATGGACGGCGTCGGAGCGTTCTCGATGTTCTGGCCAGTAATGGTGATCATTCCAGAGTTCTCGATCTAGCGCCTTGGTTCGCAGAATTGCCGCTTCGCATCCGCCGTCATGTGGAAACAGAAGCCCGCTATGGTGGCTATCTGCACAGGCAGGACCGTGAGATCAAACAGCTTGCATCGGAAAGTGCCATCGTACTGCCAGACGATCTGGATTACACAGCCATTGGCGGCCTGAGTAACGAAATGCGCGAGCGTTTCACTCAGGCCCGACCGACCAGCTTTGCAGCCGCACAACGCGTTCGAGGCGTAACGCCTGCCGCGCTTGTTGCTCTGCTGGCTCATGTAAGGACCCTGTCATGACCACCGTTTCACGTGAAACGCAGGACAGACTGGAGCGCTTCGCTGATCTGCTCGTGCAGTGGAATGCGAAGATTAATCTGGTCAGTCCGAAAGATTTAGGCCAACTCTGGCCCCGCCATATTCAGGACAGCCTGCAACTCGCAGACCAGATCCCCCAAGGCGCCACCATTACAGATCTCGGCTCTGGTGGCGGCTTTCCGGGTGTCATTCTGGCCATCGCGACGGGTAATCCGGTTACGCTGATTGAATCCGATCAGAGGAAATGCGCGTTCCTTCGGGAGGCTGGCCGTATCTGCGAAGCCAATGTCACTGTTCTTCCCAAAAGAATTGAAGCGGCCAATCCTCCAGAAGCAGATATCATCACAGCTCGCGCACTGGCTCCATTGGTCAAACTGCTCGGCTGGGCGCGGCCTCTGCTGAAAGAAAACGGATTTTGTCTGTTTCTCAAGGGTATAAAGGCACAGGATGAGTTGACCGAGGCAAGCCGTGACTGGCACATGACATCTACCATTCTTCCCAGCCGCACCGACCCCGGCGGAGCCATCATCAAGGTCAGTGATTTCAAGCGTGTCGTCTAATTCCGTATCCCCCACCACTCGTATCATTGCCGTCACCAACCAGAAAGGTGGTGTTGGCAAAACCACGACCACAATCAATCTGGCCGCTGCGCTGGCACGGAAACAGCGCGTCCTGCTCGTTGATCTGGACCCACAGGGCAATGCCTCGACCGGATTAGGCATCGAGTATGATCAGCGGAATGTCGGCACATATGCTGCTCTGATGCAGGAAGCAGAGCCACATGCCCTTGCTCAGCCGACCGAGTTCGAGAATCTTTCGATCATCACAGCCAATAACGAACTGGCTGGTGCCGAACTGGAGATGATTGCAGATGAGCGGCGGGAATATCGTCTCCGCGATGCGCTCCGCGCCCTTGAAGGCGATTACGACACCATCCTGATCGATTGCCCTCCCAGCCTTGGCCTCCTGACGCTGAACGCTCTGGTTGCAGCCGACAGTGTGCTAGTTCCCCTTCAGTGTGAGTTCTTTGCGCTCGAAGGAATCAGTCAACTTGTCCGCACCATTGACCGTGTGCGGCGTGCTTTCAATGCAGATCTGCATCTCGAAGGCATTGTTCTGACAATGTATGATCGACGAAATAACCTTTCAGAACTCGTCGCACAGGATGCACGAGGGTTCTTCGGAGACCAGGTTCTCGAAACGCTGATCCCGAGAAATATCCGTATTTCCGAAGCTCAGAGCCACGGCAGTCCGGTGCTGAATTATGATGCACGCTCCACAGGCGCAGTCGCCTATGTGGCACTTGCAGACGAACTTCTGAAGCGAACCGAGAACAGGACAAAGGCGTAAGCTGCGATGGCCAAAAAGGACACTTCCCCGCGCCTCGGTCGTGGACTTGCAGCCCTGCTGGGGGACCAAGCCCCTCAACTTGCCCGCACAACACGCGCCAATACTCCAGTGCAGCAGCATACCTCCCTACCCGTCGATGTGCTGGAACCAAGTCCCTTTCAGCCACGTCAGGACATGAACCCCGAGCGCCTGGAAGAACTGGCCAATTCCATTCGCTCTAGAGGCATTCTTCAGCCTCTTCTGGTTCGACCAGACCCTATCAATCCGGAACGCTATCAGATCATCGCCGGTGAGCGTCGCTGGCGTGCGTCGCAGCTTGCGGGACTGCACAGTGTGCCGGTCCATGTGCGTCAGTTGGATGATACGGATGCCATGGCTGCGGCACTGGTCGAGAACCTTCAGCGCGCAGACCTGAACCCGATCGAAGAAGCTGAAGGGCTCCAGCGTCTCCTTAATGATTATACGCTAACGCAGGAAGAGCTGGCCGGCGCTGTTGGCAAATCCCGCCCACACATCACCAACACGATGCGCCTGCTTAACCTTCCTTCCGAAGTGCGCGCCTATGTGCGTCAAGGCGCGTTAACTGCCGGTCACGCTCGTGCCCTGCTGGGTCACCCTGACCCAGTGGCTGCCGCCAAGATCGTTCTGGAAAAAGGCCTGAACGTCCGACAGACTGAAGCACTTGCAGCCGAGAAATCGGACAAGAAGCTTGCCCCCAAAAGCCGCCGGAATGCTGAAATTGTTCAGATCGAAGAAGACCTCGCTCTTCGTCTTGGCCTGAAAGTTCATATTTCCTACGATGGTAAAAAAGGCGGCTCACTCAAGATCGATTATCGGTCTCTCGAACAATTCGAGAGCCTCATGCGACTTTTGAATCGGTCTTAAGCTACTGTTTTGTGAGGGATTTTCAGATTTATTTGTTTTTCCTGAAAATCCCTCTTGCACAACCCACGGAGTTCGCTCTATAACGCGCCTCACCGGAAACGGAGCGACGGGCACATAGCTCAGTTGGTAGAGCAGCTGACTCTTAATCAGCGGGTCCAAGGTTCGAGCCCTTGTGTGCCCACCAAGCTCCGTTTCCGGTCTTACCCTTGAAAATCTGCGCTTTTTAGATGATCTCAGCGGTGCCTAAACCGTCTTCCAGATCAGGGTCTATATCCACCCTAAAGATCTTCCGGACTCAATCCGGACTCATCTGAAAAATATTGGCCGCTTTCGCTGTCATGCTGTGAGCAGCAACAACAACAACACAAACCCGATTCCTGATTTATGCAGAAAGTGCCTCTTACCAGGGTGCGAACTACCCCCGGACGGCAAACCCTCCAGGAGGGACCCAACATTTTCCGGATTACCGCCTGATCCTGCTGGCCCTGCCCCTCCCTTTTTTCAGATCCATGCACAAAACGCATACCTCTGAGGTCTCTGCTTCTGCCTTTCTTACCCTTGCCCTGAAAACGGTGTTAAAGGTGTTAGGGTGTTATTCGACCGATAAACATCTGTTTTATAACAGTTTTCCAATAACACCTTTCATAGTTCAGGCGTAACACCTTCTAAAAGGTGTTATTGGCTCTTAAGGCTATTCCGCAGAAAACTGGGGTTTTTCTTTAACACCTCCCAAACGCGCCCATCCGCATATGCCAGCCTCAAAAGGTAGCGATATGCGCTTAATGCATAGGGAGGCAAAAAACGCGGGAAGGAAACTTCCTGCGCTGCCCGCGCAGACCAGACACCCGGACCGCAGCAGGCTCAGAGATCAGCAGATAGAATGCGATAGACACTGGCCCTACCAATGCCGAGACGCTTGGCTATCTCAGCAGGCCCGATTCCCTCATCTCTCAGCTTCCTCACCACGTCAGCATCAATCGAGGACTTGCGGCCGGTATAGACGCCACGTTCTTTAGCGGCCTTGATCCCTTCTAGCTGACGCTCACGCCGCAGGTTCGTCTCGAACTCTGCGAACACACCCAACATGTCCAGGAACGCCTTGCCCGCTGCTGTGGTCGTATCCACTGGCTGCTCCGTACAGCGCAAAGCCGCGCCCTTGTCTTTGAGCGTGTGCATGATGGTTTGCAAATCCGCAATGGATCGAGCGAGGCGATCAATCCGTGTCACCACCAGCACGTCCCCTGCCTGTAAGAAAGCGAGCAGGGTTTGCAGCTCTCGACGCCCGGCGGTCGAAGTTCCTGACACCTTCTCGGAACGAATAACCTGACACCCAGCCGCTTTGAGAGCCTGCTCCTGAATTGTCAGATCCTGATCGGTGGTGCTGACGCGGGCGTAACCTAGATAGCTCATATGGCGGTTCCAAGTGTCTCGTTTGGGTCTAGATCTTTCTCATAGAATGTCTCATATGAAAAAATCAACCCAAATGAGACAAGGAAATCCGCCAATCCCGTGTCTCACAAAAACGTCTCGTATCGGTATACTCAAAAGAGACACCCTGAACTCATGCGTCCAGCGCATGGCGAAAGGAGACCGCCTCAGCGGTCCCCCTCTTCCGTTCCCAGAATAGAAGCCTTCACCTCATACGCCCGGATATTGCGATGGCCCGGCGGAGAAATGACAGTCGAGTTCTTGTTCTTGCCAGGCATGAGATAGCCCGTCTCAATCAACGTCTGTGTAGCATTGCGTCGGTTCAACCCTGATAGAGCTTCGGACATTCCCTCTGCTGTCAGGAAGTAACGCCACTCATGCTTCCCTTCCTCACCTATCATCCATCGCTTCCAGCCTGCCCGGTTCTGCGTCCGGAACCGTTCGCCCGGCGGCTGGCTCTCTTCTGACTGCGCCGCATCTGCTTGGACAGGATCGACCCAGCGTTCAAACCGGGCTTCACCATTCTTGGCAATGAAGTCTCGCACCTGGGCAACAGCCTGTTCATCCTCACGCCGTCCAACTGTTCCGCGCTCTGCCAGCCATGCAGTGAAACAGATCTCCGCCATCACGCCGGGCGTGTCATTGTCCCAGCCTGTCAGACCGTATTCCGTCGCAAGTTCTCCGCCTGCTGCTACCATCGCAAACCGTGCAGCCACACTGCGCACTTGTCCCGATGCCTCAGGATAGGACTGCAACCACTGAGCCGTCAGATCCGCCATACGACCGCGCAACCGATCCTGTATGGCGTCATTCCCTTTCATCCGCAGTTCATCCGTAAGCTTCGCCAAGAAGGCTCGTAGCGGCGCGCCATAATACTGCCCTGTGACAACTCGCAGATGACGGGCGAAAGCGTCTGGCGTGTCATGGTCATGCACGTCTTCAAACAATCCACGGCCATGCCCGGCGTCTGCTGGCAGATCGGCAAACCGCACCTCTTGTCCAGCCTTTGTCGCCTTTCCGGCTTCACGGTTGAGATCCGCAAGCCCCAGCTCGCCGGTGGACAGGAACAGAATGCGAAACCGAGCCACGGTCCGCGCTCCACCCGTCCGAGAAGCACGCGCCTTGCCCTGCCCGTTACTTAGCAGATAGGCAATCTCACCAGCCTCACGCGGGTCCAACTGCCCAATCTCGTCCAATGGCAGCAACACATCACAGGACGCCAAGGCCGTGCTCTCGATACCGTTGGACGTAGAACGCCAGGAGCGAATGTAACCCCCTGCCCCGCTCTGAGGTGTGCCTCCACACACAGAGGCCGCCACGCGCAAGGCCGTAGACTTACCCAGACGACTAGAACCCTTGAAGGAGATGCCGCCGCCCTCTTCACCCAACAGCCCCAGAAGAGGCGCAGCAAAGGCACACGAGGCCGCGAAGATTAGACGGCTGTTTTTCATGCACAGCGCACCAATCTGGAGTTTCCAATCTTCTACGCTGCCTGAAACCCCAAACAGAGACGCTTCACGATCCAGCGTCTGCAACACCACGCGCTCAGAAGTTTCACCCAGCGTTTCATCAGGCAGAACAAACACATCCCCACCCCCGAAACGATGCCAGCCGATCTTCGTCACACTTCTCGCACGTTGCGAACTCTGCAAACTCGCCAGCCACTCCAGGAACGCGGCCTTGGCTTTCGGCCCGGCGCCAAGTGTCAGACCACCATCAGCCAAACGGCTTCGGATCTCATTGCCATCACCAGCAAACAATGCACGCGCAAAAGCTTCCTCATGCCGGTGACCATCACGATCATGCCAAGCCAGGAGAAGCCCCCAGTTCTGTCCAGCTTCATCGCGTGATTCTCCCAACACCTCGACAGGTCCGCAGATGAAGTATGGAGCGCCATCCCCGGCCCGGCGCCAGATCCCACTATCCAGATAAAGAAACCGCCGGTCCTCACTAACCTCCTGCTGTTTTGCGTCGTTTCGTCCCATTACCGGAAGTTGGAACACCGTGGCGTTCTCAATTCCCTTGCGAATATCAGACCGGCCGCTCTGACTTCCCGTCTGTGTCTTTTCCCCGGAGGACATCGTTCCAGTCTCCATGTACGATTTCAGGCATGGCGAGCCGAACAGTGCGGCCCTGCGATGCGAATTTCTTGAGAGCGGCTTCCAGAGCGCGGCGGGCTTTTTCATTCCCGCTGTCATTGTCGGCCGCGATGATGATATTTTTGAGCGCGTCCGGCAGAGTGACGGCAGCCATGTTGCTCAGCGAGACCGCAGACAACACACGGAACTCAGGACAGGCCACAGCCACGGACAGCGCTGTTTCAATGCCTTCCGCGATAACCGTCACGTCATCGTCTGGAGCTACACCCAACGCCTTGCCAGAGGCTCCACGCCACAAGCGCACGCATCCGCCCGCGAACGATCCCAGCACCTTCTTGGCGTTCTGAAGATCAGCCTTGGCCCATTGGCCGCCGGGCATCTGACCCAGCCACGTCCGATGAACGGCCACCAGCTTTCCGGATGGGCCACAGATGGCCGCAATCATGGCTGGAAGCGGTCTCTGCACTTCCCCACACCAGACAGACGGATTGAAACGTAGCGCACCAGGAGCACGCCCAAGCTCACGCAGAACAATCCCGCGCCCGGCGAGATAAGCCTCTACTGGCGTTCCTGCGATACCAGGTGCCGTGTCATGCCATAGCCGACGCGCAGAAGCCCGCTTCCGCTGGGCCTCCTGATCCAGTTCATCGTTCCGCCTATCTGGAACAGGCTGCCTCCGTTCAGGAGCACGGAAAGTCGGTGCAGAACCATCACCCAGCCCCAGCCAACTGACAGCCCATTTCATGGCTTCTTTCCGCTCACCACTGAACAGGACAGCCGCTACCAGATCCAACGCATCCCCGCGCTCGCCTGAACTGAAGTCACACCAGATGCCTGCACGAGAACCATTCAGATGAACGGCAAGGCTTTGGCCTTTCTCACCAGCCAGAGACCCACAACGCCATTCCGCTCCGTCCTTCCGGCCGTTCGGCAGCAACTCACGCACCAGAATGCCAATACGTTCCGCCAGCATCCGTGAGAGTGTGCCCGCGTCATGCTGCCTCATACGGGTTCAGGCTCCAGAACGGGCCAAGCCATAAGAACAGGGCAGCGGCCTTGCAGCGTGTCAGAGAGCCGTTCGCAGACATCCCTCAGATCGGGCACATCATTGACGAAGCCCCCTTCATGCTCACGCAAAACATCCAGACGGGCTTTGGCGTGCCGAATGAGATCAGATGCCGCCCTGATCGCCGGATCTGCATAGGTAAAGCGCCGCCGTTCCAGCTCCACCAGGAGCCATTCCGTCCCCCAGAGCAATGGCAATGTCAGATCATGAACCTGCCTGATACAGTCGCCGTCTGGCCCTGTCTTTACCCAGGTAAAAGGCCACCAGCCCGAAGCCCGCGCATTGGCTTCCCATTGCGCTTCAGCCAACGCGTCCTGACCATCGCCGGGCGGAACGAACAGATCACCACCTTTGCGCGCCACCAGATCAGCGGCCCGGCGAAAGATCGCCCTGTCCTCCACAGACCATACAGGCAGATCCTCGCATTCCGCCGGAAAAAGCAGCCCCAGAATTGCCAGCTCTGCAATTCCAAAACGGAAACCTGCAAAACCACCAGTCATACTACTTCCCCCAGAGCAGGGAGGATCTGGGCAATGCGAGCCAGCCCTTTGAGGGTCAGCACTACCTGAGGGCGGCTCACCAAATGCCCTTCCGGATGCGTCTGCTCAAAATGCTTGTAAGAGAGATAGCCAGCCCGTTCCTTGTCCGCATAACCAATCCAGCGGCTCTTGTTTCCGGCCCGATAGATCCAGCGCATCTCGTGAAGACGAGCCATGAACCGACGCGGCGGCCACCCACATTCCTTGGCCGCTTCCGTGAGGGTTAGCAGTCCGTCCATCCCGGCGATGCGATCATAGGCCAAGGCTTTCGGAGCCAGCGCCACCAGTTCGGCATCCTTCCGCTGGAGAGCTTCCTGAGCTGCCAGAACAGCACGCGCCATCAGCGTCTCAGACGTGTCTTCAGCAGAAGAGGCGACATACGCACCGGTGCGGCGGATTGACGGAATGACTTCACCTGTCACCCACTTCTTGAACCGCTTTGCAGCAGGCTTCCGACTTGTGAGGACCAAAGACCAGAGACCAGATTCATTGATGATGGTCATTTCCTGAGGACCACCAAGGGTGTCGATAATAGCGACCCCCTTTTCATCATTATCCAATCGGTCAGCAGCATCACGGGAGTTGCGGATTTCCAAAACACCGCACACATCCGTCAGCACCCACCAAGCAACACCTTCACGGTTCAGCACCCGGACATTCTGGCCTTCGAACTGAAGAGGCATCATCTCGGTCATACCGCGCCCTCCCGCCGGGCCGCAGGTAGAGCCACGATGTCACCTTCCGGCCCGACAATGGCGGTTCCAGCAATCAACCGTTCGGCTGCCTGATCCCGCTTTTCTGCCAGAGTGAGAATATCCTGCCAGCCGAGAGCATCCAGCCAGTTCCTCGCCTCGACCGTGCGAACATCCCGGTCCAGTCCAATGCGGAACCACACCAGGGCGGCCTTCAGAGACTGGAACTGGTCAGGCGCGTCTTCCGGCATGTCTTGATGGACCAGGGCAAGAAAGGCGTCGTCAGCCAGTAGAACCTTCCGCAGTTCTGCCCACGCTGCCAGAAGGCCAATTACAGCAGCCTGAGACGGCACAGGACGGAACTCATCACGGCCATGCAGACGCAGGGTCTCACTCATGTCACGACGCCAGGGACTGTTCTGCACGTAGTCGTCACAGCCACGGAAGAACGTCATAAGGCGCGTAAGCAGATCCGGCTTGCTGTCCTCCAGAGACGGCCAAAGCAGATCACCGGCCCGGCGCGATGCGGGTGCACTCTGAGAAACACTGTAGGAGGCTGTCAGCATGGTGCGGCCTCCCGCTGGGCTCGCACCGTTGCTTCTGCCGTTGAACGGACAGTTCTACTTGCCAGCCAACGTTCCAACTCAGAAACAGCATAACCCACCCGCCGTTCTGTCAGCTTGATAAAAGCTGGCCCCGTGCCATCCATTCGCATTGATTGAAGCGTTCGTACTGATAACGACAGCTCGTCAGCAGTTTCCACTTCTGACAACACTAATCGGCGACGATTAAGCCGTTCTTTTCCATGAATTGGTTGCTCACCAATAACCGGAACATTCATTCGTGATACTCCGCAGTTTTCCTGTTCGCCAATTGCGAACCGGCGCGGCTATTCATTGATGTCATAGCAAAAAAAATTGCCACTACATTAAATCAGCTCTTTTTCGGACCACCGTTAAAAGCCTTGGCTTCTTCTTCAACGTAGCCACTCACAGCTTCATATATGCGACGAGCTTGAGTAACTGGCATGTGGTCTAAAAGAGGAGAAAACGCATCGTAGAAATTCCCTTCCCGCTCCTCCATCTTCAATAAAGTAATTCTCTTTTTTTCAGAATTATTAATTTTTTCCTTATTTAAATATCGTGATATATTTATATTGTCTGGTATTTTAGAAAAATTACCTCCCATAAACCTAATAAATTTCAATAAAGAATTATTAACGTCCATAACGTTACCATTTCGAGCAACTTTTCTTTTCTCTTCAAAAATTTTATTTTCTACTTTTGTGAAGAGATCCGGATTTTCAAAACGCTTTAGGCGCTCCCCAACCGTCTCATTTTTTAAATTTGAATTAAATTTCTTGATGGATTGAGTTAGCTCATCCCGTAACGCTCGAATACGGCCATCTTTTATTCGAGGATCAATAGATTGATCAGCCTCTATTACTTCTTTAGCAATTTTTTCAAAAGACGCGTCTGGAGACAATAGCCAGAGACGATACCCTTCTGACAGCCAAGCATCATCCCATTTTTCTTTCGATCTCCCGCGCTTTGCCTGCCCTCTCGCCGCCGCAGTTGCAATACGGCGAAACGCGGCTTCACCACTCAGCCTGATAAGTCTGGATGCAATAGATTGGTCCACAGGCGACAACAGCGAAAACCATTCTGGATCAGAAGAATTACGATTATCCATAGCCGCCCCACGCCAGCCGTCCCCACGCGTGAACTGGAGCGGCGCGGCGGGCCAGACGTGGGGTTCCGGCGTTCGGCGGCCAGACCTAGCCGCGCCATCCGTCACCATGCGCCCGGCACCAAAAGGAAACAAGCCGTGAACATACCTAGCGCGGACCAGCCCAGACGAGGCTAAAGAAAGACCGGTCATGCCATCACCTCAGAGCCTTGCCAGAGTGTCTTGAAAAGCCCGTGCTCAGCTTCTGGCAGGCTCAGCGCCGCAGGGTCCAGAACGTCCGTCAGGTCCTGCCCACAGGCTGCCATAAGGACGGGCAATGCTGAGGACAGACACCGCATAATCCGCGTGACATTCTCGGACCGATACAGGGGAGCACTTCCCCCCACCGGCTCCAGATCCACTGCCTGGAGCGTTTCCAGTGCCGCAAACACCTGAACCGTAGCGTCCACCAGGGAGGCAGACGGCAGAAGCGGCATCAGATCATGCAACAGCAGTTCGACACTTTCGGCCGCTTGCGCATCAAGGGCAGACCAGCGCCGTTTCCTTATCTCCTGCCCGTCTTCCAAACTTTCAAGGTAATCAGTCCTCTGATCCTTGAGCTTCTGAGCCCGGCGCATACGAACAGCAGCCTCATAGGGTGACACCGGCCCCACAGAAGCGGAAACAACTGGCTCCGCCGGGCGAACCTGCATGACCTGTGCCTGATCACGTATGATGGCCGCAGCGACCTGCCCAAACCAGTCTGGAGCCTCACGGATCATCTGCTCATAATCAAGCACCGGCCGTCCTAATGCCTTTAGAGCTTCCATCTGGGCTTTCTGGCCTTCCGGCGTTGTCGCACGCTGCACCAGAAAATCATCCAGCAACTCACGTGCCCGATCAGAAACAGCCTGAGCCTCAGGACTGGCTGGAGCCGTCTCCATAAGCGCATCCTTGGCCCGCACAGTCTGCACGAACTCACCGCACAGACGGATCAGCACGGCATCTGGCGACACATCAGCCGCATTCTCTCCGCCCGCATTAACCTTGAACGTCTGCATCACAGGAGCCCTCCCTGCATGTCTTCCAGCAGGGAGCGCATCAGGGCCTCCCGCATGTTACGCGGGACCACCGCATCCCCAAGCACAAGCCGCGTGGCTCTACTCTTGGCCTTAAGACCGTCCAGACTGCCTGCCTTCGTCTCACAGACCGCAGCAATCAACGTCTGACGCCGGGCCAGCAGTCCCCCCAGGCGAGACGCCGGAAGACTGTGTGCCTGGTCAAGCTGACGTTGCCGCTCTCTTTCCGTGGCAGCCAGATCCGCGCAGAGACCAACCAGGTGTGAATCCACAGGAGGCGGACAGAATGAAAGAGAGTCCGCCGTAATGGCGTCTGTCCCTGTCATGGCTGCCAGCCCGGCGAGACGGCCCAAACCCGCTACAGTCGCCATTCTGGCCTTGGACTGATCATTCATCATGAACGCCCCCTTTCCGCTTTTGCAGACGCCAGCAGGAGGGAGGAATGGGTATGGTGATGACCAGCCTGCGCCGGGCCGTGCAGATGTTCCGGCTGGGCCAGTGTCACGATAGACAGCAGGAACAGACCAGCCCCCAGAACAGCAGGTGCGGCCTCAGAAACAAGGTGCGCAGAAGCAATCACTGCCCGGCGCAAGCCGGACGTGGTAAAGGCATGAATAGCCATTGCCGAGGTCCCTCTCGGTATGTGGTTAGGCTGGGCGAGGTGTTGGTAGCACCTCATCCAGCCGTAAAACGGTTTGTTCCTTGCAGAACGATACGGAGAGTGTCACTCTCTCACATCAGAAGCAAGCGGAAATGATATTGTGGATACCATTTCAGCGGCGCAGGTGAGAGCAGCAAGAGGATTGCTCAACTGGAGCCGCGATGAATTAGTGACCGTCAGCGGCGTTCCAAAAAGCACTCTTGTCCGCTTTGAAGATGGCGCAACAGCCCCGCGTGCCAGCACGATCACAGCCATCCGCAAAGCCCTGGAAGCCGCAGGCGTAGAGTTCATCCCCCAAAACGGAGGCGGCCCTGGCGTGCGCCTAGCCTCCGCTCATCAGGAGTAGAGCAAATGGACAGCCGCACAATCGACGTTATCGAAAACGGTGAACGCATTGGATGGTACCGGGTCGAAAAAGGCATCATCACTGTCACCAATGCCAAGACCCATCAGTCCAAAAGTGCCCGGGAATCCAATGGTGGCGCCAATGAAGGGTTGGCACGGATTATCCTGAGCGAACTGGGAGCCTGGTAAGGCTCCGTCAGGCTTAGAACCAATAAAGAACATCAGATCCCGCCGGGCTGGCGACCGTTACACGGATTTCCTTGACCGTGTTAATTTTCTTCTCCACATTTGAGGGCACAAAAATTAACACGGTGTGGTCATGGGTCTCCCTGCAAAACGTATCATCAGAACTGACGAAGAAGACGTTATCGCCCGCCTCGCTGGACATTTTGGCGTCACACGAGACGAATTAATCCATGTCGTCAAAATGGCTGTAGGAGCCCGACGAGATTCTACAGCTGATGATCCAGCTACAGCACCAGGCACCCTCTCTTACATTTTTGGTACCCGAGCAACGCGGATCATTTTCCGGGCCAAACAGTGGGAGCGTCTTCGCGAGAACGGCATTGAGTCTGTTTTCAACAAGACATCCAATATCCGCATCATCTTCCAAAACGTAGATCTCGCAGCAGACCTTCAATACACCCCCAAAGCCATCTCGAAGAAACGCACGGCCTCCAAGGAACTGATCAATGGAGCTCAGGGCGATCTGTTTGTACCGCCATCTGTAGAGCCGTTTCCATCAAAGGAAGATCCCGGCGAAGTCTGGTATCTCTGTGTCAGCTGTGATGAATTGGCCGGTATCCGCGCTGAGCTATCTCGCCCCGCCCCGCTGGAAAATGAACAGTTTGTAGATTTCCACGAGCGCATTTTTATCGTGAAGAAGGGTGACCTTGAAGACGTTCAACTGGACAAGGATCTCGATATGCCGCAGCAGGACTACGATATTCAGATTTCGAGAAAATAAGACGGTACCATGTTCAACCCATCGCGTTTGACACTTGCCCGCCAGAGGCGCGGCTTATCCAGTCGAGCGCTTGCAGAGATGGCCGGTATCACGCCGGTCACACTCTCTCGCATCGAAAACGGCAAAAACACGCCTGAACCGGAAACAGTCCGCAAACTCGCCAGCACGCTCGAATTCCCCGAAGCGTTTTTTTCGTGTGGAGATATCGAAAAGCCAGCATCCAACATCATCAGCTTTCGTAGCATGAGCACCATGACCGCTCGTGAACGGGACATGGCAGAATCAGCAGCACCGTTTGCCTACTGGATTCAGGGATGGGTTGAGGAGCGCTTCAACCTTCCAGAACCAGATCTGATTAATTTCTCTGCTGAGAGAGACCCAGCGGCGGCAGCTAGAGCCCTGCGCGAACGCTGGACGTTAGGTGAGCAGCCGATCAGCCATATGATCAAGCTGATGGAAGCCAAAGGTCTGCGCGTATTTTCTCTAGCTGAGGAGACGCTGAGAATAGACGGCTATTCCTGCTGGGACGGGGAGACGCCCTACATTTTTCTTAATACGTTCAAGTCAGCTGAACGCAGCCGTTTTGACTGCGCTCACGAGCTTGGACATCTCGTGCTCCACCGTCATGGAGGTCCAAAGCAAGGAAAGCAGGCTGAAGCAGAAGCCAATCTCTTTGCGTCTTCGTTCCTGATGCCGGAAGCGGATATCAGAGCCCATCTTCCTTTCGTGTCATCTCTTAGTCAGATCGTACGCGCGAAAAAGCGTTGGGGCGTTTCTGTTTCGGCACTTGCTTACAGACTGCACAAACTGAAAATTCTCAGCGACTGGCAGTATCGCACGATGATCATTGAAATGGGGAAACGCGGATACCGAACAACCGAGCCGCACCCTATGCCTCGTGAGGAATCAACGGTCTGGAAAATGGTGTTGGAAGAACTCTGGAAAGAGCGCCTTACCAAACACGAAATAGCGAAGGATCTGAGCCTTCCCCCTGTAGAAGTTGAAAAGCTACTGTTCGGTCTCTTGCAAACGCCCAGCGCCGGGCCAACAGAGCGGGTAAGCAAGGGTCCACAGCTTCGGGTCATTAACGGCCAAGCCTAAGCTTACCGCTCCAACCTGTAAGGATTTCTTACAGGTTGCCTCTCATGGCTTCCAGCGTGCCAGCTTTCCAACTGTCCTGCTTTTCCAAGGCAACTCCAGAAACGTTCCCGGAAATGCGCTTTCCGAGCAGCTCACGATCTGACGCCACCAGTGCAGAAACATAGCTCCCCGCCGAAAAATATCTCCCTCCTGATTCCAGCCTTTTGCGCAGACCACTACGATCAGACCCGCCTTCTGGATAGCCGCAGCCTCATGTTTGCGTTTCTTCATAGCTGCGTCAGCAGTAATGAGGACGTTTTGGCATTCCTCTTCCTTCGTAAGGATATCGAAAAGATCTATATCTTTCGTGCCGCGAAGGCCCAGCGAGACGACAGAGGCAATGTCATAGGGCTCAGCTTTGGCTATTTCTGCGAGCATCCGTGCCAAAGGTGGCGGATGGTTTTCGTCGAAAACGAACCTCAAGCCGCAAGCCGCTGATTGATTTTGAACTCAAATTCAGCAGCCTGCGTCACAGCCTCTTCCGGAACCTCCCACCAGGACGCCACTTTCCGTGCATTCCCTTTTTCAGCTCTCAAAGCTTGTGCAAGCGCCTGTGTCGGAACACCTGAGCAATCGATAGGCCGCCCGAATTGGCGGTGAGCATCCACCACAATTCGATTCAGTTCCGCATAGGGTTGCCATGTCTCTGCGAGGCCATCTGTGTCACTGAAACTTAAAGAACGCCGGAAGCTTGTTTCCAGCACATCCAGCATAGCTCCATTCCCATCTGTCAGATCGATAAGGCTCTTTTCCGGAGCCTCTTCAGCCGCCTGGAAGAACACAGCCTTGCCGTCCGTATGGAATTGCCCGGAGGCAAAGGGATGATCCGTTCCAAACATGCGCCGGGCGTTCTCCACCATGCGCCGAATAGCTTGAAGTGACACGCCAGATGCCCGCAGTTCCTGGACGAAACGTATCTCCACGAGATTAAGGAAAGTCAGTCCCTCATGCCCATCTTCTGGTTGCAGTTCAGGGCTTAGGACAGCATCAGCACCATGCCCAAACAGCCAGGCACGAATACGCGGCGCAGGAACACGCGCAAGCAATGCCGCTTCCGAGACGGTATAGACGCCTTTCCCGATGATGTTCTGTTTATCCGGCATGTGCACCCTCCACGATGGAGGCCATAAAACCCCGCAAAGCCACGCCTGCGACACGGCAGAACTCGGCTATCTCTCGCCTATAGATCATGCTGCCTATTAGTTTTGCAAGTAACCCGTATCGCCGGGCGTCATATGCCTCAAGACCGCCGCAACGCAATCACTCTGCTTCCAGCCGTATTAAGTTCGGAGCTCTCAGCCACCTGAAGGACGTGAATGGCCCAGTTATCCAGGGCAATTTGCCGTTCCTTCAGGAACTCATGCCGCTGGTAAACGGCCGCCACTCCCTTAATCGTCCCCTGGACATGGTTCAGTACCCGATCAGCCACATGAGGCCCAACCCCTAGGCGGGCCATAACCGTCACGCCCGTTCGTCGCAGATCATGCAATCGCCAGCCCGGCGCGGGCATGGCGCAGACTTCTTTTCCCGGCGATTTTTCAACTCTCTCAACCTCAATCAGTCTCTCCAGCCGTTCTTTGGCTCCCGAGAAATCAGAGATTGGCGTCCTGCCTGTATTCGTGAAGACGTAAGGGGAGATGGCCCCTGTCTTCGGATCTGTCTGCCTATGCAGCGCAGCCAGGACATGCCGTGCAGGTTCCGACAAATGGACGATATGCACTCTGCTGTTCTTTGTCCGCTCAGCAGGAATAGTCCAGGTTGTCAGATCAGGTGAGATTTCCTCCCAGCGCATTTCTGCAACCTCTGACCGCCGCTGCAGGGTGAGCAACAGCAATCGAAAGAACGGCCCGAAGGGATAGGCCATCTGTCCAGCCACCCGCCATATCTCCCCGATTTCGTCGTCTGTCAGAACGCGGTCCCGTGAGACTTCACGCCCTTCGACGATCACCCGGGCGAAAGGGTTATCCTCAACCAGCTGACGTTTCACAGCCCAGGCATACATGGCGCGGGCATACGCTTGCAGACGCCGGGCTGTGGTGGGGTGCTGTTCTGCAATCTCATCAAGCCGGGCCTGTAACTCAGAGACTGTTAAGGATTGCGCCGGGCGGTTCAGGAACAGCTGGAAGTTATACCGGATGCGTTGCGGGCCCTCCCGCCTATAGGTCTCGCTATGCTCCCTGAGTGCCATGGCAGCCCAGCGGTCAATCAGCACATCCAACGTCAGGGCATCTATCGCCGCTTGTGCGGCCTGTTCCTGTAGTGAGGCTTGATAGGAGACTACTTCCGCCCGGCGTTCACCCACGGGATCGCCGCCAGCAAGAACGCGCCCACGGGCTTCCTCAGCCATCTTCCGGGCTTGGGCAATGGTCAGCGCCCCATACTCTCCCAACTTGAGGCGACGGACCCTCCCTGCGTAGCGATACTGAAACAAGAACAGCTTTGTCCCAGTGTCAGTGACACGAACGAGAAAGCCTTTGGTCTCCGTATCCGAGAACACAGCGTCCCGTTTCCCCGGCGGACAGGTGAGAGCGTCTATTTCCCGCTTCGAAAACCTCATGCCCAGCCCTCAATAACACCTTTAACACCTACGAAATCGAAAGGTGTTAGTGAGAAAACCGGATAAAAACACAGTAAAATCAATATATTATATATGTGAGTAACACCTATAACACCTATAACACCGTAATTGTGTAGCTCCCTGAATTTCATTTTGCCCAATTCCCCTCTCTGAACCCGCTGACGAGTTTTTCCGGACTCAATCCGGACTCATTTGAAATAGCAATAGGAGCGTTTCGGTGCGTCTCTTTGCACAAACCGTCTCAGACGCCCTTTTATAAGGCGTTGTTATTGCGCGGTTTTGCGCTTTACTGCGTCTTAACTGTATTTCGCCGGGCGTAACTCTTAATCAGCGGGTCCAAGGTTCGAGCCCTTGTGTGCCCACCAAGCTCCGTTTCCGGTCTTACCCTTGAAATTGTATTTTGTGTAAAGTCAGAACATCAGTTCTCATTGCTGCATTGGCAGTCGCGGACTCATTCCGGACTCTTCCGCAGGAAAAAGTCCGGTCTACGCTAGAAAACTTTTTCTTTCGGGGATTTTTCAGCCCCGAAAATCTGGAAGCTCGTTCACAGCCACAACACGCCATAGACCATTGATGCGCTCAATGATTGAGATGGACAGATTCTGAATCGTAAACCGGAGCGCAATATCTGGATGAATGGCAAGTGCATGGGACAGGGCAGCCCGAATGGCGCCTCCGTGACTGACTACCACCATGTCCTGACCAGAATGCGTATTGGCAAGATCCTCTAGACCATGAGATACGCGCGCGCAGACGTCCAGCATGCTTTCTCCGCCCGGCGGAAGTTCGCTTGCTGACAAAGACCAAAACGGGTTTGGCGGTAGACGCAGAAGTGACAGGAACTGCTCATGAGGTGTTCCATGCCAGTCACCGATCGACTGTTCGACAAACCGTGTGTCCAGCATCACATCAGGACACTGAAAATCTCCAGCACAGCGAATCTGGATCGCCGTATCCCTCGCTCTTTGAAGCGGCGAACTATACCAGACAGCATCTGTAGGCAGACGACGTGCAAGTGCCGCATAACCACCCTGCTGACTGGCCATGGCGTCTTTGCAAAGAGGCACATCCATGGCGCCATACATTGTCTTGCGTGCGGCGGCCTCCACGACAGCATGTCGCACAAGCCAGAAACGCGTGATACCCCGAGGAAGCTCAGGGCTATCTAGAAAATGTCCGTGTGGAACGACGTGATCTGTCTGGGTCATGAAAAAGGCGCGTAACGGGGAACGGGGTTGGCGTCCAGCAGAACATTCCAATGTTTCAGGATCAATTCCAGTTTAGCGATCACTCTGCGGGCATCCCCACATTCCCGCTGCAATCTTTGCGATTCATCCAGTCCTGCGTGAGAGGGCTCTCCTGACACCAGTCTCGCGCCAGCACACAGGCGTAATGCACCCGCTGGGCCATCCAGAAGTGGATGAGGAACTGGAACAGGCTGTCCCAGAACACAGAGCAAAGCTGGCTCCCCTTCCCTCACCCAGGGTGATAGATCTGCGTTTAGCCAGCGATGCAGCTTTCGTGCATCTTCCAGAGCAAGCGGCCGCTCAGGCACCAGAGGATCATCCACTAAAAAGGACAGAATCGTGGGAACCGCATCCCAACGCCCGTCATCAACGGGCTGCCCCATGGGAAGCATTGTCAGTGACGGACACCGATTCACTATGTCGACGGCCTGCGCCATGAAAGACTCTAATCGATAGCGGATTGTGTCATCAGGTAGAGTAAAAAGTGCGTCCATCTCAGCGAGAGCGGCATGCCATCGCAGAGCGAGACCAATATTGTGGCCTGTGCTCAACGCGTTTTCATCCGATCCTTCCGGCCATTCATCACGATGGGCATAGTCTTTAAGACCGACCGGAAGGGATAACGACCGAAGACGATTGCGCAATTTTTCCGGCAGAAGAATGGCGCCACAAAATGGCGGTCCGGTAAAAAATTTTGAGCCCGTCACCACGACCATCAGACCACTCTCTACCCATTCAAAAACACGCGAAGGGCTGAGGCGCGCCTGACAGGCATCCACTACAACACTGAAATGTTCCCCAAGCTCGCGTCTCAGGATTTCGATGGTGTTCATATCGGGAGCAGCCAGACCGGTTTTAGACTGATCCAAGCGGTGCATCAGAACATGGCGTCCAGCTTTTACCTCTTGTCGCGCGAGTTCAAGACATTCGGCATTGATTTCTTCTATGGCTCGTGAGGTTCCATCCGAATGTCTGATTGTAACACCGATAAGACGGGTATCGGCAGGGAATCCCTCAATCAGTTCCCCTTTCCCGACCAGCGTGGCACATGCACTGTCTGCAGCAAAATGGCGTCCACACGCCGCTAGAGGTACACCACTTCCAGTCTCGTCTGGAGCAAGCAGGATGGAGCTGACAGGTCGCGTGGTTCCCGCAGCAACAAGAGCCAGAACTGCCAGTTCACAATCCGTCCCTGATGCCGAAAGCAATACGGCATCCTCTGGCAGGCCATAATGTCCTCCAATGCCAGCTCGCGCATTTTTGACCATTGCTTCCTGAACAAGGTCAGGGTCCTGCTTTGAAAGAAGTGCGTTCATCATCGCACATCGGGCTGCTTCTGCCCCTCCGAACCCTCGCTCTGACAAAGAAGATGCGGTTGACGACCCAAAACTGACAGCCCACGGACGTGGGCGATGCGAACAGGAATAACGGTTCAGCCCTGTTTCGGGATCAACTGCCAGTCTGGAGTCCCCTCCACTACTCATCAATGTTTCTGCCGGCGCCATAACGGGCCACAAACGCACGAGAATGGGTTGCAACCTGTTGGCATCCTGCAAAGTAAACTCTGGCGCCTCTGGCAACAGCAGTTTCAGGCTATTCCAGATATCAAGCAATATCTCGCTTCTCGGCACATCCCCCGCGCATATGGCCAGTTCAGTCGGAAGCGGACAGGATGCATTTGTATCGAGACCATGAAACAGCGCGGCAACACGCGCCGCAGCAAAACTGGCAAGACGTGCGTCTGCACCAGCATGGAGCAACCGGAAAAGTTCAACCGCCTGCCGTAGAAATGTTGGTGCCAGCGCCGGATTACGAAGACAGGGTTCCCCCAGCTTAAGACAGGCCCGCCCGGCAGGAGATTCCTGACCTGCCGTCAGATTTTCTCCCAACTGGAAAGGCTGCTGTAAGGAAATATCGAGCTCTGGCATGAGGCCTGCCGCAACGACCCTGAGATCCGGGCGTTCCAGCACATCAACGAGCGAGCGGGTTAATGTATCAGCCAGCATACCTTTGTTCTCCTGCGTGCCTCACAGGAGTGTCTGGGTAGCTCATTCAGCGATGAGGGGCGAGACCTTATGGTTGTAGAAATAGTTTCATTAGTATTACCGACAGCTCTGTTTGCGCCTCTTGTACAACACTGTAAGGTACTTTCCTGTGGCGGGGCTGATGCTCCTACCGTGATGTTAAGGAGTTGAAATGCGGATATTGTTGACAGGCGGTTGCGGCTTCATTGGTTCGGCCGTGGTGCGTCATATCATCAAGAACACCGAACACAGCGTGCTGAACGTTGACTGCATGACTTATGCAGCCTCTGAAGATACAGTTGCCGAAGTCTCTTCCGATCCGCGTTACTCTCACGCTCGCGCCAACATTGTAAACGGCGTTGAAATGCAGCGTCTGTTCGAGGAGTATCGCCCGGATGCCGTGATGCATCTGGCAGCTGAAAGCCATGTGGATCGTTCAATCGATGGCCCTGGCGTCTTCATCCAGACCAATGTTGTCGGCACCTATTCCCTACTGGAAGCTGCCCGCAAATATTGGAACGGTCTTGGAAACGAAGAAAAGGCCGCGTTCCGCTTTCATCATATCTCCACGGACGAAGTCTTTGGCCATCTTGAGCCAAACGATCCGCCATTTACAGAGACAACACCTTACGATCCGCGCAGCCCGTATTCAGCCTCCAAGGCCTCGTCCGACCATCTGGTCCGCGCCTGGTATCATACTTACGGTCTGCCAACCTTCGTAACGAACACCACAAACAATTATGGTGTCTGGCACTTCCCGGAAAAGCTGATTCCGCTCGTGACCATCAACGCCATCGAAGGGCGTGAACTCCCGGTTTACGGCAAGGGCGAGAACATCCGTGACTGGCTGTTCGTGGAAGACCATGCTGAAGCTCTGGTCCGCGCTGTTGAAATTGGCAAGCCAGGCGAAACCTACGCTATTGGCGCCCGCCAGCCGCGCACGAACCTGGAAGTCGTCAAGAAGATCTGTGCTGTTCTGGATGAACTCCTGCCAGATCCGGAAGGCCCGCGTGAGCGTCTGATCCGCTATGTCACGGACCGCCCCGGCCACGACTTCCGTTATGAGATCGACCCGTCCCATGCGGAAAAAGAGCTGGACTGGAAAGCCAAGCACGACTTCGAAACTGGTATCCGCAAGACGGTTCAGTGGTATCTCGACAACCGTGACTGGTGGGAGGGCATCCGCTCCAAGCGATACACGGGACAGCGACTGGGAACACGCGCATGAGCACGATCGACACGAAGCCCATGAAGGGCATTATCCTGGCTGGCGGTTCGGGCACGCGCCTGTATCCCATGACGCTCGCTTCCTCCAAGCAGCTTCTGCCGGTTTATGACAAACCGATGATCTACTACCCTCTTTCCACGCTGATGCTGGCGGGAATCCGGGACATCATGATCATCACGACCCCGCATGACATGCCTCAGTTCCAGCGTCTTCTGGGCGATGGTTCCCAGTTCGGCGTGACGTTTGAATATCGAATCCAGCCCTCCCCCGACGGTCTGGCCCAAGCCTTCCTGATTGCCGAAGACTGGCTTGACGAATCCCCCTGCGCTCTGGCGCTCGGCGACAACTTGATCTTCGCCGATCATCTAGGTGTGCTACTACGTGCAGCCGCAAACCGTCCTGAAGGTGCGACGGTCTTCGCGTATCAGGTTCGTGACCCCGAGCGTTACGGCGTGGTTTCATTCGATGAGAGTGGCAAAGCACTCGAAGTCGTTGAGAAGCCGGAAAACCCTGAATCAAACTGGGCCATCACAGGTCTTTATTTCTATGACCACCGTGTCGTGGATTTTGCCAAAAAGGTGAAGCCGAGCCCGCGTGGCGAACTGGAAATCACCGATCTCAACCGCATGTATCTTGAAGAAGGCACGTTGCAGGTTGATCGCCTCAGCCGCGGCTGCGCTTGGCTCGATGCTGGCATGCCCGATAGCCTGATGCAGGCTGGCAGCTTCGTACAAACCATTCAGTCCCGTCAGGGCATGCTGGTTGGTTCGCCTGCTGAGGTTGCTTTCCGCAACAAGTTCATTACCGCTGACCAGCTTCGCGATCATGCAAAGCGAATGGGTAAAACTGAACTAGGCCGCCTGTTGCTTGAACTGGCAGACCACGGCGTCTGAACTATCCGCGCTGCCTGACCCGGTCAGGCAGCGTTTTTTCTATTGAGGCATAATCTGTCTTTATTTCCAGATCTAATTTTTGAAGGAAACCGTCATGAAGGTTGAACGGCTCGCCATTCCAGACGTCATTCTCGTTACGCCTCCTCGCTTCAGCGATAATCGCGGCTTCTTTTCCGAAACCTATAATTTTGACCGTATGACAGAGGCTGGCATCAACCTGCCTTTCGTTCAGGACAATCAGAGCCTTTCTGTTGAAAAAGGCGTTGTCCGTGGTCTGCATTGCCAGTTAGCCCCTTACGAACAAGGTAAGCTTGTTCGCGTGACGCGCGGCGCCATCTGGGATGTGGCAGTCGACGCCCGTACGGGCTCTCCAACCTATGGCAAATGGGTTGCAGCTGAGTTGTCTGCTGAAAACTGGTCCCAGCTCTGGGTTCCGCCCGGCTTCCTGCATGGTTTCGTGACGCTCGAAGAGAACACCGAAGTGCAATACAAGTGCACGTCTCTTTACAGCAAGGTTTCCGAGCGCGCGGTGATCTGGAACTCTCCGGAACTGAACATTGACTGGCCTGTTTCCGAAGAAGAAGCGGTTCTGTCTGACAAGGACAAGATCGCACCGCACTTCTCCGAAGCCAAGGGCTGGTTCCAGTACGAAAAGTGAGTAACGTCATGTCCAGCACAGGTTCCATCCTCGTCACGGGCGGCAATGGCCAGCTTGCGACATCTCTCGCCACTTTGGGCGGTGACCGCATCATTCGTGTCGGCCGCCCTGAGTTCGATTTCGACAAGCCGGAAACAATCGCCGCTGCGATTGAGAAGTATCATCCGGCTGCTGTCGTGAATGCGGCAGCCTGGACGGCTGTCGATTTGGCCGAAACAGAAAAAGACGGTGCAGAACGCGCCAACTGTTCTGGCCCAAAGGCGCTTGCTGAAGCCTGTGCCAAGGCTGGCATCCCTTTTGTGCATGTCTCTACGGACTATGTCTTTTCTGGTGACAAGGGTGCGCCTTACACTGAAGAAGATCCGACCAATCCTGAGACGGTCTATGGCAGCACCAAGGCTGACGGAGAACAGGCTGTTCTGGCAGCCAATCCGAAGAGCATCGTTCTTAGAACGTCTTGGGTCTATTCAGCCCATGGCAAGAATTTCATCAAGACCATGATCAATGCAGGAGCCAAAAATCCGGCACTGAAGGTCGTGGGAGATCAGAGCGGCAATCCAACCAGTTCCGACGATCTGGCTGAAGCCATTCTGGCCATTCTGGCTCTGGTGGAAAAAGACGGCTGGAAACCGGAATATGCTGGCATCTATCACGCCAGCGGAACCGGAGAGACGACCTGGCATGGTTTGGCAGTCGCCGCGCTGGAAGAAGCCGAGAAGCATGGTCAGGCCATGCCAACGGTTACAGCCATCCGAACAGAAGACTGGCCCACTCCGGCCAAGCGTCCGCAGGATTCTCGTCTGGATTGTTCAAAACTTCACCGCATTTTTGGCGTTAAAATGCCTGAATGGCGTGAGAGTGTAGCCCGTACGGTGCATCGTCTCTTTACGGCTTCGTAAGTTTTATGGGCCATTCCTGACAGAATGGCCTATTTTGCAGTTTTACCGTTCTCATAAGGATGTCATGTCTTCTCCTCAATCCGGCCTCCCCCGCTGGAACCCGCAGATGATCCGGGGAGGAGCAAGCTTAGGTGCCGATAGAACGACGCGCGTCGCCATTTTACTGTCCCTTTACAACGGCGAATCTTACCTCAACGCACAACTCGATAGCATTCTGGCCCAGTCTCATACGGACTGGGTTTTATACTGGCGAGATGACGGATCGACGGATGCGTCGCGAGTCATCATGCTTTCTTTCGCGGCACATCGGGGCCACGGACGGTGTGTTGAGGTTACGTCTATTCCTGACGTCAAAGGTGTTGGCGCCTCATATCTCCATCTGCTGAACTCTATTCCTGAAACGCCATTTATTGCGTTTGCTGATCAGGACGATGTCTGGCACCCCAAAAAGCTGGAATGGGCCGTAAACTGGCTTAAAACGCAGCCTTCAGATGTCCCGGCAATCTATTGTGCCCGCCAATATTTGACGGACAGCAACCTGAATGTCTTCAGCAAATCCGAACGGTTACATCGACAACCCAGTTTCGCCGCGGCTCTAACCCAGAATATCGCTACCGGCCATACAGCTGTCATTAACGCCGCTGCCTGTCATCTCCTGCATGGCACGACTCCGCCTTCTCATACCCTGCATGACTGGTGGGCCTATCTTCTGACTATGGCAGCAGGCGGCGAGATTTTTTTTGATAATCGCTGTGTGAGTTATTACCGCCAGCATTCCCGTAACACGGTCGGCGCAAAACATTCCAAGTTCAAACGCGGCCTCTGTGCCATCAAACGCGGGCCAGGCGCTTTCATGACTGCGTTTGAATCGAATGTACAGCGCCTTCTCAGCTATCCGGACATGCTGACGTCGGAGTCCAAGGATCTTCTCGAAGATCTGTCTCAGGCCAGGACGCTCAAAGCACGTTTCAAACTCATTTGGAAACGGCCAGAGCTTCAGCGCCAGACCTTCTGTGAAACGGCTGTGTTTCGCCTCTGGTATCTTCTGGCAACGCGCTGTCACTAAGCCTTCAAGCCAAGTTCCTGCCTCATGGCGGCCATGAAGGCTTTATCCTGCTCCAGGCTGAAGGGTCTGGCTGCAGCGTAATCATAGGCAATACTGGCAGCTTTGATCCGCTTGTCTTCCTCCTCACTTACATAGCGAGGCACGATATGCGTATGAAGCGACGGCGCAAGATTGCACCATGTTTCGTAATTGATCCGGGACGCACCTGTTACAGCAAGCAGGGCATCTCCGGCAGCAGCCATGTCCAAAAGATATTGCGCCCTCGCCTCTCCCTGTAAATCGTTCAGGGATGAAACAATGGGATCTGCCAGTAACTGGCAATACCCTGGAAGCGGTTGCGTTTCACCAAGGACCAGCCAACCGGATTTCATACGCCCAATAACAAACGGGTTATTGCCACTTCGCGCAGCAATAACCCGTTTTGCGATAACGTCCATATTGGTTCCTCCTGAAGAAAGGAGGAACCGTATCATGCTGCGGACCGAGCGTCCTCTTCATCTTCTTCAGGCACAATACGCTTGTTTTCCCGTGTCGGACGGAAACGGTTTTCCAGTAGGGCATCTTCGATGTCTTCAAGGGATGCACCAGAAGTTTCTGGCACAAAGAAGAACACAAAGATCACAGAGGCCAAGTTGACCAAGGCGTAGAACCACATCGTCCATGTCAGGCCAATTCCTTCGGCCATTGTCAGTGCCGTACTGGTCACAAGCAGATCTGCCCCCCACAGCGTCGCTGCGTGCAGGGATGTTGCCTGCCCACGCATGGAAAGCGGGAACATTTCCGCACCAAGAAGCCAACCGCAAACCTGAATGCCACCAGAGTTGAACATCATGAACAGCAGAAGGAAAGCAACGATCAGATAAGATCCAACGCTCCCCGGAGCCGGATGGCTCATGAACATGATGCCCAGACCAACCAGCGACAGGGCAGCCCCTGGGCCCATGATCAGCATGAGACGACGACGCCCAATCCGGTCCACAAACAGACAGCCCAGGAAAGTCATGATGCAGTAGACAATTGCCACGCCAAGGGACGCCCATAGGGCGGAGGACGCACCAAACCCAGCATCGTTCAGGAAGGTTGGAGCATAGTAGATCATCATCTCCAGGCCACCACACTGGGTAAAGAAAGCGACGCCAAGAGCAGCAACCAGCGCCGGGCGCACCCAAGGCTGGAAGAGGCCACGCCAGCCGCGGTTCTTAGGATCAATGTCCGTTGCGTTCTCGCGGATTGCTTCCACTTCTTTGCGCACTGCGCGCTTGGTCGTCCGAATACGACTGAGATGGAGAATGGCGTTCTTCATGCCCTCATTCTCGGCCGACCAGCGAGGACTTTTTGGCATAAAGAACATGGAGACGAAGACGATGGCGGCAGGAATGGCGGCAATACCCACCATTGGGCGCCATCCCCAGTTTGTCCGCTGGGTCAGACCAATGATGTTGGCAAGCAGAATGCCTAAACCGATGGCAACATTGAACATCGTTACCAGACTACCGCGCCGTTCCTGAGGTGCGAGTTCCGAAATATACATCGGAACCACCTGTGTAGAGCCACCAACAGCAAGGCCAAGCACGAAACGGGCCGCAATCAGGCTCCAGACATCAGGAGAGAATGCGCAGGCTGTCGCACCAAGAACAAACACCCCACTGACAATGCAGGTTGTTGTCCGACGGCCAAGTTTCTCGGAAAGAGAACCGGCTCCAAAAGCACCAAAAACCGCTCCCAGAAGAATAGCAGAGGCTACGCTTTCCTTCATGGTGGAATTCAGATGGAAGTCTTCACCGATAAGAGGAAGAGTGCCAGAAATGATTCCCGTATCGTAGCCGTAAAGACCACCGCAAATTGCGGCGACCATAGCGGCCAGCATCAGGATCAGTTTCGCATTCGGTGAGACCTCGATTTTGGAGAGGTCTATCTGTTCACGAACAGGTCGAGATGTTTTCGTATCATTTGACATAGCGATACTAACATAGGGCAATCTGTCAGGTTTTTCGCGCCTACGCTGTTTTTTCGTAAAAAACTATATTTTCCGTATAGTGTGGCCTTAAAGTGGCTATAAGCAGAAAACGTGTGGAGGTTTATAATGCCGTCTCAGAATCCGGATACAACGCGTGATGCGCCCGTCATTACGCTAAAGGCGCTCATTATTCTTCATATTTGCCTGATTGCCTTTATCGGGTTGATTCATTTTCGTCTTGTGACAATGACAGCCCATTAACGTCTGACCAGACAGGCCATTCCATAACAGGCGGCGGCACCAAGACCGATCCAGAACGGAACGGGTATGTCTGTCATCCATGACAGAGCGAGCCCTCCCCAAGAGAGAAACAAAGCCAAAGCCACGGCGCTTACCAAGCCTGCAATAGGTCCAAGACCTAGCCTCAGCGCTGTTGCCGCCGGGCCAACCATCAGGCTGAAAGCCAAAAGCGCGCCAGAAACCTCTGCGCAGGCAGAACACGCCAAAGCCGCGATTGCCATAAAACCGAGGGATGTAAGGCGAACAGGAACTCCACGGGCCTGAGCAACATCCGGCATCAGGCTTGCAAACAGAAGCGGCCGGCCAAGAAAAACCAGTCCCGACAAACACAATACCGCAACGCCCGTTAGAGCCAGCAACGTGGGCATATCAATGCCAAGAACATCTCCAAATAGAAGCGTTGTTGCCATGCTGGAAGCACCGTTCGCTTCGTGCAGAAACCATGTGCCCAGACCAAGACTGGCAGCAAGAACGAGGCCAATCATGCTGTCCCGGTGGGGCGATAGAACAACGCCTTTTGCTTCACTCCCCATCGCAAGACCGGCGAGCAGACTGAAAGCAATCATGCCATAAAGAGGCGAAACGCCCAGCCAGACCGCCCCGGCCGCTCCACTGAAGCCAATATGAGACAAAGCGTGGGCTGCAAAAGCCTGACGCCGCAGAATCAGAAACCATCCCACTGTTCCGGCCAGCACAGAAACAATCGTGCATCCCAGAAATGCATGTTGCATGAATTCGAACTCAAACATGCAGACTGCCATTTTCCAGCTTCAGAATACGCGACACTTTCCCATCCAGAGCTTCCGTCTCATGAGACGTCATGAGAATGGAAATTCCGAGCTCCCGTGTCAGGGTATCCAACAAAGATACAATCTGATGCTGCGCCTCGTGATCCAGCGCTGCCAAAGGTTCATCCAAAAGCAACGTCTTCGGGTTGTCTGTCAGGGCTTGGGCAAGACAGACCCTTTGGCGCTCGCCCCCCGACAGCAGACCAAGAGGCCGCCGGGCAAAAGACAGCGCACCCGTCAGAGCCAGCAAGCGTTCAGCATTCTCCCGCCGGTTGCGAGACGGGAGAGAAACCCCCCATTGTGCACCGTTCATCGCGGCCATGACATGACTGATTGCCGGGATCATCAGAGCAGCATCATTCAGGCCCTGAGGCATGTAGCCAATCTGTTTACAGGCCGTTTCAGGCGGCTGCCCTTTGACAAGAAGGACCCCATTTTGCAGGCGAACAAGACCAAGACAGGCTTTTAGAAAAGTCGATTTTCCGGAACCGTTTCGACCTGCAAGAAGTGTCATTCCCGTTATGGGAACTGTCAGCGTGACATGGTCCAGAATGGTTTTGTGCCCTGCACAGAGCGTAACCCCGTCAAGGAAAAGGTTATCTGGATGCGCCATCAAGGGCCTTCTGAACAGACTCAATAATTGAAGACACCCAGTCCTGCCATGACAATCCCGGAGGCAATGTTTCCCCAATCACAGCGATGGGCATACCACGCTCTTTGGCCTTCTCCACCATTCGGTCAATTTGCGGCGACCTTACAGCAGGGTTTACAATCAGCAGCTTGACGGTCTTCTTATCCAGCGCAGTTTCAAGCGCTGCTACATCTTGGGGAGTAGGCTCTGCATGATGCATGGCAGCCAGAGCAAAACCTGTATCCACAATATGTAACCCCATATTCTGGATAAGATCAGCCCCGACTGGCTCCATCGCAGCGATGGCTGTTCCCTCGTAATTTTGACGCAGTTTTTCACTACGTGTTTCCAGATCATCAATCTGTTTTAGGAAAATATCCAAGCGCTGTTGAACCGCTTCTTGATTCAGCCCCTGCTTGATCAAAGCACGTGCTGTAGCCAGAGCAACCTTACGAACGGCCATTGGATTGAGAAACAGATGCGGATTGTCACCCACTTTCCACCCAGCTTCCTGCGCAGCAATAATGCGAGATGCAGAAGACGAAACGAATGGAAGCGCCCAGTCATCATAAGTTGCGCCGTTGAGCACAACGAGTGCCGCATGCGCCGTCTGACGTGCCATTGAGGGAGTCGGCGTCAGTTCATGAGGATCAATACCGGGCGTTGAGATCAAAGCCTGCGTCGTAATTTCAGATCCGCCAATCTGAGCAACAATATTACACCAGACAGATTCAACGCAGACCACAGGCATGGTTGCGGCAGAAGCAACAGGTGCAGTCAGCAGCGAACCGACCAGACACAGGGTTCGGAAACGATGCATGAGTTTCCCCGACGGAGCCAGAAGGACGGACGTTATAAGATAACATCTTCCGTCTGGCTATCCTCGGGAAGGCTGTCTGACGTAAAGTTCGGTGGCGGCAGCAATAACCTTGCGCTGATACGCCATGTTCAGAGGAAGGGTTCGGGAGTGATAATCCCCGATTGCGCGCAGCAGATTACCATGCTCGTTATCCAGAGCTGTTCTCAAAATCATTGCCGCCGCCGCGACATTGAAACACGGTTCCAGAGCCAGTCTGGCCGCAACCTGTGATGGTGTCTGATGCGTCATGGAAGCAATGGGCAGGATCCATCGTGAATTGATCTGCATGAGGCCAATATCGACAGATCCATCTGTATTCTGGCTGACTTTCCCCATCACACCGCCTTCAACCCGCTGGATAGCGGGTAGAACACGAGGTGGAAGCCGGTAATGCATGGCAGATGCCAGCATGCAGGCCAGAATAGCAGCAGCCATAACATCCTGTTCTTTCTTTTGAAGAGATCACGACCCTAGCATCCCCTCACCCGAGGTGTCATCCTTCAGGAAAATGTCAAAGAATGAGACTTTCTAAATGAGCGAACAGGACACATCAGCCACATTAACTCTGGATGCTCTGGGGATCGCTTACCAACGCCGCATCTACGATTACGACCCGTCTGCCGGAAAGCTGGGGGTGGCTGCTGCCACTGCGCTAGGCCTGGCACCTGATCATGTGCTGAAAACCCTGATGGTGCAGATCGACGGACGTCCCGCCTGCGTTGTTCTTCCCGCAGATCGTGAACTGGATTTTGTGCGCGTAGCGACAGCTTTTGGTGGAAGAAAAGCCAAGATGCTTTCGCGTCAGGATGCCGAGCAGAGAACAGGTTACAGGATCGGAGGTGTCAGTCCGTTCGGTCAACGCAGCGTCGTACCAACAGCTTTCGAACAAAGCGCCATGGACGGACCACCCGTTGTTATAAACGGTGGAGACCGTGGCCTCCTCCTGGAGCTGGCTCCTCAGGATGCGTTACTGGCAACAGGGGGCATGATTGCTGATCTGGTCAAGCCACCTGGCTGACCTATGCCAAACCATAATCATACTATGGCTACACTATATATTCTTATGGAAAATTTTAGGGAAACTGGTGGAGCCAATCGGGATCGAACCGACGACCTCTTGAATGCCATTCAAGCGCTCTCCCAACTGAGCTATGGCCCCACTGTTTCATCTGCGACCTCATTGGGGTGAGGTCGGATGTGGGCGGTATATAAGGATGTTTTTCCGCTGACAAGCCAAAAAAAGCACTTTTTAAGTCAGAATTATTTTCTGGGCTCTCAGGGCCTGCAAAAGAGGAAGACGCTGCAAACCGAGAACAGCATCGTGATCTCCAACAATTCGGGAAAACAACTGAACGCCAAGCCCTTCAAGCCTATAAGCCCCAACGCAGCCCAAAAGAGCCTCCCCTTCCTGTTCGAGATAGGTCTCCAGAAAAACCTCCGAGAACTCTCGCATGGTCAGTTCCGGAACAGCCAGGTTCGCCCAGATTTTTTGCATGCCTCGATAAAGCACTACCGCCGTTTGAAGGCGATGTGTCCGGCCTCTTAAGGCTCTTAGATGATGCTTTGCCTCTTCCAATGTCTTTGGTTTGGCAAATGCTATTCCGTCGAGGTCAAGAATCTGGTCTGCCGCGATGATGAAATCTGTCTCCAATCCTGCGTCCGCTGCTTTCAATGCCTTTGCGTCTGCCAGGATTATTGCCGTCTGACCAAGAGACTTGCCTTCTGCTTCACAGGTCTTTCGCAAATCCTCTTCATTTACGTCCACGGGTCGCAGATGGAGTGTCAGACCGCTTTCTTCCAGAAGTACTCGTCGTGCCAAAGATCCGCTCGCGAGAATTAAGGAAGTACTCAGTGTGGTCATAAGATGCGACTCCAAACTATCGACGGCACGTGTCTGTGCGAGTACTGCGTATGACCCGGTGAAAAGATTGTGTCAGTACTGGGGTACATGGGGACAGTACTCGGAGTCCCCGGATGAGGTACCGAGTACCGTGGATTGTTGGGTACACCCTCTGAAACTGGGGGTTGTACACAGGGGGTCTGTGAGTAAAACGGGATAGAATCCTGGGCCCCTTGCATCGCTGCGGTTTTCGGAGTTGTACACAGTGTGAGTAAGACGGGGTACATTTTTAGAAAGCCGGGTACCCCAGTTTCCACAGGGATCATCCTATCCTCCAGGATTTCTTTCTTTTTTCTTTCATGGTTAGTGAGCGGCATGAATTCGGAAAACGCACCCCTCTCCCCCTCTTCCAAACCGCTTCTCAGAGCGCTCAAGGGTGAAGCCGTATGGCCACCGCCAATCTGGCTCATGCGTCAGGCTGGTCGTTACCTTCCGGAATTCCGTGCCATGCGGGATAAGGCTGACTTTCTGACACGTTGCATGACACCAGACATGGCGGAAGAACTGACGCTTCAACCCATTCGTCGCTATGGCATGGATGGAGCTATCCTGTTTTCAGATATTCTGATTCTGCCCTGGGCCATGGGGCAGTCGCTCGAATTTATTGAAGGTCGTGGGCCAGTTCTGGGGGCAATTCGATCTGCGGCAGATCTGCAAAGACTGGATCCGAAACGCGTTCTGGAGGCGACGGCCCCTGTAAGGGAAACCCTTTCTCGTCTGAGCAAGTCCCTCCCTGAGGTCACGACTTTGCTAGGATTTGCCGGAAGTCCTTTCACTGTGGCGTGCTACATGGTTGAAGGCGGCGGATCGCGCGATTTTGCAGCGACACGGCAGATGATGCAGACCGAGCCGATGCTTTTTGATCGACTGATTGAAACTCTCACAGTCAGTACTGCAGAGATGCTTTGTGGTCAGATCGAAGCAGGCGCAGAAGCTGTCATGCTCTTCGATTCCTGGGCAGGGATTCTGCCGCCGACAGCATTCCGACGCTATGTTATTGAACCAACCCGCCAGATTGTGCGTCATATCCGGGAGAAGCATCCAGGGACGCCGATCATCGGTTTCCCGCGTCTGGGAGGAATCATGGTGCGGGAGTACGCAGAACAGACCGGCGTAAATACGCTAGCTCTGGATACCGTAGCGGACCCGGCCCAGATTGCAGAACTGGTACCCGAGATCACCCTTCAGGGTAATCTGGATCCCATGGCTCTTTTCTCGGGCGGAGAAGCCATGATACGCGAAGCAAAGGCTATTCGGGATGCATTGAAAGGCCGACCTCATGTGTTCAATCTGGGTCACGGCGTCATGCAGCATACGCCACCTGAGAATGTTGGGGCTCTTGTTGATGCGGTGAGGGCTGTATGACGACAGCTCTTGACGTAGAAGGCCAGTTAAAACTGGTGATTTTTGATTGCGATGGCGTGCTCGTGGACAGTGAGCGGGCTTCCTGTCAGGCAACAGCAGAATTTGCCCGTTCCCTTGGTTTGGCTATTTCGGATGAAGCTGCTCACGATCGTTTTGCGGGGAAAGCCTTGCCGCAGATTGTAGAAGAACTGGAGACTGAACTGGGACATGCTCTCCCAGAAAATACGGCATTCAAAATGCGGGATAATCTTGTACGCATTATGAAGAAAATGGCGGAACCTGTAGAGGGAGCGCCAGAAATGATGCAGAAAATACGGTCTTTGGGAATGCCATTTCGTGTTGGTTCAAATTCTTCGATCACAGAGATGGAAGTCAAGTTTGAACGTGCGGGGATGGCAGATTTTTTCCCAGAAAACCGGGTTCATTCAGCGAATGACATGGATGAGCCAAAGCCGTCTCCGGAAGTGTACCTGTACGCAGCAAAGAGAGAAGGTGTTCTGCCAGAAAACTGTGTCGTGATCGAGGATAGCGATACAGGTGCGGAGGCTGCGCGTCGGGCTGGTATGAGTTGTATATTACTTCGCTCAGAAGATCTGCCGCTCCCCCCATTCTGGCCTTCGCCAGGTTTTGTGAGAATTACCCACCTGTCTCAGTTGGTACCACTGCTTAGTGACGTGGTTGAAAGCCAGAAGCAGGCATGACAGATTTTGTTGCCACGCATCTGAGTTGGTTTCTTTCCCTGCATATCATGGCGTTTACGGCATGGATGGCGGGAACATTCTATCTACCCCGGTTGTTTGTGTACCATACACAGACAATCCCGGGTACCCCTGAAAGTGAGCGTTTCAAGATCATGGAACGCAAGCTTCTTCGGCAAATCATGACACCGGCAATGATCGTCACGGTTCTTGTTGGTGGTCTTATGGCATCTGTTCCAGGTCTGGTAGATTGGCACAGTGGCTGGTGGTGGACGAAACTGCTCTGCGTTGTTGCTCTGATGGGTTTTCATGGTGCATGCAGTCAATGGAGAAAATTATTTCTCAAGGATCAGAATACCCATTCAGAAAAATATTATAGAATAGCGAATGAAGTTCCAACTATTCTTATGGTTATTATTGTTGTTATGATCATTGTTAGACCATAATTTAAAAATATTATATTTCGTAAAAAAAATACAAACCGATTACGGTTTTAAGGCCGCATTTGGGTTAATGAGACCTGAGTGATATGGTTTTTCCCACTTAGGTGTTAATGTAATCAGACTTACCGTGTTGGTCATTTTGAAGTGGATCTAGGCAGATGACGGCTTTTCCAACCGTAGCAATAGCGCTTTTTGTCAAAAATGAGTTTTCTGACATTGCGGGATGGATTGCCTGGCACAGAGCTCTGGGCGTCAAAACTTTTTTCATTTTTGATGATCATTCTTCAGACGGAACTTGGGAAATTATCCAATCTGCCGCATCTGTCTGCGATATCAGAGCTATGCGGACAGATCCTATTGAGGAGCCTGATTTCTATCAGAGGCAGCGGAAAAGCTTCATGGCCGCGGCTGAAATGGCCAAAGGTCAGTACGACTGGATAGGATTTCTTGATGGTGACGAGTATGTCTATCTGAAGCGTCAGGACAGCTTGCCCGAGTTTTTTTCAAAATTCGACCATGCTGACGCAGTTGCTCTGTCCTGGCGTATTCAAGGAAGTTCTGGCCGGGTTGTAAGACCCAAAGTCACGACAGTTGAAGCGTTTGTTCAGCACTCAACACCTGAATTGGGCGATAATCGGCTGATCAAAAGCTTTGTGCGTCCTGAAAAGATGGGGAGCCATTATCATAATCCTCATTGGTATGACATTCCCGTAGATCGTTACGTCAGACCTGACGGCCGTTTGGTCAATGGACAGGATGCAAACCAGGACATCGATTGGAATGATGCCTTTGTCATGCATTACATCTGCCGAAGCATGGAACATTATATCCAGCGGATTAAAAGACGGTTGAATGCTGACGTTGGCGATTCCACGGTGTACTGGGAACACTTTAATCGCAATGAACTGGCGGACTACGAGCCGTTGCGCTTCATCGGTCAAACTCACCGTATATTGCGAGATATTTACCGTGTAATGCTTGACCGTGCCATCTCGACGCTACGGGATACCTGGTACAAGGTCGAAGGCGGAAACATGTTCTCTCCTCGCGGAGATGGAGCAGCAACGGTTTTTCAGGTGAAGTCAGCTTTTGATACCAGTCTCTACCTTCTCCCTCATGAAAACCGTATCATGCACACAACGGCAGAGATTGCTGAACAAAGTCATCTGATTCCGGTTTATGCGGCCGTCCACGACGATACGCCAAATGCTGTGACATTCTTTTACGAGGAAGATGGACAACCCGGAACTCATCGTCTTATTCGCATGCAGCGAGATGATCGTCTTGCAAGCGAACTCGTCTATAGTCTTCGGTCCTTTGGAGAAGGGCAATACGCTGCTTATAACCCTGTCACTAATCTACATCTTGTTTTCATTCCTAACCCGACTGAAAATCAACCGCAGGGTATTGAGCAGGTCGCGGCAGAACGTCGTGAAGTAGGCGGATGGGAGAAATTCACGCTGCTTCCTGTTGAGAATATTTTCTACGGTTCTAATCGTGCTCCGCTTTCTTTTGTTCCCGGGAAAGAGACAACTTCTCACGATATTCTCGTGTGGCTCGTAAGCGCTGCAGTTGCACCAACTGCAGAAGAGTTTCTGCGAGTTCTTGCTTCCGTTCCTCTTTCAGTTAGAGAGGAGATTTCATATCGTGTTCCAGGACTGCTTTGGACGTTTGTTTGAGTATCGATAGAGGGTCGAAAATTATGATTTTGCCCTATAAACGAAAGAAAAGCCTGTTTGTAAAAACAAGGGTGGGCTTCTTGCACATGAGACTGACCCTCATGACAACGAGAAGTGTGGCCTATGACGCATCAACGTGCGATGCGTCATAGAGTATAAGTTGGCGTTAGTGGGGAACATACAGTCAGACCATCCAGAATTACAGTGGTGGGTGATCTCGACGACGAAATCCAGATACAGCGCTTACGGATCTTGTCCAGGATCATGTGGATACTGGCATCTTTCGGACTAATCTTTTGCTCAGGTAGTCACATCCAAAAAATAAACCACATTCCACAGATGTCCTAAAACAGGCCCTTAGGCTTGTGATAGAAATCGGAGAATGGCCGAATACAGTTCACGAGACTGACTACAGGACAAAAAAACAGCTTTCCTACCCTGTAAATCCGTTCTCGAAGTCGAAAACAATTTGAGGCATATACGGCCTGAAATTCAGGGGGCAGGAAGAGGTTGGCTTAGCTCATGCGTTATCTTGTTACCGGTGGTGCGGGATTTGTTGGCAGTCATGTCGTTCTGGCACTTCTGGACGCTGGGCATGAGGTCGTTGTCCTTGATAATCTTAGCACAGGGCATCGGGAAGCCATTCCACAAAGTGTTCCGTTTCATCAGATTGATTTGATGGACTATGATGCGACCCGTTCCGTTGTTGCTCAGCATAAATGGGATGGCGTTCTGCATTTTGCAGCCCTGTCTCTGGTAGGAGAAAGCGTAAGAGCGCCGTTTCATTATTTGCGACAGAACTATTTGACCGGCCTGAATTTGATTCAGGCTTGTACGGAAGCAGGCGTCAAAAAACTTGTTTTTTCATCTACGTCAGCTTTGTTTGGTGGACCTGAACGCTCTGAACCGATTCCCGAGGCTGCTCTCATTGAGCCTGGATCCCCCTATGGAGAGAGCAAGTTTCTGATTGAGCGTGTTCTGCATTGGGCAGACTCTATTTATGGTTTGCGAAGTGCATGCCTTCGCTACTTCAATGCTGCCGGAGCAGATGCAGAGGGTCGAGCCGGTGAAGATCATCGGCCTGAGACGCATCTCATTCCTTTGACAATTGATGCCGTTCTTGGGCGTCGCCCTCCCCTTAAGCTGTTTGGAACAGATTATCCCACTTCAGATGGGTCATGCGTGCGGGATTATATTCATGTAACGGATCTGGCTGATGCTCATATCCTTGCGCTTGAGCAGATTGAGACACGGAGCGTTACCTACAATATTGGTGATGGTCGCGGGTATTCCAATTTTGAAGTCATTCAGAGCATTGAGCGGGTCAGTGGTCGGAAAGTTCCTTGGGAAGTTGCTCCACGCAGGCAGGGCGATCCGGCAGTATTGATTGCTGATTCCACCACACTTCAGAAAGAAACTGGGTGGAAGCCGAAATTCGGAACGCTGGACCAAATCGTTGAGACTGCCTTTCGATGGCGCAAGGCCCATCCGGATGGCTATGGGGATTGAAAGTCAGAATATGGTCTCACATGAGACCATATTTGACGCCTGTCATCTCTTCAGACACTGACCAAAGCCGTGCGGCCAGTTGATGATCCTGAGCCAGTTCTGGCCAGATTGCCTCTCCTGGTATGCCTGTGCGTTCGCCTTTTCCCTGTGGACCATAATATTCTCCATCCAGGGCTTCTGGCGATGCTAAAGCATAAAGAAGCGGCCAGGCTCCTTCCTCTACCGTTTGCCCCAGAGCGTGAAATACAGGTCCCGCAAAATTGCGGGCAATGCGACGTCCCCAACGGCTAAGTGGATTGCCTGCTGTATCCAGTGCACCATTATTGGCAACGATATTGCTGGCGGCCCAGCCCGGATGGGCTGCCCGTGAGTGAATAGGCCATGGAGCCTTATGAGCCCGGCGGTTCAGCTCAGCAGCGAAGAGAAGGTTGGATAGTTTGCTTTGTCTGTAGCGCGCCATGGGGCTGTATTGGTGGCGTGCGTTCAGATCCCCAAACGGTAGTTCTCCCTTGAGGGCGGCGAGGGAGGCTACGGTCATGACAGTAGCATTGCCAGCAGCCAGCAGGGGCAATAACCGGCCTGTTAAAGCGAAATGACCAAGATGGTTTGTGCCAAATTGCAGTTCGAACCCGTCTTTTGTTGTCAGTCGGGATGCGGGGGCCATAATACCTGCATTGTTGGCCAGCAGATGGATCGGTTGACCCCTGTCTCGTAAAGCCGTTGCAAATTTGGCGACAGAAGCAAGGGAAGCAAGATCCAGAACTTCGAAGCGTCCCTGAACGCTGGGCACTCGCTCATACAGACGGTTCAGAGCAGCACGACCTTTCTCAAGGTTGCGCCCACTCAGAATAATGAAGGCCCCCCGTTGTGCCAGACCACAGGCCACTTCAAATCCAAGCCCCCCTGTTGAGCCGGTAATGAGAGCGGTCCGGCCATCCAGACGCTCCAGCGTGTCAAGAGACCAGGCAGCGTGAGGGGAGCGTGTCATTCGTGTTTTCCTTTGTCTTTCGCATTCGAATGTGAATGCTTTTCCTCTTCTTCAGCCTGCTTCATGGCTTCATCCGTTAGGCGTTTTTCGTTCTTCTTGAGAAAGAGAAATGCTCCAATCAAACAGCAGACTCCGATGGCCGCGAGCCCGATGCCAACCGGTCCGGTGATCTTTTCAATCTGCTTTCCCAACTCGTAAGTGATGAAGGCATAGCCGCCAGCCCAGAACAGTCCACCTAAGGCATTGAAAAAGAGAAACGAATGCCAGGGCATTCGGTTTGCTCCGGCCAGAAGGGCAACGAAAACCCGTAGGATGGCAACGAAGCGTCCAAGGAAAACAACAATGCCGCCATGTTTGCGGAAAAGATATCGTCCCAGCATGAGACGCTCTTCCGTCAAGCCGACTTTTTTGCCGTGCTTTTTCAGAATGCTGTAACCAAAATGATGGCCCAGCAGATATCCGAAATTATCCCCCATAATGGCACCGGTGACCGCAGCCAATGCGATCCACTCGATATGAAGGTGGTGCGTGCTGCCTGCATACAGGGAGGCTGCGATGATGATACTCTCTGCGGGAAGCGGCAAACCCATGCTTTCCAGCATGACCGTCACGCCAATGACGCCATAACCATATTGCTGGAGCAGATGATCGAGAAATTGCGTGAGGTGAAACAGTGTCGTGATCCCGTAGAGAAGATGGCAGAAGACAAAGCCGCCGGTTACGATACTAGGACATCAGACACAGGATGAAAAATGACTGAGCTTTGCCACTCCCCCGCTGCTGGAAACTGGCCTTCCTGGGTCGGCCCCGACCTTGTTGCCGGACGGACGCTGTCATTCGCTGAACTGAAAACTGCGGGGGACTGGATTTTCTGGCTGGAGACCCGGCCTGAAGAACAGGGACGATCGGTCATTGTGGGTCGCAGACCTGATGGCATTCTGGTGGACCTGACGCCTTCTGAGCGGAGTGTTGGCACCCGTGTTCATGAATATGGCGGTGGTGCGTGGGATGTTCGTCTGAACAACGGCAAACCAGAAGTGGTCTTTAGTGATCGGAAAACAGGTGGCCTTTGGGTCAGTAATGGAGCGGGCTGTTTGCGGGTGCTTTATGGGCAATGCGTGCCAGAACGGCGCTATGCCGATCTGACATGGGATCCGGGGGAAAACGGCGTTTTCTGTGTTCGGGAGACGCATGGCATCGGAATACCTGTCGCCGCGCTTGTCCATGTTGATCTGACGGGAACGGAGAGAGTGTTTGCAGAAGGAGCAGACTTCTATGCTGCACCGCGTCCCTCTCCTGACGGTGCTTTTCTGGCATGGTTTTCATGGCAGAATCCGGAAATGCCCTGGACGGTGACAACGCTGAATGTGGCGTCTCTGGATCGAAGCAGTTTGACGCTAGGCCTGGCGACGGATCTGAGTGGAGACGAGAAATGCAGCATTATCGAACCAAGATGGGCGGAGGATGGAACACTTTATGCAACATCCGATGCCTGTGGACGCTGGTCGCCTCTCCGGTTCATTCGTGAGGGGGACAGTTGGACGGGCTGTTTTCTGCCTCCGGTAGATGCAGAAATCGGTCTTCCACATTGGGTCTTTGGCCAAAGAACGCTTTTGCCGCTCGCACATGGAGAACTCCTGGCGCTGGGGATTCGTCAGGGCCGGAATTGTGTTCTGTATTTCTCAGAAGGCCAGTGGCGCGATGTTTCGATGGGGGCTCCGGTTAATGTCCCGGAGCCACTGACGAATGGTGATTTCGCCTGGATCAATGCTGCGGAAGATGCCGCTCCTGCTCTTGCCGTTGGCGATATGAGGGGTGCTTGTGAATATTTTCGTTCAAGCATTTCTTTTCCCGACGGTGTTACGCAGGACGATCTGTCTAAACCTGAGCCACTTTCCTTCCCGACGGCAGACGGTAAGGAAGCTCATGCTCTTTTCTATCCACCGGCGAGTAGTTCGTTCAGTCTTGCGGAAGACGAAAAACCTCCGTTGGTCGTAATGGCCCATGGTGGTCCGACGGGACGAGCCAATCCGTCTTTTGCCTTCAAGATTCAATGGTGGACATCGCGCGGTTTTGCCGTTCTTGATGTGAATTACCGAGGCTCAACAGGGTTCGGGCGTCAATACCGGCAGGCTCTGGATTTGCAGTGGGGCATTGCGGACGTGGAAGACTGTCTGGCTGGTGTGCGGGCGGTGATTGAGCGTAAGCTGGTGGATCCCGACAGATGTGTCATCCGGGGCAGTAGTGCTGGTGGCCTGACTGTTCTGGCTGCGCTGGCTCATTCAGACCTGTTCGCTGCCGGAGCGTCGCTTTACGGCGTGACGGATCTTCGGGCGCTGGCTGAAGAAACGCATAAGTTTGAAGCTCGGTATCTGGATGGTCTGATTGGGCGCTATCCAGAAGACGAGGCTGTGTACCTCGAACGTTCTCCCATAACGCATGCTGCCAAAATCAATGTTCCGGTCCTGTTCCTGCATGGAGGGGCAGATAAGGTTGTGCCTCTATCACAGGCTGAGGCAATGAGCACAAAACTCGAACAGTCAGAATTGCATGTTTATCCAGAGGAAGGGCATGGATTTCGGGATCGCAATGCTGTTGAAGATGCTCTGGTAAGAGAGCTGAATTTTTACCAAAGGGTTTTCGAACAGAAATAGTACGATCAGATGACGAG
The DNA here is from genome assembly GCF_002723975.1 of Gluconobacter japonicus. Classification (GTDB taxonomy): domain Bacteria; phylum Pseudomonadota; class Alphaproteobacteria; order Acetobacterales; family Acetobacteraceae; genus Gluconobacter; species Gluconobacter japonicus. The sequence goes on from NZ_BEWO01000006.1 coordinate 123,278, forward strand.
CTCTTGTCACGGTAATCAAGAGTTTCTCAAGGATGAGTCACTGGTCTGGCTGTGCTAAACATCGCACTTCATCCTTCTGTATATTTTTATCAGGCTCCTACATGAAACAGCGTGAACTTGGACGCACTGGCATTAAAGTCAGTGAAATCTGCCTTGGGACGATGACCTTTGGACAGCAAAACACTGAAGCTGAAGGTCATGCCCAACTCGATATGGCGCTTGAGAGCGGTATCAATTTTATCGATACCGCCGAACTGTATTCTATTCCGCCGCGCGCCGAGACCTATGGTGCGACGGAAACCATTGTCGGAAGTTGGCTGAAAGCTCGCGGGGGACGAGACAAGATAATTCTTGCCAGTAAGGTTGTCGGCCGCAGCTCTTCGCCTTGGTTCCGGCCTGGTGGGGAAGAAGCGCGGCTGACGCCTGCTCAGATCCGTTATGCCATTGAAGGCTCTTTGGGTCGGCTGGGAACAGACTATCTGGATCTTTACCAGCTTCACTGGCCTGACCGGAAAGTAGGCCTGTTCGGGGAAGGCGGGACGACATTTCGTGACCTTCCAGATGCTGATGAAGTGCCTGTTGATGAGACCCTTGGCGCTCTGGCAGATCTGGTTGCAGAGGGTAAAATCCGGCACGTTGGGCTGTCCAATGAGACGGCTTGGGGGGTGTCGCAGTTTTTGGCTGCCTCAAAAACCGGGCTCCCGCGCGTTGCTTCCATTCAGAACGCCTACAATCTGATTAATCGGACCTTCGAGATCGGTCTTGCAGAAATGTGCCTGCGGGAAAATGTGGGACTTCTGGCTTACTCTCCACTGACTCAGGGGTATCTGACCGGAAAATACCTCAACGGGGCTCGGCCGGCTGGAGCGCGTACGACGCTGTTCAATCGTGGACAGCGTTATGAGAAGCCTGGGGTAGATGTTGCAATTGAGGCCTACCATGCACTGGCGCAGGCAGAAGGGCTGGATCCTGTCCAGTTAGCCATTGCTTTTGTAACATCGCGCCCGTTTGTAACGTCCAATATTATTGGTGCGACAAGTACAGAGCAGTTGAAGACCATTCTTGGTTCTGTTGATCTTGAGATCACGCCGGAACTGGAAGCGAAGATCAACCAGATCCATCAGGTGCATTCCAATCCTGCACCCTGACAGTGTATGAATACGGAGGCCGAGTGCCTCCGTATGTCAGTGTGTTGCAGGGTTATGCCCCAAACGGCCAATGACGCGGAATGCGGTCAGAACAGCCAATGTTCCGAAAATTACGACACCAAGAGACTGTCCTACCAGAATGCCGATAGGGCCATAGCCTGACCCCAGCCACACGAAGGGGATGGTGCCAAGAGTTGCTCGTCCCCAGTTGAAGCCTGTCGAGTAAAAGGGATGGCCAAGGTTATTGAAGGCTGTATTCGCAACAAAGAGCAGCCCAACGAACATATAGCTGAGCACCAGCCAACAGCAGAATAACCGAACAATTTCTGCGCCAATGCCCTGCACGTTGAACATATGCAGGATGATATTGTGCCCGGCGGCAAGAACGAACCAGGTCGTTCCGACGCACAGGGCGGTGAGTTTAAGGGCTGCCATCAGGGCTTCGCGTACGCGGTCGAACTGTCTTGCGCCCAGATTCTGCGCCATGATTGGCCCTACAGATCCGGTCAGAGCAAAAACAAGAGAAAAAGCGACAGGGACAATCCTGTCGATAGTCGCCTGGCCGGAGACAGCGTTTAACCCGAACTGCGCCATCGCATGGGTGACGAACAGTGCTCCTGTAGGGGTAGCCAGATTTGTCGCAATAGCAGGAACGGCAATGCCGCCGATTTTCTGCAGAGCCGGGGCAAAAGCGTCGCGCTTTGGCCACTCAAGCATGGCGTGCCCCCGAAGATTCAGGAAACCGCTGGCCGTAATGGCGCACCGGGACAGGATGGTGCTGATCGCTGCACCTTCCAGGCCAAGGTGCAGTACAAAGATCATCAGAGGGTCGAGAATGGCGGAAACCAGCGCGCCGGTGAGGGTAATGCGCATTGAACGCTTCGCATCGCCAACCGCGCGAAGAAGTGCGGAAAGTGCCATTCCCAGACAGACCAGAGGCAAAGCCGGGGAAACAACGTGAAGAAATGTGGCGGCGCTTTGAAGAGCAGTTCCCCGTGCGCCAAGAAGCTGAAGAAGCGGCGTTGCAAAAATCGCCGTCAGAAGACCGAGAACAGCTGCAATGGCGACCATGACGGCAATAAAGGCTGAAGCCAGTCGCCGGGCTTCAGCGTGCTGTCGGGCACCAATTAGACGCCCGATGCAGGCCCCTAGACCAATGGTCATGCCAATTGAGACCGAGATTTGCACGTAACTCAGAGACGTCGCAAAGGCGATGGCTGCCGTCAGGGCAGGGTCGTGCAGATGGGAAATGTAGAAATAATTGAGAAGATCGACCGCAAAAACAGCCATCAGACCGATAGCGCCTGTCCCAGCCATCGTGATGACGTGGCGCATGATGCTGCCCTGCACAAATCTTGCAGGTTTTACGGGAGAATCGTCAGGGATTCTGGGCTTCGAGGAGTCATCGGATGGCACTGGCATGTCTTCATATATTGCCTTGTTCCAGCCCAAAGAGCCAGTAGGTCATCATGCTTTGTTTGGTGGAGCTCTCGAAGAGTATCAGCAAGGGAAAGGGCCAAGCCTTCTGGGAAAAAGCCAGCATGTAAGGGTTTCATTAACGCTTCCTGTGGAACTGTCAGACCAGATACCAATCGGGCGCGTGGCCCGAAGCCTCAGTTCTGTCGGAGTCCGCCATGTCGATCATCAATTCTCTCAACACAGCTGTCAGTGGCCTCAACGCCCAGTCTCATGCGTTCAGCGATCTTTCCAACAACATCGCAAACAGCCAGACGACGGGTTACAAGGCCACCACGACAAGTTTTGCGGATTATGTGACGAGTAATGACCTGGCGAGTGACGGGCAGTCTCTCAGCGACAGCGTCACCGCAACAACCCGGCAGCATACAGATACGCAGGGTATGGTTGTTTCCTCGACCAATACGCTCTCTCTTGCGATTTCCGGGAACGGATTTTTCAATGTTGTGCAGCCAACGGGGAGTACGGGCTCTAGTACGGCCCCTACATTTAACAGCCAGCAATTTTATACCCGGAACGGTGATTTTTCCAAGAATAATCAAGGCTATCTGGTCAACACATCCGGCTATTACCTTGAGGGTTATCAGGTGGGGTCGACAGGTGCGTTGGGCAGCACGCTGGCTCCGATCCATATCCCGGACTCGGTTGCATTCCAGCCCACGAAAAGTACGACGATGTCGCTTTCTGCGGCTATCGGCAGCACGACAGGAACAGGCCAAAGCAACACCTCAACAGCAACGGCCTATGACAGTCAGGGAAATGCCCAGACTGTTAGCCTGAACTGGGCGCAATCCAGTTCAGACCCTCTGACATGGACTGTCAGTAATTCGGCGGATGCCAGCAACTCGGCGACCGTAACATTCAATAGTGACGGCACACTGGCCTCCGTAAACGGAGCCGCCCAGTCAACAGGATCTGCAGCGACATTTTCTTACACAGGGTCGCCTCAAGACATGACGGTCAGTCTTGGAACCATTGGAAGCAGTTCAGGAGTTAGCCTTTCGACGGACGGCGGAAGCTACAGCACAAATCCGACCATGACGACGAACAGTGTAACAAGCGGAACATTTACCGGTCTTTCGATGCAGACAGATGGCTCGGTCATGGCGACGTTTGATAATGGTCTGTCTCAACTGCTGGCCAAGATTCCACTGACCACGTTCGCAGACCCGAATGGTCTCTCGGCCCAGAACGGACAGGCCTATACCGCTACAGCATCTTCAGGGGCACCGGTTGTCAATGCCGTTAATACAAATGGCGCAGGCACACTGAGCACCAGTTCTACCGAAAGCTCCACGACAGATCTCACCAGCGATCTGACCAAACTGATCGTAGCCCAGCAGGCCTATGGCGCTAATACAAAGATTGTCACCACAGCCAACCAGCTTCTTCAGACCACTCTGGCGATGATCCAGTAAGGCTGCATGGAAGGAAGATCTGAATCATGGGTTTGACGGATTCACTTTCTATTGCTGCATCTGGCCTGCAGGCTGTGCAGTATGGAATGTCCACGGCCTCCCAGAATGTCGCTAATGCATCCACAGGTGGCTATATCAAGGAAGTCGCCAACGTTCAGTCTGTTGTCAATGATGGAACAGGGGGTGGTGTTCGCCGGGCAACGACGACTCTGGCGACGAATACGAATATTCAGGCCGCCCTGTATTCACAGAATGCTGACGTGGCAGAATATACAACGACCAGCAATTCCCTTTCAGCCATCATCGCTCTTCAGGGGTCTACATCTGCTACGTCGGGCAGTAGTGGCACGCTTTCAGACCAACTGGGAAATCTTCAATCAGCATTGACCTCCCTAACGGCAACGTCCTCCAGTTCGACAGCCCAAAGTACAGTTCTTGCTGCTGCCAGTAGTTTTGCCCAATCGCTTAATTCCCTGGCAGAAGCGACGCAGACTCAGCGTCAAAATGCACAGGATGCTGTTGTTTCATCTGTGTCAGATATCAACACCAACCTGACAACGATCGGAAATCTTTCAACAAAAATCATGACGTTGAAAAGTCAGGGTCTTGATACAGCTGATCTGGAAAACCAACGGTTCACGGCATTATCTTCGCTTTCCAGTGATTTGAGCGTTTCATGGAAAGTATCAGCCAACGGCGACATGTCTATTACGACATCAGACGGGCTGACATTGCCAACGCATAATACGACATCAGGAGCGACCAATGCTGTATCCAGCACATGGCCTCTGACGACCTCAAAAGCTCAGATTTCGACCAGTATGAGCTATCCAGGAACTTCAGACGTTAATTCCATTCCGGCTATTACATTGAACGGAAAAGATATTACCGGACATCTGACAGGGGGAACCTTGGGGGGTAATATCACTCTGCGTGATACAACGCTTCCGACAATGCAGGCTCAACTTGATTCCCTGGCTTATACGGCGGCCAGTCGTTTCAGCGCGCAGGGAATGACATTGTTTACTACCTCCAATGGCACTGTTCCTGGAGCATCCCAAACAGAGATAACCCCGGCAGGAAGTGCAGGGTTTGCACAGGATATCCAGGTTTCTCAAGCCTATCAGGATGATCCGTCCCTGCTTGTTTCTGGTAGTACGAGTGTTGTCCAGAACGTTTTGTCGTATGCATTTGGTACAACCCAGTCAGATGGGAGTAGCCAGACGGAAGCACCGAGTACCGGCCTTGGAGTGACGGGTCAGTTATCCACGGGGTACAGTGGTTCTCAAAGTCTCATCGGGCTTGCGACATCGTTGACTGCTAACCAAGCGGCAACGGCCAATACAGCCAGCAGTAACCTTTCTCTTGCTCAGACAACACAGAGCAGCTTGTCTTCAAGTCTCTCTGGAACATCCGGCGTTTCTGTAGATACAGAAATGGCCAATATCGTGACGCTACAGAATGCCTATTCTGCAAATGCGAAAGTTATTTCCTCTGTGCAAAGTATGTTTACGGCACTTCTGAACGCGGTTGGAAGCTGAAAATGACAGGAACAGTGACTTCTTTTGGGTATGGCGGCGTTTCTCTTCAGCAGACGTTGAATCTGACGTCACTGTCTCAGAAAAAGGATGGTTTGCAGGCACAGGCTTCTACAGGTGTATTGTCAGACAGTTATGCAGGGCTTGGAAATTCGCGGGCACAGGCTTTGGCGCTTCAGCCTGCTATCACTCAGATCAGTGCATGGAGTGGTAATATTACGACTGTTCAGAACAGGCTAACCACAACGCAGTCTGTTCTGAGCCAGATTTCGACCATTGCCAGTGATCTGAACGAAACACTGTCCACCCTCGCCGGGAGTATGTCCTCAAGCACAATAGGCACTGCCGCTCAGCAGGCTAAAACAGCTCTTACGTCTCTTGGTAATCTGCTTAATACCCAGCAGGGAGACAGCTATATATTCTCCGGTTTAGAGTCTTCAGAAGCACCGGTGAGCGGTGATCCGGGAAACTCTGATCTGGCGTCATCCATTTCTCAGGCAGTGAACCAACTGGGAACAGGAGATGCGTCCTCAGTTCTGTCATCAACCTTGGCATTGGCGGGTAACACTGCTGACAATCAGCCATTTTCCTCATCGCTTTCGACAGACCCTACAACAGCATCAGCACAGAATTTGCAGATTGTGACGGGAAAAAATGAGATAGCGACGGCAGGAATAGTTGCAACGCAGGGAAACGCGTCTTCTGGAAGTTCCACAGGTTCGCCTATTCGGGATTTGATGCGAAACCTGATGGTTGTCGCAGCGCTTGGGTCAGTGGATTCTGAGGGAGCCAATTATACACAGCTTATTCAAGGCCTTCAGAATACAAATACAGCAGCGATAGATGGGCTATCGGATATAAGTGGAACGCTTGGTATTCAGCAGAACAGTCTGACCACCCAGAGTGCTATGCTTGAGCAGATGAAATCCGCGCTGACGACGCAGTTGGGAACAACAAAAGACGCTGATCTCGCACAGGTTTCAGTTCAGATTAATGATACCAACAATCAGTTACAGGCGTCTTATTCCATCATTGCAGACATGAAGGGGATGACCCTTGCAAGTTATCTTTAAGGAGCGTTGAAAAACTCGACCTGACGTCGCATATCAAGATTACTTTCCTGAAAGGAGATTTGTAACCATGAATGCAACCCAGGGTCAGGCTGAAAAGCATGAATTCAGTGCCGAGGTCGGACGTCTGCTCGATCTCGTTGTTCATGCCCTTTACTCGGATCGTGAGATCTTTCTCCGCGAACTCGTCGCCAATGCTGCGGATGCAACCGACAAGCGTCGTTTTGAAGCTCTGACAGACTCAGCTCTTGCTCTGCCGGAAAATGCGGGTATCCGCATTACGCCAGAAAAGGACAGGAAAGAGCTAGTCATTTCTGACGATGGCGTCGGCATGACCCATGATGAGCTTGCTCAAAATCTGGGGACGATCGCCCGGTCCGGAACCCGTGCTTTTGGCGAAAAGCTGAGTTCAGCAAAGGCAGAAGACCGCCCAAGCCTGATTGGGCAGTTCGGCGTAGGGTTCTATGCCGCATTCATGGTTGCAGACAGTGTTGATGTCACATCCCGCAAGGCCGGTTCTGATGAAGCATGGACGTGGTCTTCGGACGGGAAGGGCTCTTTTACCCTGACGCCTTCAACCCGTTCTGCGCCGGGCACAGATATCGTTCTTCATATGAAGGACGATGCTGATGAGTTTCTGGACAGTTGGCGTCTAAGGTCGATTATCCGCAAATGGGCTGACCATATCTCCTGGCCTATTACTCTGAGGGAAACCAAGGAAGACGGCACGACGGAAGATAAAGCTGCCAATGAGGGCACAGCCCTGTGGCGTAAACCAAAGTCAGAAATTACGCCTGAGCAGTATACGGAATTCTATCGTCACATTGCTCGTGCTTTTGACGAGCCGTATGCGACCATGCACTGGCATGCTGAAGGCACAACGGAGTTTACGGCTCTGCTGTTTCTGCCGAGTGCCCGACCATTTGATTTCATGGAGCAGTCGCGGGAAAGTCGGATTCACCTTCATGTCCGCCGTATGTTCATTACAGATGAAGCCGACCTTCTCCCAAGCTGGATGCGCTTCGTTCAGGGCGTCGTAGATACGGAAGATCTGCCGCTGAATGTCTCTCGTGAGATGCTTCAGGCAACTCCTGTTCTTGCCCGTATTCGCAAGGCTGTTACCAAGCGTGTTCTTACTGAAATCAAGAACCGCGCGAAGACAGCTGATGATGCTTTCACGGCATTCTGGGAGAACTTCGGCGCAGTTATCAAGGAAGGTCTGTGGGAAGACAGCGAGCACCGTCAGGAAATCGCTGGTTTCGCTCGTTTCCACACGACTCAGAGTGATGATCTGACCACGCTTGATGACTATATCGCGCGTATGAAGGATGGTCAGGAGGTCATTTACTTCCTGACGGGTGATAATCTTGATGCGTTGAAGGCTTCTGCACAGCTTGAAGGATTCCGGGCTCGGGGCCTGGAGGTTCTTCTTTTGTCAGATCCTGTTGACGGATTCTGGCCGGAACGCCTCCATTCTTACAATGATAAGATCCTGCGATCTGTCGTGTATTCGCATGGTGATCTGGAAAAATTCCAGACAGATACGGATGAAACCATCGAACCTGCCGATCTGGAAAAGCTGGTTCCTGCTCTCAAGGAAGCATTGGGCGATACCGTCAAGGATGTGCGTGGAACAGTACGCCTGACGGACAGTGCTGTCGTCATTACGTCTGAGGGAGGTCCGGATCTGGCTATGCAGCGTCTGATGCGTCGATCGGGTCAGTCTCTTCCAGAAGCTCCGCCTATTTTGGAAATCAATCCAAGGCATCCGTTGATCAAAGCTCTTTCTGAGCGGGTGTCGAAAGGCGAGAGCATCAAGGACCTGGCGCGCGTTCTGCTAGATCTGGCACGTGTTCAGGAAGGTGAGCCTCTTCCTGATCCAACTGGGTTTGCGCGTCTTCTGGCAGGTCTTCTTGCTGGTTCAGCGGCAGCCTGATCATCTGGCTGGATAATAGAGAGCAATAAAATAGGGGCGGGGGATGAATCCTCCGCTCTTTTCTTTTGTAAGGCACTGTGAGACTGCTGGGCTCGAACCATTCCATGTTCTGGAGAGATAGGCCTTGATCGACGATTTCCGCTTCGGCCGCATTACGGTCATTGGAGACCTTCTTCTGGACCAATATGTCTCAGGAAGTGTCAGTCGGATTTCTCCGGAAGCGCCTGTGCCGGTTCTTCTGAATGATGGAATCCGACGTGTCCCCGGTGGCGCTGCCAACGTGGCAGTCAATGCGGCTGCTCTGGGCGTAGAAGTCAGACTGATTGGTCTTGTTGGTCATGATGAGGCTGCGGAACAGCTTAAAAATGCTCTGGATGAATGGCCGTCTGTTCATCAGGAGGGAATTATTTCATCGCCTGGTTGGACAACAATTACAAAAACGCGGGTTGTCAGTGGCTTACAACAGATTGTTCGCATCGACGTGGAAAAAGTCGTTCCTCTGAACGAAGATGTTCGCCAGCGTCTGATTCAGGCTGCCAAAAAAGCCATAGAAGATACGGACGTTGTGGTCTGTTCAGATTACGCAAAAGGCGTTCTTGATGACGCTGTTCTGAAAGCTGTTATTGCGGCCGGACGAGAAAAAGGGATTCCCGTTCTTGTTGATCCCAAGCGGCGCACGCTGGAAGCTTATGCTGGCGCAACTTTGGTTACGCCTAACAGGCTTGAGGCCGAACAGGCGACGGGACAGTCTGCGCGGACAGATGCAGAGGTTCTGACTGTTGCAAAGGCTTTGTCAGGTCAGTTTGGTGGGGATGTTCTGATTACCCGGTCGGAAGATGGCATGACCCTGTGGCGTCGTGATGGAACGTATCAGCATGTGGCCGCGCGGAAATCAGAAGTGTTCGATGTGTCTGGAGCTGGTGATACGGTCGTTGCGACGGTCGCATCTGTTCTTTCCGCTGGGGAGGACCTGGAAACGGCTGTGGTCATAGCAACGGCAGCAGCCTCTCTTTCGGTAGGAAAACTTGGAACAGCAACAGTTTCGAAAGAAGAGCTTTCGCGCGAGCTGGGACAGGAAATTCCAGAGAATGGGGCATTGGTTACCGTGCAGGAAGCAACGCGTATCGCGGAAAATTGGCGGCGGCATGGGGCCCGGGTTGTCTTTACAAATGGATGTTTTGATCTCGTTCATCCGGGCCATATTTCTTTGTTGCAAGCAGCAGCGCGTCATGGAGACAAACTGATCGTTGCTCTGAATACGGATCGGTCGGTTGCCGCTTTGAAGGGGGCAAGTCGACCCATTCAAAAAGAAGAGGCACGAGCTACGGTTATTGGTGCGTTACGTGCCGTAGATCTTGTTATTCTGTTTGATGAAGAGACACCATTGGAAGCTATTCGGGCAATCAAACCAGACGTTCTGGTTAAGGGATCAGATTATACCGAAGATCAGGTCGTTGGCGGTGATTTCGTAAAATCATGCGGGGGCCGTGTGGCTCTGGTCGATCTTGTGAATGGACAATCCACAACCCGTCTTATTCAAAATATGGACAAGACGGGTTATGCCTGACTTCAGCCTTACCCAGTAAGTCGTTTTGGTCGTGCTTCTCTGGGAGATAAGCCAAATTTTTGACGGAAACGCCTCGAAAAATGCGCGGCGTTTCTGAAGCCATGTTTGAGAGCAATCTCAGCGATAGCCATTGAAGCGAAATCCAGGGACTGAAGGTCTTCGTAAATACGCTCAAGGCGTCTGTTCAAAATCCATCCAGAAACGGCTCCCGGTTCTCCATCGAACAGAAGATAAAGTGCCCTGGTCGAGATACCATAAGCTTGTGCGATAAGCTGCGGTGTCAGATCAGCTTCATGCAAGCGGGATTCGATATAAGCACGGACATGCTTTTGGCGATGGCGCCGACGTCCTTCTGTTGAAAGGTCAAGATCAAGCGCGTCCAGAACTGTGGTGAGAAGCAGATTCGTTAAGTGTTGACGGATGCGTGTTTGAGTCTGTGGCGAGGAGGAAATCAACATATCCTGAGCGATAAGATCACAGGTCATAAACAGTAAATGGCCTGGGCCAGATCGCGTCTGAATTGTGACGGGAGGCAGGCCGGATAAAACCGGAAGCTGAGTGAGTAGTGCTTCTTTTCGGACAGAAAGGGCCAGAAATACATTTTCCGGAAGGGAAAGAAGGTCTGTTTGAACAGCGTCATCTTTAGGTGCAGCTGAAAGATGGCCAGCACTCAAATAGAGAATTCCGCCATTCCGACGAGTGAGGAGGAAGAGTGCTCTCTTTTGCGCAAAGCATTGTGTAAGGAGGTCTTGCTCGTGAAGCCAGGAGGCAGGGACGTGCTGCACAATAGGTTCAAAGCCGCGTGAAGGGGCGGGAAGTGTAGCAAGTGGAATAATGCGAGCGGGCAACTCCGATGAACGCTCATCTTTGGACATAGCAAAAAAACTCTAAGGAAACTCCCAATGCGGCAGGAGAGCTGTCTTTATAAGGGGACTATTGTGCCAGATAAATGTACGAGAGATGTGTTCAGTGAACCGCAGTAAGACATTTGAAGTTTTTTCTTCGAAAAAGAAACATAAAAATTCAGATTAAATTATTTTTGAAAAACCACTTATTCCTGAATGTCTGGTTAATTACTTTCCTATAAGTATTTTAATTTCATAAAGATTTTTGGAGGTATTCTGCGAACGTATTAGGTAAATTTGTACGAAGGAGATCAATGGATACGTTTTCCTCCGTATGCAGGCGCTTGAGCATTGCAACGTCACTCGTAAAGCCCAAGCGATCCGCCAGCAGTATGAGAATATCCAAGGAAGCGATCTGATAGGATCGATAGCTGATATCTGTGAGGATACTCTTAATAAGGTCGTTATCTTCTCCGCCATGGAAAAGGCTGGAGACCGTGTTCAGGATTGAAGAGACCGTTTCATGAGCTGCTGGAGCAGGGTGCCCATGTCGGCTCAATAGCATTCTAATGTCTTCAGCGTGTGCACGTCGCATGCTGAGATCCTGCCGCATCTGGTTGCACAGGGTTTCATAACGCGCACAACTAGGTAGTTCGGAAAGAACAGTTTCAATTGTTTTGGTTTCAATGGACAGGTGATCCTGCAGCCGCTCCAGATAAATATCTACTACGGATTTTTCTGCGGACTTAGTTTTGCTGGCCATGAGAGTCCTCTAACGTCGTAACGACGGGGTTTTATCTTATATCCGTGCAGGACAAGGGTTCTGTCAACGGCGGGCATATGCTGTTTGTAGTCTATAAAAAATCCCCATGCCAGAGAACTGACATGGGGATTGGAACTCGCTGCTTTCTGAAAGATCAGAAGCCAGCGCTGACGCTTGCGATTGCTGCGAACGGAGCGGCGATAGCATAGGTTGGTGTTGAGCCACTAACCGTCTTGCCGAAGATACCGGTCTGCTGTGTTGCGTTAGTCTGGATACCCTTAACAAAGCCCAGATAGGCTTTGTCTGTCAGGTTAGAGAAGTTGATGCGAACGTTCGGAGCCTGAAGGAATCCGAGGTTGCTGAAGCGGTAGCCAATGTTTGCGTTCATCAGAACATAGCCCGGAATGGACTGGTCGTTCATGAACGTGGAGTACTGGCGTGACACATACTTCAGGTTGTAGCCCCCGAAGAGGTGACCGTCGTCGTAGTCAAGGTTGAAGCCGACCTGGAACTTTGGCGTTTCCGGAGCGAACTTGCCCTTGGTGCGCAGATAGTCAATGCCGGAGCCGCTGCCAGCCTGAAGATTGCTGCCAAGGCGGGCATCAACATATTCAAAAGATACATATGGGCGGAAGTAACGGAAGATCGGGCGGGTACCGATTTCAGCATCGACGCCGTTGGTCGTCTGGCCGCCAGCGTTGACGTTGGTGGTGAAATAGTTGTCACAGCGTTCGTCTGCGCACTGGCTGGAAGACATCAGGCGGTTTGTAAAGTCGTAATGGAAGTAGGTGATCGATCCCATGATCGTCTTACCGGTGTAACGGTAGCCTACTTCTTCCGAAATCGAAATTTCAGGATTTTGGTTTAGGTTGGCGTGGGTTGCATATCCGGAGCCAGCATAATAAGCGCCAGCATCGTAAAGTGAGTAATTGGTCGGCATACGGAAGTTGGTCGCGCCGGAAACGAAGATCTGGTTCTCAGGATTGATCTGATAACGGATCGCAACGGTTGGCAGGGGTTCATAATAGGTTTTGCTGGTGTTCCGCCCGGTTGACGTATCCGGCAGCATGTTAGTGCCGCTGCGCATCACGATGGAGTATTTCAAACCGGCATCGATCGTCAGTTTGTTGTTCAGCAGAGACAGCGTGTCACCTATGAACATGGTGTGAACGCGCGTCTGGGTAATGGTGTTACGGTACATATAGGTCTGACCGTTCGAGAGTACGACGTTTGCCGCAGCCCCCCAAACATCCCATGGATTTCCGTCTTGCCCGACACCCGAATATGGGCCTGACTGAAGCTGTTTGGCATACTCAAACCAGTAACCAACCATAAGACGGTTGTTTCCCGTCGTCAGTGTCAACTTCGTGACAGCGCCAGGACGATAGGTCTGAGTGTTGGAGGGATTGTAAAGAAGACGGTAGCCACCGCCTTTTCCTTCAAGGGTCCCTTTAAGTGATGTGCTTCCGTAATTGATTTTGTCCATATTCGTCCAGTACGCACTGCCGCCGTTACCGTCGCCGTACCAGAAATATGGTGTTTCTGTCAGGACAAGGTGATCTGCTAGCTTAAAGGTAGAAGGTGCGCTGGCATAAATATTGGTGAACGGGTTCTGGTGCAGCTTGTAATACGATGCACCGTGGTCAGAAGCATTTGGATTATAGGTCGAATTCCAGACCGTGTTGGAAATGTTCTGGCCAGCAGCATTCTTGCCCGGAGCAACATAGCGATCCTTGATCCCGCGACCATAGGCATCCCAGGAGGCCATGTTCACGTTGGGAGTCAGGTAGTTGTAAAGGCGGTTACCAACGATGGCGAGAGAGACGCGGTTGCCGTCGCCCCAGTCGTTCACGATCTTGGTTTCGGCGTGCAGCTTGCGGTTTGTCGCGTCGCTGTTGTTGACGCCTTCCGTCGCATAAGAACCGGAGAAGTAGGCGCGCAGATTGGTGTTACCAATCTTGCCTGTGTCGAGACGCAGGAAGCCACGGGTGTAATCGTAGGAACCATAGCTGACGCCGAGACGGCCGCCAGCTTTCATCTGCGGGTCGATCATGTACATGTCGACCACACCGCCTGTTGAGCTGATGTGCGGGCTGTCGAGGTCAGCCGAACCCTGGGCAACGCGAACTGTGCGCAGGTTTTCGGAGTCCACGATTTCCTGAGAATAGACTGCGAAGTTACCGATATCGTTGATCGGGAAGCCTTCAAGTGTGAAGCCGATCTGGGACTGGTCGAGACCGCGCATGCTCATGGAGCTACCCGTCAGACCTGCCGGGTCACCGGACGACACGTTTGCGCCCGGGAGCAGCGAAATCAGCTGCATCGGGTCAGCGCCTGGCACCTGCTTTTCAATGAAGTCGCGGGAAACGGCCGAGACAGACTTCGCGCTGTCCTGCTTCTCCATCAGGCCGCCACCGACCGCACGACGGGTGACGCCGTCGAAGGCGTGATGGCCACTGACAGACACATGCTCTTCATGTACGTCGGTTGGAGCCGTATTGCCCATCATGGATGGAGCAGCAATTTCCGTTTTGGGCTTGGCTTTGTGATGTTTCGTATCAGAAACATCCGAAGCGGGAGCCGCAAGCGCCGGCATTGTACCGAATGCAATCAGCGCAGAGGTCGAGAGGAGGCGTGTAAGGCGCATCGTCTGTTGGGTCTTTCTCGGCCAGACAGGTTTGTTTGGCCAAGGAAAACCATGGTTTGTTCACACTATCAATTAGATGATGACAGTCACATTATGACATGTGGCGGGTATGACAATTTAGCCACAAAGTCTTTGGGAAGTAGCGATTTATACAGGGATACCCATACGTTTTGTGACAGTTTGGCGAAATACTAGAACATTTCTCTTTTTGTCTGTCAGGGGCGTAACGCTTCATCCTGCTCATAGAGTTTACGGATTCTGCGGACCTGATCAGCAGTAACGTCGTGCTGATGTGGGTTCTGATTCAAATGTGGGATGGTTTGTCCGGCCATGGCTGGAACCAGATCAGGAATCTGCATGATTTTTTCCATTGGGAAAAGGGTGTCAACAGCCAGGCGCCCATCTTTCCCGCAGACATACCAGGACTGAGGACGAAACACATGATCTACAGCGTAGAGCGAAGACTGGTTTTCCACGTGAGAAAGAGCATCATCGAGTGTGTGGAACGATCTATAAAGACTGTTGAGGGATGGATGAATTTTGACTGTTGATGTTCCGCCCTTTCTGGCGAAAGCCCAGGCAGACACAAAGCGTTCTACCGGATCACGCCAGATGGCGAAGCTTGGCAGGTCTCGGCAAAGATCTGGCGTGACGTGCCGGTAATATCGGATCGTCTGATGCATCATGGAACATCCATAAAGCTGATTGCAGACAGACGTGCCGCCATTTTTTGGAACATGAATAAAGAGCGCTCCGGCTTCCCGAATACGCGCGATACGGTTCAGACGTTTCTTTCCGAGTGGGAGAAGAAGACGGAGTTCTGCGGCACGTTCATGAATGTCATTGAACTGTTTGACACGAAAGAACTGGCAGAGAAGAGACTGAGGAAAACCATCTGGTGCAGACGGAGACTCTTTCTGATCTGCAACCTGCATTTCGATCAGCGAGGAATGTGATAGCATTCTGTGAAAGCCCCAGTTCTAAAACTGGGGTGACACTGAAGGACGGATACACGGTGGTCAAAGACCGTCTCGTGACGAAAAGAAACGTCTTTGACAATTTAGTTATAAAATTATCAATTTTCAAAAAATAAAACGTCAGACATGGAAAGAAGCATTTTTCTCTATTTCTGTCCGTCGGCTATAATGTCTTGCCAGAAGGGTGCAGGTAAAAAGTTGAATCTGATGATAAATCATCAGGGGAAGTACGATAATGCCCACGGATGCTGCGGGGAAAATGACACTGGCCATTGGAACGCCGGAGGCCAGAGATTTTTTTGAACCACAGAACTGCAAGGTAATACTGTTCTCAACAGACTGTTGCATGCCCTTGCCCATGGCATGGGAGAGAAACAGAACAAGCGCGAGCAGAGCGCTATCCAGAAGAGCAACCTCAGCCAGATGTGCCATCGAAACGCGGTGCCAGATTCCTTCAACCACGGCTGAACTGAAAGCTGTGTAAACGACGACGACAATAGAGCCGCGATCGGTGAAGGAGATGAGAAATTTGTGCCGCCGGACAATTGGCCCCACCCATGATTGCAGGATCTGACCGAGAAGAAAAGGAAGCAACAACTCTTTGGCGACGTCCAGCACGCTGTCCAGTGGGGAGTGCCCAGCGCCCACGTGGCCGAGAACAAGACCCGTCAAAAGAGGGGTGAGGGCGATACCAGCAATGTTTGAAACCGTAGCGGCACAGATTGCTGCCGGAACATTGCCGCGCGCGATGGACGTGAGCGCGATGGAGGACTGGACTGTAGAAGGAAGGCAGCAGAGGAAAAGAATGCCTGACCACAGGTCTTCGCCAAAAAGAGCGTCAGAGAAAAGACTTTTGAAAAGTAGGTGCAGCCCGATCCCTAGAAGAGGGAACAGAGCAAAGGTGCAGAGAAGCACTGTCCCTTGCAGTCGCCAGTCCCGCACGCTCTCGATAATCGCATGACGCTGAAGTTTGGCGCCCTGAAAGAAGAACATCAGGGTGATCAAAACGGTCACGACCTGTTGGAGAAGATGTTGCATCTGACCCCGGCAGGGCAGAATAGAGGCCAGAATGATCGCGCAGATCAGGGCCATCAGGAAAGGGTCAAAGCGCTTCATGGGACACATATGTCTGTATTTGTAATGAACATGCAATTAGCCCTTTGATAAGAAGATAGGCATTTTCATGAAAGGGTTCCGGATGCGGTGAGGTTCTGTATGCTGCCGGGTATGACGGATCAAAATGACAGGCCTTCATTAGGGCGCCGTAGTGCTTTGGCTTCAATTCTAGCAGCGGGAGCCTCAGTCAGTGCAGTCCGCGTTGCCCGTGCAGCTGAAGAGACACCTGTATCAGCAATGACACCTCATCATGATGAGCCAAGCAACTCTCATCAGGAGCCGGGGAACCATTCTGCGGTAGCGAGCCAGCCTGTCGTCAGAACGCAGAGCGATTATCTTTACCGGCCGACCATTCATTTTTCACCAGAAACCGGCTTCATGAATGATCCGAACGGTTTGATTTTCGATGGTCACACCTTCCATCTTTACTACCAGTACGACCCTTTCGCTCCATATGCGGGGCAGGTGCACTGGGGGCATGCGACGAGTACAGACCTTTATACTTGGGAGGATCAGCCGATTGCGATTGATCAGACAGCCGCAGGGGAGGCCTATTCAGGTTGTGTCGTACTCGACCGGGATAATGTGTCCGGTCTCTTTCCCGTCCAAAAGGCTACTGATCCGTCAGAAACGCACGCGAGAGGTCCGGCAACTGCCACTCAGGCCGCCATTGACGCGCTGACGCCCAGTCTTGGAAAAGCATCATCCGATGTTCCCTTATCCCCGGAGAACATGGATGCGTTGGGTCCGAGTGCCGCTGCGCCGTTCGGGCATGTCTTTGATCCTCCGACAACAACTGACCTGCCCCCCGTCACGCCACCGGCTTCCACGTTGCCACCGATGGCGGGCGGTCTGGTCGCACTTTACACCCGCGCTACGCCCCAACAGCAAACACAGTATCTGGCCTGGAGTCCCGATGGTGGGAAACGCTTCATTGACTACGCGCACAACCCGGTTCTCGATATTGGTCTGAATTCATTCCGTGACCCCAAGGTCTTCTGGCATGAGCCAAGTGGCAAATGGGTCATGGTCGTTGTGAAGGCGAGGGCTCATAAAGTCGCATTTTATGGGTCGATTGATTTAAAGCACTGGATGCCTCTGAGCGATTTCGGGCCAGCTGGCCTGTTTGGTGTAGATTATGAATGCCCCAATCTGATCGAACTGCCGATTGAAGAGGACGGGAAAAATACACGCTGGGTGCTGTTCGTTTCCGTCAATCCGGGTGGTCCGCAGGGAGGGAGCGTCACGCAGTATTTCGTCGGTGACTTCGACGGCGAGCGATTTATTCCGGAAAATACGGTCATTGGCCTGACGGATTTTGCCAAGGATAGCTATGCGATGCAGGTTTATGAAAACCTGCCTCTCAATGATGCCGTGTATTTCGCGTGGTTTGGAAACTGGCAGTATTGCGAGGAGGTTCCGAACCGAAGCTGGCGTGGTCTCATGACTGTTCCCCGTACACTCTCGCTTCGTCGTGATGATATGAATTGGCTTCGGCTTGTACAGAGACCCAAGGGGCTGGAACAGCTTCGGGGAGAGGCTATTCCGTTCAAGGTCGGACGGATCGGGGCCCAAAGCGGTGTTCAGGTTTCTATCCCCACTGGGCAGGCCATTGAACTGTCTCTGACGGTCACGGTGGACGAGCGTAAAAACCCACAACCTGATGGTAACAAGGGGCGTGCCGGACGCTTTCTTATTGTCTTTTCCAATGGACAGGGGGAAACTCTCTCAATCGGGTTTGATGCTTTCTCCGCGCAGCTCTGGCTGGATCGTGGTGATCTGCATGGCTTCTCACAGCCATTCTTTACGGAGCGGTTTTCCACGCCTCTGACTGCCAACAGCAGACGCTTTTCCATGAAGATTGTTCTGGATGCCTGCGCCTTGGAAATTTTTGCCAATGATGGCCTGTCTGTCGGGACGGCGCTTGTATTCCCATCAAGTCCACTGGATACACTAAGCCTTCAGGCGACCAATGCGGGTGCAATGGTTGAAGACCTCAGTTTGTATCCGCTTCGTAAGACCATGAATCGTCCTACGGCGATGTAGGGGATGGGTCTGGCGTTTCGAAGGGAGAGGGACGTGCATTTTACCCATACATTTGATGCTCATTCTTTTCTGGATACTTTCGGAAGCTATCTTGCGGCCTTTGTGTTCGGAACGATGATCGGCGCAGAGCGACAGTTCCGCCAACGTACGGCTGGCCTGCGCACGAATGCTCTCGTTGCTATTGGGGCGGCTGCATTCGTGGATCTGGCCGAGCGGATTGGTGGAGATGCCTCTGCCATCCGCGTGATTGCTTATGTCGTTTCCGGTGTGGGGTTTCTTGGGGCAGGGGTCATCATGAAGGATGGCCAGAATGTCCGTGGTCTGAATACGGCAGCCACGCTTTGGTGTTCGGCAGCGATCGGAGCCTGCACGGGATGCGACATGATTGCGGAGGCAGCGTTGCTGACTGTCTTCATTCTTGGCGCGAATACGGTTTTGCGTGTGCTGGTCAAATGGATTGATGGCCGCCTGCCGCCGCAGATTGAACCTGTGGATCGGGAATAAATCAGAGAACGGAATATCCTTTGATGCCCAATTGGCTGAATGATCCGCAGCGTGCCGTCTATGATCGGGAGAGCGGCCTGGGGTGTCTGTATTTTCTGTACAATTCCCAGTTCTCGCCTAATCCTGTGGCCTCAAAAAACGACACCGAATGGTTTCTCATGACCTCGTCGGATCTGGTGACCTGGACGGCGCATCATGTTCAGAAAACGGCCTTGTGGTACTCCACAGACCGGAGGCGGTGCTACAGCTTTCATAGCGTCGTCATGCAGAATCCCTATGCTGCCCAGCGTAATCGTAAAGCCGTTTGGCATTGAGGTATTTCTTGGAGACGGCCGTCTGGCCTTCACGATGCTGGCTTTTCCTGCTGCGAACCAGACGCTAAAAATGTCGATTGAAAATCTTATCAAATTTTAAGGGATAAATGGTGCCCAAGACCGGGATCGAACCAGTGACACTGCGATTTTCAGTCGCATGCTCTACCAACTGAGCTACTTGGGCACCGGGCTTAAGGTGAAACACCCGCTGCGGAAACGGGGTGTAGCTCATGATTCGTTTGGGATCAACCCTTCGATTCAGGATTATCGTTCAGCTCTTCTTCATTATCCTGTCTGAAAGAGGGAACGCGGTAATTTCCACTGAACCAGCGGCCCAGATCTACGTCTGCGCAGTGGCGGGAGCAGAACGGCCGGAAGGCGGGTTCCGTGGGGCGATGACAGATGGGGCAGGTTGCACTCATGAAAGGCTCCAGCTTTCAGGCGCCGCGTTCGGGTTCAGAACCAGCTCTATTGGAGCGGCGCGGCGGAATATGAAATCGTTCAAGGCATCCGGGTCACTTTCCAGTGCCCGGATGAGGGGAATGGATGCCGTCAGCACGCGGCCTTTCCGCTCTTCCCGCAGAATGGTGCGTAACGCTGCCAGCGCCCTGCCATGTGGGGAGGACAGCAGTTCATGTAAGGGTGGACGTTTGCGTGGGCGGATGACTTCAAGCAGGCCCGACGGTGTTGTGCCCAGAACCTGAGGCTTGAGCGGGTCCAGCGCCATGGCGTCTCGAAGAAAGCTGACCAGCGCAGGTCTTTTGCGTGTCTTGACGCCTGCGGGGTCGATGAGCAGCGTGCCGGAGAGATTTCTGAGCTGAATCTGCTGGCTCAAGGCAGGGAAGCTGGCGATATTTCCTTTGAAATCCGGGTTGGCATTACTATCGAGATCAATCGCAATCAGCGCTGGTGTGGGGAAAAAGCTGGCGGTTAACAGGCCCAGGTCAGCCGTTTCAGAACCCAATTCCTCGAACTCGCTCTCCTGGGTGCTGTCAAAGGCCCGCTGGCATCGTTGGAGTCTTGGGCGCAGTCGCGCAGATAGTCGGGCCGCAATGCCGGGGTCATCAATGTGAAGCGGCGCATCGGGATACCGGTCTGCCAGCTCTTCCAGAGGCGTCGAGCCTCGGGCGATGAGGCGTGATGTATTGTTGCTGTCCTGAGGAGGCTCTTCTGCCTTGCGAAACCGCAGGCCTTTCCCGTTTTGCGCAGAGCGACTGACACGGACGGAGACAGATTGTCCCTGTACCAATGTATCGCGGCTGGAAAGAAAACCGCTTTCCCCGTCATAGAGCGTGACGAAGGCCCCACCCAGTGCCGGAGCTACCGTCTGAACGCGTGCGATATGCCAGTCGTCGAGACCATCGGGGCGCCCTGGTCGCCAGATCCCGACATCGAGCAGCGTATCCTGATCCGTGACAGCAATCCGTACCTCGCCCGGGGAACAGGCGGCGCGGATTTCAATCACGCGATCCACCCACCCTGACGACGAGGCTGCCCGCGGAGAAGCTGTGCAGTTTCAAACAGCGGAAGCCCGACCACGGCGGAGTAGCTGCCACCGATCTGGCGGATATGTGCTGCTGCGGCGCCCTGAATGGCATACCCGCCAGCTTTGCCCTGCCAGTCACCATTGGCAATCAGGGCATCAATTTGACTGTCTGTCAGGCGGTGGAACGTAACGGACGTTTCCACCAGACGCTCGTTGGCCACGCCGTCCACCCAGCCCACGGTCGGGCGAAGGGCAACAGCCGTCAAAACCTTGTGGTTCCGGCCAGACAGGAGGCGGAGACAGGCGCGGGCTGTCTTCTCGTCTTCTGCCTTGGGAAGAATCCGCCGACCTACAGCCACGACGGTATCGGCCCCGATGATCAGAGCGGCATCCTGACGCTGTGATGCTGCATGGTCCGCCTTCTCGCGGGCCAGACGCTGCGCCAGCGCACGGGGCAGTTCACCTGGGCGGGGCTCTTCATCCACGTCCGTGCTGACGACATCATCTGGCACGATACCGATCTGGCCCAGAAGAGCGAGGCGACGGGGAGAGGCCGAAGCCAGGACAAGCGCCGGGCGCTTCAGACTGTCAGAGTCCGACAGTGAAGGCTGGGAGGGGGCCATGCGCCGCAGTCTCTTACTTGAAGCGGAAGGTGATCCGGCCCTTGGAGAGATCGTATGGCGTCATTTCAACGTTCACGCGGTCACCGGCCAGAACACGAATACGGTTCTTGCGCATCTTGCCGCTCGTATGAGCGAGAATGGTGTGCTCGTTGTCGAGCGTGACGCGGAACATGGCGTTTGGCAGCAGTTCCATGACGGTGCCGGTGAACTCGATGAGGTCTTCTTTTGACATGAGAATCCTTGGTACAGAGACAGGGTAGAGGTCTGCGCGAGGCAGTGGCGCCGATGGGAGCCTGAAAATCCAGTTCCGCTATGTGCGGACTGTCGGGCCAAACGTCAAGCTTGACGCAGCTTTTGGGGCATTTTTGCAGGAAAAGATGTCCGCTGCTGTTCCGGCCACGGGATCAATATCGTGTCAGGGCCGTATCCGGCTCATCATGTTAGAAAATTCGAGTACGATGATTTTTGTTTTAACGCAGGAAAACGCCTGCCGATCAAAGGGGGATAGTGCGGAGACACGCATGTGACATGACTGGGTCCCCGCCATTGAACTGTTGATGGCCTGAAAGTCTACCGACCCTACTGGTCGGTAGACGAAAGTGTCTCAAATTCCAAGCTGGTCCAGACGCAGGCTGAGGCTCAGGGCATGCGCGTCCAGACCTTCGGCCTGTGCTAGAGCAACGCCTGCCGGACCGATCTTTTGCAGGCCGGCTTCGTCGGCTTCAATGGTTGTCGTACGCTTGATGAAGTCGAAGACGGACAGGCCGGATGCAAAGCGGGCTGTGCGGCTTGTGGGCAGAACGTGATTGGGGCCACCGACATAGTCGCCTACGGCTTCCGGGCAGTACCGTCCCATGAAGATGGCGCCTACATGGCGTACGAGCGCACTGAAGGCGCGGGGTTCGTCCAGCAGAACTTCCAGATGTTCAGGGGCCAACTGGTTTACGATGCGTGCGGCTTCGTTCAGATCCTTCACGACAATGACGGCGCCGTGGTCAGCCCAGCTTTTTGCTGCGATGGCTGTGCGGGGGAGTGTCTGAAGTTCCGTCAGAACGGCCTGACTGACAGCGTCCCCAAAAGCGGCATCGGTCGTAATAAGAATAGCCTGAGCCTGCTCGTCATGTTCGGCCTGTGCAAGCAGATCGATTGCGGCCAGACGTGGATCGTTGTTGCCGTCCGCCACGACGACGACTTCTGACGGCCCGGCGATGCTGTCGATGCCAACGTGCCCGAAGACCTGACGCTTGGCTTCGGCCACGAAGGCGTTGCCCGGTCCGACGATACGATCAACCGGAGCAATACGCTCAGTGCCGTAAGCCATGGCGCCCACAGCCTGCGCGCCGCCAATGCGATAGATTTCTTCAACACCACACAGACGGGCGGCGGCCAGAACCAGTGGATTCAGCACACCATCGGGCGAGGGAACGCATATGGCCACGCGCTGCACACCTGCAACACGAGCGGGTAGCGCATTCATCAGAACGGAGGACGGATAGGCTGCCTTGCCACCAGGAACATAGAGGCCGACAGCATCCAGGGCGGTCCAGCGCATGCCAAGACGAATGCCCTCGTCATCCGTGAAATCCAGATCTTTTGGCATCTGGGCTGCATGGAAGGCTTCGATGCGGCGGGCGGCCGTTTTGAGAGCTTCCATCAGATCCGCAGGCACACGGTCTGCCTCGCGGGCAATCTCTTCCGCGCTGATCCGTAGTTTGTCAGCCGGAAGCGTCAGACGATCAAAACGGGCTGTATAGTCACACAGCGCTTCGTCCCCACGGGCACGGACATCCGCCAGAATGGCACGGACCGGCTCGGCGACGCTCCGTTCCTCACTGCTGCGATCAGCCATCAGACTGGCAAAATCGTTTTCGAAACCGGCGTTGAGAGTGTTGAGACGCTTCATTTCGCTGCTGCTTCTTCGCTCAGGGCGGCACGGAACCGTTCGATCAGAAGGCCAATTTCCTCGGGCCGTGTCTTGAGAGCCACGCGGTTGACGATCAGACGGCTTGTGACGTGTGCGATGGTCTCTGTCTCCATCAGACCATTGGCGCGGAGGGTGGAGCCGGTATCCACGAGATCCACGATGACACTGGCCAGATCAAGGGTCGGTGCAAGTTCCATGGCACCGTTCAGATGTACAATTTCTGCATTGATGGCGCGGGAGGCGAAGTGACGGCGGGCAATGGTCGGATATTTTGTTGCGACACGCAGGCGGGACTGAGAGGCGGCCGGATCTTCGGTCACAGTTTTGGGGCGTGCGACGGAGATACGGCAGCCGCCGATCCCGAGATCCAGCGGCGCATAGATGTCTGGATAATCGAATTCCATGAGAACATCAGCCCCACAGACGCCAATGTGCGCGCCGCCATAAGCCACGAAGGTCGCCACGTCGAAAGAGCGGACGCGGACGACATCCAGATTGGGGTAGGATGTTCCGAACCGCAGGCGGCGGCTGCTTTCTTCAAGGCAATCCGCATCCGGCTCGATACCGGTTCGTTTCAGAACAGGGGCCAGCGCCTTGAGAATCCGCCCTTTCGGGAGGGCGAGGATCAGCGGAGAGCCGCTCCGGTCTGAAGTGTCCGTTCCGGTCTGAGGCGCTGTCATGAGGCGTCTGTCCTTGCTGTCCGCAGCCAATGAAAAGAGAACAGCAGCGCATATCACGAAGCGCCGGTCTTCCAAAATTTCTTGACGGAAAGATTGCGATGATGACTATCTTGTATGTATGTCTGCAAACATAGAGACACTACTGTTTCCCACGCCGCTTCTGATGACCGGAGGTTTGCCGCTTCGTGTTCAGATGCGGGAGCGTATTCTGACGGCCGTCGGGTCCGGGCTGCTCAAACCCGGAGACCGGTTGCCGACAATGCGGGCGCTCTCCGTCCACCTCCAGGTCGACCTTAATACGGTGCAGCGTGCCTATGCGGAACTGGAGCGACTTGGAGCCATCGAGACATTTCGGGCGCGTGGCAGTTTTGTCAGCAACCATCCGCCCCCGCCAGATCCGGGTCTGAGGGAGCGCGAGGTCATGGATCTCGCAGCTTCGACGATTGCCCGAAGCCATGCTCTGGGGCTTGAGCCAGACCATGTTCTTCAGGCGATGAAGACACTTCTGGAGTCTTCATCTTCTATTGCGCCAGTGTCGGGCGCCGGAAAGGGACAGTCATGATTCAGTATCCAACATTTCCGTCGCCCTCATCCCGGAGAGGTCGTGGGTTGCCCTTCAACGGGCTGGCAGCGGCACTGGCGATCCTGTGCTTTCTAATCGGGGTGGGTCTTCAGCTTGCGATCCGCCAGATCGGATTTGTCATTGTTGGCGCGATTGTCGGGGCGTTTGTTCTTCTGTCTCTGAAGATGTGCAATTCCTGGCAACGGGCGCTGGTTCTTCGTGCAGGTAAGATCCAGGGACTGCGTGGGCCGGGTCTGTTTCTGATTATTCCGTTTGTTGATCAGATCAGTGAAGTGGTCGACCAGCGTATCCGAACAGTGCCTGTCCACACACGTCAGACTTTGACGCGCGATACAACACCCGTGGATGTGGATGCGGTCGTATTCTGGATGGTGCATGATCCGTTGCGGGCTATTACAGAACTGGATGACTATGAAGGCTCGGTCTCCATGGTGGCGCTGACGACCCTGCGCGAAGTGGTCAGCAGTTCGGATCTGGCCGTTTTGCTGGAAGATCGCAGACGCATTGATGATGAATTGCGAGACCTGATCGAGGTTAAGACCCGGGAATGGGGTGTTACGGTTCAGGCCGTGGAAATCCGCGATGTTCAGTTGCCTGACAATCTGCAGGACGCCATGAGTCGACAGGCGCAGGCTGAACGTGAGCGTGCAGCCCGGGTAACGCTTGCAAGTGCGGAACGACAGGTGGCTGTGGAACTGGCCGCTGCGGCTAAGACGTATGAAGCCTCGCCCATCGCGCTCCAGATTCTTCAGATCAATCGCGTTTTTGAAATGAACAAGAACCGCGGGACGACCATCCTGATGCCGACGACAATGGCGGATGCGATGGGGAATGCCACGGCTTTCGCGGCGGCTGTTCAGGCCGCAGCGCAAACGGATCGTGACACGACCGCAGAGTAACGTCAGTCTGGGAGTATATGACGTTTGAGAAGGCGCTCCAGCCACTCCACGAACGTTGTAACTCTGTCAGTTGTATGATGCTTATGCGGGTAGAGAATGGACATCGGCAAGGGCTCTGCGCACCATTCTGGCATGACGCTCACAAGCTCTCCGTTTCGAAGATGCTCTTGCACGTCATAGGCAGGAACCTGGATTAATCCCATCCCTGCAAGGCAACCTGCAATCAGGGCTTCCGCATTATCAACCGTGATGCGGGCTGGAGGAAGGGCAGATTTATTTACGCCATTCTCCATCCATTCCCAGGGTTCTACACGGCCCGTCACAGGAGATGCGTAGCGGATAACATGATGACGGGTCAGGTCATCCGGGTGCTCCGGGGTGCCAGACTGCTCCAGATAAGCGGGGCTTGCGACATTCAGAAGGCTGAGTTCGCCTATCCTGCGACTGATAAGTTCTGAGTCCTGAAGTGGCCCGACCCTCAGGACGCAGTCTGTCTGCTCCTTTACGAGATTGACGGCACGGTCCGTCATGCCCAGTTCGATGGAGAGGTCGGGGTGACAGGACAAAAAGTCTGGCAGTGCCGGTGTAACGATCAACCGTCCGATCCGGCCTGGAAGATTGACGCGTAGAACACCTGAAAGCCCATCGGTTTTTTTTCGAAACAAAGTATCGATGTCTTCCACATCTGCGACAAGGCGCAGACAGTGCTCATAGAGTTTTTTGCCATCCTGCGTGGGAGAAACAGCGCGGGTGGTTCTGGCCAGAAGCCGGGTTCCTGTCCGGATTTCCAGATCCCGGATGGCTGTGGACACAGTGGATCGAGGCATGTTCAACATGTCAGCGGCCCGTGTGAAACTGGATGTTTCAACCACTCTGATGAAAATGCGGAAAAGGTCGATCCGATCCAAGAGAACCTCGTCATATTGGGGAAGGTTTGTTCGAAATTCCTGACAGGTGTGATCAGGAATAGGGTCTTGGTCCTGTTTCGCAGGACGGTAGCCTGTGGGCCTTAATTGCGAAAGATGGAGACCCCAATCATGGCAGATCATACGCTGAAGGGAAAAACGGCTCTTATCGCCGGTGGTGCCAAAAATCTTGGTGGCCTTATTGCCCGGGACCTTGCGGCTGAAGGTGTGCGTGCCATTGCCATTCACTATAATAGCGCAGAAACAAAAGGCGCTGCGGATGAAACTCTTGCCGCACTCAGGCAGGCTGGCGCCGAGGCCGTAGCCTTCCAGAAAGATCTGAGAACAGCCGCCGGAAACGCGGACCTGTTCAGAGAGACTGTGGCGGCGATTGGCCAGCCGGATATTGCCATCAATACCGTCGGAAAGGTTTTGAAAAAACCGATCGCCGAGACGTCTGAAGCTGAATTTGACGAGATGTTCGATGTGAATACGAAGTCGGCGTTCTTTTTCATCAAGGAAGCCGGCTTGCATCTCAAAGACAATGGTAAGCTTTTAACGCTCGTCACATCCCTTCTGGGAGCCTACACGCCATTCTATTCCACTTATGCAGGCAGCAAGGCAGCGGTGGAGCATTTTACCCGTGCGGCGTCCAAGGAATATGGAGCGCGTGGTATTTCCGTAAATGCCATTGGCCCTGGACCAATGGATACGCCCTTCTTTTATGGACAGGAAGGCGCGGATGCCGTGGCATACCACAAGACAGCGGCGGCTTTATCAGGACTGAGTAAAACGGGTCTGACAGATATTGAGGATGTTGTGCCGTTTGTGCGGATGCTTGTGTCTGATGGATGGTGGATGACGGGTCAGACCATTCTCGTGAATGGTGGCTATACGACCAAATAAGAAAAAACCGGTGAGGATATTTTCCTCACCGGTCCTGTTGGGCATTAGAATGTCGCGTTGATACGACCGTAATAGTAACCGCCGTTGATCGGCACTTGTGCCGAGTTTGAGTCATAGACAGCAGCACCGTAGGAGCTTAGCTCTTCAGGCAGCTTGCGCGGACGAATGTTAAAGACGTTGTTGCCACCAACAGCGACATGCCAATGTTCGTTGAAGCGATAACCGACTTCAAGGTCTGTCAGCCAGCGAGGGGTATTCTTGAACTGAGCGAAGCAGGTGTTGGAGTAGCGGAGCGCTCCACCGGATGCGGGGCACGTTGCGGAAGCTGGCGTCCAGTCTTGATACGTCATCATGGATGTTGTTTCACCGTAACGGGTCTGACGAACATTTAGATCCCATTTTCCAATAGTATAATAAGCGTTGAGGATAATCTTGCTGCGCGGATAGCCTGTTGTGAGGTAGCCGATCGTCTGTGCATTAAGCAGCGGGCTGCCATTCGTATCACTTGCGACATGATGCATGCGGGTACGGTTCAGGTCTAGCGCCATGCTCAGTGCGAGATTGCCATAACGGTGCAGGTGAAATGTATAATCCGCTTTAATATCGAGACCTTGTGTGCGAGTGCTCGCTACGTTTGCGAAATAATACGCAGAAACATTGCTTATATCAAACGAATTGACCGGTAGAGCATAACCCATAGCCTGAATGGCGTCGACGGCCGCTTGACCCTTGGTCGTACCACCCTGTGAAATACGGTTACGCAGATTGATCTGGTAGACGTCCGCTTCCACATGGAAGCCTTTCACAGGTTCCACCACAACACCACCGCTGGAACTGACAGAATATTCCGGCTTGAGTGGGCTGGCACCAAGAATGCGGGCAGCAGCAGAACTGACGGGAAGCAGACCACTGGCGCTGGTCGGGCTAACGCTCATGGTGCTGTAGTGCTGTTCCGCAAGCGTTGGAGCACGGAAGCCGGTGCTGATCGTACCGCGGAATGCCAGCCACGGTGTCGCATCATAACGTGTTGAGACCTTGCCGTTCTGGGCATTGCCAACATCTGTGTAGTGTTCAAAGCGTCCTGCGAAATCGAGATCCCAGTGCTTCAACGGATGGAAGTCACCATCGATATAGGCGGCCCAGATGTTACGGCTCCAGGAGCCTGCGTTCTGGGGGCGCAGACCGGCATAACCCTGCGTTCCGCCAACTTCATAGGATGCGGGTTCGCCCGCAACGATGTCATACATTTCCAGACGATGTTCGCCACCAAAAGCCAGAACCATTGGCACCGTATTGAAAATGTTGATCTTGCGTCGGAAGTCCAGATTGTTGGTCCACTGCGCGTTACGATAGTTCAGTGCACGAACAGTCGTTGGAGACCAGCCACACCCGCTGGAGGAATAATTGGCCACGTTGCCGTTATTGCAGGTCGATCCCAGCATACCGGTATTGGCTGTGTTCTTGTTGCTGATTTTGTCCTGATCGGCACCATAAACGGTGCTCAGATCCCAGTCGAAGCCATAAAAATCGTGCCCTTTGAGACCGAGTTCTCCTGCATAGTCATCTTCGTCAATGACTTCGAGTGGCGAGAAGCCGGATGGGTAAAGTGTTGGCGCAATGCTAGGAACGCGATAATTCTGAATGGCTTCGGCATGACGGTGGGCATATGTGACCTGCCCGTAGAAATCGATTTTCTCTGTAATGGGTTTTCCGAAATCAATACCCAGATTTTCACGGGTTTCTTCCGGGGTGCTCATGATTTTATTGGAGTCTGTGGGCACGCTTCGCGCGTTAGCCACAACGCCGGTGTAATAACCGTTCGTGTTGGCACCTGCAGGCCAGTACCCCAGAAGACGATGATCTTTTGCTCCTGCAACGAAATGATCTGTATGATAGACCTGTCCGCTGATGTGCATAAAACCGTCATGGCCAAGCTTGAAGCCACCATCTGCATTGAGCTGGTACTGCCATCCATCACCGTTATAGGCATTGGCACCAGTCTGTGCGGACATGTTCAGACCATGGTCCTGCTTTTTAGTGATAATATTCACCACGCCAGCAATCGCGTCCGACCCATACATTGCTGCGGCACCATCTTCGAGAACTTCGATATGGTCGATCATATTGGCCGGGATCATGTTGAGATCAACAGGCGTCGAACCAAACTGCGGCCCAGCATTCTGCACAATATTGGCCGTGACGTGACGACGCTTTCCATCAATCAGGATCAGAACCTGGTTTGGATTTAGGCCGCGCATCCGGATAGAGGAGGTCAGAGCAGCCGTATCGCTTCCCTTGGCAGAAACGTTGATCGAAGCATAGGTCCGTGTCAGTGCGTCAGCCAGATTCATTTGACCTGAACGACGAAGTGTAGCGGCTGTTACGACAGTCACCGGACTCGTGCTTTCACGCGCATGCTTGTTGCTTGCGTGCGTTCCCGTAACGATCATGGTCTCATTGCCGCCTGCTGGCGCACTACGCCTCCGAACAACCTGTTGTTTTGTTGGGATCGGTTTTTTTGCCCCATGAACAGGAGTGTGCTGCACGGCGTGCGATGTTGTCGCTGGTGTTGATGCCGCGAGAGCCTGAGTTTCCAGTGAAGAAGCCAGAATTGATGTGGTTGCAAGGAAAAAGAGGCGTCTTGATGACATGCTGGCGACTCCCGGAATGAAGATCTGAATCAGCGTTGCTGCTGCCAAAACAGTTCATAACGAAACTGTTACGGTTAGCTATGGTAATTCCACGCTGGAAATATTTTGTCATTTCTTGATTTGGTAACAAAAAAGGCTGCCATCAAATAATGGCAGCCCTTCGAAAATCTTTCTATGTGCATAGGACGCTAACGAGTGGGATTAAAGCCGGCCACTACATTGACGAGATTACGTTGCCGACGGGTCGTCAATCGTGCCGAAATCAAAACGGAACGCGCCTGAGAAATTGCTGTATCAAGATCGGAATTGATGATGGTATGATCGAATTCTGCCCAATGTGAAATTTCGTTGAGGGCCGCTTTCATACGCTTCTCAATTTCTGCAGGATCGTCAGAAGCACGCTTGTTTAGGCGACGCTCCAGTTCTTCCAATGACGGAGGGAGAACGAAGAGACTGACTACATCCTCTGGAAGCGCTTCACGCAATTGACGGTGACCCTGCCAGTCGATGTCGAACACCATGTCATAACCAGCATCCAGGGCTTCCTCTACGGGGGACCGAGGAGTGCCGTATCCACGGCCGAAGACTTCTGCCCATTCGAGAAGGTCGCCGCCCTCAGCCATCGCACGAAAGGCTTCGATATCCCGGAAGTGATAGTGAATGCCCTCCACTTCACCGGGGCGAGGGCTCCGCGTTGTCACAGAGACAGAATGCTTGAGGCTGGGTTCTGACGCACGCAGGGCATTGGCGATCGTGGATTTGCCCGCACCGGAGGGGGCTGAGATCACCAGACAGACGCCGCGTCGGGACTGTTGGGTCATGGAGGTCTCCTTGAGATGGTTCCTGTGCCGGACAATGCCGCAGCCTCTACCCTGAAAACCCCCTGTCTGACCAGATGTTCCTCAAATCAGCCTTCTCAGGGTTCGGACTGAAGTTGTGCCGTGATGGCGCTGCTGAGTGACCGTCTGCGGGAGCCGCCCAGAATATGTCCAAGCGGGGCAAGGACTTCGATATGGTCACAGACAATCTTGAAGACCGCGAGCATTGGAACGGACAGGAACGCGCCAGAAATTCCCCACATCCAGTCCCAGAAGAGCAGTGATCCCATAACAAAAACGGGGTTAAGGGTAAAACGGCGCGCCAGCAGCATCGGCGTAATCGTTTCGCCTTCCAGCACATGGATCAGCAGGTAGATGGATGGGGGAACAAGTGCATAAAGCAGGGATGGAAAGGTAAAGAGCCCTACGAAAAAATATACCACAACACCCGTAAGCGGGCCGATGATGGGGATATAGTTCAATAGAAAAGCCAAAACACCCCAGAGCAGAGGGTTGGGCATTCCTGTCGCCCAGCACTGGATCATGTTCGCCAGACCGACCAGAAAATTCATCATGGTGATGGTCGCCAGATAAAGCGATACGTTCCGCTCAATCTGGGTTGTGATCTGAACCAGCCGGCGCTTCTTCCGAAAAGTCGGCATGATTTCCACGATACGCCGGAGCAGCGTGTCTCCTTCTGTCATGAGGAAGAACAGCATCAGCAGCATGGAGAAAAATCCTCCGGCGACTTCCCGTGTGCCAGCAAGAACAGAGGTGCCCAACTTGCTCAACGCTGTCTCTCCGCCAATAGGGGCAGCGACGGCATGAGAGCCTGATGGCCGGTACCCGCCAAACACTCCGGACAGTCGTTGATAGTCCCGCTGCATCATTTCAATAGGGCCACGCAGAACGGCCAGTTTGCTCTGAAGTGCCGGAAGAGTCTGTGGAGCACGGGAGATCCAGCCAGCTGCAGGAACGGAGATCGTCGTGGCAATACCACCCACCACACCAAACATGGCGACGATCAGAAGCAACGCAGCCAAATGCTTGGGGAGGTGGAGCTTCTGTCGAAGGAAACGCATCGGGGCAATCATCATGAGATTGACCACCAGTGCGAAGACGAAAGGCAGAAGAATGGGCGCTGTGAAATACAAAGAATAGAAAACGGCCAGAATCGTCAGGATTAGAACACAGATATCCCGGACGTTCAGATGTTGACGCAATATGTCACGATCCAGCGTGGGGTCCGGCAGATCCTCGTCTTCTTTAACAAGGTCCGAAAGAGGACAAGGGGCGTCATCTTCCGGCGGAAGAGAGCCTTTCTGGCTGGGAAGTGCGGAAGGCTCAGTCGAACGGCCGGACATGTTTGGTGCCTGAATCGGAGGAGATGATGTTCAGGTGAGAAGACCTGACAGAGGACACAGTTGCGTGTTCTGCCCAAAAACCCTCTTGAACTCCAGTAGGAACAGGTCACTAAATAATGATCAGAGCTAACGGGACCCTGCCCGTTGGCGAACCTGGAGCTAGGAGAACAGCCATGGCTTGGAACACGCCGAAAGTTACCGAAATTCCGCTGGGCGCAGAAATCAACTCGTACGTCTGCGGCGAGAAGAAGTAATCATCTTTCCCTTTTCGGGGAAAATGGCGGCCGCCTCCCACAGGGGCGGCCGTTTTTCTGTTGACGCCTACCAGACGGTTTTCTGAAAAATGATTGATGTCATCGTGCTCGGCTCCGCGGCCGGCGGTGGATTCCCCCAATGGAACTCCGCAGCGCCGGGATGTGTTGCCGCCCGCACGCGACAGGGCGCACGCCCTCGCACTCAGGCCTCTATCGCCGTGAGTGCTGATGGAGAACACTGGTTTGTTCTCAATGCCTCCCCGGACCTGCGACAGCAGATCATCGAGACGCCAGCCCTTCATCATCAGGGCAGTCTTCGTGGCACGCCGATCCAGAGTGTCATCCTGACCTGCGGTGAAATCGACGCCATCACGGGCTTGCTAACCCTGCGTGAGCGTGAGCCTTTCACGCTGATGGGCAGCGAGTCCACGCTGGACCAACTGGCCGCCAATCCTATTTTCGGCGCGCTTGACCCTGCGATTGTCCCGCGTGTGACTCTCAAGCTGGACGTACCGACAGCACTCAACCTGAAAGATGGCACTCCGTCTGGCCTGACGCTGACGGCCTTCGCAGTCCCGGGGAAGGCCCCGCTTTACGCTGAGGCTGAAGGGTCGCGGCCTGATGAAACTTTGGGTGTCTCGATCACGGATGGGACGCAAACGGTTCTTTTCATTCCCGGCTGTGCTCACATTACCCCAGACATCATAGAGCGTGCGTCTCAGGCGGATCTCCTGTTTTTCGATGGAACGCTCTGGCGCGATGATGAAATGATTCGTGCCGGTCTGAGCCCGAAAACAGGTCAGCGTATGGGGCATGTTTCTATTCGCGACAGCGGTGGCCCTGTCGAGAGTTTCGCGTCCTGTTCAAAACCGCGTAAAGTCTTGATTCACATCAACAACTCGAACCCGGTTCTGATGGAAGACAGTCCGGAACACAAAGACATCGAGAACGCGGGGTGGACCGTGTCCGAAGATGGCATGACTTTCAGACTGGAAACACCATGACACTCCTGACCCCTGACCAGCTTGAAGCCCGCCTCCGTCAGATCGGGGCTGAGCGCTATCACAACCGTCATCCGTTCCACCGCAAGCTGCATGACGGTCTGCTGACGAAGCAGCAGGTTCAGGCTTGGGCTCTTAACCGCTATTATTATCAGGCAAAGATCCCGGCTAAGGATGCCACGCTCCTTGCTCGCCTGCCGACCGCCGAGCTGCGCCGCGAATGGCGTCGCCGTATCGAGGATCATGACGGTACGGAGCCTGGAACAGGCGGTGTTGCCCGGTGGCTTGTGCTCACGGATGGTCTGGGTCTTGATCGGGACTATGTAGAGAGCACCGAGGGCCTGTTGCCCGCGACGCGCTTTGCCGTGGATGCGTATGTGAATTTCGTACGGGACCAGTCCATACTGGCCGCCATTGCCTCCTCACTGACCGAGCTGTTTTCCCCGACGATTATCAGCGAACGGGTTTCGGGGATGCTGCGTCACTACGACTTCATTTCCGAAGAAACGCTGGCCTATTTCACGCCGCGTCTCACGCAGGCTCCTCGGGATTCCGATTTCGCGTTAGCCTATGTGCGGGAAAATGCTCTTACACCGGAACAACAGCGCGAAGTTCTGGGCGCTCTGGAGTTCAAGTGTTCCGTTCTGTGGTCCATGCTGGATGCGCTGGATTATGCGTATGTGGAAGATCATATCCCGCCGGGTGCTTTTGTCCCATGAGTGTGACGGAAGACACCGTGCTGTCTTTCGCGCGCGGTCATCGCCTTCAACAAGACCGCGTTCGGGATCTCTGGCTCGTCCAGGCTCCCGAGAAGGCTTTTATTATCGAAGGTGCCGCCCCACATATTTTGGGTCTTGTGGACGGAGAGAGGACTGTCGGTACGATCATTGAGGTATTGACGGAACAGTTCTCCGCTCCCCGCGAGGTCATCTCAACGGACGTTCTCGCGCTTCTTTCTGATCTGACGGAAAAGGG
Source organism: Gluconobacter japonicus (assembly GCF_002723975.1). Classification (GTDB taxonomy): domain Bacteria; phylum Pseudomonadota; class Alphaproteobacteria; order Acetobacterales; family Acetobacteraceae; genus Gluconobacter; species Gluconobacter japonicus. Next base: position 157,712 of record NZ_BEWO01000006.1, read on the forward strand.
CGTTCTTCGCGCATGACCTTACCCCAGCCTCCGATGAGCCTTCTGGCTGAGCTGACTCACCGCTGCCCGCTTGCCTGCCCTTATTGTTCTAATCCATTGGATCTGGAGCGGAAGGCGGCAGAGCTGGATACGGCTGGGTGGCGTCGGGTGTTGGAGCAGGCAGCGGAGATGGGCGTTCTACAGGTCCATTTCTCTGGCGGCGAACCTATGGCGCGGTCGGATCTGGTCGAACTGGTCACGCTGGCGCGAAAGCTGAACCTTTACACCAATCTCATTACATCCGGCGTCCTGCTGGATGCGAGCAAGCTGGAGGCTCTGGATAAGGCCGGACTAGATCATATCCAGCTCTCATTTCAGGATGTCACGACAGAGGGCGCTGAGCGCATTGGTGGCTTGAAGGGCGCGCAGGAGCGCAAATTGAAGGCCGCTAGGCTTATTCAGGAATCCGGCATTCCCATGACGTTGAATTTCGTCGTTCATCGGGAAAATGTGGCCCGGATTCCGCAGATGTTTGAGCTGGCCCGTGAGTTGAAAGCTGGCCGCGTCGAAATTGCGCATACCCAATATTATGGCTGGGGCCTGAAGAACCGCGATGCTCTTTTACCAAGCCGGGAGCAGCTTGAGGAATCTACCCGGTCGGTTGAGGCAGAGCGCGCTAAAGGTGGCCTCGCCATCGATTATGTAACGCCTGATTATCACGCAGACAGGCCCAAGCCTTGCATGGGCGGTTGGGGGCAAAGGTTTGTGAATATCTCGCCGTCGGGGCGTGTTCTTCCCTGTCACGCGGCAGAAATCATCCCGAACGTCACGTTTCCCAATGTTCGAGATGAGTCTTTGGCGGATATCTGGAACAACTCCCACCTGTTCAACATGTTCCGTGGAACAGAGTGGATGCCGGAAGCCTGTCGCGCCTGTGATCGTCGGGAAATCGACTGGGGCGGATGTCGTTGTCAGGCTCTAGCATTGACAGGAGATGCGGCGAACATGGATCCGGTGTGCAGCCAGTCGCCGTTTCATGAGCAGATAGTGAAAATTGCTGATAATAATGGTGTTCCGAAAGACACATTATTTTATCGGCGTTTTTAAAAATTTATGGAAACTATCAGAGATAGTTTCCATAAATACTGACTCTGCTGAGATGAAGAAAATTGGTTTCGTTTAGAAAAATTTTGATATATCGAGCCGTAAAATCGGTCTCTATTTGAAGAGGCTCTCCAAACTCACCTCCAATGTATCGCGCATCATTTTTTTCGTAAAATTCCTCCCAGTATATACCATCATCTGACTTGAGTAAGGAGAATTTGTTAAATCTGCGCGCAAACTCTTCATTATCGCAACGGTTAAAAATGATGATCTGCTTGATATGAGCAGGTTGTTTCAGTTCAATGCTCCACCAAGGATTTTTTTCGAAACCTGTATGGAACGCTGGAATCATACGCAGAGGCTCATCAATTGCTCGTTGTGCTTCTGCCTCAGTACTGTCTCTGTGAAATGAGTATTCGCAGACACTACTTTGTGTAGCTTTCCCATCATGAGAGACTAGATGAAAATTTGGTATTTCGATAAAATGATCATATTTAAATGTTTGATCCCCAATCCATTTCACAAAAGATTTTGGGCTATATTCTACAATATTGCATAGAATTTTTTCAAATGTATCGGCAGAAAAATCTATCCTATTATTATAGAAAGCATCAAGAACTATATTTAGATAATTGGTACCATAATCTTTTTTAAGATGCCTGGCGATATCATGATGGCGAGTGTTAATGGTAACAACATTAAAATTCTCAGATTTATAAAATTTTGCATGAAGATTATCTTCATATGAACATGAGGGGTAAATTAAAACAGCTTTAGAGGCGGCACTTTCTGGAGCGTAATCAGAAAATGCGAATGTGCTAATGGCACCATCCAGAGGACTAAGCGGCCCGAACCATTTACAAAAAGCTGGAAGCGCGGAATACTGCGGGCTAAAAGCCAGTATTCGGGTGATTTTTTCACAGTATTTTGAAAATAAAAGTGCTCCAGATGCGCCAAGACTTTCGCCCATAGAGTAAATAAATTGGTATTTTTTACAAAAATAACTAAGAAAACGGAACATTTTAATAGAATTTATGTTATTGTACCAATCTAGATGTTTTGATCTAACGAAAATATAAGATGTATTAAAGTTTTTTATGGTATTTTTAAATTCTTCTACAGGCTGCGCTAAAGCCAATGCTCCAGCGCTGGAGAAAACAATAGTGACATTGCAGGATTCTCTGTTCCAATAGGAAACTTCATAGTTATCGTTATCAAGAATGACTTCTGACATTATGGAGCTTCCTAAAGTTTAATCCAAAATTTCAATTACTTTTAATATATCATAAATTTTTCTTTTTCAAATGGTGTCTTTAAATAAAGTGTTATCAAAATCCTAGATATCAAAAATTATTTAGCCAGATCATTATTCTGGCTATCTGTCCATTTGGATGCTGAACTGTGCCAGTAGGCTTCAACGCCTATGATACCGTTTAGTTTGCAGTCAGAACACCATACATGTTCTCCGTCCTGAGACGCGTTAGGCATGGAATTTAGTGAATAAGTCGTAGTTTCAATTATATGACCTGCACTTATCGTGGCCGTTCCACCGTTGGAGGCGTGAACCGTCAGGTTGGCATAGCCATCTGTGGTCATGTAATTTCCTACACCCGCTCCTGCCCCGCTTGCGGGGGCCAAGATAAATTGTCCGCCCGCACCTGCAGCGATATTTCCCGATAAAGTTAAATTACCATTTGCGTCAAGGCTAAGGTTAGCGGTTGTTCCTCGCATAATTTCAAGCAGATTATTACTATAGGTTGCGTCCACATATTCGCCTAATCCTGCGACGTGTCCTGACGGCTGTGTGCCAATCGTCAGAGCGTTTCCACCTGTCAGACCTAGCGGTGCCATGTGCGACACCCCGTTACCATCCATTATGAAGCCACAATTTGTGCCATAACCACAAAGAGCCAGCCCACCCCAATAGCCGTTCCAATTCCATTCAAAATCGGCCTGTTGAGAACCGTAACTGACCCCTGCGCCTTTCTCACCATCCAGAACAATGCCAAATTTCGGGGTCACGTTTTGAATCCCGGTTCCTTCTCCCGAAACACGCTCTGCCAGGTGGTACATTAACCGCCAGTTTGGAGACTGTTGCGTTAAGCCATCGAATTCAAAGATTTCTTGGTCCTGTCGTTTGAGAACTGTTTCCAACTCTCCGAGACGGCATCCTCCACCAATCCAGGAGCCTGCACTTTCAAAAGCACTCTGGTCATAATAACCTGAGGCGTCCGGATAACAACTGTCTCCTGCAAGGAAGTGATGAGGCGTGTTGCCTCCCGCATAAAATCCGAGACTGTTATGGGTTAAAGAATTCGTATGGAGTGGATCCATGCTCACGTTAAGTGTGTAGCCGGTAAACTGAACAGCACCTTTACGGGTTTCGTTACGAACGTTGAAATCAAGTTCCTCACCAGCAAAAGAATGAATGAGAGAAGTCGCCGCATTACCTGTTGCGCCAGATTTTGCGCCATCGTAGCTCATGAATATATTACGGGCGAAAGTTTTGTTAAATCCGCCAATTCCCACAACGGGCGTTGTCTGATTAGCCCAGAAATAGCTTTCCAGAGATGTTGTGGAAGGGATGGCTCCAGTAGACTGTGTAAGTTGTTGTCCCCAACCATAGACAGTGATTGTAGTTACATTTTTATCGGTAGAAATAGATTTAATCACACCCATGTAGTAATCAGCTATTTCGTTGTTCGATGCCGAAATACCTGGAATTTGAGAGTTGGTGAAAATCGTCATCATGGGTTGAATATGAGCAAGTTCAGCCGCAGTCAAAGTCCCGGCAAGGGTAACGCTTGTAGCTGTGTATGTGGCAGCTGGCAGGATTAGATCAAAATTTGCATTTACTGGACCTGCATAAAGCTGAACACCATCGGCGCTAGGGATGGTTCCACCTTGAACATTTACGGCTGATACGGCTGCCTGCTTGATGTCACTAGGCTCCATGAAAAGGCATAATACACAACCAGCCGTATAGCCACCAGTTGGAACGCCGTTCAGAACAAGGCTTTCGTAGGTCCCAGCCTGATTTCCATATGGGCTATGAGGTAGGGTAATAGGAGTTCCGCCAACGCGCATCGTGGAATTTCCGTCCCACCAGTAAAATGGTCCTTTGCCGTTTGCTGTCAACTGTGGATTGACATTGTTATATACGGTAGGAAGAACTATACCGCTGATACGAGGTCCAGTAATAATAGATTCTCCAAGAATAGAAGAAGTAACTCGTGCATTTTCATCTAGTCCCGCAACTCCATTGGCTGTGCCAATCATGTTTTTTTCTAAAGGGTTACATATTACGGGATAATTATTGCCATCGGTTCCACATATTTGTTGTGTAACAGTGACAGGTTTCCATTGCCCTGTATTATCTTTGTAAGATAATGATTTCATAAGATTGGTATTGCTAAGAGACGTCGTAAACAGGATGGATTTAGTAGCTCCGGAGTTATCGCGGTATGTTGTCTGAGGGGAAGCCAGACAGATCCCGGGAAAAAAAAGAATGCTCAAAATATACGTCAGAATGGCATTTTTTTTCATGACTCAAACTCGCAAAAAAAAAGCCACCTCTTTGAGGTGGCTGAGAAATAAAATTAGTTGAATTTGATAATACTGCTTTCTAACAAAATAGGATGCTCAGGGCAAGGTAATTCTTTATCTATAATTAAGAATTTTTTGAAACATTTTGTTAGCGATATTCATATCTAAAGTGTGATTTTGGGGGCATTTGTCATCCAGGTTGGCAACGTCACATTATTTTCCTGAGCCCAAATGTTCTGTTCACTTTGAGTTCTGGATGACAAAAATGCAAATGCTATATCCATATCGTTGGTATATACCTCATTCGAGTATGCATTCGGCAAAGAAAAATGTGTTAGTTTCGCAACTATCTCTGCAAGTCTGTTTGGAAATATATCTAGCTTGTGGAGGTGGATCATCTCCCATCCATGCATCCACTGTCGATCACATTCAATGGCTCCTGAACGTGTTTCCTGATCTGGAAGGAGCCAACAGATAGCGCGACCTGAATGAGGATTGCGCAGCCCGATATCAGATGTACCTTCTCCTGTTGTTTCGATCTTGAATGGAATGATTGTTCCAAAACGATCGTCAAAAGGCACATGAAGAATGTCTGTTTCTGTCGCGGTGGTTAGATAGAGAGTGTCGGGGTCATCATTTACTAAAATCCCATAGATAGGTGCAAAACGATCAGCGTTTGCACCATCCATAATGCTTACCAAATTTCCACTTTCCCGATCCAGACACGCACGAGATCCATGAACGGTTTGGATTTCACAAATCTCAAAACCAACATGACCGTTATAAATTTTCCATGGCTGTTTTTTTGTTATTTTAGAATAAAGGATCTGTTCGTAATTTTGGCGTATTTGCCGGACAATTTTTCTGACCTTTAATAGAAAACCTTCATCTGGTACGTCGAGCGTTTCGTTGATATCAAAAATTTTGAAATAATTCATTGGATCAGGTAGGTCGCGAATATCGCTGCGCCGTTCAACCTTATCCAGAAAATCAGCCAGACTGCGACAGGCATAATGCCGCACACAAGCATTCGTCCAAGATGGGTAGTCCTGTGTTCTTTCGGGGTGGGTGGCGTCCCACTGTATTTCGGTGCCGTCTGAAGTGATATACAGCCCATCTACATCAAAATGATGCGGATTAATGTATCTGCTGCTCGTTTTATCGAGTCTAAATATTGATTTTACAATTTTGTTGGCGTCAGTAGAATTTGGATTTGACCTACGTACATATGATTCCAATGGAGACGAGTTTGTTGGCCTAACGATATGGTGATTGCTTCCGAAGCAACACCAGTTGATTGCAATAGCCGACGCATCGGGGAATTTTTTTAGAAAAGCAGAAAGATTTTGATCTTTTCCAAGATCAAGATATTCATCTGAATCGAGGAACATTAGCCATTCAAACTTGTTTTTTGCGTCAGAAATTGCTTTCTCGTAAGTTAATCTTTGACGGTGATTAAACCGGACAGCTTTTTCGGATGTCTCTAGTCGAACATCAAACGATTTTGAGGCCGCGCGGACGATTTCCGCTGTCCTGTCTGTTGAGTCATCATCGTAAACGCAGATCGTCGTGAACCCGAGGGCGATATGCCACCCTAACCACCAAGCGATATCCCGCTCTTCATTTTTGACAAATATAGCGAGGGCTAGGCGTTCTGACATTACTTGTTTCCCTTGATCCAGAATGAAGCTTTGGGAGCTTCACCATGGCACTACCGCACGAATTAATCTTACATTAATCTGGTTTCCAGAGAGTCGCAATCTTTTGGGTTTATAAAGTAATATTAATATAATAATAAGTAATGCCGTATGCTAATAAAGTAGGGATTCTCTTATTGTTAAATTAATAACAAGAGAATCCCTACAAATGTCATATTAATTTCTTAGGAAAGCAACACTTTCGACACACGCCGCCGCTGCTTCCCGCCCCTTGTTTTCTGCATCATGACGGGAGCGGGCCACGGCCTGTGCTTCCGTGTAAGTCGTCAGAATGCCGAAAGCGATTGGCACTTCCGTTGCAAGCTGGGCCTGCATGATGCCGATGGTGGCACCCAGAGAAATGAATTCAAAATGCGCCGTATCGCCCTTGATGACACAACCAAGGCAGATCACACCCTCATACTTTCCCGACTTTGCCAGCTTTTGCGCCAGAAGTGGCAGTTCGAACGCGCCAGGAGCATCATAAACATCCACATCTGTGATGCCGCGCTCTTCCATCCACTCAAGCGCGCCGTTCTTCAGGCCGCCCGTAATCTCTGTATTGAAGCGGCTGACGATGATGGCCATTTTCGGTGCAGGCGAAAGGCGCAGGTCAGGGGCGACGGGAATATGCTTGCTCATGCGGGTTGTTCCTGAAGAAAATGACCCATCCGTGTCCGCTTGGTAGCGAGATAGGCCCGGTTGAAAGGGTTGGCTTCGATTTCCAGTCGTTCACGAGACTGAACGTCAAATCCGAAGCGGACAAGGTTGGATTCCTTATCCGGGTTGTTTGTCAGAAGACGCAGGGAGGTCACGCCCAGATGTCGGAGCAGATCGGCTGCGGCATCCCATTCCCGCGCATCGGCAGGCAGACCGAGAGCTTCATTGGCTTCGACGGTATCCATGCCGGCATCCTGTAATTCATAGGCGCGGATCTTGTTGGCCAAGCCGATACCACGACCTTCATGGCCTCGCAGATAGACCAGCACGCCACACTCTGCAGCGGAGATGCGCTCCAGAGCTTCCCGAAGCTGGGCGCCACAGTCGCAACGCAGGGAGCCAAGTGCATCGCCTGTTACACATTCGGAGTGCAGACGCACAAGCGGCACCCCTTTGGACGGATCGCCCTTCACCAGTGCTACATGCTCCACGCCGTCAACGGCCCGGAAGGCATGAATACGCAGATCATGGCCGCCAAAAATGCTGGGCAGAGCCGACGCCGCAATCATTTCCCCAGCGGCTGGGACAGGTGTGCTGATGAGTTGGGCGTCTTCTACAGGACCACGTCCATGCTCAAGGCACCATTCCTGAAGATCCGCGATGCTAACAATCGGCAGGCCGTGTTTTGCCGCATACCGCCGTAACTCCGGCAGACGCATCATGCTGCCGTCATCTGCCATGATCTCACAGATCACCCCTGCTGGCTCAAGGCCTGCGAGGCGCGCGATGTCGATCGAGCCCTCTGTGTGCCCATTACGCGCAACCACACCTTCTGGATGAGCGCGAAGGGGAAAGATGTGACCAGGAGAAACAACGTCCTCAGCTGTTGCATCCGGATTGGCCGCGATCACAATTGTCCGGGCACGATCCGCAGCGGAAATGCCTGTTGTGACACCCGTGGCCGCTTCAATGGAAACCGTAAAGGCTGTACCGCGTGGGTCACGGTTGCGGCTGACCATTGGGGGCAGTCCCAAACGATCTACCTGCTCGGCTTCCAGAGGAAGGCAGACGAGTCCGCGCGCTTCGCGCACCATGAAGTTGATGGCTTCCGGTGTGACGAACTGTGCCGCCATAACCAGATCACCCTCATTCTCGCGGTTTTCGTCATCCACCATGACGACCATTCCGCCTGCGCGGATTGCCTCAATGGCGGCTTTCAGCGATGGCTTCATGATGCAACCTTTCCAAATGCAGGAGAGAAGCGGAGCAGGTTCTCAACGTACTTGGACAGCACATCGACCTCCACATTCATCCGGGTACCGATTTCCAGGGAAGAGAGGTTTGTGTGTTCCCAGGTATGGGGAATGATGGTCAGACCCACCTCGAACCCCGTCTGGTTTCCCCGGACAATTCCGTCATGTAGTTCGTTGACCGTCAGGCTGATACCATCAAAGGTGATGGACCCTTTCTCCACGACGTACTGCCGCAGATCCTGTGGCACAAAGACGCGCAGAGCATAGGAATCGCCAGCTTTCTGGATACTGGCGAGGGTCGCGACATTATCGACATGCCCCTGCACGATATGCCCGGAAAGTCGGGTGCTGGCTGCAACGGCACGCTCGAGATTGACCTTCGAGCCGGCCTTGAGCTGATCCAGCGGCGTGCGGGATAATGTTTCGCCACTCAGATGGAATGTTGCGAGCCCAGTGGCATCGAATGTCTCGACCGTCAGGCAGACACCATTGATCGCCACGCTCTCACCGAGTTCCAGATCGGGAAAGCCCGTCTCGATGGTCAGGTCCATGGCCTTGTCCCGGAGGGAGACGGATCGGACAGTGCCCAGACGCTCTACGATTCCAGAGAACATGCGTTTTCCCTCAGCAGTCGAAGCGGGCTCTCGTCCCGCGATTGAAGTGTAATGTGATCGGTGTCGCCATCCTTGCGAATGGTTAGCCAGTCATCCCAGAGACCAGCCTCCGACACGGTTTTCAGAAGAGCTGGTCCAGCTTCCACCATGGCCCAGTTCACACCGCGATCCGCCAGCATGGCGGGAACAGCCAGAAGGTCCGTACTGGTCAGAACATCGAACCCGGACTGCTCCATTTCGGCTTTCCAGTCCGCTGGAAGGCGTCCATGCCGGTCGCACACGACCAGCAGACGTTTTGCACGACCGACATGGTCCTGAACCCGACGCACCGTGAAGCGCGGCTTGTCCGCAAGGACCGTGCCGACGCCCGTGATGATGGCATCTGTTGCGCGGCGAAGCCTGTGTGCAAGCATCAGGGAGGCCTCGGACGTAAAAGTCGTCTGACCGACAGGGGGGATCATGGAGCTGTCTCTGTCCAAAGCCTGCTTCACGCTGATCCAGGGCCGATGGCGCGTTACGCGGCTCTGAAAAGGGGCCAGCAATGCACGGCAGTCGCGATAAAGATCTGCCAGTTCCGGAACATCCTTCAGGAATGTGACATCACGTCCTCCCGGCATTTCCTGAAGACGTGCAGCTCCCCCTGCTGCCTGAGGCGTAGGATCAGCAACTCCAATCCAGACATGCTCAACAGGGCTGTTGCGCAGAGCTTCGCTGCATGGTGGTGTACGGCCCGTATGGTTACACGGCTCCAGCGTCACAATTGCCATCCGAGCCTGATCGAGCACGCCAGTATCCCGTGCTTGAGCAAGCGCCATAGCCTCGGCATGTGGCTGACCCGCTTTCGGATGAACGCCAACGGTCAGGATACGGCCTTCGCTATCCAGGAGCGCACAACCAACAGAAGGGTTGGGTGAGGTCGCCCCAAACGTGGCTACTGCCCGAGCAATAGCTGCGCGAAACCCGTCCCGAATTGGATCAAGGGTGGAAAGAGTAGAAAAGGCGGTCTGCTTCAACAAGGCTGCGGTCTTCGGTCCCAGTCAGGGACGTCCGCAGGGCGCACGCCGCCCTCAACCGATGATGAGCGCAGGGAGAGTGCACAGTGCACACTTTTCCCTACCCGACATCGGGCAAGTGCTGCGTTCTCTCTCATCCGGACTATGACCGTCGGCTCCGGAATCTCACCGGATCTGCTTGACCCTTCTTCCATGAAGAAAGAAGGCGCTCGCGGGCTCAGATAGATCGAAACCTATCAATACCGCCGGTGGGGAGTTCCACCCCGCCCCGAGAACGTCTGTTCAGACTGAGATATGAGACCGGTAAATTACAGATTACAAGTGGAATCACATCAAAACTGGTTAAAAAACACCTCAAGGCTCACATTTCCTGATCTTGTCAGTGTGGGGCTGGATATGAAAAAACCGCCGGAGAGGCCCCGGCGGTTGATTTGTCGATCTTCGGTCTAAATGAATGAAGATCAGTGCGTGGACGCGTCCGTGTGACGCTGGATGGCATCCTGCGTTGCGTTAGCACCGCGGGACACGTTGTGACCCACAGCGCTTACGTCCTGGCCAGCACCGTGAACAGTATTGCAGGCCGAAAGCGAAACGGCAGCACCGGACAGCAGCGTCAGGGACAGTGCAACACGGGCGATGGACTTGATGGACATTAGGTATAACTCCTTCGAAAGAGCGTTCGGCATCGAAACGCTATCCCGACCGAAAAGTTCACGACCGTGAAGGATTTTGTGTGACTGCATTGTTTCAAAATGAAACATGAATTTCGGATCAGAATCATAACCTTATGAACAAAACGACTTGTCGGACGCTATGTCCTCCATATCATAGCAACGAGGACCCGATGTCTGCCAAAGGTCACCACACTTCTGCACCCCCTGTTATTGTCTGGTTCAGGGAGGATCTGCGGCTCAGTGACCATCCGGCGTTACAGGCAGCCGTGGCAACCGGACATCCCCTTATCTGTCTTTATGTGCTGGACGATGAAACGCCAGCCCTCCACCCTCTTGGCGGCGCATCGCGGTGGTGGCTACACGGAGCTCTGGCAGACCTGAGAAGAACTTTGGGTAGTCATCATGGGACTCTGCTGACATTGAAGGGGTCGGCAGAGACGCTGGTCCCGCAACTGGCCAAGGAAACAGGTGCGCAAAGCGTCTACTGGCATCACCGTCTGCATCAGAAAGAACGTGAGCAGGATGAGCGGATTGCGATTGCCCTCAAGACGCAGGGAACCGCTTTCGAAGGATCGTGGGGAACGGTGTTGCTGGACCCTGCGCAGGTCCAGACCAAGGAGGGGCGCTTTTATCAGGTCTTCACGGCGTTTTGGAAAGCGTTTCAGGCTCAGGACGTGCCAGAACCTCTCCGTTCTCCGGCTGGTCTGTCGTTTTACCCTTTGTCAGAGAGCCTTCTGGCTCAATACCGGCTTGATGAGTCAACACTTCTTCCCACGCATCCGGACTGGGCGGCTGGATTGCGTGCATCCTGGGAGCCGGGCGAGAAGGAAGCACATGAGCACCTCGAAGATTTTGTTCGTCATGACTGCAGTCGGTACGGCAAAGGCCGTGATGAACTGAGCCGGGAAGGGACGTCGCGACTGTCTCCTTATCTTGCGTCGGGCGCTATTTCTCCGCGTCAGATTTGGGCCGCACTACAAAAGAAAGGTGCCCATGATGAGGGGGCAAGAATATTCCTTTCTGAAATTGGATGGCGGGAATTCGCGAAATACACACTCTTTCATCAGGCTCGCCTGCCAGATACCAGCCTTGGCCAAAAATTTGAGAAGATGCCCTGGCGTAAGAGTGAAAAAGACCTGCTGGCCTGGCAGCAGGGAAGAACGGGTGTCCCTATTGTAGACGCTGGGATGCGCCAGTTATGGAAAACCGGCTGGATGCATAATCGCGCCAGAATGATTGTTGGCTCGTTTCTGACGAAGCATCTGCTGATTGACTGGCGTGAGGGGGAGGCATGGTTCCGCGACACACTTGTTGATGCGGATTGGGCAAGCAACGCCATGAACTGGCAGTGGGTCGCAGGGACGGGCATAGATGCATCGCCATTCTTCCGAATCTTCAACCCGACGCGGCAGGGCGTGAAATTCGATCCGGATGGGGATTACATTCGGCAATGGGTTCCAGAACTTAAGAAGTTGTCTGGCAAAGACCTGTTCGAACCTTGGAATACGAAAGAGCATGATCTCGAAAGAGCAGGCATTACGCTTGGGAAAACCTATCCGAGACCTGTTGTAGACCTAAAAGAGGGCCGAGACCGGGCCATGGCCGCATTTAGAAGTTTGTGATCTGAAACTGTCAGCCGGGGAAAAACCCGGCTGACAACGAGAATCTTAGAGACCGCCGTTCAGGAAGTTGGTTGCATCGCTGCGGGTCTTCTTGCCAAGAGCATTCAGGCGGTTCTTCTGCTCCTGAGGGGCATTCTTCAGCTTCTGAAGCTTTTCCGTCTGCTCTGCGCGCGCAGTGTTCAGCTTGTCGCGTTCGCTATTGATCTGCTTCTGGATGCGAGCCTTCTGATTAGCCGGAGCATTCGTGTACTGATCCTTGAGAGACTGGATCTTCTGGGTACGCTGCTCCTGCGCAGCCTTGGACTGCGTCTGGTAGTTCTGAAGACGCGTATTCACGCTGTCTTCTTTCTTCGTCAGGTTTCCAAGAAAATCATTCTGGCTGGTGCTGCTCTGCGTGGCTGCAGCCGGATCTGCGGCATGCGCGTGAGAGACCACCATGGCGGAGCCCGTCAGAAGGCTGATGGCGAGCATGGAACGAAAGAAAAGACGGGATTTCATGAAGTCTCCTGTAAATGTCTGGCAGGAAGACACCAGTTCATCATGGCGGGAATGTGGCCTCACCTTGATAAGTCGACTATTCGAGGCCTTCCGCAATGGCAGAAATGCGTTCAGGTTGCATGATTGTAATGTGTGTGATGCCGCGAATGTTTATGAGACCTTCACGTTTGAAGGCACTCAGTACCCGGCTGACTGTTTCAATAGTCAGTCCCAGATAATCGGCAATATCTGTGCGGGGCATAGGAAGGTCGAATTCAACCTGGGAAGCGTTTGCGTGGCATGGCGGGGCCAGCAGGTGGATGCGTTCCATGAGAAAGGTTGCAAGCCGTTCCCGAGCGGTCTTGCGTCCTAGAAGCGTCAGCCTGGCCTGCATCAGGCTGAGTTCCCGCGAGGCCTCCTGTCGGAGGCGGTGTTCAAGGTTTGGGAAGCGATCTGTAAGTCTTTGCATGGAGGCATGTGGAAATCGACACAGGACCGCAGTGCCGAGCGCCTCTGCGCCAAATGCATAGCTCGTGGAAGCCGCCAGTCCGAGAAAGTCTCCACCTTCGGCAAACCCGGTAATCTGACGACGCCCATCAGGAAGAAGTGTAAACAGCTTGACCCGTCCGTCAGTGACAACGAAGAAATCGTGTGCTGGCGAACCTTCTTCTATGAAAGATCGACCATCAGGAACGGTCATTCTCGAAGACTCGCTTGCCAGTATTGCAAGATCACAGTCTTCAATCGCGCTGCAAATACTGTGCTTCCGACCGATGCAATGTGAGCAACGATCATGAATTTCTTCCGGGTTGCGCGACGACGTCATGACTCTTTGTTCTCTTCCGGCATGAAACATTTCTTCTGGTCGCCACACCTATAACACATAATTCCCCAGACTTGATCCAGGTCAAGGTGAGGGACAGGGAGGAGTGCTTTCTGAGGTCAACTATTGTTGATGGAACCTCCCTTATGAAGACTTCCGCTTTCGCGCTGGTCGCTGCCCTGGGCCTGATGGCTACTCCTGCTTTCGCACAGACAGCAGCTCCGCAGGCTACCGTTTCCGCCCCGATGACGGCAGCCCCCGTCCCACAGGTTAACATCCTGCCGCCGTCCTCCGGTCATTGCGGCTTGTTTGAGACCTGCGCGAATACGAAAATCGGTCTCGGTAAGGGAGACTTCCTGATCCGTCTGTCGGCTTTGGGTGTGCTGCCGCAGGATACGTCTTCCCGTGTGAAGGTGATTGGAGGCCGGGTGAAGGCAACCAATCAGGTCGCTCCGGAATTCACATTTGAGTATTTCTTCACGGATCATATCTCGCTTGATCTGATCGCTGCCAGCACCCGCCATGAACTGGCCGCTGAGGACACTGCTCTCGGCAAGGTCGATTTGGGAAGCACATGGGTTCTGCCACCGACGGTAACGCTGGCCTGGCATTTCCGTCCGCACAAGCGCTTCAACCCATATGTAGGTGTTGGTCTGACGCTGGCGTTCTTCCACAACATCAGCCCGGCTGGTGGTGCTGTGCAGAAGCTTGATCTCCGTACGACAGTCGGTCCGGCAGCAAATGTTGGCTTCGACTATCAGCTCGTCGGCAACTGGTTCTTCAACTTTGATGCCAAGCAGATGTGGCTTTCCGTTCCTGCTTTCATCAACGAACGTGGTGGAGCTTCCGGCCCTTATATCCATGCTCGCGACAGCCTGAACCCGACGACGGTTGCTGCTGGTATCGAATATCGTTTCTGATCCTGAAATTCAGTTCAGCGACGAAAGCGGCTCATCCTTCGGGTGAGCCGCTTTTTTTGTGTAATTTTCAAGTCAGAAGCATAAAATTTTTGCAATACGTTGCCGAGAGGCTTTAGAAAATCCGAGTTTTCAGCTTCTAGTGATTCCGACAGACGATGGTGGGGTGTCTTCCTGCCATGAAATCGTCGGGGTTCAGGAATAGCAGGGCGCTTTCTGCTTCTGTCGCCGTCGCGGCAGAAGCTGTCCAGCAGGTACGGGGTTTTCGAAAAATATGCGTGTTGCGCGCGTCAGCGCTCTGGCCGTCGGCCTGCTGATTCTTGTCCTTCTCCTTGGTTTCTTTCTGAGAACTCATCTGTTGGCCCCTTCGCATGAAGCGGCCCCCGATGCGCCTATGCTGACTCGGCAGAATGGCAACATCGTTGTCAGGAAGGGCAGTCCCCTTCAGAAACGTCTGGTTGTGACCTCGGTTGCTTCAGCCAACGATACGACGGCCATTGTTCTGCCTGCCCAGGTCGTGCCCATTCCCGATCACCAGGTGAATGTGCTCGCGCCTGCAACAGGTCGCATCATGAGTGTGGCCGTTCAACTGGGGCAGCACGTTTCCCGCGGACAGGTTCTCGCAACCATCGCAGCCAGCGATTTGGATCAGGCTTGGGCAGACGATCGCCGCGCCCGCGCCGCGCTGGATTTTGCGAAGCGTGCTTATGACCGCGCCCGTGGTGTTCTGGCTGCCGGTGGCAATGCTGTTAAAGATCTTGAATCTGCCCGTAACGATCTTTCGCAGGCAGAAGCTGAATCCCAGCGCACACATCAGCGACTTCAGGTGCTTGGCGCACGGTCTGATTATGCTGCTCAGGGACAGGTTCCCCTTGTTTCTCCAGTTGATGGCGTTGTGGCGACGACGACTATGGCTGTCGGGGAGAATATTACTGATTCAACGGCTGTTCAGATGACGCTGCTGGATCTTTCATCTGTGTGGGTTGCTGCGGCCGTACCAGAAGATCGCACGGATGATCTGGTTGGGAATGTCACACTGGATGTTACGTTCCCCGCAATACCCGGACGACACTGCTCCGGCCCGATGGAGACCGTTGATCCCGCCCTCAAGCCAGACACACGGCGCGTAAACGCCTATGTGGTGTGCCCCAATGCTGATGGCACCCTGCGCCCTGGACTTTTTGCTTCCGCAAAGCTGGGTATTCCTGCCGAGGCTTCCGTTCTGGTGCCGAAATCTGCCTTGCTAATGAACAACGATCAGGTGTCCGTCTTCATCGAGACGTCTCCACGTGTCTTTCAAAGGCGTGACGTGACCATCACGTATGATGAAGGTGACGATGTTCGTGTCCTGTCCGGCCTTTCAGCAGGTGAGCGTGTCGTGACAAGCGGCGCCATCCTGTTGAACGACGACTGACCGGACAGGCCAGCCACCATGATCGAACGTTTCATTGCCTGGTGCTTCGTGCGCCGGAATATCGTTTTCTTCGCTGCGGTTCTGCTGGCTCTTATGGGCAGCTTTGCGTGGCGCATTCTTCCTGTTGAAGCATACCCGGATCTTGGGGCTGTCAGCGTTCTGGTCACGACCCAGCAGTCTGGCCTTGCCGCAGAGGAAATGGAGCAGCAGGTCACAATCCCGCTGGAACGGATGCTGGCCAGCGTACCGGGTGTTGCGGACAGTCGTTCCACCAGCACGTTCGGCCTGTCTCTCATCACGCTGATCTTCCGCGATGGAACAAACGTGTTCTGGGCGCGCCAGCAGGTGGAAACCATTCTGGCCAGCAATGCTCTTCCGAATGGGGCGCAGCCAACGCTGGGGCCGATTTCCGGCCCGACAGGCGAAATCTACCGCTATACGCTGGAATCAGATGACAAGAACCTGATGCAGCTTTCGGATGTGCAGAAGTGGTCCGTCATTCCGGCACTGCTGCATGTTCCGGGTGTTGTCAGTGTTGATAATTTCGGGGGCTTTACCCGTGAGTACCAGCTTGTCCTGACCCCCTCTTCCTTGATGCGTTATTCGGTGGGGCTGGAAGATGTTCTGGCCGCCATCCGCAACAATAATATCAATGCAGGTGGTGGGCGTGTCTCCCGCGGCGAACAATCTTATATTGTTCGTGGTATCGGCATGATCCACTCTCTGGCGGACATGGAGAACATCGTCGTCGCCCAGCGTCATGGCGTGCCTGTTCTCATCCGTGATCTTGGCACGGTTCAGTTTGGTCACCAGGTGCGAGAAGGGATTCTTGGTAAAGACCACAACCCCGATATGGTCGAAGGGGTTGTGACCATGCTGAGCGGCGAGAACCCGTCCGTCGTGCTGGAAGATCTGCATCAGACAGTTGCCAAGCTTCAGAAGCAGTTGGCTCCTCAGCATATCCGCATCGTTCCTTACATGGATCGGGATAACCTCGTCCTGTCCACGACCCACAAGGTCACGGAAACGATGATCGAGGGTATTCTCCTGGTTGGCGTTATCCTGACGCTGTTTCTGGGAAGTCCCCGTAGTGCCATTGTTACGGCTGTCACCATTCCGCTCGCTTTGTCGGTCGTGTTCACGCTCATGCATTTCTTCGGCATGGCGGCGAATCTGTTCTCGCTAGGCGCGGTCGATTTTGGCGTGATCGTGGATGGCGCCATCGTCATCATGGAGACGATCCTTCGCATCCGTGAGGAACGCCCGACCGAAGCTCTGAATGCGGATGATGTTCTGACCGTCGCCAAGCGTGCCGGACATGCAATCTTCTCGTCCACGCTCGTGATTATTCTCGCGTATAGCCCGCTCTTCGCCTTCGAAGGCAGTGAAGGCAAGCTGTTCCGTCCGATGGCCTATACGGTCAGCTTTGCACTTCTTGGCGCATTGCTCTGCGCTCTGGCCCTGATTCCCTCCCTGAGCTTTCTGGCCCTTCGCAAACCACGTCATATCTGGCGCAACAAGCCGCTGGAATGGCTGCATGAGCGTTACACGCATTGGCTGGGTCATTTTATCGACCGGCCATTCATCGCGTATATTGGCGGTGCTGGCGCATTGGTCGCGGTCGTCTTCCTTGGCATAACGATCGGGCGCGAGTTCCTGCCGGATCTGGATGAGGGTGCTCTCTGGATTCAGGTGCAGATGCCCACCGGCATTTCTCTCGAAAAAGGCGAAAAGATTGCCAACGAACTGCGGAATGCGGTTCGGGAGTTTCCAGAAACCTCTTACGCCATCACACAGCTTGGTCGTTCTGATGATGGTACGGACCCTTGGACGCCGTCTCACATCGAGATGCCCGTCGGTCTCAAACCTTATGATCAATGGCCTTCAGGGGAAGACAAGGCACAATTCGTCAAGCGTTTGCGGGCCAGACTTGCGCAGGTGCCGGGCATTGATTTCGGTATAAGCCAACCTATTCAGGATAACATGAGTGATCTGGTGGGCGGTGCACACAGTCCGCTCGTCCTGCGTGTTTACGGAAACGACTTTCAGGAACTGCGCCGGATTGGCCAGCAGATCGTGGATGTCCTGCATCAGGTTCCGGGAACGGCAGAAGCGTCGATTTTCCAGGAACCTCGGATCCCGCAGATCGCCGTGACGGCAGACCGTCTGGCGGCTGCCCGTTATGGGATCAGTGTCTCCGATATTTCTGATATGGTGTCCTACGGCATCGGTGATGCGGCGATCTCTACGGTGTATGAAGATGATCGCTTCTACAACGCGACGCTTCGTATTCCCCGTAAAGATGCTCAGGATCTTCAAAGTCTTGCCCAGCTGCCTCTGCTGGATGCGGAAGGCGCCTATATTCCCCTGTCGCAGGTCGCACATGTGGGACTACGGATGGGTGAGAGCAATATTGCCCATGAATTGAGCCATCGCCAGATTACGATCCGCGTGGATAACGGTCAGCGTCCCCTGTCGCAGTATCTTGCCGATGCACAGGCGCAGATTGAGAAATCCGTCCACTACGATAAGGAAAAATACACGCTGGAATGGGCCGGAACCTTCCAGCAGCAGGAACGCGCCCAGAAGCGCCTGACTATTGCTCTGGGCATCATGTTTGCCATGATGCTGGTCCTCCTGTTCATCGAGTTCGGCAAGATCCGTCATGCCCTGCTCATTCTGAGCGTCGTACCTCTGGCAACGCTGGGCGGCCTGATTGCACTGCATGTGCGTGGGGAAACCCTTAACATTGCCACGGCGGTTGGGTTCATCGCCCTGTTCGGTGTCGCGGTGCAGAACGGCATCATCATGATCTCCAGCATCAACCGCCATCGCGCAGAAGGTCATCCCGTTCGTTCTGCGACAATCATGGGGGCTGGAGAACGCTTCCGACCGGTGCTTATGACAGCTACGGTCGCCAGTGCCGGTATGTTGCCGGCCGCCATGGCGACAGGTGTTGGTACGGACGTACAGCGTGGGCTGGCTACGGTTGTGGTGGGTGGTCTCGGAATTGCCACGCTTCTCACGCTCTTTGCGCTTCCGGTCTATTTCAGCGAACTCGAAATGTGGGTTGAGCGCCGGAATGCCCGTCGTGCCAAACCTGTTGAAGAAAATGGAGCCCCGTCATGAATCGGCTTCTCAAGGGTTCGACGGCTCTTCTGGGGCTGGTGGTTCTGGCGGGTTGTGCTGTTGGCCCAGATTTTCATAAGCCTGACCTGCCGAAGGGTATGGACTATCAGTCCGCTCCGCGCACAGCCACGGCTGGCCATGGCGGTACTGGCGCCGGTGTGTCCCAGACATTCCAGACCGGTGTGGATATTCCGGGTAAGTGGTGGGAAATCTTTCAAAACCCATCGCTCAATGCGTTGGTCGAACAGGCGTTGGCGAACAACCAGTCCCTGAAAGCCATGCAGACAGGTCTGAAATCAGCCTGGGAACAAAGGCGCATCGAAGGGGCCGGTCTGTATCCAACCCTCTCGGCATCCTTTAACCCGACACGGAACAAGACGTCTCGCGTTTACTCACCGGTTCCGAACAACAATACCTGGCTCTATAACGTTCACACAGCTCAGCTGACGGTTGGTTATGTACCGGATCTCTGGGGCGGAACGCGCCGGGCCATCGAGGCCGCAGGTGCACAGGCGGAAATCCAGAAGTTCCAGCTTGAAGCCACAGCCCTGACAATGATCTCCGATCTGGTCAATGCCACGATCGAGGAAGCTTCCATCCGGGCTCAGATTGCCGCGACGCAGGATCTTATTGCGTCTCAGAAATCTACACTGGCCCTGATTATGAAGCGTCAGAAGTTGGGGGATGCATCCCAGCAGGATATGGTGTCCCAGCTTGCGTCGGTTGCGCAGCTTGAAGCCACACTTCCGGGGTTGAATCTACAACTTGCGCAGACGCGGGACCAGATGGCCGTTCTGGTCGGTGTGGCACCTAACTCGCCTCTCCCAGAGTTCCGGCTTGAACAGTTCACTCTGCCTCAGACGCTTCCAGTGTCATTGCCGTCAGACCTTCTGAACCAGCGGCCGGACGTTAGGGCCGCTCAGGCTCAGATCCAGTCAGCCAGTGCACAGGTCGGCGTTGCGATCGCCAACCGCTTACCGAACGTGCAACTTAGCGCGCTGCCCGGGCAGGCCGTCGGCACAATGAGCGATTTTTTCAAGCCGGGCTATGGAAACTGGACGATTGCCGCCACCGTGATGCAGCCAATCTTTCAGGGCGGTTCCCTGCTTCATGCAGAGCGGCAGGCGCGCGACAATCTGATGCAGGCGAACGAGACCTACAAGGCTACCGTTCTGTCTGCCATTCAGGATGTGGCTGACAGTCTGCATGCGCTAGATTTCGATGCAGACGCCTTGCAGGCCAATCAGAGTGCTTATGACGCGACAACTCAAAGCTTAAAAATCGCTCACGCGCAGCTTCGTCTCGGGGATGCCAGCGAACTTATGATGTTGCAGGCTCAACAGGCGAATGCCCAGGCGCGGCTTGCGCTGGTACAGGCACAGGGAACACGTTATTCGGATAGTGTTGCCCTGTTCCAGTCCCTTGGCGGTGGGTGGTGGAACCGCAATGATCTGGGCATGACGCCAGCGGCGCAGAAGGCTCTCGGAAAATCACTTGTTCCGTGGTGAAGACGCAGAAGGGAAGCAGTCTCGTGACTTACAGGTCACGAGCTTGTTTTTCTCAGAGGTTCTGAAAAGCCTGTGCAAGCTCTTTCTGAGCCTCTGATTGATCTCTGAAGCCGGCATCGACCTGCCCATTTAGCCAGCCATGGCAGTATGATGGGGATTTGTCAGACCCCGGCTCCGTTGTCCCATGGAAGCCGTCCAGATAGCCTTCCAGAATGTCGGCATCATTCAGTTTCCGGAATTCCGGTATCGTTTTGACCGGCTCGAACTCGGCCATCTTGGTTCCTCACACAATAATGGCTGCAAGATGCCTGACCGCAGGCCAGCCAGCAAATACTCTTGGTGTGTCCCACAACATGGAGCACACAAGAGATGTCTCTCAAAATTACCCCAATCCTCCAGGGCGCATCGGTTCACACCCGATTACCCCGGCGGCTGAGCTCGCCAGATTATATCGCGAAGCTCGCGGTTGATGCTAAGACCCACGAAGACGCATACCGTCTGAGGTATGAAAGTTATCTGACCTCAGGATACATAGAGCCGAACGAGAGCAGTCGCTTCGTTGATGATTATGACGGAATGGCCAACAGCCGCACGGTGGTCATTTACAGGGACGATGTTCCTCTGGCCTCTGTCCGGGTGTCTTTTCTTGTTTCCGGAAGTGATCTGCGCTCTCCGGGAGCCGATACGTTTCCCGAAGCCGTAAATCGGATTCTCAAGGATGCGTCCTTTTCCCCCAGTGGGCCAGGACGAGGTCTTGAACTCACCCGACTGGTTCGAAGCCCTGAGGCGCAGAACAATCAGGGGCTTGTATTCCTGTTATACCGGATAGCCGGTTATCTGGGCATGATGTCTCATGCCCAGGTAGGTTTTGCCTGTGTCCGGAAAAACCATGTGTCGTTTTACAAACGGCTCGGTTACCAGCCTGAGACGGAACTTCGTCCTTATCCCGGACTGAACTGTCCCATGCAGCTCATGTCATCGAACCGGCAACGCTATGACGAAATCCGAGCCTCTTTTCCTCTGATTGATCCATTCACCAGTGCCACCGACGGTCTCGAAGATCTTCTTTCCGGCGGCAATGTCGCCCTTTGGCTGCGAGGAGCCGCATAATGTGCATTCTTGTTCTCATTCTCTCCGCTCTGAATTTTCTCTCATTCAGCTGGGGCGTGCGCGGGCACTTCCAGATGGGAAATGGAATGCCTTTTCCCATGAAAGTTCTGTCTGCATGCAGTCTCGTTTTCTATGGTCTGTTTCTGGCTTCCCTGAGATCCGTTCATGGGGGTGTCTGGACACAGGGAGGGGCACTATTTCTTTTTGTTTCCGCTCTGGCTCTTTTCTGGTGGACCATCGCAACAACGCGCAGAAATCGGCCAGATGTTGCCCATCATGATGCGGCCCCCCATCAGCTTTACTGCACCGGCCCCTATCGTATAGTCCGGCATCCTTTCTATTTGGCTTATCTCCTGTTCTGGATCGGTACGGCTTTGAGCGTTGGTGCGTGGCAATGGCTGGGCGCGATTTTGTTTACCGTTTGGTATGGTTTTCTGGCGTATCAGGAAGAACGTCGTTTTATTCAGTCAGATTTTGGGGGTATTTATGCAGATTATCAGAAAAAATCCTGGATGCTGTTTCCAGTTCCCTGGGTAAAATAAGAAAATAATGTCGGGCGATAGTAAATCGATAAAAATTTCATCTTACGAGTATCTGATCAATATCTGGAAGCTTTTTCAGATTAGTCAGAATGATGAAAATTCATCTGCTCTCCGTCATGAGCAGGCATCGGTTCTATCGCACGTCATCTGGTTATTTTCCATTCTGGGAATCAGCAGCAGCACACTCTTTACCCTGAGGTTCGGGCATGGGTTCCGGCTACTGGTTTCCACGCTCTATATTGCGATTGTCTGTCTCTATCTTCTTCTGATCGTCGCCAGTCTTCAGTGGCGTCGGAACCAGGACCATGACGCACTGATTCGGACATCCATTCGGATTCTTTTTGTTCTGGGGCTAGTATGGGGCGGGCTGGTCAATATCTTTGCGATGATGGTTGAGCATCCCAGTGAAGAAGGTGCTGTTTTCGGCCTCATCATGGGGTTGGTCTCAACGCCAATGCTGGGTGTGCCAATTCGGGCAGCTCTGGCCTTCTTTGTTCCAGTCAGCGTGTTTTGTACCATTGCCGCGCTCGTAACGCTTCAGCCGGTTGAAAACGTCGCGTTACTATCATTCTTCGGGTTTCTGGCCTTCGCCTTTATTGGCATCGTTTATATGAACAAGACGTTCTTGGAACGCTCCATCGGTCGTCTGAACCTGCAACGGCAGCACGAAACTTTGCAGGTCTTTCTGAGAGAATACGAGCAGGTTGTATCGGACTCGCTTTGGGAAACAGATGAAGAGGGCCGTCTGCGGGATGTCACTCCGCGCATGTGTCAGTTTTTTCAGGCGGCGGCAGCGGACATCGAAGGGCGCCCTTTAGGCACGCTGGGGCTGGACCCTGAACATCCGGCACAGTGGGGTATTGATGATCACATCTGTCAGCGCAAAGCTTTCAAAGATCTGTCGGTTATCCTTCGTCAGGATAGCGACGAACGGTATCTGACATTCACGGGTTATCCTGTGCATGGTCCGAATGGCAGTTTTTCAGGATTTCGGGGGGTTGTATCCGATATTACGGAACAGCGGAAAACACAGAAACGCATCCGATATCTGGCAATGCATGACGATCTGACAGGCGCTTTGAGCCGAACGACGTTTCTGGAAGCCATGAGCGATTGCTGTGTGCAACAACATCCTTTTGCGCTGTTGCAGGTTGATCTGGACCATTTCAAACCCATCAATGATGAGTTTGGGCACGCAGTGGGTGACACGATGCTGAAAGCGCTTTCTGAACGGATTCGGAACGTGATTGGGCCCGATCATCTGATCGGCAGGCTGGGGGGTGATGAATTCGCGGTTCTCTTGCGCGATGCCAATGAACAGGAAGCGGTCGCGCGAAGTCAGGATATTGTGCGAACTCTGAATGAAGAGCTCAGCGCCGGAAAGGTCACGCTGGCACC
>NZ_BEWO01000007.1 GCF_002723975.1 Gluconobacter japonicus
GGGAGATTTCGTCTCTGTCTCGACAGCAGGCGAAGCACCCGGCGCAGAGGACGGGAGAGGCACTGGAGCCTCCTCTGTCTGGGCAGACACGGAAGTCACATCAGACGCAGACATACGCCTCCTTCAAATCGCACGATAGAGCATTAAAAAAGGATCTGATAAAACAAGAAGGTCATGATTATTGACCATTTATAATATGGAAACCAGTACCAAAATATTGGTTATCAAAAGTTACATTAGGGATCGTAAATTTTACGCTGGATTCGGACATAAAAGCCGAATCGAAGGAATAATATTTACAAAGAAAATTATCATTTTCTCGAATGAAGAGATTTTTGATCAAAAATTATTACGATCAAAAATCTTCTTATCATTTCTACATTTTTTCAAATTCCTCTTTGAGAAAATAAACGTTGTCTCCTGTTTCATTAAGAAATCGTTAAAACGAGAGGCGAAGCCAAACGCAAAAAACGCTTGAGATGAAACACTAGGACATGGTTTGGTTTTTCCTCTCACTGTTGTTGCTCAAAAGATAACACTCGAGCGCTCCGGTGAAACTGTTCAATGAGCCACCATCCACGACATTTTTCTTTCGTTTCTTGTGGCTTGTCGGTGAGGATAAAAGACCATGGCGACTTATAACGTTTCGTCGGGGCAGGTTGCTTCGAATGAGCTCGTGTATGGAGACGTTGAAACCGTCTCGAGCGGCGGCGTTACGCAAGACCAGCACAATGGCGGTCAGCGGTTTGTTCTTTCCGGCGGTATCGTCCGTAACGGCGTCGTCAGTAGTGGAGGTAAGGATTATATCTCCAGTGGAGGGTCCTCATTCCAAGGGGTCATTCAGAGTGGCGGCATTCGATATCTCTCTGCAGGTGCAACGGCTGACAATCCGTTCATCGCAGGAGGTGGCACTGTTAGTGCTGCAACCGGCGCAACAGTGCTGGCCGTTAACGCCTTTAGTGGTGGTGTTTTAAGCGCCGCCAACGGAGCTGTGATCAGCGGCGGTAATGTGGCAACAGGAGCCGTGATTACAGCAAATGCTGGAACGCTTCTGGAGGGCACAATCAACGTCTCTTCAGGCTCTACAGTGACAAATGGGACGCTTACCGGCTCTGGTGCAGCGCTGAGTGCTTATACCGGGTCTGTTATTAGCAACGTCAGTGTCGGGAGCAGCACGCGCCTTTATCTGGGGTCTGGTGCTACGGGGTCTGCCAATCTCGTCAATGGTGGCACACTTGAGATCGCAGGGGGAGCTACCCCCAGCAATAACCGATTTGGAAGCGGAACGGGTGGAACTATCATCATTGATAGTGGCACTACCTGGAGCAACAATAACACGACAAGCTTGGGCGTAACTTCTGGTAATACTCTGATTATCCAGAGTGGAGGTGTTGTCACAGGCACTGTGATTGCATCCGGCGGAACGACAGTTATTTCTTCCGGAGGTATTTTACGCGGGACGCAGGCGGTTGTTTCCGGTGCTACCCTTTCCATTAATACCGTTAATTCCGGCGCAACGGTTAATGTTCAGTCGGGAGGTGTCGTATCGGGCCTTACCACAGTCGCGAGCGCGGGTGTTCTCAGTGCTGCCAGTAACTATATTTATAGTGGCACTGTAACCAATTATGGAGCGGTTTACGGCGGAACACTCTCAGGTTCTGCGCAGTTGATCGCTTCGGGCTCAGGGGCAAACTCCCTCACGTCAGGTGTATCGATTGAAAGTGGCGGGCGCCTGTATCTGGGCTCTGGCGCAACCGGGTCCGCTAATCTGGTTAACGGCGGAACTCTGGAAATTGCCAGCGGCGCAACCCCAAGCAGCAATCGGTTTGGCAGTGGAACTGGCGGCACGATTATAATTGATAGCGGGGTAACATGGAGTAATGCCAACAGCGCGGCTTATAACGTAACATCCGGAAACACGCTTGTTATTCAGAGCGGAGGTACAGTTTCTGGCACTGTGATTGCGGCTGGCGGTAAGACTGTTATTTCTTCCGGTGGTGTTATCGCGGGTACGCAAACCGTCTCTTCCGGTGGTACACTGGTTCTGAATGGAACTGCGGGCACCGGCGTTGTCTCGCTGGCGGGTGACGGTGCAAATCTGGTCATCAGCGGCACGACAATGCCGACCAACACCATTTCCAACTGGTCTCCGACGGATACGATCGAGCTTGCGTCCATTCCTGCCGCAAGTGTCACCAGTGTTACTACAACATCTACCGGCATCACATTTTACACCAAAGGTGGCAGCTACTCGCTGAACGTACCGGGTGCCAGCAACTACGGTTATACGCTCTCGTCTGACAGCAATGGCGGCCTAGTTTACACGACGTGCTTTGCAGAAGGCACATCGCTGATGACACCGGATGGCGAAGCAGCGGTCGAAACCCTCGTGCCCGGTACACTGGTCATGACACCAAAGGGCGCGATGCCCGTCAAATGGCTGGGTCATCGTTCCATCACGGTAGCAAGCCAGCCTGTTCCTGAAGACAACTGGCTCGTTCGCATCCGTGAGGGCGCTCTGGCCGATGGTGTTCCGTCCCGTGATCTGCTGGTCACGCAGGAGCACTGCATGGTCTTCGAGGGCAAGCTCGTCCCGGCCCGTATGCTGGTCAATGGCACCTCAATCCTGATTGATCGCACGATCAACAGCTACACCTACTACCACGTGGAACTGGACAGCCATGAAGCCGTCTGGGCTGAAAATGCACTGACCGAGAGCTATCTCGATACAGGCAATCGTGACCGGTTCGACAACCATACCGTGACGGCCCTTTTCGGAGGCTCCAGAAAAACGGGCGGTTCATCAACGCTGCCGCTTGAGACGTCCCGAGCTTTCGTCGAGCCGATCCATGCAGCCATTGCGGCACGCGCCACCAGTGTTGCGCCTCAGCCGGAACTGACCACAGACCCGGATCTGCATCTGGTCACGAACTTTGGCCAGGTTATTCGTCCGCTGCGTACGGCGCATGATCGGGTCATGTTCATGATCCCTGCAAATGTTGCGACTGTCCGTCTCGTCTCCCGGACCAGCCGTCCGAGCGACACGATCGGACCATTTGTGGATGATCGCCGTGATCTTGGTGTGCTGGTAGGAGAGGTGTCTCTGTTTGCCGCTCGTCAGACAACGAACCTGACAACACATCTGTCGATAGCTGATCTGTCAGGCTGGCACGGTCTGGAATCCCCCACCTATCGTTGGACGGATGGCAACGCGGCTCTGCCACTCCAGAGTCATGTCACGTTGAGCAGAGACCCCAGTGTGCTTTCCCTTCAGATTGTCTCTAGCGGACCCTATCTGATGGACGCTCCTGTGGCTGAGACCGAACTGCGTCAGGTCGGTTAACAGGCTTTAAGGGCCGATGGGGAGGCATTTGCCTCCCCATTTCATAATTTAAGCGCTCAACCAATTAAAAGCTGGCTCCGCGCCAGACCCCAATAAATATAGACATTTCATTTCGTTCAGAGTTGCTAACTCCGGCATGCTCGGACCTGATCACGAAGTCCGATATAATCTCCTATCCAGCGCATCAACTGCGGCTGCGGGCTTTTTCGGATCTCACTCGCTAATTCCTTTTGCTCAGCATCTGAGTACGAAACGAGGGTAGGGCACATAGCGGATAGAGGTGCAGCTTGGGCCATAGCTGAGGTCCGATTGAGTGCGTCTTCTGCATCTTTGACGTCCTGGGCAGCCCTATCGGCTTTCTGCGATTTGCCCCCGGAGGAAGGTGTCAAACCTGCCGAAAAACTGGCGGAAAATAGCGATTTCTGAGATTGGTGGTGGACCCGACGCGATTCGAACGCGTGACCTTTGCCTTCGGAGGGCAACGCTCTATCCAGCTGAGCTACGGGTCCGTCGGGTTTCCAATAGACGGTTCAGGATGGGCTTGCCAAGCCCCAATCGGCATTTTGTTCAATCACGGTTGAGCTGTTGCTTTCCAGAGGGCTGCGGCAATGTCTCCCCCGGAGGGCAAAGCGCGGTCTGGCGTCAGGATCCAGGAGGCTACATCCTGCGCGGTAATACGTTTGTCGCGGCTTATCAGGTGGTGGGCTGTCGGAAATTCATCCAGTCGGACGGCGGCGGGGAGACGCTTCAGAAAACGTGCGGTGTATGGGGGCAGGACGAACTGGTCTCGACCGCCGAACACCATGAGCATTGGCGTTCTGATGTGTGGGGCGGCGTTGAACGCTGCGGTCATGAGATGGGTCAGGCCAGCAAGTGGATGAACTGTCGAACTGTGCTGGGTCAACGGGTCGAAATACATCCGACGCAGGGCATGAATGTTGTCGCTTGCAACGCGTTCTCCGGGGACGGCTGATCCATCCAGTTTCCAGTGAGGGGCGACTGTGTCGATACCATCCAGAACAGTCTGCCATGGCTCGCCGATTTTCATGATGGCTGGAGCGAGCAGAATTGTGCCTGATAGCTCTGGTGGCGGATCGGTGGCGAGAAGCAGGGCGACCGCTCCGCCCATGCTTTCGCCCATGACATAAAGAGGCAGGTCGGGATAACGGCTGTGAAGCCACGCAAGCTCTTCGCGTACGTCCTCAACCATTTGCGTCGTGCTGCTCCAGCCGCCTGCGTCCTGTGTCGCTCCGAAGCCTCGCTGGTCTGAGGCGACGATTTCGATACCGGCAGTGCTCAGGGGCGGGGCAAAGAACTCCCACGCATCCCGGCTGTCTCCGAAGCCATGAAGGGCCAGAATAGCGGCCTTCAAGGGGTGTGCTGCGGGATAAATTCTTAAAGGAATGTGAGTACTATCCGACATGCTGAGCGTCACATCCGGGAGGATGAGGGCTGTTTCTTTTGCTGTTGGGTGCAGGTCCGGCATTGGGCGGTGTGTGCAGGCTCCGACAAGCAGCGTACAGGCTGCAAAGCAGACGAAGGTGCAGGAAAGACGCCGCAGGCGGTTTGAAACGGAGTGGAATGAGCCTATCATCGCAGGGATTTTAGAGCGTCCGCCCCTTCCGGGCGAGAAGGGAGATATTCGTGCCGTCTGAAACGCCTCATCTGGTTCTGATTGACGGGTCTGGGTTCATTTTCCGTGCTTTCCATGCCCTGCCGCCCATGACGAGCCCGGATGGCGTGCCGGTCAATGCGGTTTATGGCTTCACGAATATGCTGACGCGCCTGCTGCGCGACCATGTTGGCACACATCTGGCTGTTATTTTTGATGCCGGACGGTACACGTTCCGCAACGAGATTTACCCGCAGTACAAGGCACATCGTCCCGAGCCACCGGAAGATCTGCGCCCGCAGTTCGGCCTGATCCGGGATGCGACTGCGGCTTTCAATGTGCCTGCGATTGAACTGGCCGGTTGGGAAGCGGACGATCTGATCGCGAGCTATGCCAAGGCTGTTGTGGAGCAGGGCGGCCGGTGCACGATCATCTCGTCGGACAAGGATCTGATGCAGTTGATCTGCCCTGGCGTCGAACTGATGGACCCGATGAAGCAGAAGCCGATTCGGGAAGCTGAGGTTGAGGCCAAGTTTGGTGTGCGGCCGGATCAGGTTGTCGATGTTCAGGCTCTGATGGGAGACTCTACTGATAACGTGCCGGGTGTGCCCGGTATTGGCGCGAAGGGTGCGGCCCAGCTCATTAATGAATATGGCACGCTGGAAAAGGTTCTGGATGCTGCGGAGAGTATGAAAGCCTCCAAGCGCCGCCAGAACCTGATCGAATTTGCGGATGCCGCCCGGATGTCTCGCAAGCTGGTTCTGCTGGCGGATGATGTACCGTTACCTCAGCCGATTGAGGAACTGGGGTGCCGTGAGCCGGTTCAGGAAACGCTCCGGGACTGGCTCGACACGATGGGTTTCCATTCCACGATCCAGCGGATGGGGCTGGGATTGGCTGCGAAGCCGAAGTCTACGTTTCGTCCCAAGGCAGTCGCTCCGGCGGAAGGTGAAGCGCCTACGGTCACGCTTTCTGCGGCGTCTTATGGGCCGTACGAAACCGTAACGGATTTCGAGACGCTGGATCGGTGGATTACTGACGCACGGGCAGCCGGATTTGTGGCTGTGGATACGGAGACGGACAGTCTCAATGCGCGTCAGGCCAATATGGTTGGGTTGTCGCTGTCTGTCGCGCCGGGGAAGGCCTGTTATGTGCCGTTCCTGCATGAAGGCAAGCGGGATCTGTTGCAAGATGGGCCGGACGATCAGCCAACCGATCAGCAGCTTGATCGTGCAGAGACGCTGAAGCGCCTTGAGCCGTTAATGCGTGATCCGTCTGTTCTGAAGATCTTCCAGAACGCGAAATATGATCTGACGGTGTTCCGTAAGGCTGGCCTGCCTGAAATTACGCCGATCGACGATACGATGCTCATCTCCTATGCGCAGTCTGCGGGAGAGCACGGGCAGGGCATGGATGAGCTCTCCCAGCTTCATCTGGGGCATACGCCGATCACATATGATTCCGTGACGGGAACGGGGCGCAAGCGCATTCCGTTCGCTGAAGTGCCGTTGGATCAGGCGACGGCTTATGCGGCGGAAGATGCTGATGTCACGCTGCGGCTGTGGCAGGTGCTTCGTCCGCAACTGCGTATTCGTCAGTCGCTGGCCCTCTATGAAGAAATCGAGCGGCCTCTGATTGAGGTTCTGACGGATATGGAAGACGTCGGGATCAAGGTGGATGCGGTCGAACTACGGCGCATGTCGGCCGATTTTGCGATGCGCATGGCGGTGATCGAGAAGGATATTCACGAGCAGGTTGGGCGCAGTTTCAATGTTGGATCGCCCAAGCAGCTTGGTGAGATCCTGTTCGATGAAATGGAGCTTCCGGGTGGGAAACGCACCAAGAGCGGCTCCTGGGGGACGGATTCTTCTGTCCTTGAGGGACTGGCGGAGCAGGGGCATGATCTGCCGCAGAAGATCCTATCCTGGCGTCAGTTGGCCAAGCTGAAATCCACTTATGCTGATGCGCTGGTTGAGCAGATGGACCAAGGGACGCAGCGTGTTCACACGTCCTTCCAGATGGCCATTACGACCACCGGACGTCTGTCTTCCAATGAGCCGAACCTTCAGAACATTCCGATCCGTACAGAAGAAGGTGCGCTGATCCGCAAGGCCTTCGTGGCGGCCCCGGGGCATGTTCTAGTGTCGGCGGATTACAGTCAGATCGAATTGCGACTTCTGGCTCATGTGGCGAAGATCGAGCCTTTGCTGGAGGCATTCCATCTGGGGCAGGATATTCATGCCCGTACGGCTTCCGAAGTGTTCGGTATTCCCATTGAAGGTATGGATCCGCTGACCCGTCGTCGGGCCAAAGCCATCAATTTCGGCATTATTTACGGGATTTCGGCTTTTGGTCTGGGGCGTCAGCTTCAGATTTCGCCGGGCGAAGCACGCTCTTATATTGATGCGTATTTTGCCCGCTATCCCGGTATTCGCGCATATATGGACCGCACCAAAGAAGAGGCGAAGGAACACGGTTACGTTCTGACGCCGTTTGGTCGCCGCTGTTATGTGCCTGGCATCAAGGACAAAAACGGCGCTCGCCGGTCCTATGCGGAACGTCAGGCCATCAATGCGCCGCTTCAGGGTGGCGCTGCTGACATCATCAAGCGCGCTATGGTGCGTCTGGCGAGAAAGCTGCCTGAAACAGGCCTCAAGGCGCAGATGCTGCTTCAGGTGCATGACGAACTGCTCTTCGAAGTTCAAGAGCAGGATGCGCAGAAATTGGCGGATTTCGTCCGTCAGGAAATGGAAAGTGCCGCAAAGCTGGATGTGGCGCTTGAGGTTGAAACCGGTATTGGCCCGAGCTGGGCTGACGCACACTGAGAGACTGAACGAGCATGGAAACCCAACACGAACGCCGCAAGCGGGTCAGCAATCGCATTATCTGGGGAGTGCTGGCGGTTGCGGCGGTTCTGGCCGGGGTCGGCTTCCAGTTGGCCTCTCATGGTGGCCCCGGACTTCTGGTGCAGTCCAATGGAAATGAAGTCGGTGGCAGCTTCCGCCTTGATTCCCTTGGGGAAAGTACGGTCACGGAAGGAGACTTCCACGGAACATGGATGCTGGTGTGGTTCTTCGACACGAACTGCCCGGAAGATCGCTGCCAGCCCGTGCTGAAGAGCATGGAGCAGGCTTATCAGACGCTCCATGCAGAAGGCGTGCGTGTCTCGCCGCTGGCGGTGTCTTTGGATCCGTTTGATGAGAATGAAGCCCTCAGGAACTACGTTATTCCGGTTGCGCCTCATGTTATGCCGTTCACGGGAACGCCCAACATGATCAAAGCCATGACGGCCGAATATCATGCGCCGGATGACAAAGAGGGCGACCATTACGTTCCGGCTCCGCGGATTGTCATCATGGACCCGAATGCCCGGTATGCGGGTACGATTGATGCGACGGGTGATGCCGATGCCCTGATTGCGCGTCTGCGCCAGCTTGCAAAGCGCTGAGTGACGATGCGGCTGTCGGCTCTGGTTCTTGCCTTGTCTCTTGGTTTGGCAGGAACCGCTGTTGCCCAGGAGCGGACACCGCCAGACTGGGATGGGCAGACGCTCGGTAGCCCGCATCGGGGAGGGACGCTCCGTCTGACGGCAGATGGTCCAGGAGGAACGCTGGATCCGCAGGTCAATTACGGCACGCAGTACATGCAGGTGTTCGTCAACATGTACGACCCTCTGCTGACGTTCCGTCAGGCGCGCGGTCCTTCCGGGCTGGATGTTGTGCCTGATCTGGCCGAAGCCATGCCGACCATCAGTCCGGATGGTTTGACATGGACGCTGCATCTGCGATCTGGCCTGAAATTTTCGGACGGGTCGCCTGTCCGTGCTGAGGACGTCGTTGCGTCTTTCCGCCGGATCTACCGCGTTGGCAGTCCGACGGCCGCGTCGTTTTATGGTGGGATTGTCGGGGCGAAAGAGTGCCTGGATGCGCCAGATCATTGCACGTTGCCAGGCGTTGAAGGTCATCCGGATGGCACAATCGTTTTTCATCTGACGCATCAGGATGGAGAGTTTCTCTACAAGCTGGCATTTCCCCATGCTGTTATCCTGCCTGCCGGAATTTCGTCTCACGATCTTGGAAATGCGACAGCACCGGGGACGGGCCCTTACCGGATCACGCATTACGATCCCGAGCACGGATTATCTCTGGAGCGGAACGCCTACTTTCACGTCTGGAATCCGCAGGCGCAGACGGATGGGTTCGTCGATCATATCGAGTACAGTTTCGGCCTGTCAGACGAAGCGCAGATTACGGCCGTTGAGCAGGGGCAATATGACTGGATGCTGGATGCCAAGCCCTCCGACCGACTGGGAGAGCTAGGGGCGAAATATACGTCCCAAGTGCATATCGAGCCGCTTCTTGGCCTTTATTATCTGGCGATGAATGTTCATGAAAAACCGTTTACGGATCAGCGGGTCCGGCAAGCGGTCAGTCTGGCGGTAAACCGTCATGCCATGACGATCCTGTTTGGTGGGAGCGCCATTTCTGAACCGCTCTGCCAGATGGTGCCTCATGGTATTCCGGGTGCGGATCTTGGGTTATCCTGCCCGCAAAATCTGGAAGAGGCTCGGCGGCTGGTTCGGGAGGCTGGTGCGGAAGGACAGGCGGTTACATTGGTTGTCCCTAATCGCGCTATCGAACTGGGCATGGGGACGTATTTGCGGAATGTGCTTCAGCAGATTGGCCTGAAAGCGCAGTTGCGACCGATTACGGCTGGTCTGGCAGACTCTTACGAGCAGAATACGGCCAACCATGTTCAAATCGCTCTGGCCTACTGGTTTGCCGATTATCCGTCTGCGTCGACGTTTCTGGATGATCTGTTTGGGTGTGATAACTACCACCCCAATTCTACCATTTCTCCAAACTTTACCGGCTTCTGTGACCAGCATGTTCAGGGCCTGTTCGAGCAGGCCAAGGCACAGACTGACCCCGCCAAAGCCGCGCCCATCTGGCAGGAGGCGGGGCACGAGATCATGCGCCAGATGCCGGGTGCGCCGATGATCCAGATGAAGACCATTGATTTTGTATCGAAAAGGCTGGGGAATTATTACTCTACGCTTTTGAACCACATGCTGTTTTCGCATGTTTGGGTAAAATAACGCCCGAACGAGAATAATATTGTGTAAATAGTCTTTGCTGATGCCTCCCCTGTATTGCGTGGCCTGCAAGGAGACGATTCATGAGAGTTTTGTTCGTTAGACTCATGGGCGTGTGTCTTGTTGTTTTGAGTATCGGGAAAGCGAGCACGCAGGAAACACAGAAATCATCTGATGACTGCATCAAAGCTGCGGTTGTTCTTCCTTTGCTGGGTGGCCCGGGGGACGCGCCGATTATTCCGGTCAAGGTCAACGGCGTGGATGCGGCCATGTATGTCAGCCCAATGTTCGGGCGCGTTATGGTTCACGATGCCGGAAAGCTGTGGTTCCCGCGTGGAGCGGAGATGCCCTTGAAAGCCCAGAATGGCGCGGTGACGTTAACCTCCCGAACACTTCTTGATGATGTGCAGATCGGACCAATGGATCTGGGAGAAATGGCTGCCAATCTTCTGGACGGTCAGGCTGAGCACCGTGTCGATGGCCGGCCCCTCATTGGAATGCTGGGGCTGGGGAGCGACGTATTCTCCGGGACCGATGTTCTCTTCGACATTCCCAACGGAAAGCTGGCGTTTCTGAAGTTTCGAACAGACAAGGCCTGCAAGGATGCGGCGCATCGTCTCATGGGGGCTCAGGCACATGTTGTGGAACTGCGGCGTGGAGCACTGATTGCTGTTCGCGCCAATTCAACATCTCAGGATATGGTTCTTGACCCGGATTTATCAGAAACGGTTTTACCGACATCCTGGGCAGACGCCCTGAGCCTGACGTCGGATGACATCCGGCATGAACAGATCGTGACGACCCGGTATGTCGGGATATCGGTCGGGCACCAGTCTGTTCTTAATGGACTGGATATTGGTGGGTATACTCCCGGTTCCCTGAATGTGCTGTTCCAGTCTGATATTTCGACTGCAGCCCTTGGGGGAGATGTCTTCAGGAAGGCGGCTGTTTTGCTAAACAGGCATGCTGGTCAGGCGTTTTTCCTTCCTGAACCAGACAATACGTCTCGCCCGACGCTGCATTTCCATTTTGATGAAAATCACGCTGGACGTACAGCCGTCACACAGAGAACCGGACAGATTGAGGCGGGTGTGAAGTGAAGCTTTATGCAGGGATCACTTCACACCCATTGGGTATTTTTACAGGCCGATATCGGTGCGGAAAATCTTGTCGTCCCACTGGATGGCTGATGCGCCTTCATAAGCAAGACGACGTGCGTCTTCTGGCGTAGCGGCCTTGGCGCAGACTGTCAGAACACGTCCACCGTCTGCGACAAGAAAGCCGTCGACCAGCTTTGTTCCGGCATGGAAAACCGAGACGCCTGGGACGGCTTCGGCGCGTTCGATGCCTGAAATGCGTCCACCCTTTTTCGGAGCATCCGGGTAGCCGCTGGCGGCCAGAACCAGTGAGATGGAGGCTTCGTCGGAGAACTCGGCAGCGGCATGATCGAGATTGCCGTCTGCGAGAGCCGCAAGGATCGGGAGCAGGTCTGACTTGAGGCGGATGAGCAGAGCCTGCGCTTCCGGGTCACCGAAGCGGACATTGTACTCGATCAGCTTGGGACCTTCATTCGTCAGCATCAGGCCAGCAAAAATCACGCCACGGAAAGGTGTTCCGCGACGCACCATTTCTGCCAGCATCGGACGAACGCTGAGGTCCAGCGCCTTTTCCTGAGCCGCGCGATCAAAGCCGGATGGAGGGGAGATAGCGCCCATTCCCCCTGTGTTCGGCCCTGTATCGCCATCGCCAAGACGTTTGTGGTCGCGGGCTGCGCCGATCAGAACAGCCTTGTCGTCCGAGCAGAAGGCGAACAGCGAGACTTCTTCGCCCACCAGACATTCTTCAATAACGAGCGGCATACCGAGCTTGCGAATGGCGTCTTCCGCTTCTTCGACGCTCAAGGCCACGACCACGCCCTTACCGGCCGCCAGGCCATCGGCCTTCACAACGATTGGCGCACCGCGACGGCGAACGAATTCAAGGGCTGGTGCCTCATCTTCGAAGCGTTCCCACTTTGCCGTTGGAATGGCAGCGGCGTCTGCGACTTCTTTGGTGAACGCCTTGCTGCCTTCCAGAAGGGCCGCAGCCTTGGTGGGGCCAGCGCAGGGAATGCCAGCTTCGGCGCAGGCATCTGCCAGACCGACGACCAGAGGCGCTTCAGGGCCGGGAACGATCAGGTCGATGTTTTGCTCTTTTGCAAAAGCAACAAGCCCTGCAACGTCATCGGCTTTCAGCGGAACAAGCGTTGCCAGAGAGGCCATGCCCGGGTTGCCGGGAGCGGCATAAAGCGCCGAAAGACTGGGCGAGCGCGCCAGACATGTTGCCAGGGCGTGTTCGCGCCCTCCGGAACCGACCAGCAAAACGCGCATTCCGCTCTCCCTTTTCATATGCGGGTCCCTGAGATCAGGGCTTCGTCTGAGGGCGTGCGTAGCATAGACTGTCGCCATGATGGAGAGTGATGCCGCGTCCATGCGCGGGAATGTGCCGCAATATTCAGTTTCCGAGATTTCCGGAGCCATCAAGCGCACGCTTGAGACCGGATTCGGTCGCGTTCGGGTGCGTGGAGAAGTCACGGAGCTCAAGCGCTACCCGTCCGGGCATGTCTATCTGTCCCTGAAAGACGAGGGCGGAAAGATTTCCGGCGTGATCTGGCGCGGAACCGTGTCCCGTCTGGGGATGGCACCTGAGAACGGCAATGAAGTCATCGCGACGGGGAAGGTCTCGTCTTACGGAGAGCGGTCCAGCTATCAGCTCATCATTGACCGCATGGAGTTTGCGGGCGAGGGCGCGCTTCTGGCGAACATTGAACGCCTGCGCCGCAAACTGCTGGAAGAGGGCCTGTTCGAGGCTGACCGCAAAAAGCCGATCCCGTTCCTGCCGACGCTCGTTGGTGTTGTCACGTCACGCGCGGGTGCGGTCCTGCACGATATTAAGACGACGATTGAGCGTCGTTTTCCGCGTGATGTCCTGCTGTGGCCTGTGGCTGTGCAGGGGGAAGGGGCGGCGGCCCAGATTGCAGCAGCGATTGAAGGGATGGCGCAAAGACCGCGCCGACCAGATGTTCTGATTGTTGCGCGTGGCGGCGGGTCGCTGGAAGACCTCATGGCGTTCAATGACGAGCGCGTTTTGCGTGCCGTTGCGGCGTGTCCCATCCCGGTGATTTCTGCGGTCGGGCATGAAACGGATACCACGCTGATTGATCTGGTGTCTGATCGACGTGCGCCAACGCCCACAGCTGCTGCGGAAATGGCCGTTCCGCTACGCTCCGAACTGGTGGCCGATCTGGCGCATCGTACGGCTCGTCTGGCGGGTGGGTTGAGCCGGATTATGCAGTTGTCTCGCGGGCGGCTTGAACAGGCTACGGCTGGGTTGCCGGATCTGCCGTCTCTTCTGGCGACCGCACGCATGAGACTGGACGATCGCAGCCAGCGCCTTGAACTGGCACTTCCGGCCTATGTGATGCGGATCAGAAGCCGGCTGGATGCGCCTTTGCATCAGTTGCCCTCGCCGGAACTGATCGTCAGTCGTGCCCGGGCGGCGTTGACTGCACCCTCCCGTCAGCTTCCGTCACCTGTGCTGATGATTGAACGCCGGGGAAGTGCGCTTCAGAAGGCAGAAACAGCTTTGATGACGGCATGGCAGAACGCGGCACAGCGTTTCCATCTTCGTGTGGAACGGCAGCGGTTGTCTCCCGAGACGCTTAACGGGGCCATTCGTCTTCAAAAAGCACGTCTGGAAGGGTTGGGAAGCCATCTGGAAGCCGTGTCCCCCAAAGCCATTCTGAGCCGTGGCTATGTGCTGGTTCAGGATAGCAAAGGGCGCCCGGTTACCAGTTCGAAGGCTACTCCTGTGAATGACCGTGTTGTTCTCTCTTTCGCTGATGGCGAACGTGGGGCAAAACTGGATGCTCTGACGTCTCAGGGCGATCTCGGGCTTTAATCGTGAAGTGCCGGGCTGTTGCCCGGCTTGTAATCCGGAGTTCACATGCGTCCGTTCTGGTTGAGCCTTGTTGTCCTGCCTCTTCTGGCGGCTTGTGCCGAACAGTCTGCTGCTCCAGCCCAGACGGCTGTGCAGGCTCCGGCACAGAAGATCCCTCCGCAGGATTTTGCACCTGGGCTGGCTGAAGAAGCGCCACATACAGGGCAGAAAGTGCTGCTCAATGATCCTTCTGCACCAATAAATACGCCTTTGTGCGGCACGGCGCTGCATGAAGCCAATCAGGCTGGTGCGGCAGTCTATGCTCAGGGGCTGGCAAGCACTGCGTCCTCCTGTCCGCAAAATGCCTGTTTCGAGCCTTTGACAGGCACGTTTATTGCTGCGGATGGCAACAAGAGCGTGTGCCGGTAAAAGTTTTCAGCTCAGATTGAGCTGTCGCATTTCCCTATCATTCACCGTGCTTTAAGATGCGCCTCACAAAAGAGTGAGGCTTGCGATGACTGATAATCTGAAGTGCCCCAAATGTGGGTCCGAACATGTCTATCCGGATGGTACCCTC
This sequence comes from Gluconobacter japonicus, assembly GCF_002723975.1. Taxonomy (GTDB): domain Bacteria; phylum Pseudomonadota; class Alphaproteobacteria; order Acetobacterales; family Acetobacteraceae; genus Gluconobacter; species Gluconobacter japonicus. The sequence continues at coordinate 14,546 of NZ_BEWO01000007.1, forward strand.
TGGGTCTGTCCGGATTGTGCAAATGAATGGAATCCTGAAGCCGAAGGCCAGGGGGATGCGGGGGAAGGAAGCTCCGTTATCAAGGATGCGAACGGAAATGTTCTCGTCGATGGGGATAGTGTGACCGTTGTGAAGGACCTTAAAGTCAAAGGCTCTTCGCTCGTCGTGAAAAGCGGCACCAAGGTGAAGAACATCCGTCTGGTTGATGCGACGGACGGGCACAACATTGCCTGCAAGATCACCGGGATTGGCGCCATGAATCTCAAGTCGGAATTCGTCAAAAAATCCTGATTGCCCTTCTGATCAGAGTGATTTTCCCATTCGGCCCTTGCGGATCTTCCGTGAGGGCCGAATGCGTTTTGGCAATTTTCAGGAAAGGGGATGTGCAGGCATGGATGTTATTCTGGGTGGAACAGGTCATGTGGGACGGGCTGTCGCAGAGACTGTTCGGGCTGCAGGTCACGATGTGACGATTGTTGGTCGTCATGTTCATGCGGAAGCGGGCGAGGGGTTTAAGGCTGTCTCGTTGGACGTACTGGATACAATGGCTTTACGAGCCTTGTTTCAGACAGCGCGCAGGGTATTTGTTCTGAACCCACCTGCTGCCGTTTCAGGTGATACGGATGTTGAGGAGCGCAGAACAGTTCGTTCTTTCCTCACAGCGCTTCAGGGCGTTCGTTTGGAAAAGCTGGTGGTACTCTCAACTTATGGTGCCCAGCCTGGCGCGCACTGCGGAGATCTGGGCGTACTTTACGAACTGGAACAAGGTGTTGCTAACCTGAATATGCCGGTTTGTATTGTGCGGGCTGCCTATTACATGACGAACTGGATTGGGCTTCTGGAGAGTGTCAGAGCCACAGGGGTGATGAAGACGCTGCTGCCGTCTGCTCAGGCCTTCCCGATGGTGGCGCCAGAAGATGTTGGGCATTTCGCAGGGCAAATTCTGCTTTCCGAAGAAGGTCAGGGCGAGATCTACCATATCGAAGGTCCAAAAACTTACACGCCAGACGAGGTCGCGGAAGTGCTTTGTGATCTTCTGGGACGACCTGTTCGGGCTGAGGCTGTTCCTCAGGATCAGTGGTACGCGACTTACCTTGCCAATGGCTTTTCTACTGAAGCGGCTCGATCTTATGCCACGATGACAGGAATTTTTGTTCATCACTGTTATGAAGCGCCAACAGGTCCGTGGCGCGGTTCAACAGATCTTGCCACCTGTCTGAAACGCTGCTTTTAGGATTCGGAGACAAGCAACAAAAAAGCCGACCGGAGGGGTATCCGGTCGGCTTTTTTTAGACGTTATGGAAACGCTTCTTAGCGCTTCCACCATCCGACGCGGCGTGTCGCCGGGGGAAGTTCGTCAATGTTGATTGGCTGAAGAGTATTGTCTTCACCCGTCGTGTCCTCGGCCTTGGCTTGTGTAGCCTTGGTCGTGCGACGCGCGCGCTTCGGCTTAGCCGGAGCGTCCTCATCGGAAACGGGTGTCGCTTCGACTGTCGCGTCCTCAGCCTTGGTGGCTGCGGCTTTGGTCGTGCGACGGGCACGAGTGCGCTTTGGCTTGGCTTCGGCCTCTTCAGTTGCTGCCGGAGCAGGAACCTCGACTGCAACCTCTTCCACCATAACTGGCGTTACGGTGTCTGCCTTTACAGCCTTCGTGCTACGGCGACCGCGCCCACGCTTTGGCTTTTCCTGTGCTTCAGCAGCAGGTTCAACCACTGTTTCCGTGATGGTGGCAATCGGAGCTTCTTCAATCACGATCGGGGTAGGCTGTGCTGTAGAGGTGCGAACCGGGCGGGCTGCCTGTTCCATCTCTGCCTGTTCAATCACGTCGAAGATGTCGAAGCTGCCACCGAACGGGTCGGCCGGTGTTGGTCCAACATAGCTGCGCTGCTGAAATGCCGGACGCTCTTCGCGACGACGCTGGTTGTGCGCGGGTGCCTGACGAGACGGCTGCGGAGCCTCAGGCTGCGCAGGTGCAGGCACTGGGGTTTCGGCAACAGCTTCGTCTTCCTTCTGAACGCGCTTGAAGCGGGTCCGACGACGTCCCGGAATGAGTCCGGTTTCTTCGTTGTCCTGCTCCTGAGGCTGCGAAGGTTGCTCGACTTCGGCCTCAGAAACATTCTGCTGAATCGTCTCGTTCTCGGAAGACTGATCCCGGCGACCACGACGACGACGACGGCGGCGGCGGCGATTGCCGTTGTTGCCTTCTTCCTCGTCACTGGTCTCTAGCTCGACGTCTTCGGCCCGCACAGCGGCCGGAGCAGCCTCTGGAACGATAGCCTGCGGAAGCGTCGGAGCTTCGTCTTCGATGATCTCGATCGTACGGACCGTCTGAGGCACTGCAACCTGGGCAGGGACATGAGCGGCAGCGGCCGTCTGCGGACGCAGGCGTTCGATGCGCATCTCGGATGCTGGCAGGTCTTCTTCTGTCCGGAAGATCACACGCATACGGTGACGCTGCTCGATGTCTGACAGCCAGTCGCGCTTGTGGTTCAGGATGTAGAGCGCAATGCTTGAACCGATATAGACTTCGATTTCAGAAGCCCGTTGGCGGGTGCCTTCTTCGTCAATGGCGCGCAGCACATGCAGGGCGGAACTTTCCGTACCACGGATGAAGCCGGTGCCCTGACAGTGCGGGCACGGCGTCAGCAGGGATTCCGCGATGGACGGACGCAGACGCTGGCGGGACATTTCGAGCAGGCCGAAATGGGAAATATGCCCGACCTGAATGCGTGCGCGGTCCGTACGCAGGGAGTCCTTGAGGCGCTTCTCGACCTGGGCGTTGTGACGGCGACTCTCCATGTCGATGAAATCGATCACGACGAGACCAGCCAGATCACGCAGGCGGAGTTGACGTGCGACTTCTTCCGCAGCTTCGAGGTTGGTCCGCAGGGCGGTTTCCTCGATGTTGCGCTGGGAGGTGGACTTGCCGGAGTTCACGTCAATGGCGACCAGCGCTTCTGTCTGGTTGATGACGAGGTAGCCACCAGATTTCAGGCGTGCTGTCGGCGAGAACATCGCATCCAGATGGCCTTCGACGTTGTAACGCGCGAAGAGGCTCTGACCGCGGTTCTGCCACAGCTTCACTTTGCCAGCGTTGTGCGGCATCAGCAGGCGCATGAATTCGCGGGCGCTCTTCCAGGCAGATTCACCGTCGACCATGATGTCTTCGATGTCTTTGGAGAACAGATCGCGGATCGCGCGCTTGATGAGGCTTGCTTCCTCATAAACCAGCGTCGGTGCGACGGAAGACAGCGCATGTGAGCGAATGTCATCCCACAACTGGAGCAGGTATTCGCAGTCGCGGATGATTTCCGGTCCCGGGCGTCCTGCACCGGCTGTCCGGACAATCATGGCCATCGACTTGGGCAGGTTCAGTTCCGCAATCAGATCACGCAGACGACGGCGATCGGTGTCGGACGTGATCTTGCGTGAAACGCCACCGCCACGCAGAGCATTGGGCATCAAGACGCAGTAGCGGCCGGCGAGGGAGACGTAGGTGGTCAGGGCAGCGCCTTTGTTGCCACGCTCTTCCTTCACGACCTGCACGAGCAGGACCTGACGACGGCGAATGACTTCCTGGATCTTGTAATTGCGCAGGAAGCGGGCTGTGCGGCGGGACGCAGCATTTTCCTCGCCGGTGTCGTGTTCACCACCGACGGTTTCCGGGGCGCGACGATCCTGGTTTTCGGTCTCGTCGGTATCGTCAGAGACGGTTTCTTCTTCACTTTCCGGAAGATCAGTGCGCTGTTCGGACGCAACGTCTTCTTCCTGAAGGGCCAGAAGTTTTTCGCGGTCTGCAACCGGGATCTGGAAGTAATCCGGGTGAATTTCGCTGAAGGCGAGGAAGCCGTGACGGTTTCCGCCGTATTCTACGAAAGCGGCCTGAAGGCTCGGCTCAACGCGAATGACCTTGGCGAGGTAGATGTTGCCCTTGAGCTGTTTCTTGGACGATGTCTCGACGTCGTAATCTTCAACGCGGTCACCGTCCATGACCACAACACGCGTTTCTTCCGCGTGTGTGGTGTCGATAAGCATACGCTTGGTCATGGAAAACTGAACTCCACGATGTTCCAGAGTGGCGCTTTGGGCCAGAGGGAACACCTGATTGTACGGGGTGGAGGGGGCGCATCAGTCGGAATACCAGTCCGCGGGACGCATCTGGTCCCGTTCCGGCTAGGCTCCTGACTGTGATCACGTCGCGTGACATTCGACCCCTGACAGACGTCCGGTCCATGGTCTGGTCCCGGATGAAAACGCATTCCGGTCAGGGTGTTATCCTGTGCCGGACTGAACTAATCCCGCCGGAATAACCCGATCAGGACATGGCACAGAAATGTCAGGCACATGTCAAACGATGGGGCGTCACGGCTCGGACAATGGAGGCGGGAGCGCTGCGGGGAAAAGGGTAAAAGCCCACAAACGATCAGACCGCTCTCTTCAGGTCCTTGATGTGCAGGATGACTTAAAGAAGGGCTGCTGGCAAGCGGGGCTTTTGCGGGCTCTCCAAAAGGTGCGCCGCCTTGTTTCAGACATTGTCCTGTGTCTGTATTGTTTGGGCTCATAAAACGATTGATAAAGACGCAGGATAGACGAATGCTGACGCGACGCACGGTACTGGAAGGTCTTGCCTGTCTGTCAGCGGCAATCCCGCTGGATGCAACTGCCCGCACGAAGCATTCTACGCATCATCTCCCGACCGGAGGAACGCTTCATGCGCCTGCGGTACATCGTAATGCGGCCCCTCCAAAACCGCTTGTGATGCTGGACCCAGGCCATGGGGGAAAAGATCCGGGCGCCATTGGTATTTCCGGTACGTATGAGAAACATATTGCGGAGGCCGCCGCGACGGAACTGCAAAGACAGCTTCTGGCATCGGGGCAATACCGTGTCGCAATGACACGGTCTGAAGACCGGTTTATCCCTCTAGAGGGGCGTGTCGAACTGGCGCAGCAGCATCAGGCGCATCTCTTTATTTCCATGCACGCCGATGCGCTGCATGACCGCGATGTTCGCGGGGCTAGTGTCTATACGCTCTCCAGCGGTGCATCAGATGCGCAGACCGCGGCTTTGGCTCAAACGGAAAACAGTGCGGACCGTTTTGGTGGCCCTGCGTTTCATGGGATGTCTCCAGATGTGCAGCAGATCCTGTCCAGCCTTGTTTCGGAAGAAACCCGCCGTGGCTCAGCGCATATGGCATCGAGTGTGGTCGGGGCGTTCCGGAACCGGATTGGCCTGCTGACGCATCCCTCCCGGCATGCTGCGTTTGTTGTTCTGAAATCTGCAGAGATACCCTCTGTTCTGGTTGAGATGGGGTTCATGTCTAACCGGTTGGATGAAGCGGCTTTGCGTCAGGCTGTGCATCGAACGCAGGTAGCGAGTGCGATGAAAACCGCTGTTGACCGGTATTTTTCTGCGCAGCCCAGGCTTATGGCTGGCTGATTTTTGGCCGACCTTGGCGGAACGCATGGCAGAGTTTTTGGTCATGTGGGTTGCACATAACGAAAGAATCGGACATTTTCCGTCGCCATGACATTTCTTTCGATCCTCTCGCTTCGACTTATCGGCCCCTGAACGCCATATCTTAGGCGGGCAGCGTTCCGTTGCGTTCAGGGGATGACAGACCAGAAAATTTCCTGACCAGCGAGAAGATCAAGACATGACTTTCCAACATCCGTCTTTCGGTACGATTTCCGACGACCGCGTTATCATTTTCGATACAACGCTGCGTGACGGTGAGCAGTCCCCCGGTTTCTCTATGAACCTCGAAGAGAAGCTCCGCATGGCGCATGCGTTGAGCGCTCTGGGAGTGGATGTTATTGAGGCAGGCTTCCCGGTTGCTTCCAAGGACGATTTTGAGAGCGTTCGTAGCATTGCCGAGCAGGTACGCGGTTCTGTTATCTGTGGTCTGGCTCGCAGTGGCGGCAAGCGCGACATTGAATCCTGTGGTGAAGCCCTGAAGGGCGCTGAACGTTCCCGTATTCACAACTTCATTTCCACGTCTCCGCTGCACATGAAGTACAAGCTGCGGATGGAGCCGGAAACGGTTCTGGACATCATTGCCTCTGGTAACCAGAAGGCTCGGCAGTACACGGACGACGTGGAGTGGTCTGCTGAGGATGGCTCCCGCACGGACCCGGACTTCCTGTGTCGTTGCGTGGAAGTCGCCATCAAGAATGGTGCGAACACCATTAATATCCCTGACACCGTAGGCTTTGCGACGCCGGAAGAAATGCGCCGCATCTTTACCATGCTGCGTGAGCGTGTTCCGGGTGCGGATCAGGTGATTTTCTCCACGCATAATCACAATGATCTGGGTCTGGGTGTTGCGAATACGCTGGCTGCTGTTGAAGGCGGTGCACGCCAGATCGAATGCACGATCAACGGTATTGGCGAGCGTGCGGGTAATGCTGCGCTGGAAGAAATCGTCATGGCGCTGCGGACGCGTCACGATCAGTACGGCAAGGTGACCGGCATCGAGACGCCGAAGCTGCTCGGCATGTCCCGGATGCTGGCGACGATTACGGGCTTCGACGTGCAGCCGAACAAGGCCATCGTTGGTCGCAACGCCTTCGCGCATGAAAGCGGGATTCATCAGGACGGTGTTCTGAAGAACGCAGCCACTTATGAGATCATGACGCCGGAGAGCGTGGGCTGGAACAAGAGTTCACTGGTGATGGGCAAGCATTCCGGCCGTGCCGCATTCCGCGACAAGCTGGCTCAGCTTGGTTACCCGCCGCTGGAAGAAGAAGCCCTGAACGCCGCCTTCGCGCGTTTCAAGGATCTGGCTGACAGCAAGAAGGTCGTGTTCGATGACGACATCTGCGCGCTGGTCGATGATGAAAGCCGCGATCATGAGCGCATTCACCTGATCTCGCTGGAAGTGGCTTCGGGGACGAAGCAGAAGGCGCAGGTCAAGCTGGAAATCAGCGTCGATGGTGCGACGCAGTATGCGGCCGTAAGTGGAAATGGGCCGGTTGACGCGGCATTCCGGGCTATTGGTGAAGCTTTCCCGCACTCTGCTGAACTGGCACTGTTTTCCGTGGCAAACGTGACGGAAGGGACTGACGCTCAGGCCCGCACGACTGTTCGTTTGCAGGAAAACGGCAAGCTTGTAGACGGCCAGGGTGCGGATTCCGACACGGTTGTATCGGCAGTGCGTGCTTATATCCATGCCCTGAACAAGCTGTTGACCAAGCGTGAGCGCACGGAGCCTGAAGCGCTCTGAGCGTTCGCGATTAATGAGAGATCCTTAAAGAACGAACAATTATCGTTCTTTAAGGATCTGGACAAAGATATCACGATTGATATTGTCTCCTTCTGAATTTGGAAGGGACAGCTATGCCGCATTCGTGGCTTTATTCGGCATCTGGTCTATTTGTAGGCTTTCTGGTTGGTATGACCGGAGTGGGGGGAGGGTCCCTCATGACGCCGTTGCTGATCCTGCTCTTTGGTGCCAAGCCGCAGTCAGCTGTTGGAACAGATCTTCTTTACGCTGCTATTACGAAAATCGTTGGAACCGGGCTCAACCGCCATATGGGGGTTGTGAACTGGCGGATTGTGGGCTGGCAGATGGCTGGCAGTATTCCTGCGGGTCTGGTGTGCCTGCTGTTCCTGCATCACGAAGGCATGTCTGACGCGGCATCCCGGTTGATCCGGATTGTTCTTGGCGTTGCTCTTCTTTTGACGGCGCCGGCTATTCTTCTGAAGCCCCGGCTGAGGCGCTGGGCGGAAGGGCGCATACCTCTGAGTGAGCGGATGGAGACAATCCTGACGGTTCTTCTGGGTGTTCTGCTGGGAACGCTGGTGACGCTGTCTTCGGTTGGGGCGGGTGCTGTTGGAATGGCCGCGCTGACGATGCTTTATCCGCGCTTAAACACCCGAACGCTTGTCGCAACCGATATTGCCCATGCTGTTCCCCTGACGCTGATTGCAGGCGGCGGCCACTGGCTTGAAGGCGCCGTTGATACGGCTGTTCTTCTGGCGCTTCTGGTAGGATCCATTCCCGGGATCATTCTGGGTACATTGTGTGCAGGAAAACTGCATGAAGATACGCAGAGATGGGTTCTGGGTATTCTTCTGGCTGTCATTGGTATCCGGATGATCTGACATCCGGATACCGTTAAGCCTCAGTAGCCGTAGTTGCTCTGCTGAGGATAACCATTGTTGTAACCCTGCGGGTATCCGTTCTGGCAGTTCGTGTTGGGCGGACACCGATACTGCTGCGGATACGTCGGATACTGGCCGTTCTGCTGGTATCCCTGCTGAGGGTAATTGCCCTGCTGCTGGGGATAGCCGTTCTGGTACCCGCCCTGCTGATAGCCCGGACGGTTTGGGGTTGTTACGGCCCCTGTTGCAGCACCGAGAGCGCCACCAGCCAGAGCGCCAATTGCCGCGCCGCGGCCACCACCCGCCAGAGCGCCGATTGCAGCGCCTGTTCCGCCACCTAAAAGGCCGCCGCCCAGAGCACGGGAGCCTGGATCATAGTTCCCCTGGCAGCCGCCGAGAGACAGAACGGTCGCGAAAGCTCCAATCAGAGCCATTCCCCGGAAAGCAGGGCGGGCGATAACGGACCTCATATCAAAAATCCTTAGATATCATGGTTACTGAGCCTCTATAAGACTTAGTAACTGTTCCGTGAACGCCGGCTTGGCGTTGTTGCCGCGCCGACTGCCGCGCCTGTACCACCGCCTGCCAGTGCGCCGATAGCTGCGCCGCTACCGCCACCAGCAATGGCTCCGAGCGCAGCGCCCGCACCTGCGCCGATGAGGGCACCGGATCCAGCGCGCGCGCCGCTGTCGTATGGATTGCCGCAGCCAGCAAGCGCTGCGCCGCACAGGGTCAGGACGGCAATGAGGCGAGGAGTCTTCATGTTGGTCATCTGTTTTGTCCTGTTCGATGCTCCGTCTCCTTCTGCTGACTGCAGAGGGGAAAGAGTTTGGAAACCCAATTATGGTAACGTAGGAAACGTGACTGAAGGGTGGCGGGATTAAGGCTGTAAAAAATTTTTTTCCGTGTCTGACAAGCGCGTGATGAAAAGTTGTTCCTGTTTGATGACATTATACTGAACGGAACCCTTGCTGAACGGTGGCCGCGACGTTAAGTCCACCCGCGGGGAGCCCGCCCCGCATTACACTCTGTGATCTCTCCGCTCGCAGAGCTGCGCCAGGAGTTTTGGATGTTTTCTCGTCTGCTGGGTCTCATGTCTGCTGACATGGCGATCGACCTCGGCACTGCCAACACGCTCGTTTACGTCAAAGGCCGGGGCATTGTGCTCGATGAGCCGTCTGTTGTTGCCATTGCTGAAGTGCGTGGCAAAAAGCAGGTTCTTGCGGTTGGCAACGAAGCCAAGCAGATGGTCGGGCGAACACCTGGCAACATCACGGCGATCCGTCCGTTGCGTGATGGCGTGATTGCGGATTTTGAAGTTGCTGAAGAGATGATCAAGCACTTCATTCGCAAGGTGCATAATCGCCGGGCTTTTGCGAGCCCGCAGATCATCATCTGTGTTCCGTCCGGGGCAACGGCTGTTGAGAGACGTGCGATTCAGGAAAGCGCGGAAAGTGCTGGCGCCCGTAAAGTCATGCTGATCGAGGAGCCGATGGCTGCTGCGATCGGTGCTGGCCTTCCGGTCACGGAGCCTTCGGGCAGCATGATCGTCGATATTGGCGGTGGTACGACGGAAGTCGCGGTGATTTCGCTGGGCGGTATTGTCTATGCGCGTTCTGCCCGTGTGGGCGGGGACAAGATGGATGAAGCCATCATTTCCTACATCCGCAAGACCTATAATCTGCTGGTCGGTGAAAGCTCGGCTGAACGCATCAAGATCGAGCTTGGTGCGGCCATGATGCCGGATGATCCGTCCAACCCGGATGGACCGATCACGGAAATCAAGGGACGTGATCTGATCAACGGTGTTCCTCGTGAAGTGATGGTCAGTCAGGCGCAGATTGCTGAAAGTCTGGCAGAGCCTGTCATGCAGATCGTGGATGCGGTGACGACGGCGCTTGAAAATACCCCGCCGGAACTGGCTGCCGATATTGTGGACAAGGGCATTGTTCTTTCGGGTGGTGGAGCGCTGCTGTATCGTCTTGATGAGGTGCTGCGTCTTTACACCGGCCTTCCGGTCACTGTTGCCGAAAATGCTCTCTCCTGCGTGGCGCTGGGAACAGGTCGCGCGCTGGAAGAAATGCGTCGTCTGCGCAGCGTACTGAGCAGCATGTACTGACCCCGGACTCTCACCGATGTTTTCCATCCATACCCGGCAGGTACTTGCGAGAGCGGCCCTGCCCATTCTGATCCTGCTGGCGGTGGCGTTGGTATTGCTCGGGCTGGTCCGGCGGCCGGTGGTGGATGGAGTGCGTCTGAGGGCGACGGATATTCTGGCCCCTGCGTATCAGGCGCTTGTCTATCCGCAGACGCGGGTTCAGGAATGGCTGGTCGATTTGCGCGGGGCGACAGATCTCGCCAAGGAAAATGTCAGTCTGCGCGATGAAAACCGTGCATTGCGGCACTGGTACGACGTGGCGGTTGCCTTGGCCGCGGAAAATGCGCGCCTGAAAAACAGTCTCCACTGGATACCGGAAAGCGCTCCTCAATACGTGACGGGCCGTGTGACGCGGGATGATGGTGGCCCTTACTCCCGTGCTGTGCTGTTGGACGTTGGAAGCGGGCATCAGGTGCATACGGGGGATGTGGCGCTCGATTCGGCAGGTTTGCTTGGACGTGTGACGGAAATTGGCCCGCATACTGTGCGTGTTTTGCTGATCAATGATGATGCAAGCCGTATTCCGGTGACCCTTTCTGGCTCTCACGGTGATGCCATCATGGCGGGTGATGACACGGATAATCCACGCCTGATCTATTACCCGCAGGATCATCATCCGGTTGAAGGCGAACGGGTCGAGACACGTGGTCAGAGCACCATGCCAGCCGGGCTGCCCATTGGAACCGTGCATTATCTCGCTCCTAATCGGCCAGTCGTTATGCCTGATGCTGATCTGCGGCGGTTGGATATTGTTCGGGTGTTCGATTACGGAGAGGACGGTGGCCAGGCCCCGGATGCCCCGGGCCGCGTCAAGGTCCGTCGTCCCTCTGAGGAACCCTCCCTGCCAGGTGGATTGCCTTTTCCAAAACTGCCCGGAATGCCGGAGACCTTGGGAAAGGGGGGTCAATAAGCCATGGTGGCCGAAAACTCTACGCCCCATCTGCACTCCGCTGTGGAGCCACGCCAGACATTACGTCGGCGGTTGGACATTATCGCGCGGGCGGCCATGCCCTCGCTGTTCATTGTGCTGGTTGCCATTCTGCTTTCTGCACCTTTCGGTATCCCGGGGCAGTCTGAGCTTCAGTTCGGAATTGCCATGTGCACTGTCTGGTTCTGGGCATTCAGTCGACCAAGATCCATGCCAGCCTGGGCAGTGTTTCTCTGTGGGCTGAGTGTTGAGGTTTTCAGTTTTGGCCCCCCCGGGGCCGTTCTCTTGTCCCTGCTGGTTATTTATGGTGTTGCCCACCACTGGCGATACGGACTGTCGCGTCTGGGCTTTGTGTCCTGCTGGCTGATTTTCAGCTTTTTTGCAGCGCTGGCATCCTTTTTTCAGTGGGCTCTCGTCTGTATCCATGCATTTGCGCTATTATCTCCGGCTCCGGGCCTCTTTCAGGCTGCGCTGACAATCGGTATCTATCCCAGCCTGACTGCGTTGTTTGTCTGGGGACGCCGCACGTTTGCCAATCCCGATCAGGCCTGACTGCGCAATTTTCGCGTGTTTCACGCAAAATGCTGCCTTTTTTCCGGACTTGAACGCCAGACCTGATGTCTTCCAGAAAACGCCCTTTTTGGTCCCTGCTGCGCTCACGACGCCAGGACGCGCCCGTGCGCTCCGGGCGGGGTGTTTTCACGCGTCGTGCGCTGGTCGTGATGGCCGTGCAGGCGGGCGTTCTTGGGGCGTTGGGACGACGGCTTTATAATATTCAGACAGTTGAGGGCGATCATCTGCGTCAGCTTGCGGAGCGTAACCGCACCAGCAAGCGCCTTCTGGCACCGGCACGCGGAACAATCCATGATCGCTTTGGAGTGGCGCTTGCAGACAACAAGGTGAGTTGGCGTGCGCTGCTAATGCCGGAGGAAACGACGGACATTGCGGCGGTGATTGATCGGTTCTCGCAGATTGTTCCGCTGGATGAACACGATCACGCCCGGATTGAACGTGATCTGAAGCATGTTCACAAATATGTGCCAGTCACGCTGCATGAGTTTTTGTCCTGGGACGACATGGCGCGGATTGAGCTGAATGCTCCATCTCTTCCGGGTGTTCTTGTCGATGTCGGGTCAACCCGGCTGTATCCGTTTCAGGACCTGACCGCTCATCTTGTTGGCTATGTTGCGCCTCCGAATGAAGAAGATGTCGCCAAGGATACGACGCTTTCCCTGCCCGGGATGCGTGTCGGGCGTGCAGGGATCGAGCAGACGCAGGAAGCTTTACTGCGCGGTGATCCTGGCTCTGTGGAAATGGAAGTCAACGCGCTGGGTCGTGTGATCGGCGAAATTGATCGCGTTGAGGGACAGCAGGGCGAGGACGTACGTCTGACGCTGGATGTGGGTCTTCAAGGAAAGGTTCTGGAGTATCTCGGAGACCGCGTGGCCAGTTCTGTTGTGATGGATTGCCGGAATGGCGAAGTCCTTGCGATGGTTAGCACGCCGTCTTTTGATCCATCGCTGTTCGATTCAGGCGTAAGCCATGCCCAGTGGAACGAATGGGCGAATGATCCACGCACCCCGTTGGTCGACAAGGCTGTGTCTGGTCTTTATCCGCCGGGATCGACGTTCAAGCCTGCCGTCGCACTGGGCGCCCTGAAAGCGGGAGCGGTCACGGCGCAGGATCGCTTCAACTGTCCGGGTTATTTCGACATGGGCGGGGTGCGGTTCCACTGCTGGAACCGCTGGGGCCATGGTATGGTCAATATGCGTGATGCCCTGAAATATTCCTGCGACGTCTATTTTTACGAGGTGGCCCGCCGATGCGGAATGGATCCGGTCAAGGCAGTCGGTAACGCCATGGGACTGGGTGTCAAACTGGATATTGAACTGCCACATGTTCGCTCCGGGGTGATTCCAACACCCGAGTGGCGTCAGCAGCATGGTTTCCACTGGAACGGTGGGGATACCGTCAATGCGGGTATCGGGCAGGGCTTTGTGCAGGTGACGCCGCTGGCGTTGGCGACTTATGTGTCACGCATTGCGTCGGGCAGGAATGTCCAACCTCATCTGATCCGGGCCACGAATGATCAGATGTCGAGCCTGGCATCGCTGGACGCCGTTCCGGTGGTGGACGTTCCGAAGGAACATCTGGATGTCATTCGGGGCGGAATGTTTGCGGTGGTGAACGAACCGCATGGATCGGCCCCCAAGGCGCGGCTGGACTTGCCGGATGTGCAGATGGCAGGCAAAACCGGGTCAGCGCAGGTGCGGCGTGTCTCTCGTGCGTTGCGGGAGTCCGGGCATTTCAATTCCATGAATCTGCCATGGGAATATCGCCCTCATGCGCTGTTCATCTGCTTCGCGCCTTATGATAATCCACGATATGCGGTGTCTGTCGTGGTTGAGCATGGCAATGCTGGTGCTGATGAAGCGGCACCTTTGGCTAAGCAGATCATGATGGAAGCTTTGGCGCGAGACCCTGCGAATCAGCCTCAGCCAACGGGGCAGACCGTGGCGCAGAAGGAGCCTGTTCAGGGATGAGAGGCGGTGTCGTGAATGCATTCGGCTTTCTGAAGTCCGACAAGAGACTGCTGCGGGCAGAGCCGGATTTCCGCCCCATGGCCCGGTTGCTTCAGGTGAACTGGCTGTATGTTCTGCTGGTTTGTCTGTTGGCTGGTGTTGGCTATATCGCGCTTTATTCGGCCGGAGGCGGATCGGCAAAGCCGTTTGCCGGGCCGCAGATGGTCCGGTTCGGCTTCGGGCTTGTAATGATGATTGCCGTGGCGCTCGTCAGTCCGCGGATCCTTCGCATGGTGTCCGTTCCGATTTATCTTCTCTCTATTGCGCTACTTGGTCTCGTGCTGCGGATGGGGCATGTGGGCAAGGGGGCCGAGCGCTGGATCAATCTGGCAGGAATGCAGTTTCAGCCGTCTGAATTTGCCAAGATCGGTCTGGTTCTGATGCTGGCGACCTGGTTCCACAGGATTGGAAACGAGCGGATGGGCAATCCGCTGCGTCTCGTCATTCCCGCTATCCTGACGCTTCTGCCTGTTGTTCTGGTTCTGAAGGAGCCAAATCTGGGAACGGCGACCATTATTGGCGTTATCGGGGCCACTTTGTTCTTCGCGGCTGGAATGCGGCTCTGGCAGATCGTTCTTCTGGTGGCACCCATCCCGTTTCTGGGGAAGTTCATTTATGGCCATCTGCATGACTACCAGAAGGCCCGCATCGATACCTTCCTGCATCCTGAACATGATCCTCTGGGGGCTGGCTACAACATCATCCAGTCCAAGATTGCCTTGGGTTCTGGTGGCATGTGGGGCGAGGGGTATCTGCATGGCAGTCAGGGGCAGCTGAACTTCTTGCCGGAAAAGCAGACGGACTTCATTTTCACCATGATTGGTGAGGAATGGGGTTTTGCGGGCGGTATTGCCGTCATCGGTCTGCTGATGGTTCTGACGTTGGGAGCAACGCTCATTGCCATACGGAGCCGCAATCAGTTCGGGCGACTGCTCGGGCTTGGCATTGCGATGGATTTCTTCCTGTATTGTGCTGTCAATCTGTCGATGGTGATGGGCGCCATTCCAGTCGGTGGGGTGCCGCTCCCGCTGATTTCCTATGGCGGTTCGGCCATGCTGACGATGATGTTCGGTTTTGGGCTTCTGATGTCCGCCTGGGTTCATCGCAATGAGCGTGACCCAGGATTTGAGGACGAAGACGACTGATTTTCAGAGTTCCAGAAGAACTTTGGATGAGCTTTTTCGGTCCAGAGACGCGTCAAAAGCGTCTTTGTACTGAGCCAGCGGAAAGCTGTGGGTGATGAGACCGTCCGCAATCCACGGATTGTCTGCGAGGATTTTCAGTGCCTCTGCGAACTCTTCATCAAAGCGGAATGTTCCTCGATAGTCGATTTCCCGCGCGATAATCTGTCCTAGAGGGGCTGGTACATCGCCCGGTGGGAAAATCCCGACCTGAACGAGGGTGCCGCCTTTCTGTGTACGGGCGATTGCGGTCGGGAGGGCAGGGATGACGCCCGTGGCCTCAAAAACGATTTCGTACTCTGCGTCATGAGTGTCACGACCAGTGTTGACTGTGCCGGTTGCGCCGAGTTTGTGTGCGACGTCGAGGGCAAAGTCTTGCAAGTCGGTTGCGACAATCTCTGACGCGCCAGCGACTTTGAGACCTGCCACAATCAGGGCGCCAATCGGGCCGGCTCCCTGAACCATGATGCGTTTGCCCTTAACATCCCCGGCGCGCGCAATCGCATGGAGGGCGACAGAGAAGGGTTCGGCAAGGCTGGCGCGTTTCACGTCCAGACCTGCTGGCAGCGGATAAAGCTGGGATGTTTCGACAACCATGTCCCGCCGGAAACCGCCATCCGTATGGGGAAGAAATGCAGCGCTGCCAAAAAAGCGCATGTTCCGGCACAGGTGCTTGGCGCCTCTTTCGCATTCAGGGCAGTGCCCACACGGACGAGCCGGATGGATGGCGACAGCGTCTCCGATCCTGAAACGTGTTTCGTCCGGGCTGACAGCTTCCACAATTCCGGAAACTTCATGACCAAGAATCATCGGCTCGCGGAGGACGGATGCTCCGGCGCCGCCATGCAGGAAGTAATGCATGTCCGACCCGCAGATCCCACCCCAGGCTGGACGGACCAGCACCTGACCCGCCTTAAGCGGCAGGACGGCAACGGTCTCTAAACGCAGATCACCCTTTTCATGAATAACCAGAGCTTCGGTCGTCTGAGGAGCAGAAAGGCCGGGCATGGCTTTGCCTCTTTCATCTGAGCAGCGTGAATGATGTCATTCAGATATGGCTGATCTTGCGCGCTAAAGGCAGTCACATTTGGGAGACGCGATCAGGCTTGGCTATCCATTCACACGTCTAGAAAACAGTTTTCGAGCGTGCGTAGAGTTTCCGCGTGTTTCAGTGGTTCAATGCCACACGCCAGAAGGAAGTCCGCAATGCTATTCAGCGTGTCTGGGCAGCGCGTCGGATCATCGGGATTGCCTTCCGGCACCCAGATGATGGTCTCATAACGTGCGCGGGTCAGCAGGACGCGATAGGTGTTGAGAGACCAGAGGGCTTTTTCAGCGGACTTGACGGTCTGCCATGTGGTTCCGCTAAAACGCCGGGACTGCCAGCGTTGTGGATAGCCTGTACGGATGAGGTCTCCATCCCAGCAAAGGCCGACAAAATCCAGTTCCAGTCCCTGAATGGCAAATTGAGTGGCGACGGTTTCCAGCGCGTCCGAGGCCCGGACGTCCTTGTCTGGAATCCAGCGGTTCAAGAACCATTGAGCGACTGCGTTGGAGTCCATATGAGCCAGTTCTGCACCGAGGCCCTCCGCGCGCAATCGTTTGGCTTGAGAGCTGGCAATCAGGCCGCAGCGATAGGTCAGGCGGCTACGTTCTCGCAAGGCTTTGCGGAGCGCCGGAAGACTTCGCGTCAGACGGAATGGAAGACTGGCGTTCTTCGCAATACTGCGCGCTAAAGAGGCATTGCCTTCCAGTACGGCATTCACCCATTTGGGCGTTGCAGTGTCCCGGAGGGAGCGAACCGGTACTGTGAGGTGCAGAGAGGTTTCTTTCTGAACCGGCAAGGACGGAGGCAGAGTGGTGAGGCCGGGGATGGAACTGATAACGTCAGGCGAGGCGTGGATGTGCCATTCGGGACGGTTTGCAAGAGCGTCTCCCCAGCAGGCCATTCCCCCTTCACCGTCATGAATTTCCTGGCCTTGCCCGATGAGACAGATGATGGCGGCAAATCCGTCATGTCGGTGCATGATGTCGAGGAGATGCGCAGGTTCAGACTGCGTCAGACGAACAGACCGCTGTGCACTTTTGCGAACAGCCTGATCGGCGTTCCAGGAACGCTGGGCTTCGTCAATGATCATAATCCGTTCCGGCGGGCACTCTGCGGTGCGCCCAACATAGTAATCTCGGAATTTGGTCAGGGACTGAATGGTGGATTCCATGCGCTGTTCTACAGCTGCGCGTTTCTGACCCTGTGCTACGGCGTCACGGGTCAGGGCTTCACGCAGAACATGGACGAGCGTTGGGTTGCCGGTGAGGAATGTGGCGGAATTATCTGGCTCCGTGGTGCCGAACGCAGCCTTAAGGCCGCAAAGCGTTTTCCCTGCGTCAGGAATGCCCGAAACAAAAATGATTGTCTTCCGGTGTTGTCTCCGGGCGGTTTCAAGGAGTTCCGTGATACGGTCAGACGTCAGGGTCAGATTGGTCGCGTCTGCTCTCGCCGTGTGAATATCTGCGACGCTGTGCGTGGAATAGATGAGGCGTGCAGCCTCGACGATACTGGGAACGGGATTATAGGGTGCCTGTTCCCAATTATCCGGTTGCATGGGCGCTACGGAGTGCAATGTCCGGCGTGCGAGATCCGCCAAAAGCGCAGTCAAGTTCGCAGCATTGCATTTCAGAACGGAGGTAACGCCAGATCCTAAAAGGAGCGGCGATGTTTGAGCGGGTTGTGCGGCTTCTGTCGCAATCAGAATGGGGATGATTGGGTGATGACGGCTGCCTGCGTGAAAGTCCTGAAGGTCCAGCGCATAACCTTCGGTCTGGGCGAGAGCCGCGGCGTCGAATTGAGACGCACCAACCTTGAATTCAAGAACAAACGTCGCGTCCGGGGAAATGAGGACGGTGTCGATCCGGCCGCCCAGGCGGGGAATTGGGAATTCAAACAGGATCTGCCAGCCTGCCGTTTGCGGCAGGGCGGTGAGCGTGGTGCGCAGAAGATCAAGTTGGGTGGCCCAGGCGCGGAGTTGCTGGGGTTCGCTGGAGAAGCGCCTGCGCCCGGCTTCATGGGCGAGGCGCTCTCCAATGCGATTCGGGTCCGTGTTGAGGAACGTGGCGACTGGGCCGGACCACCACGCTCCCATCAGATTCAGCCCTCGATCTGACCGAAATCGGCGATCAGGGCTGTGGTTGTGCGGAAGGTCGCCAGAAGCTTCAGGCGGTTGGCGCGAATGTCAGCTTCCGGGGCGTTGACGGTAACAGCATCGAAAAAGCGGTCCAATGTCGGGCGCAGTGCTGCAATCGCCTGCATTGCATCGGTGAAACGCTCGTTTTTCAGGGCCGTCTCGATTGCAGGCACGGCACTGTTCAGACCATCTGCCAGAGCGCGCTCTTCATCCTGTGCGTAGAGAGACGCATCCGGTGTTCCCTTGTGAGGGCCGTCCTTCTTGTCTTCGATGCGCAGAATGTTGGCGGCGCGCTTGGCTGCGGCGAGAAGGTTCTTGCCGTCTTCCGTCTGGATCATGTCAGACAGCGCCGAGGTACGAGCCAGAAGGCGTACAAGATCGCCATCCAGACCGCCTGCAAGTGTGGCGGCCAGAACGTCATGGCGCTCGCCTTCGCTGCGAAGCTGAACACGCAGACGGTCTGCCATGAAGTCCGGCAGTTTGGCGAGTTCCCCGCCGGTGCGACCGTTTGCGGCCTTGGCAAAGAGGTCCGTCAGGTCGAGGCGCAGACCGTTGTCACGAATGGTGCGGATCACGCCCAGTGCAGCCCGGCGCAGGCCGTACGGATCGCCCGAGCCGGTGGGTGTCTCGCCAATGGCAAAGAAGCCAGCCAGCAGATCCAGACGGTCCGCAAGGGCCACGGCAACCGAGACAGGCGCTTTTGCCGTATCGTCGGACTGGCCGCGCGGCATGTAATGCTCGGCCACAGCCTTCGAAACAGCGTCGCCTTCGCCGTCATGTGCTGCGTAATAGCCACCCATGACGCCCTGAAGCTCGGGGAATTCGCCGACCATACCGGTTGTCAGATCGGCTTTAGACAGCAGACCTGCGCGCTTTGCCTGTTCAATCTGCTCTGCGCTCAGGCCTATGGCCGCAGCGACCGTTCCGGCAAGATCGGAAATCCGCTTGGCGCGCTCCCCCTGTGTTCCCAGCTTTGCATGGAACGTCACGGCATCGAGGGCTGCTACGCGGTCCGCGAGCTTTGTCTTGCGATCCAGATCCCAGAAGTGGCGGGCATCGGCAAAACGGGCACGCAGAACGCGTTCGTTTCCGGCAATCGTCAGCTTGCCGCCGTCCTTGAACGGCAGGTTGGCGACGAAAGCGAAGAAGGGCGCGGCCTTGCCGTCTGCATTGCGCAGGGCAAAGTAGCGCTGATTGATGCGCATCGAGACCTGCATGACTTCGGCGGGCAGATCCATGAAAGCATCGTCGATGCGGCCCAGAAGCGGAACCGGATATTCAACCAGACCGGCGACTTCATCGACCAGTCCTTCGTCTTCCACAACCGTAATGCCCTGCTGGTCTGCCAGACGGTGAACACCGGTGCGGATCATGTCGCGGCGCTTGTCCGCGTCAACGATGACGGAGCGTGTTTCCAGCTCTTCCAGCCAGTGATCTGCCGAACGGACTTCAAATCCGCCGGGCGCCAGAAATCGATGGCCTTCGGACAGGTTGGAGGACTTCAGGCCGTGAGCATCGTCGCCATCGCGGGCGAGCGAGAAGGGAACGACCTTGCCATCAAGAAGGCAGGTGATGCGACGGAGCGGGCGGACCCATGAGAAGTTTGAGCCTGCACCCCAGCGCATGGATTTGGCCCAGGGAAACTTCCACAGAAGGTCCGGTACAACTTCGGCGATGCGGCTTTCTGCGCTTACGGGGTCAAGCTGCTTGTTCAGAACCCAGAAGCCGTTTTCCAGCGTGAGTTCATCAGCCGTCACGCCATGCTTGCGGGTAAAGCCTTCAAGAGCCTTTTCCGGTGCTCCTTCGCGAGGCCCGCGCTCGGAGACGGTACGAGCTGGGATTTCGGCATCGACGTTCAGAACGGTTGCGATGCGACGGGTGCCGTAGAACGTCTGAACATCGGATGGATTAAGGCCATCGAGCGCCTTGGTCAGAAGGGCGCCGAGTTCGCTCGCAGCTTTGGGCTGCATGCCTGCCGGGATTTCCTCGCAGAACAGTTCAAGCAACAGTTCAGCCATTGGACGTCTCCTCCTCGCCAGCAAGCCACGCTTCACAGGAGGCTTTTGCCAGCGTCCGGACGCGTCCGATGTAGGATGCGCGTTCAGAGACGGAAATCACGCCGCGGGCATCCAGAAGATTGAAATAATGGGAAGCCTTCAGGCACTGATCGAACGCAGGCTGTGCGACGCCAGATTCCGCCAGACGGATGGACTCTTTTTCCGCATTGTTGAAATGCGTGAGCAGCATCTGTGTGTCGGCCAGTTCAAAGTTGTGACGGGAATAGTCACGCTCGGCCCGCAGGAACACATCGCCGTACGTCAGGCCCTTGCCGTTAAAGTCCAGGTCGTAAACGTTCTCAACGCCCTGAACATACATTGCCAGCCGTTCCAGACCGTAAGTCAGTTCGGTGGAGGGCATGACGGTCGGGATGCCGCCAACCTGCTGGAAATACGTGAACTGTGTGACTTCCATGCCGTCACACCAGACTTCCCAGCCCAGACCCCAGGCGCCGATCGTCGGGTTTTCCCAGTCGTCTTCTACGAATCGGATATCGTGCTTTTCGGGATCGATCCCGATGGCACGATAGCTCTCCAGAAGCAGGTTCTGGCTTTCTTCCGGGGTTGGCTTCAGCAGGACCTGATACTGGTAATAGTGCTGGAGGCGGTTCGGGTTCTCACCGTAACGACCGTCGGACGGGCGGCGGCAGGGTTGCACATAGGCGGCGGCCCATGGCTTTGAGCCCAGCGCGCGCAGGGTCGTATGAGGGGAGAGCGTTCCGGCTCCGACTTCTGTGTCATAGGGCTGCAGGATAGCGCAGCCTTTTTCAGACCAGAATTGATGAAGGCGCAGGATCAGGTCCTGAAAGCTGAGCGGCCGGGTCGCAGACAATTCGATAGGCTCCGGTTGGCAAAATTGGCGGCTACCTTACAGCCTGCGGTTCATAACCGGAAGTGAGGGGAATGACGAAGCTGCAGATCAGCGTTCAAGGAGCATTGTAAAAGGTGTACGTGCTCTTCAGGGCGTTTCAGTGTGAGAATGCGTAACGCTAAAAACGGCCTAGGACAGGCAACTTCTGAGCATGGCTGCATGTTGCATGGTCCAGCTTTACTGACTTGGAGCGCGAGATGCCGCTGACAGGCATTATGTGCATCCCTTGTCGATTAAGCTTGGGTGCCTCATATGATGAGGGAACGTAACTTCTTCGTCTGGAAGGATCAGAGACGATGAACAACGAAGAACGCGAAGTCATCTCCCGCTTTATCGGCCGTGTTGGTGGTGTGCAGCAGGGTGGTGGTTTTAGTCAGCAGCAGACGCCTGCGCTGCCGCCAATCGACCCGGAAGCTGATCGCTTTATTGCTGAGAATTTCCAGAAATATCCGGAAGCGCGCTATCGCGTGACACAGATGGCGGTTGTGCAGGAAGCGGCTCTGGCTCAAGCGCAGAACCGTATCCGCCAGCTTGAGTTCCAGCTCCAGCAGGCTCAGCAGCAGCTTCAGCAAGCGCAGCAGAACCGGTCGTCCGGTAGCGGTGGCGGACTGTTTGGCGGGTTGTTCAGTGGCGGTAATCGTCAGCAGGCGTCCTCGCCGCCTCCGGGTTGGGGACCGCAGGCTGGTGCAATGCCGCCTCCGAACTTCCAGCCTCAGCAGCAGTATGGCTATCCGCCGGGATATCAGCCTGGCATGTTTCAGCGTGGCGGGTCCGGCTTCCTCGGCTCGGCTCTGACGACGGCAGCCGGTGTTGCCGGTGGCATGATGGCAGCCAACGCGCTTGAAGGCCTGTTCAGTGATCACCATTCAGGCAGTGAAGCCGGTGGTTTTGGTGGTGGCGAGACCATCATCAATAACAACTATGGCGATGCGGGCAGCGATCCGTTCGGTGGTGCTGGAACTGATGCAGGAAATGGCTTCTCCGACTCTGACTTCGGCGGTGGGGATTTCGATGGCGGAGACTTTGGCGGCGGTGGCGACGACATGTTCTGACAGGCTGCCCTGTTTCGCCTGATATTGAAGAGTTTCAGAAGACCCGCTTGGTTCCGCCCAGCGGGTTTTTTGCTGTTTGCCAACCCGAACGCTTATGGTGCGTTGGCTTCGTAACGTGTTTTTCCATTTCCAGGGGTTTTCTGATGAGCACCAATGACTTCCGCGATCTGGTAGCCTTCAAGGATCTCGAGGAGGGGCAGATCACCTCTTTTTCCATCAATGGAACCTCCGTTGTTCTGGTGAAGGATGGCGAGGATGTGCATGCCCTTGGAGGAAAGTGTCCGCACAAGGAAGCACCAATGGAGCAGGGTGCTTTCTGCCGGACCGAGAAGGGCAGCGTACTGGTGTGCCCCTGGCACAAAGCGGTGTTTGATGCGGTGGATGGAAGTCTTGTTGAGCCACTCGCTCTTGAGCCGCTGCCGCGTTACCCCGTTGAGATCGTGGATGGCCGTGTTCTGGTTGGAAGCGAGCCAATGAAGCGTGAAGCACCATTGGACAGGCAAGAGGATGAGAGTGTTCTCATTCTCGGTGCAGGGGCGGCCGGGATTATGGCGGCAATTACTCTGCGGCAAGAGGGTTTTGCAGGCACGATCACGATGGTCACTGAGGAGAAGTATCGTCCTTATGACCGTACGGCCCTAAGCAAGACCGTTCTGCTTAGTGAGCCCGAGAAAGCGCACGCTCCTTCGCTTCGCAGTGAGTCTTTCTATGGCCAGAACCGGATCAGTGTGAAGCATGGAAGAATTGCGGCCTTTCACCCCGCAACGAGAATGGCGACACTCTCGGATGGCAGTGTTCTGACGGCAGATCATGTTCTGATCGCGACTGGAAGCCGGTCGCAGATGCTGGACCTTCCGGGCGCTGATCTGAAGCGCGTCTTTAAGCTTCATAGCGAAAAAGATGCAGAGGATATTGCCCGCGTGATTGATCCCGATCAGGCGGTTACCATCATTGGAGCAGGATTTATTGGTCTTGAGGTGGCATCCTGCCTGCGTCAGCGCGGTGTCGGCGTGACAATCATCGCGGATACGGACGTGCCGATGGAGAAGCATTTTGGTCGTGAGATTGGAATGCGTCTGCGGCAATTGCATGAAGATAATGGTGTAGCGTTCATTTCGGATGCCAAGGCTGTCAAAATCTACGGAGACAAAAAAGCCGAAGGCGTTGAACTGGATGATGGGATGAAGCTTCCGGCATCTTTTGTACTGGCTGGCGTCGGGGTGACTCCCGTAACGGATTATATCGACGGACTGGATCGGGACGAGGATGGCGCGATTGTCGTCGATCATCTGATGCGTGCGGCTCCGGGCGTTTATGCAGCAGGCGATGCCTCGGCGATCCTTCATGATGGTAAGCCGCGGCGAATCGAGCATTGGCGTCATGCACAAATTCAGGGCCGCATCGCCGCGCTGACCATGATGGGGCATGAGACGACCCATCTGCCGACGCCCTGGTTCTGGACGCAGCAGTTCGGCAAGAAGATCGAGCTGCTTGGATGGGGTGAAGGGTTCGATAACGTCAGCCTTGAGGGGGATATCAAGGGGTTCAGCTTCCTTGCGACCTATCTCAAGGACGGAAAGCCCGTTGCGCTGGCGGGTGCTGGTCATGCGTATGACATGGCCAGAGCCGCCGTTGATTTCGATGGATTTGTGCAGGAAAAGGTCTGAACCGCGCACGAAGCTTGACATGAGCGGGCCGTCCCGGCTTCCTGCGCCCACTTATCCGCCAGGACGTTGAAGAGGCCCGACATGCATCCATACCGCACCCATGACTGTAGCGCCCTGCGTGAACAGGACGCCGGACAGACCGTCCGCCTGTCCGGCTGGGTGCACAGCAAGCGCGACCATGGTGGCCTGCTGTTCATTGATCTGCGTGACCATTATGGCGTCACGCAGGTTGTTATCCCGGCTGGCACGGACCTGCTGGAAAAGGCCGAGCGTCTTCGCGTTGAGAGCGTCATTACCGTAACCGGCAAGGTTGTGGTTCGTCAGGGTTCCCAGCGGAACCCGAACCTGCCGACGGGTGATATCGAAGTTCTGGCTGAAGAGCTGGAAGTCCGTTCCAATGCGGCTGTTCTGCCGTTCCAGGTGGCGGGTCAGGAAAACTATCCTGAAGAACTGCGCCTGAAGTATCGCTACATCGATCTCCGTCGCGAGAAGATGCACCAGAACATCATGCTCCGCAGCAAGGTCATCACCAGCCTGCGTCAGCGCATGATCGAGCAGGGCTTCACCGAGTTCCAGACCCCGATCCTGACGGCGTCTTCCCCGGAAGGTGCGCGTGACTTCCTTGTGCCGGCGCGTCTGCATCCGGGCAAGTTCTATGCGCTTCCGCAGGCTCCGCAGCAGTTCAAGCAGCTTGCGATGGTCGCGGGTTTCGACCGCTACTTCCAGATTGCTCCGTGCTTTCGCGATGAAGCTTCACGCGCTGACCGTAGCCCCGGCGAGTTCTATCAGCTCGACTTCGAGATGTCCTTCGTCACGCAGGAAGACGTCTTCACGGTTCTGGAGCCGGTTCTGGCTGGCGTGTTCAATGAATTCACGCCCGAAGGCTGGAAGATCACGGACGGTGCATTCCCGCGCATTCCGTATGCTGACGCCATGCGTGATTACGGCTCCGACAAGCCGGATCTGCGGAACCCGCTGATCATCAAGGACGTGACGGAGGCCTTCCGGGACTCCGGTTTTGGTCTGTTCGCCAAGATTGCGGCTTCCGGTGGTCAGATCCGTGCGATCCCGGCACCGAATGCAGGCGATCGTCCGCGTGGCTTCTTTGACAAGCTGAACACCTGGGCGCGTGAAAGCGGTGCGGGTGGTCTGGGCTACATCATTTTCGAGGCAGAAGGCGGCAAGGGGCCGATTGCCAAGAACCTTGAAGCTGATCGCGTCGAAAGCATCCGTGAGATCTGTGGCCTGAAGGCCGGGGATGCCGTGTTCTTTGCTGCAGGCAAGGGAGATGAAGTTGCCAAGTTCTCTGGTGTTGTCCGCACCAAGGTGGCAACGGAGCTGGATCTCATCGAAAAGAACGCCTTCCGCTTCTGCTGGGTCGTGGACTTCCCGATGTTCGAGCTCAACGAAGAGACGGGCAAGGTGGACTTCTCCCATAACCCGTTCTCCATGCCGCAGGGTGGTCTGGAAGCACTGAACACGCAGGACCCACTGACGATCAATGCGTACCAGTACGACATCGTCTGCAATGGCGTGGAACTGTCTTCCGGCGCAATCCGGAACCATCTGCCGGAAGTCATGCTGCGCGCCTTTGAAATCGCAGGTTATGGCCCGGAAGTGGTGGAAGAGCGCTTCGGTGGCATGCTGAACGCCTTCCGTTACGGCGCTCCGCCGCATGGTGGTGCTGCTCCGGGTGTGGACCGTATCGTGATGCTGCTGGCGGATGAGCCGAACATCCGTGAGGTCATTCTTTTCCCGCTGAACCAGAGCGGCGAAGACCTGATGATGGAAGCTCCGGCCCCGGTCGAGCCTGCCCGTCTGAAGGAACTGCATCTGGCGCTGGATCTGCCGAAGCCCAAGCCTGCTGTCACAAAGTAAGCGTTCCCACTCTTGGAACGAACAAGCCGATGCTCCTGATAGGGCATCGGCTTTTTTTATTGGAAAACAGATTTTTAATGAAAGGTATAAAACCACCTTTCATCATTGTGTATTCAATATCATTCGTTTCCGCTCTGGTAGAGCCTCACAACTGTATTTGAATAGACCGCACGCGGTTGTCTGCATTCGGAATATGATTTTGAGAGTAAAAAACTTTTCCAGAGAATGACCGTTTCTTGAGGTATCTGTAGCGATCAAGAAAGGTTATCTGGTGAGTAGCACCCTTCCAGAACAAAGCGGCGGAACTGTCCAGGACCGTGTGCAGCAGGGCCGCCGGAATGCGTTTCTTTTTGCCGGGGCTGCTGGTCTCGCCGGGCTGATGTTTGGTCTGGATACGGGAGTGATCGCGGGGGCGCTCAAGTTTCTGGGCCAGGACCTGAAGGCGAATGATCGTGCGCTGGAATGGATCGTCTCGTCCCTGATGCTGGGGGCCGCGGCGGGCTCTCTGCTCGCCATTCCGCTGTCCCATCATCGCGGGCGGCGAGGGGCCATGTTTTATGCAGGGTTATTGTTCCTGCCCGGAACAGCGCTTTGTTCCCTGACATCGTCCATTCCCGTCATGATTCTGGGCCGTGTCTGCCTCGGGCTGGGCGTCGGTTTCGGGTCTTTCTCCGCGCCGCTCTATATTGCCGAAATCACTGAGAAGAGCCGTCGTGGCAAGATGATCTCCATGTATCAGCTCGTCATTACGGCGGGTATGCTGCTGGCGCTCCTGTCAGACAGTCTGCTGTCCTACGGGGGGCACTGGCGCTGGATGCTGGGTATTCTGGCAGTCCCTACGGTGGTGTTCATTCTCGCAACGATGCAGGTGCCGTATTCGCCACGTTGGCTGGCCATGCGTGGGCGGCGGAAAGAAGCGCATACTGTTCTTCAGCAGGTTCGCGGATCGAAGCAACGGGCAACGGAAGAACTGAACCGGATTGAGGAAAATCTTCGAAAAACGGAAGGGAACGGATTTTCCCTCCTGAAGTCTTCATCTGGCTTCCGGAAAACCTTTGCACTTGGAATTGGATTGCAGGTTTTTCAGCAATTCGCAGGCATTAACATCCTGATGTATTACGCTCCGCATATTCTGGAGCATCTTGGCTTTTCTACGTCGGCAGCCGTCTGGTGCACAACCTTGCTCGGTCTGGCCAATATGGTCTCGACATTTGGGGCCATTCTGCTGATTGACCGATGGGGGCGGCGTCCGCTCTTACTGGTCAGTACGGTCGTGGCCTCTCTGAGCCTCGCTGTATTCGGGACGCTGCTCTATCTGCACGTTGGCGGGGTGTTTGGTCAGATCGCCATTGTCAGCCTGCTCGTACTGTTCATTCTGGGGTACGCTTTCGGGGAGGGACCGATCCCCTGGACGATGTGCACCGAAATTCAGCCGCTTCAGGGGCGTACGCTGGCCATCGCATGCTCTACATTTGCCAACTGGATGACGAACTGGCTCATCAGTAACGTGTTCCTCTCCGTGATGGGGGCCATTCATGACTACGGTGTGTTCTGGCTGTTGGCGGGCTTCAATGCAGTGTTTTTCCTGATTGGGTATTTCTTCGTTCCGGAGACAAAAGACTGCTCGTTGGAAGAGATTGAGGATCGGCTTAAGGCCGGGTTCCCTCTCCGGGAAATCGGACAGCCCAGCCGCTTGAAGGCGGATACAGCCATGGTTGTGCAGGAGCGTGACTCGCTTCCTGTCTGATACAAAGACGCCTGTAATGTAAGGCCTTGTTTCGGGGGAAAGTGCTTATGTTCATAATGGTGGCCAGAACGTCTGGAAGATCCCGGTATGTCGCTCCCCGATGAGATGTCCGTTCTTCGCCGCGCTCGTTTGGGCGCGGAATTTCTGGCCCTTTATGGTGGTGGACCAATTCTTGTTCTGCTGGAGCGTAGGGCCGGATTACTCTTTGGGTTGATCTGGACTGGCGCTCTTCTGGCTTTTCTATGGATGCGTCGTGATCGTCCCAAGCCGCATGTACTCAGGGTCGAGATTTGGAAAATATTTGTCAGGTTTGCGATTCTTGCACCGTTGATAGCGCTGCTGACGTGGTTTTTCTGGCCCGATACGTTCCTGAGCCTGCCACGACAGAAGCCGCTCTTCTGGCTGATGATCATGTGTTTGTATCCGCTGCTCTCCGTCTGGCCTCAGGAAGTTCTGTATCGGGCATTTTTCTTCCGTCGATACAGCAATCTTTTCCGAAGTATTCCAGTGACGATCGTAGCCAGTGCCGTTGCATTTGGCTTTGCACATATTCTGTTTCTGAACTGGATTGCCGTGGGCATGACGCTCATAGGGGGAGTGCTGTTTGCTAGTGACTACAGTCGTCATCGTTCTCTTACCCTGACCTGTTTTGAACACAGCCTGTATGGATGTCTCATTTTCACGGTGGGGTTAGGACGGTTTTTCTATACAGGTGAGGCGTGGAATCAGTGATAAATGGAAATCTTACTATTCCATGATGTCTATATTGAACATGATGAGGGGAGCTTATCGTAAGAGCAAGGTTTCAGGAGGAGACGATGCTTTCCTGACCTCTTAACGGAGCAGACACATGGCCAGCTTTACGACATCCGACGGAGCAGAGATTTATTTCAAGGATTGGGGAGCAGGAAAGCCCGTCCTTTTCAGCCATGGCTGGCCGCTCAGTGCAGATATGTGGGATTCACAGATGCTGTTTCTGGCTCAGAACGGTTACCGCGTGATTGCTTTTGATCGGCGCGGTTTTGGACGGTCTAGCCAGCCTTGGGACGGCAATACCTACGACCGCTTTGCTGATGATATTGCAGAACTGATCGAAACCCTGGACCTGAGAGACGTGACGCTGGTCGGCTTCTCGATGGGGGGTGGGGACGTGACTCGGTATCTGACGCGCCATGGAAGTGACCGCGTTGCGAAGTTGGTACTTCTGGGGGCCGTCACACCTGTTTTCATGAAGCAGAATGATCATCCGGAAGGGGTCGAAGCCACCGTTTTTGATGGCATCATCGAAGGTCTGGTGAAAGACCGTGCCCAGTTCCTGAAAGACTTTGCCGTTCCCTTTTACGGGATCAATCATGGGGCGAAGATTTCTGAGGGTGTGCTGGGACAGACGCAGCAAATTGCCCTTCAGGCGTCCTTGCGGAGTACGATCGAGTGCGTCAAGGCGTTCTCCGGGCTGGATTACCGGGAAGACATGAAACGGATCACCGTCCCGACCCTGATTATTCATGGGGATGATGATCAGATCGTCCCTTTTGAGGCCACAGGTGCCTTGACGGCAAAGCTGGTTCCAGATGCGGTTCTCAAGGTCTATGCGGGTGCACCGCACGGCTTTGCGGTCACCCATGGCGATCAGCTCAACGCGGATCTTCTGTCTTTTCTGCAATCCTGATCAGCAAGACCCCGGCTAGAAACAGGCCGGGGTCTTTTTTGTTCAATGCTGCGCCGCGTCAGCGTAAAATGGATAGTCGATATATCCTCGTGCATCGCCGCCATAGAAGGTGGAGCGATCATAGGAGTTCAGGGGCCAGTTCTGACGCAGCCGTTCGACCAGATCCGGGTTTGCGAGAAACGAGCGACCAAAAGCAATGAGATCCGCCTGCCCGGAAGCCAGTAGGGCTTCGGCGCTTTGCCGGTCAAATCCGCCAGCGGCAATGATGGTGCGGGAAAAGATCTGCCGAAGCGTCCCGGCATCCACGGGGTCAGGCTCTGCGTCGCCCCCGATGCGGGGTTGCACGACATGCAGATATCCAGCGCCCAGACGATCCAGTTCAGAGGCCACATAGCGGAATGTTGCCGGGCGATTGCTGTCCGCCATGGACCCATAGCGTCCGCTTGGTGTCACGCGCACGCCAACACGATCCGGTCCCCACACGCTCATGGCAGCCTGAGTGACTTCCAGCAGGAAGCGGGCGCGATTTTCTAGCGAGCCGCCATAGTCATCTGTGCGAGTGTTACTGCCATCCTGAAGAAACTGATCTGGCAGATATCCATTTGCTCCATGGATTTCCACACCATCAAATCCGGCTTTCAGGGCGCGTTCGGCAGCCTGTTCGTAATCCTTGATGATTCCGGGAATTTCATTCCGATCAAGCGCGCGGGGCATGTCGTAAGGCACCCTTCCATTGAGCGTCCAGGCGTCTCCATCGGCACGAATGGCCGATGGAGCAACGGGGGCAATGCCGCTCGGCTGAAGGATGCGTGCTGATTGACGGCCAACATGCCAGAGCTGAAGAACCATTTTGCCACCTTTGGCGTGAACGGCATCCGTGATGTTCTTCCATCCCGGGATTTGGCTGTCATCATAGATTCCGGCCGCGCGTTCGAAGCCATACCCCGTGAGCGAGACGGGGGAAGCTTCGGAAATCAGCAACCCTCCTTCCGTTGCACGCTGGCTGTAATAGGTCCGCATCAGGTCATTCGGGAGATTGCCTTCACTGGCTCTCATTCGGGTGAGGGGGGCCATGACAATGCGATGGCTCAAGCGTGTTGGCCCAACGAAACGTGGTGTGAACAGAAGGTTCGTCATGATGCGGTTCCGGTCTTTGAGGAGACTGTCCGGAGTGGATGCGTCTCATGACCGTGAGAGTGGCTATTCTCATTAGGCGGATGTAGACTGTTTTTAACAATATTTGTTATTCTCAAAAGGAATAAACATGGACCGCTTTCAAGCTATGACGGTGTTTGCTCGTGTTGTGGAAGCTGGTTCTTTTTCAGGCGCTGCCCGGTTATTGAATATGGGGCAGCCCTCCGTTTCCAAGATCATTGCACAGCTGGAAGCGCATCTGGGCACAATCCTCCTGTTACGCTCGACGCATGGCCTTGCGCCGACAGACGCAGGTCAGCGCTATTACGAACGCATTGTCAGAGTTCTTGAAGACGCCATGGAGGCTGACAGTCTGGCCCGAGGGAGTGACAGAGAACTCACAGGGCATTTGCGGATTGCATTGCCGACGACTTTTGGTCGTCTGCACCTGATACCCAGACTGGGAGAATTTACGGCTCGGTATCCAAATCTTGCTCTGGATGTGCAGATGGATGACAGGCGTGTGGATCTGATTGCGGAAGGGATCGACATGGCCCTCAGGATTGGTCGCCCGGAAGAGACGTCTGTTGTCGGGCGATGTCTGGCGCGGGGACATCGTTCCCTTCTGGCCAGCCCGGCCTATCTGGAGCAGACGACCATGCCGACTTGCCCGGAAGATCTGAAGAATCATCGGATGATTCTTTATTCGCAGGCCCGTCAGATTCGAACGACATTCACGAAAGGAGAGGAAACGCAGGACGTCCCTTTGCACCCCGATCTATGCCTGAGTGCGGCGGAGGGAATTCGTGCTGCCGTCCTTTCAGGGCAGGGGATGACCGTTGCAGCAGACTGGATGTTCGCTCCCGAACTGATTTCCGGTGAGGTGCAGCGTTGCTTGCCTGACTGGTCTCTGCCGCCGGTGGAGCTCTGGCTCTTGCTTCCAGCCGGGCGGATGGTCAGCGCCAAGGTTCGCGCCATGGCTGATTTTTTTGCCGAACGAGTACAGCCGTCTTTGGGTTTGGAAAATTGAATCTTCTGAGCCGCGGAGACGTTACAGAATGAAGATCGGAATCTTTTTTCCGCCACAGATCGGCCCAATCACTGCCTTGTGAGATCTGCAATGTGCCGCCTTTCACACCGTTATCGTGAAAGGAGCGAGACGTATGCTGAAACATCTATCGGGCTTGCTCGCCGTTTCGACACTTTTTGTGGGTGCGATGTCATTGCCGCCGCTGAGCGGGACAGCGCATGCTCAGTTTGTCCCCTATAATGGACCGTATCGACAGACGCCTCCCCCACCGCCTCGTCCGCCCAGGGAGAGGATTCCCCCTCATGGGCGGGGGATGCGATGGGTGCCTGGACACTGGGTCTGGATTGGGAACGGTTATCAGTGGACGCCCGGCCGTATGGTCCGCATCCGGCCTCCTGCACCTCCACGGCCGGCTCCCGCTCCGTTTTATCCCCGATAAAAGTTCGAAGGCCGCCCCAGTTGGGCGGTCTTTTTTCTAGCGCAGGGTGACGAGGACAGGAACGTGATCGGAGGCTTTTTCTGTAGCCCGCTCGTCACGGTCGATTGTGAAAGAGACAAGCCGTTCGGCCACGCGCGGGGATAGAAGGGCATGGTCGATGCGCAGGCCCGAGTTCCGCTGGAACGCAGCGGCCTGATAATCCCAGAAGGTATAATGGCGGCCCGTAGGCTGAACAGCGCGCAGGGCATCCGTCAGACCGAGCCATTGCAGACGGTTGAATGCTGCCCGGGTTTCAGGCCGTACCAGTGCGTCAGTCGGTGAAAGCGCGCCGGGAGCGAGATCTTCGTCTGTCGGGCAGACATTGTAGTCGCCAATGAAGGCGAAGGATTTTTCACTTTCGAGAAAGGACTTCGCCCGGATGGCGAGGGCATTGAAGAACGCCATTTTCTTGGCATAACCGTCTTCGCCGCCTGAATTGCCGTTTGGCAGATACAGATTGCCAATCGTGAGACCATCCATGTCCGCTTCGATATAGCGCGCGGTTGGATCTTCAAAACCGGGAAGGTGATGGGTCGTCACTTCAAATGGGCGGCGGCCAATCAACGCAACGCCGTTATAGGCTTTCTGCCCGGTCGTGGCCACGTGTAAGCCAGCCTCATGGAAAACAGTCGGGAACTGGCTGTCCTCGCATTTGATTTCCTGAAGGCAGAGCAGATCACATTCTGGATGGCGTTCCAGCCAGTCCTGAACGAGATGGGCGCGGGCGCGGATGGAATTGATGTTCCAGCTTGCGAAGGTAAAGGACATTCTATCAGGCCAGCGAAAAGCTTGTGCCGCAGCCGCAGGCTGAGGCGGCATTGGGGTTCGTGACCGTGAAATGCGCACCCATCAGCTTGTCTACGAATTCCAGTTCGGCGCCTTCCAGAAGATCGAGGCTGGTTTCATCTACATAAACCGTCGCACCATTGCGTTCGATCACGACGTCATCGTCATTCTTCGTGCGATCCAGCTTGAACTGATACTGGAAGCCGTTGCAGCCACCGGCCAACACGGCAACCCGCAGAGCCAGCCCTTCAGGTTCCGGCTGGGCGGAGATGATTTCCACGATCCGCGCAGCCGCGCTGGCAGACATGGTGAAGGTGGGTGTTTCGGACATGGCTCGTTCCTGATTTCTGAAGCACTGCTGCAAGGCAGGACGGTTCTGGTCCTGATTATATGGCCTGACTACCCCCAAGGGCAAAGGGGGTGAGTTGCGTTGCCATCAGCCTGTCGTAGAATAACATCTATGATCCGGCGAACAGCGTGCGTTTTGCGCCTGCGGATCATCAGGAGAGGGTGTTGATGGCTGCCATTTACGCGGTTCAGGAAAAAGGCGCTCGCGGGAGACTGTATCCGGAAGTGGAAAGCCCGGTTCGTTCACCCTGGCAGCGGGACCGGGATCGTGTTCTGCATTCGGCCGGCTTCCGGACCTTGCAGTACAAGACGCAGGTTTTCATCAACCATGAAGGCGATTTCTTTCGCACCCGTCTGACGCATTCCCTTGAAGTCGCTCAGATTGCCCGTTCAATTGCCCGCAGCCTTGATCTGAACGAGGATCTGACGGAAGCGCTCGCGCTGGCGCACGACATGGGCCACACGCCGTTTGGCCATGCTGGGGAAGATGCTCTTGCTCTGGCCATGCAGGATTGGGGCGGCTTTGATCACAATACGCAGTCCCTTCGTCTCGTGACGTCTCTGGAGACGCGGTATCATGCTTTTGATGGCCTGAACCTGACATGGGAAACGTTGGAGGGGCTGGCCAAGCATAACGGTCCGGTCAAGCGCCCGACACCATATCTGGCAGAATATGACGCAAAGCATCATCTCGACCTCAGCAGTTATGCGTCTGCCGAAGCGCAGGTCGCGGCGATGTCGGATGATATTGCCTATCATGGCCATGATCTGGATGACGGGTTGCGCGCCGGGCTGCTGACGTTTGAGGATATTGAGGACCTTCCGCTTGTCGGGGATGCGCTTCGGGCTTCCCGTGAAATGGAACGCCCGACAAATCGTGAGGCGGCGGATCAGGCGCAGCGTGTGCGTCATGAAACCATTCGCGTGGTCATTAACGCTCTGGCCACGGATCTGACAGAACAGACACGCCGGAATCTGGAAGCTCTTAACCCGCAGTCAGCGGATGATATCCGTCATGCCGATCATGCGGTTGTGGCGTTCAGTCCGGAAATGCGGGAAAAGAACAAGGCGATCCGCAAATTTCTTTACGCGCGTATGTACCGTCACTGGCGGGTCAACCGTATGGCGCGGAAAGCCAAGATCGCACTGGCTGAAATCTTCACGATCCTTTCGGAAGAACCGGGTCTTCTGCCAGACCCGCTCAAGGACCGCGCCAAGGCTGCGGATGACATGGAACGACGGCGTCTGGTGGTAAATTATATTGCCGGAATGACCGATCGTTTCGCGATGGAAGAACATCGACGGTTGACGGACCTCTCCGTGCTGGGCTGATAGAGCCTCTTCAAGACGTTACAGGTTACAGGAATCGAACTGAAAATGGTCGCTGCACCCACTGCTCATACGACTGACTGCCTTTTTGCCCGCACCAGAGACCAGGTGTGCGAGGCCCTGCGGTCCGTTGTCCCCGGCCTGCCGGAAGAGGTGGTGCAGCGCGTTGAAGTGACGCCCCCGCGTGATCCGTCTCACGGTCATATGGCGACGAATGCCGCTCTGCTGGCCGCCAAGCCTGCGAAGCGGAAGCCTGCCGATATTGCTGCCGAACTGGTGCTGAAGCTCGCCGAACTGCCAGACGTCGATCATGCCGAGGCCGCAGGGCCGGGCTTCGTGAACATGACGCTCAAGCCGCATGTGCTTCAGGGTATTGCCAAGACCGTTCTGGAAACAGGCGAGGCTTATGGTCGTTCCACGATGGGGCAGGGCACGCGGGTCAATGTAGAATACGTCTCCGCCAACCCAACCGGCCCGATGCATGTCGGTCATTGTCGTGGTGCCGTGGTGGGTGATGCGCTGGCCAATCTGCTCCAGGCGGCGGGTTTTGGCGTTACGCGCGAGTATTACATCAACGATGCCGGAACGCAGGTTGTGGCCCTCACATGGGCGACATACTGGCGGTATCTTCAGGCGATCGGTACGCAGATTGATGCCGAGACGTTCAGCCCGCTGACGCCGAATGGTCTTCAGTATCAGGGTGATTATCTGATCCCGGTCGCTGAAAGCATCGCCGCGAAACATGGTCGCGCGCTCGCCAACGAAGATGGCAGCCCGGCTGATCCGTCCGTCTGGTTCGAGATCGTCCGTCGTGAGGCGCTTGAGCAGATGATGGCGGCGATCCGCCTGGATCTTGAAGCCCTCGGTATTTCGCATGAAGTGTTTGCCAGCGAAGCTGAAACGCTCGCCAGCGGACGCGTTGATGCCGCTATCGCCAAGCTCGAAAGCAAGGGCCTGCTCTACGAAGGTGTTCTGGAGCCGCCGAAGGGCAAGATGCCGGAAGACTGGGAGGCCCGCCCGCAGACGCTGTTCCGCTCCACGGATTTCGGGGACGATCAGGATCGTGCGCTCCGTAAGTCTGACGGCACGAACACCTATTTCGCCAATGACATCGGGTATCATGCCCAGAAGGCCGAGAATTCAGACGTTCTGATTGACGTGCTTGGCGCGGATCATGGCGGTTACGTCTCCCGGATGCGCGCTGCGATTTCTGCACTGACGGATGGCAAGACCGGCTTTGAAGTCGTGATGTGCCAGATCGTACGTGTTGTGAAGAACGGCGAGCCGGTGAAGATGTCCAAGCGTGCTGGCACGTTCGTGACGCTGCGCGATCTGCTGGATGAAGTCGGGCGTGATGCCGTGCGCTTCACGATGCTGACCCGCAAGGCTGACGCGCAGATGGAGTTTGATCTGGATGCTGTCGTCGCCCAGACGCGCGATAATCCGGTCTTCTACGTTCAGTACGCGCACGCCCGTTGTCGTTCGGTCCTGCGTTCTGCCGAGACGATGTTCGGTGCCGAATCCGTGACGCCGGAAGCGCTGGCGACGGCTGATCTGTCCGGCCTGTCTTCGGACGTGGAACTGGCCGTGTTGCATCGTATCGCGTCTTTCCCGCGTTCGGTAGAAGCTGCTGCTGCTGCGCGTGAGCCGCACCGTATCGCGACCTATTGCATTGATCTGGCGTCTGACTTCCATGCTTTGTGGAACCGTGGGCGTGAGGACACGACCCTGCGATTCCTGCATGAAAATGACCGTGAGACGAGCCTGGCCAAGTTGGCTCTGGTCTCCGCAATCGCCGGAACGCTGCGTTGTGCACTGACCATTCTTGGCGTTGTTCCGGTGGAGGAAATGCGATGACCCCTGACAGCGACGACGATCGGAATTTCCGGGACCCGGGCGACTATGGCTCGGGACCGGCTACGCCACCACCACGTGGCGGGCGTGAGCGCCTGAGCAGCGATTATGACGAAGACGCGCCGCCCCGTCGTCGTCCTGCACCGGCTGCGGGGAATACGGAACGGGCAGGGGGCGTGGCCTCCTTGCTGGGCAGTGATCCGGCAACGCGCAAGCTTGTTGGTGGAGCGGTCGGTATCGGCGCGGTGCTGCTACTGGCGGTGGGTGGCTGGTCCCTTATGGGGGGGCACCATGGTGGCATTCCCATCATTGGGCCGCCGCCGGGGCCGGTGAAAGATGTTCCAGCCGATCCGGGCGGCATGCAGATCATGGGCAGCGATAGCGGCGACACGGATCTGACGGGGAATGGCGAAGCGCATCTGGCTCCCGGCCCCGAGCAGCCTGATGCCAAGGCGCTGGCGCGCCAGTATGGTGTCCAGCCCGGCACGCCTGCGACCCCGGCTGACAAGCCTGCCGCAGCGCCGAATGCACCGTCTTCTGACGCTAAACCGTCTGATGGTGCGGTACCTGCCTCCCCGGATGCGTCTGCTGATAAAGCTCCGGCTGCGGTTCCGGGAGCGGCTGCTACGCCCGGTGCTGCCAAGGCGCCTGCGGAAACTGTGGCACCCGAAGAGGATGCCGACGACGCAGAGCCAGCGAAGCCTGCTCCGGAGAAGCCGGTCCCTGCGCCGAAGCCGAAGGCTCCTGAAGCCCCGGTTCACAAAGCTGCGCCAGTTGCTCCGGCCAAGCCTGTGCAGAAGCCGCTTCCTCCACCGGAGCCGGTGCCTGAAAATGTTGCGCCAGCCCAGAAGGCAGCCGCAACGCCGAAGGCTGAAACGGGTGGAGCGCGTGAAGTGCAGCTTGCCGCACTCGATAGTGAGGCGGCCGCACGTAAGGAATGGGAGACCCTGCGCCATCAGGCTCCTGCTTTGTTTGCCGGACACTCACCGCTGTTCGAAAAGACCACGCATGGTGACAAGACGTTCGTGCGTCTGCGCATTGGTGGCTTTGAGGATCTGAAGGCGGCCCGTGCGTATTGCGTGAAGCTGCACGCGCAGTCCATCGCCTGCACTCCAGCCCAGTTCTGAGAGACCGGGCTTGAGCGAGGTTCTGCATCTGACGCTGGATGGGTTCGAGGGGCCGCTTGATCTGCTTCTCGACCTTGCCCGCGCCCAGAAAGTGGACCTCGCAAAGATTTCCATTCTTCAGCTTGTTGAGCAATATCTCTCTGTGGTCGAGCAGGCCCGGGCGGAAGCTCGTGCCTTGCGTCTGGAACTTGCGGCGGACTGGCTCGTCATGGCGGCGTGGCTCGCCTGGCTGAAGTCCAAGCTTCTCCTGCCTGCGGAAAGTGGTGGGGAAGACGCGGAAGAGGCGGTCGAGCAGCTTCAGGAACGGTTGATTGAGCTGGAGCGGATGCGTGCTGCGGCTGCATGGCTTATGGAGCGTCCTCGCCTCGGCATTGATGTGTTTCGCCGTGGGGAAGGCGAAGATCATACGGAAATTGATCGTTCTGGCCTGCGCGTTGATCTGTCGGCTCTAATTACGGCTTATCTGTCTGCCCGACGTCGGACGAACCGCAAACGTGTCTATGCACCGCGGACCCGTCGCTACTGGAGCGTCCAGGACGCTTTGGCGCGTCTGCGGCGGATGCTGGGAACAGACGCCGTTACGGACTGGCAAACCCTGACATCCCTGCTGCCCGAACATCTGGCTGATGATCCGGAAACCGGACCGTATGGACGGAATGCCGCAATGGCAGGAACACTGCTGGCCGGGCTGGAAATGGCGAAGGGCGGGGCGGTGGAACTGCGTCAGCCCGAAGCTTTTGCTGAAATTGAATGGCGGGCGGTGTCGTGACGTCTGAAGAGATGCAGCGTGGCTGCCTGCTTCTGGAAGCCCTCATTTTTGCCAATCCGGAACCTGTGCGGCCGTCTGTCATGGCGGAGCTTCTGAAGGCTCAGGGTTCGGATTTGGTGGTGTCGGACGTTCTGGCCGCGCTGGCCGAGCGCTATGCGACCCATGCAATCGAACTTGTCGAAGCTGCCGGGGGCTGGCAGTTCCGGACGCGCCCAGAATATGCTTCGGCGCTGACAAAAGTCGTCGAAAAGCCACGTCGTTTGAGCCGGGGTGCGATGGAAACACTGGCTATCATTGCCTATCACCAGCCTTGCACGCGTGCGGAAATTGAAGCCATCCGGGGTGTCTCGCTCGGGCAGCCCATTCTGGATGCGCTGCTGGAAGATAGTCTGATTGCTCCAAAAGGGCGCAAGGAAGTTCCCGGCCGTCCGGTTCTGTGGGGTACGACGCCAGCCTTTCTGGAAAGCTTCGGTCTGCCGGATCTGGGGTCATTGCCCAAGCGGGAGGATTTCCTTCTGGACAGGGCCCCGACGGAAGCGGCACCAGAAGCGCCTTCCCCCGTAGGCGAGACTGACGGGACGGGCTAGGATTGTTGCATGTTTGACTTCAGTTTCTCGGAAATAGCCCTGTTTGTCGTCGTGGCGATGATTTTCATTCGCCCGAAGGATCTGCCGGTTGCCATCCGCACGCTTTCGAACGGCATCAAGGCCATGCGCCGGATGGCAGGTGAGTTTCAGTCCCATATCGACGATATGGTACGTGAGGCAGACCTGTCCGAGACGCGCGATCAGCTTCGGGATCTGAAGAATTTCAATCTCCGGGACCGTGTGACCCGCGCGATTGATGGCGACAATTCGATCCGACGCAGCCTTGAACTGGATACAACGGGCGCGTCATCCCGGCCGTCCACGCTCAATGATCTGCCACAGGTTCCGGCGCCTCCGCCTATGCCGCCACCGTCTTTTGGCGGGGGGGACAGCAAGCCTTACAATGCCATGATGCAGGAGCAGGCGGAGGAAGGGTTGAACGATGATATCGTTGATGCGCCTTCCATCTTGCCGCCTGCGACGGCGCGCCGCCTGATACATGAGCGCCCGCGCTGGCGTGCTCCAGACATTCTGCCTCCCGTCATGGCTATTCATCATGGCCGACGCGTCGCCATTTCAAGCACGGAGAAAGACGCGTGACGGACTCGGATGCCATCAATGACACCCCGATGCCTTTGCTTGACCATATCGTTGAGCTGCGGCGGCGGTTAATCTGGTCCATCGGGACGTTCGTGATCGCTTTTGCCATCTGCTATCATTTTGCAGGCGATATCTATCGCTTCCTTGCCGCCCCGCTGGGGGACATCATGCGGCAGAAGGGCGAGCAGCCGCATCTGATCTACACCGCGCTGTATGAGGCGTTCTTTACCTATATTCGTGTGGCAGTCTTCGGGGCGACGTGCCTGTCTTTTCCGATGATTGCCATTCAGGCGTGGATCTTCATCGCGCCGGGTTTGTATCGCAGCGAGAAAAAAGCGTTCGCGCCATTTCTTATCGCCACGCCTGTCATGTTCACCATCGGCGCCGCGCTGGCCTACTACGTGGTTTTCCCGTTCGCCTGGAAGTTCTTCCTGTCGTTCCAGACATCTGGCAATGGCGGAATGGATATCGAGCTTCAGGCCAAGGTCTCTGAATATCTGACGCTCGTGACGAAGATGATCCTCGCCTTCGGGATCTGCTTTGAACTGCCCGTGATCCTGACGTTGCTAGTCCGTGTCGGGCTGATCGGGACGGCGCAGCTTAAGAAATTCCGGCGCTATGCAGTTGTAGCGTCCTTCGCTGTTGCGGCCGTGATTGCCCCGCCTGATGCGATTACCATGCTGAGCCTCGCCATTCCGCTTGTTGCGCTGTACGAGGTATCCATTCTTGTGGCGCGGCTGGTTGAGCCGAAGCCCGTGACTGATGAAGAAGACTGACGGAGCCCTGAACCATGCATGACCTGAAAGCCCTGCGCACCGATCCGGCCGCATTTGACGCTGCTCTTGAGCGTCGGGGCCTGTCACCTGTGGGGCAGAAAATCGTCTTGGAAGATGAAGAGCGCCGTGCCGCTCTGGCGGCGTTGCAGGAGGCTCAGGCTACCCGCAAGACCTTGGCCAAGGAGATCGGGCAGGGCAAGCGCACGGGTGCCGATAC
This sequence comes from Gluconobacter japonicus, assembly GCF_002723975.1. Classification (GTDB taxonomy): domain Bacteria; phylum Pseudomonadota; class Alphaproteobacteria; order Acetobacterales; family Acetobacteraceae; genus Gluconobacter; species Gluconobacter japonicus. The sequence continues at coordinate 54,659 of NZ_BEWO01000007.1, forward strand.
GTCCGCTCTGGAAGCGCAGGCGGTCGAATTGCGTGACCGGATTGTGGGTCTGGAAGATCGTGCGGCCATTATTGAGAAGATCATCGACGATGTTCTGGCGTCCCTGCCGAACCAGCTTGACCCGTCCGTGCCTGATGGGAAGAGCGAGGATGACAACGTCGTCGTTCACTATCGTGGCGAGAAGCGTGAATTCACATTTGAGCCGAAGCAGCATTTCGAGCTTGGTGAAGCTCTTGGTCTGATGGATTTCCCGACGGCGGCCAAGCTGTCCGGGACGCGCTTTGTCGTTCTGCGTGGCGCGCTGGCCCGTCTGGAGCGTGCACTGGGTCAGTTCATGCTGGACACGCATACGACCGAGTTTGGTTACAGCGAAACCAGCGTCCCGCTTCTGGTCAATGACGATGCCATGTATGGCACGGACAAGCTGCCGAAATTTGCGGAAGATTCTTTCCGTACGGAAGATGGCCGCTGGCTGATCCCGACCGCGGAAGTTCCGCTGACGGCCTCTGTCATGGGCGATATTCTGCCCGCAGATGCTTTGCCGATCCGCCTTACGGCACTGTCTCAGTGTTTCCGTTCTGAAGCAGGCTCTGCGGGCCGTGATGTGCGCGGTATGCTGCGCCAGCATCAGTTCACGAAGTGCGAACTCGTTTCCATCGTGAAGCCCGAAGACAGCGATGCTGAACATGAGCGCATGACGCAGGCTGCCGAGACCATTCTGGAGCGCCTTGGCATCACGTTCCGCCGTATTCTGCTCTGTGCTGGTGATACGGGTTTTGGTGCGGCCAAGACGTATGATCTGGAAGCGTGGATTCCTGGGCAGCAGGCTTGGCGCGAGATTTCATCCTGCTCCAATACCCGCGCATTTCAGGCACGGCGTATGAAAGCCCGGTATCGCTCCGAGAATGGTCCGGCCTTCGTGAATACGCTGAATGGTTCCGGTCTGGCTGTCGGACGCACCATGATTGCCGTCATGGAAACGTACCAGAATGAGGATGGCAGCATAACCATTCCGGAAGTCCTGCGTTCCTATATGGGTGGATTAACCCGTATTGGCTAAGGACCAGTCCTGACATGATGACACGCCGTTCCGCTTTTTCTGTTCTGGCCGGAAGTGCTTTTGCTCTCACGGCTTGTGCGGAGGCCCTGAAACCGCTCAGTGGAACGGTCACATATCGGGAGAGAATGGCACTCCCTGCGGGTGCGGTTCTTCTTGTTAGACTGGAGGATGTGTCTCTTGCGGATGCCCCGGCAAAGATTTTGGCGGAAAGCACTCAGAGCATTCAGGGTGCACCGCCTCTTTCATATATTCTGCATGTGCCGGTCCTTGAAAGCAGTCGGCGTTATAATCTGCATGCTGAGATCCGTGTCGGCGAGCAGCTCCTTTTCACGACTGAGGACGCTCATTCTCCAAGTGAACCTGACATCGTGGTTACAAGGGTCGCAGCGCCCGCAAATGACTTTCCTTACGGCAGTTGGGCTGTTCACGCTCTGAACGGAGAAGTGATCCCTGAGGCAGTTCGGGCACCTACATTGACGCTGGCGCGTGATGGTCATGTCTTTGGAAGCGGCGGATGTAACAGACTGATGGGACAAGCCGACCTTGCAGGAAACCGTCTGAAATTTCAGCCTTTTGCAATGACAAGAATGGCTTGTATCGGTTCGGGCATGAAAACCGAGAATGCGTTTGTAAAAGCGTTGGATGCAGTGCGCTTTTGGTCTCTGGATCAGAAAGGAAGCCTGATTTTTCAATCTGAAAATATGAAGCCGTTGATAGTCCTGCGCTCTGAAGATATTTCAGAAAAACAGAAATAAAATATCCGAATATTGGAAATATTCTTTTTTGTATTTTAGCTAAGGTAAAATTATCTGTCAGTTTATTATAAACTTCGCGTTGAAATAAAAATTATTTGCAAAACCTCAATGTTTTTACGATAGCACCCTGATTGTTCGTGTTTTTTCTGGTCTTGAGAGCGTGTCTCTTAAAGGCTGAAAGGGGCATGGAACCTGAAGTGTTGTGAAGTCGTGGCGTCAACGACCAAGAGGTAAAGCCGATGGGCTTGGTTGGTAAAGTCGCCATGATTATTTAAGGGTGAGCTTGGGGCGTGTGATGTCTGGCTGCATTATCCGCAGGCTCTTTTCAGGGTGGGGCAGATATTGAACGTAGGGTGGATGAAGGAATGAGTGACGTAACGGACGATACCGCGAAGACACGGATTTCGCCGGGTCTGGAACTGGGGCGACGCATTCGTCTGCTGCGGGAAATGGCTGGCCTCAACCAGCAGCAACTCGCCAATAAGGTCGGGATTTCACGTTCTGCTGTGGCGTTTTGGGAAACTGGGCGTTCAGGCCATGTTGGCAAGCATCTTGGTGCGCTTGCTGAAGCGCTGGGAGTAGATGCCGAAGTTCTGCTCACCGGAATGGCCTATAAGGAAATTCAGGAAACGCTGACGCCGGACGAAAGCATGTTCCTGAACCTGTATCGTCAGCTTAGTCCCCTGATCAAACTTCAGGCGCAGAAATGGGTTGAACGTCGGGTTCGTCAGGCTGAGGAGGACGCGGAGGGCTGAAAAAGCTGTCCCTGTCTGTTTTTTCAGAAAAGAGAAAGCCCCTCCCGTTAGAACTGGGAGGGGCTTTTTTTTAGCTTCGTTTCCGTGGGCCAGAGGGTTTCCCACGCTTTTTGAAGCCCTCCTTGAAGGGGGGCTTGCCAGATTTGCCAGCAAAGGGCCGATCGCTTCGTTCTTTGGGCTTGAAGTTGCCGCGCTGCTGCTTCTGGCTTTCGCGCATCCGGCTCTGGGTGCGGAGAACCTGTTCGATCCAGTCATTCAGAATGGACGTATTGATTTCTGCGTTTTGTTGCGCCGGATAGGCCTCCGGAAAACGCAGAGCCAGCCAGCGCCATGCGACGAGACGCTTGTGGCGTTTTTCAGCGCGTTCGAGTTCTTCGCGACCTGCCTGTTCCGGATGGGGCAGACGACCGGTTCCTGGGGGAGGGACGGGGCGACCCGCGGCATGGTCAGCCGCCCAGGAGACCAGACGCTGGATGCCATTGTCCCGTTCATCAATCGGGCACATGGCATAGGTCCAGCGGGTGGTCAGATCCAGACCTTCCACGCCTTCCAGTGCTGCCGCAATCTCAAGAGACTGTTCCATGTCCGCCAGACGATAATTGGGGTCGTCTGGCCGTAGAACAGCGCGCTTGATGCGGGTCAGAACACCGTAGAGGCTGTCGCTGCCAATTTCTTCGGCAACGGCTCGGACGATGTCGGAATCCGGCTGAACCAGAGGGCGTAGTTCCGTGACCGGTTCCGGTGGGGCAGCCAGCATCTGTCGCACAAACGCAGGGCTTCCGGATTCTGCCAGAACACAGACCAGACCTTCTTCGTGCTTGCCGAAGCGCCCGGCCCGGCCACCAATCTGTTTGACTTCCTGCGAGATGAGATCGCGTGTCTGGCGTCCGTCGAACTTTCTCAGGGCGCTGAAAACGACGCGACGGATGGAGAGGTTCAGGCCCATCCCGATGGCATCGGTGGCAATCAGAATATCCGCGTCACCACTGTTGAAACGGGCGGCTTCTGCGCGGCGGACTTCGGGACTGAGAGCGCCATAAACCACCGCAACCCGTCGCCCGCGCGCCATGAGTTCGGCGCGCATGTCCAATACTTCGCGGCGTGAGAACGCAATGACCGCATCGCCAGCCGTGAGTTCGCTGAGATGAAGTGTGCCTCCCGCCTTGAGAGGGCTTTTTCTTTCCAGGTGGATTTCGTCAACCGGGTCATCGCAAAGTTCGGCAATACGCTTGACCAGCGGGATGCAGTCGGCGGCACCCAGAATAAACACATGGCGTGCTGGAACGCCCATAATGGCGGCGGTCCATGCCGCACCACGATCGGGGTCCGCCAGCATCTGGGCTTCGTCGATGATAGCGACGTCCACAGGTTTGTGGAACGGGCACATTTCAACCGTCGCCGCCAGATGGCGTGCGCCCGGCATTTCGATGCGCTCTTCACCCGTGGCGAGGGATGCAGGGACGCCACGATTAAGGAGGGCTTCCCGGAATTCGTGCGCCAGAAGACGAAGGGGCGCGAGGGCGAGACCGCTCTCTGCGTTGGCGAGGGCGTTCAGCGCTGTGTAGGACTTGCCGGAGTTGGTTGGTCCCGTAACGAGTGTGATACGGCGCTTGAGAGAACGTGCTGTCCGGAAATGAGCTGCAAACCTGTCCAGCGCGGCAACGCGGGCGATGGCGGCATTACCGACCTTGGTGCCACGTTCCAGAACTTCTGGTCGGGCCGGTGTTGTACCGCGCCATTCGGGAAGGCGCGCGCGCAGTTTCTTGAGTTCGTCAGGATCGAAGAAGAACAGTTCGATCCCATCATCACGTGTTTCGCGCTTGGCAATCGGGAGACGGTTTTCCGCAACCCAGCGCAGGGCCTCACGCCGTGAGCAATGGAGAATGCCTGGGACCTCATCGAAGCTGACAAGATTGGCTTCCCATTCCTTCAGGCGTTCGAGTTCGCGCTCCCGACGGCGCTCGGCACGGGCCTGAATGTCAGCCTGCTCACGGGCGCGACGCTCTTCGGCCAGACGCAGATCGTCCTCGAAGCCCAGATCAACGCTGCCGAAAGCGCCTGCTATGCTGCGGGAAAGCTTTTCAAGCTGACCGCCTGAAAGAATCAGCCCGGCATCTGCCAGATCAGCCCGGATTTCTTCCAGAACGCTGCGTGGCGAGTCCCCAAGATCCTGCCAACGCGAGACCAGAACATCGTCGAGCGTCAGGCGCAGAGCCGCAATGTCGGCACGGGGATCGTGTGTGCGGGCAGCGGCTTCCTGTGTGTCGGCTTTCGTGACCCAGACTTCGCCAGCGCGACGGGCCACATTCATGAGCTGGGAGGCCCATGTTTTGCGACGCACAATACACAACGCGTCGATCAGGGCTTCAGGAGGGAGGGTCGCTTCGTTCCCCTCAAGCCGACGCGCCACCTGCCGCAAAAGGGCGGGTCGCTCACGCGGAGTAATATCCAGCGGCGTTCCGAAGTCGGCTTCAGCCTGATTCAGGGCGCGTTCAGCGGGGGAGAGGGGGGCGTCGCTCACGGAGTCGTCTGTCATGAAAAGACTTTTGCGTCATTCAGCTATCAGGTTCAACGCAGATGGGTTTTCCGAAATGTGATGATTGCGCTAAAAGGTCCGGCTCTTATCAGGTCCGAGACCTTTGATCCGCGCCACACCGGAGACAGAAACCGATATGTCCACACCGAGTTTTGCCGCCCCGACTCCTGAGATCGACGAACCCCTAACGGGTCTGGCGCCGTATGAAGGCCATCCGAAACAGTACCGTCTGGCCGAGCCAAGCAAGGAATATGCTCATCTGTATCCTGCAAAGGTTTTGACCGTTCACCACTGGACGGATCGCCTTTTCAGCTTCACGACAACGCGCGATCCGGGCCTTCGGTTCGAGAACGGCCAGTTCGCAATGATTGGCATCGAGGTCGAGGGTAAGCCACTTCTGCGTGCGTACTCCATTGCCTCAGCCAATTATGAAGATCACATGGAATTCCTTTCCATCGCTGTGCCGGATGGTCCGCTGACCTCCCGTCTGCGTCATGTGAAGGTTGGAGATACGGTTCTGATCGGTCGCAAGCCGGTGGGGACGCTGCTGCTCGATAACCTGAAGCCGGGCCGTAACCTGTACTTCCTGTCCACGGGTACCGGCCTTGCGCCGTTCATGAGCCTCATTAAGGACCCGGAAGCCTACGAGCGCTATGAGAATGTGATCCTCAGCCACACGGTCCGTATCTCTGGCGAGCTGGCTTATGAGAACCACATCCGTCATGAACTGCCAGAACATGAGTTCCTAGGTGAGTTCGTTGCTGAAAAGCTGAAGTACTATCCGGCTGTAACGCGTGAAGATTATGCCGTCACGGATCGCATCACAAAGCTGATCGAAAGCGGCAAGATCTTCGAGGATCTGGGTATCGACAAGCTCGACCCTGAGCATGACCGCGTCATGATCTGCGGTTCGCCGGAAATGCTTGCGGATACGGAAGCACTGCTTGAGCGTATGGGCTTTGAGGAAGGCAACATGAGCCGTCAGGGTTCTTATGTTGTTGAAAAGGCGTTCGCAGAGCGCTGAGACCAGAGGCACGGAAGGCCGGGATTTATGCAGGAATTCGATCTTTTCGTCATCGGAGCCGGATCGGGTGGGGTACGTTGTGCGCGTATCGCTGCCCAGAACGGCGCGCGCGTCGCGATTGCGGAGCGTCGTCACTGGGGCGGAACCTGCGTCAATCTCGGCTGCGTGCCGAAAAAGCTGATGGTCTACGCGGCGGAATATGGCCGCGAGATCGACGATGCCCGCGCCTATGGGTGGGACGTGACGCCAGGGCCACATGACTGGCGCACGTTGATTGATGCCAAGGACCGCGAGATCGAGCGCCTGAATGGCATTTACGTCTCAATGCTGCAGAAAGCTGGGGTTGAGCTATTCACCGGCGACGCACGCTTTGTGGATGCGAACACGGTTGAAATCGGCCCGTCTGAGCTTGCTCCGGATGCTGACGTTCAAACCGTTCGTGCGAAGAACATTGTCATTGCGACGGGTGGTGCACCGACGCGCCTCGATATTCCGGGCGCGGAGCACGCGATTGTTTCGGATGATGCGTTTCATCTGGAGAACCGACCCGAGCGCGTTGCCATTATTGGCAGCGGTTATATCGGGATTGAATTTGCAGGGATTTTCGCGGGCTTCGGCTCGCAGGTGGACTTCGTTTACCGTCAGGACCTGCCACTGCGCGGGTTTGACGAGGAAATGCGTCGCCATATCGCAGAACTGGTGCCTCTGAATGGGATCACCTCCCATCTAGGCAGCACGCCGGAGCGTATTGAAAAGACGTCTGACGGATATCGCCTGCATCTGAAAGGCGGCAAGGTCATTGAGACCGACTGCGTCTTTATGGCAACCGGGCGTCATCCGAACCTGAAATCCCTGCGTCTGGATCTGGCCGGGGTAGAGGTCACGGACGGTCGGATTGTCACGCGCCTTGAAGATGCCAAGACGAATGTTCCGGGCATTTATGCCATCGGGGACGTGACCGATACCTATAACCTTACGCCGACAGCGATTGCCGAGGGACATCTTCTGGCGGAGCGTCTGTTCGGTGAGGCAGGCCGTGAGTGGTCTTTTGCTACGACGCCCAAAGCCGTGTTCTTCAGCCAGCCGCTCGCATCGGTAGGTCTGACTGAAGAAGAGGCTGCTGAACACCACACGCTTGATATCTATACCTCCTCCTTCACGCCGATGCGTCAGTCGCTGTCTGGTCGTAAGGGCAAGGCGTTTATGAAGCTGGTTGTGGATTCAAAAAGTCAGGTCGTGCTGGGTGCGCACATGATTGGCCCGGATTCACCGGAAATCATCCAAGGGCTGGCCATTGCAGTCACAGCAGGTCTGACCAAGCGTGATCTGGACCGCACGATCGGTCTTCACCCTACAAGTGCGGAGGAGTTCGTGACCATGCGGACGCCAACGCGCCATGTTCCTCCTTCCTCCGACAAACAGAACTGATACTCCGATGGTTCATGACGATCCTTTGCCGCCCCTGAAGATCATGAGCCATCACACAACAGGGCAGGTGCAGGCGTGAAACTCGGTTGGCTGTTTGCGCCGTCCATCACGTCCGTGATGTTCGCCCTGCGCACGACGATTGCTGCTTTGCTGGCGCTTGCGATTGCTCTGTGGATGGAGCTTGGTGAACCGCAATGGGCGGCAATGACGGTCTGGATCGTCGCACAAAACTCTCGTGGAGAAAGTATTTCCAAAGGGCGCTGGCGGCTTGTCGGCACAGTTGTCGGCATGATTACTGCCATCGCCCTGATGGGAATGTTTCCGCAATATCCTTGGCTCTTCCTGCCAGCGCTGGCGATTTGGGTCGGGCTTTGTGCTGGCCTCGCTACGCTGACGCATAACTTCCGGGGGTATGCACTCGTTCTGGCGGGCTATACCTGCACGATTATCGCGCTTGGTGCCGTTAAAGAGCCAGACAATGTGTTCAACATTGCCATGGCCCGCGGGACATATATTTTTCTCGGCGTGATTTGTGAGATGGTCATGGGAATGGTGTTCGTTCCCAATGTGGCGGATCGGGCTCGGGAAGAGCTGCGCAAACGCCTTCAGGCCATTCTTACCAAAGCCAGCGCGGCTCTGACGGATGTTCTGAACCAGAAACCGAACGCTACGGATACGCTTTGTGCGCTGATGGGGTCGCTTCAGGCGTCCAGTGATCAGATCGAGTTCTCCCGCATCGAAATTCGCAGTCAGGGCAATGAAGTCGAACATGCATATGTGACGCTGGGTCTTGTAGCGCGTGTGCTATCACGCGGGCTTGGCCTCAAGACGCGCATGACATCTGTGTCCCATATTCCGCAGGCGCTCCTTCCGTTCCTGAGGGATATGGCGGTGGCGATTGAAGGGCTGCCCGCACGTCTGGAGAGCGATCGACGCGGTATTGCGGCCCTTGTTCAGACCGAGGCTCTGCTGGCGGAATGTCGAGGGCGGATGCAGGCCGTCCTTCCAAAGGACGATGATGACTCTCTGAACGAAGGCATCATTCTGACGGGTGTTGAGGTCATGATCTCGGATCTCTGTGAAACACTCCGTTCTTATCGGGCGAGTGTGGACGGTGCACCGATTTCCGAGCGTCACCGTCTGACCCGCAATACGGACTGGCGAGCAGCCGTCCGAAACGGGGTGCGGACCATGGCCGCGCTTCTTTTCGGAGCGTATGTCTGGGAAGTGACGGCGTGGCCGCAGGGCAGCGTCTTCCTGACCTTTATTGCAGTGGTCTGTGCCCGGTTTGCGACTTTTGAAAATACTGTTCTGCTCAGCGCGGCGTTTTTCTATGGAGCCGTTTTTGCGGCATTGGCCAGTATCATTCCTGTTTTTGTCGTGATGCCAGTTACAGCCAGTTATGTATTTTTCTGTCTGACAGTCGGCTTCTTCATGATGCTCGGTGGCCTTGCGACCCGTAACCCGGCCACGGCTGTTATGGCCGCGTCTTACGGAACGTTCTTCCCCTTCCTGCTCGGCATGGACAATCAGGGGCGTATGGATGAGCTGTCCTGGCTCAATACCACCATTGCGCTTCTGCTGGGTCTTGGGGCCGGTGTGGTGATCTTCCGGGCGGTTCTGCCGTTTACGCCGCGTCGGGCGGCGGAAGTTCTGCGTTATCAGCTCAAGCGCAGTCTGCGGCGGCTGGCGCTGCCGGGTGTTGTGATGGACGAATATGTCTGGATCAATGACGGTACGCAGAGCATGGAGCGTGCGGTTCGCTTTGCGGGATCTCTGGAGAGTGACCGTGCGGAAGAAATGCTGCGCGGTACCCTGTCTGTCATGACCGTAGGGCGAAACGTGTTGATGCTGCGAAAGCTGGCCCAGCATGGAAGCCTGCCAGATACCGCGGTAGCCGCCGTGGATGGACTAATCCGGAATCTGCTACGCCGCAAGTTGCCGCTGACCCATACGGCAGCAACTATCGAGCCGACACTCGCAGAACTTTATGCACTGGAGCGGGAGTCACAGGACACATCCATCCGGCATGACTTGGTTCTGGCGATTGGATCCCTGCTGATTGTGCAATCGGAACTGCCAACCAGCAGAGCATTCCTGAGAGCGACGACCTGAAACAGGTCTTGCTGTTCAGGACGCGAGGAACTTCAGAAGATCCTCGTTGACCTGTTCCGCGTGGGTCAGGAACAGACCGTGTGGGGCACCATCATATTCCAAGAAGACTGATCCCGGAATCAGATCTGCTGCGCGGCGTCCAGCGATGTCAGCCGGAACGGCGCTGTCGGCAGTGCCGTGGATGATGAGTGTTGGAATAGTGAACGCCTGAAGGTCACTGCGGAAATCTGTTTTCCCCCATGCATCCACGCAGTCGAGGGTTGCCATCGGGCTTGCCATGCTGGCCAGCGTGAAAGACCAGTCGAGCACGCCTTCGCTGACCGGATGATGCAGCATGCTCATGCCATAAAAGCCGGGGAGGAAGCTTTTCAGGAACGCAAAACGGTCCTGACGGATTTCCTGCTTGATTCCGTCGAACACGGAGATATCGACGCCATCCGGATTGTCTGCGGTTTTCAGCAGGAACGGAACGATGGATGCCAGAAGCACCGCTTTGGAAATTCTGGCGCGGCCATGGCGGCTCAGATAACGGGCGACTTCACCGCCGCCCATCGAGAAACCGACAAGTGTTGCGTCCCAGAGGTCGAGCTGTTCCAGAATGACGGCCAGATCGTCTGCCAGAACGTCATAGTTGTAGCAGTTGATGGGGTGGCCTGAGAGACCGAAGCCGCGACGGTCGTAGGTAATGACACGATATCCGGCTTCAACGAGGGCGAGGGTCTGTTTTTCCCACATATCCCCCGTTAGTGGCCAGCCATGGATGAGAACAACGGGGCGGCCTGCGCCCATATCCTTCACATGAAGGCTGGTTCCGTCAGTCGCAGTAATATAGGGCATGGGTTCTGCTCCTCATATGATCTGGCTGGATGATACCAGCCGCATCCTGAAAAGCAGAACCCCGCTGTGTCAGATTGGTTGCGTCTTACCAGCCGTTGCCGCGAGGGGCCGTCCAGCCGTTTCCGGTCGCATCGCCCAACTGCCCGGACTGGGTGTTGTTGCTGCCTTGATAGGCAGAGCCGAACTTGGACAGATTTGCGCCTGTTACGCTGTCACGCTCAACGCCAGCTTCGTGATCCGGATCAGGACCATGCTCGAATTCAGTGCTTGGGGCATCCTGATATCCGGGCGGGAGAGAACGATGACCACGGGCACGGAAATGCTCGCCGCCATTGGTTTTCTGCTGCGTGGATGGAGCCTGCGCCTGTGTGCTGTTCTGTTGAGGGGCGGCATCGTATGGCTGACCAAATGTCGTGGTCTGAGCCTGAGCTACCCCGCCCAGCAGGGCGGTTGCCAGCAGAGCGTGGCAGAAAAAGCGGGAAAAGGGCAGCATGGAGTCTGGTCCTGAACCAATCATGGAAATCAACGGCCCCATCACCATATGGGAAGCAGAACCGCATACTCTCTTTTATAATCGGCTCGGTTGGGCTGCGGTTCAAGAGTTCTTTTCCCGGATCAGGGAAGCGGGGGATGACATGGAGGATCTCTTTGCGACGCTGAGATGTCGTACCGACCTTGCGGATGGAGCGGTGCTTCTTCCCGGTTTTGCCATATCTTGTGCGGAGCAACTGCTGGAAGGTATCCGGCATCTTGCTCTTGAAACGCCTTTTCGGATCATGAAAACGCCGGGCGGCCGGCCCCTGTCTGTTGCGACAACCAGTTGTGGGGACTGTGGCTGGTATACGGACCAGAAGGGATATCGGTATGTGCGGACAGATCCATTAACCGGGAAGCCATGGCCCCAAATGCCAGATATGTTTTTTGAACTGGCCTGTACCGCAGCAAAAGAGGCTGGTTATCCGGATTTTTCTCCGTCTTCATGTTTGATCAACCGCTATGAGCCGGGGGCAAAGATGGGGCTGCATCAGGATCGGGATGAGGATGATCTGTCCTCCCCCATCGTTTCGGTCTCTCTTGGGGTTCCGGCCCGCTTTGCGTTTGGTGGTTTATTAAAGACGGACCCGGTGCAACGGCATGATCTCTTCCATGGAGATGTGGTCGTGTGGGGAGGCATCTCCCGCCTTGCCTGGCATGGGGTTTCGCCCATACGCGAAACATTCCATCCGCAGACAGGTGCCATGCGTTACAATCTGACTTTTCGCGCTATCAACGCGGCGCTTTTTCAGCCATAAACAGCGCCCCGCAATTCTGTTCACTTACTGACCCCCGGAGGGCATTCAATGCACCCCTCGACCAAGACCCAGACGTCCGACAACACGATGTCATGGTCTCCTGCAAGCTGGCGTTCCCGTCCGATCGTCCAGGCTCCGTCTTATGAAGACGAAGCTGCGCTTGCCGCTGTCGAGGCACGTCTGCATCGATATCCACCGCTGGTTTTTGCGGGGGAAGCCCGTCGCCTGAAGACACGTCTGGCCGCAGCCTCCCGTGGAGAGGCCTTCGTGCTTCAGGGCGGCGCCTGCGCTGAGAGCTTTGACGAGTTCACGGCCGATATCGTCCGCGATACGTTCCGCGTGCTGCTTCAGATGGCCGTGGTTCTGACATTCGCGGCCAAGGTGCCGGTCGTGAAGATTGGGCGTATGGCAGGCCAGTACGCCAAGCCGCGCTCGTCCAACACGGAAACGATCAATGGTGTGACGCTGCCGTGTTACCGCGGTGACATCATCAATGGTCCGGAATTCACGGCAGACGCCCGTATTCCTAACCCGGCCCGTATGGAGACCGGATACTTCCAGTCGGCTGGCGTGATGAACCTGCTGCGCGCTTTCGCAAATGGCGGTTATGCAAACCTGCATCAGGTTCATAGCTGGAACCTCGGCTTTGTTGAGCGTTCCCCGCTGGCGGCGCGCTATCGGGATCTGGCTCATCGCATTGATGAGACGCTGTCCTTCATGCGGGCCTGTGGTTTTGACGCGGCTGCGTCCCAGATTGATGAGACAGAGTTCTATACCTCTCATGAGGCGCTTCTGCTGCCATATGAGCAGGCTCTGACCCGCATCGACAGCACCAGCGGTGACTACTACGACTGCTCTGCGCACTTCCTGTGGATTGGGGATCGCACCCGTCAGCCGGACGGCGCTCATGTAGAGTTCCTGCGCGGCGTTCAGAACCCGATCGGCATCAAGGTTGGTCCGACGACCACGGTTGAGGATCTGGAAAAGCTGCTCGAAATCCTGAACCCGAATGACGAGGCAGGTCGCATCACGCTGATCTCGCGTATGGGCAAGGACAAGGTGCGCGAGCATCTGCCGCCGCTTCTGGATGCCGTCATCAAGACGGGCCGTACGGTCACATGGCTGTGTGACCCGATGCACGGCAACACGACCACGACGTCCAGCAAGGTCAAGACGCGCTCCTTCGAGAGTATTCTTGGTGAGGTCCTTGGCTTCTTCGATGTTTTCGAGGCTGCAGGCCGTCGTCCGGGCGGTATTCACCTTGAAATGACGGGTCAGGACGTCACCGAATGCATCGGTGGTGCCCAGTGCCTGACGGAGGCCGATCTGGGTGATCGGTATGAAACATTCTGTGATCCGCGCCTAAATGCGGAACAGTCGCTTGAAATGGCGTTCCTTCTTGCTCATGAACTGACAGGACGACGAGCAGGAAAGCAGGAATGAACTCTTCCGTTTCTCAACGTGCACTAAACCAGTCCAGTGGTGTCCTTGGCCCGCTGGATCGGAAAACAATCGAATCCCGGACGGATGCCTATTTCGGGCGTACCCGACAAATCGTTGAACATTTCGGGGACTCCCGCGTCACCTACGCGGTGTTCATCCGCCGCCCGGTGATTGCGGCCTGTGGCATTGCCGTCACCTGGCTTCGCAATGTCGCCAAAGAGCAGGGCTTCGATCTTCACATCCGCGAGGTGTATGAAGAAGGGCAATGGGTTGGAGCCGGTGAGCCCATCCTGTACCTGACTGGCCCTTTTAGCTGCCTCGCTCCTTTGGAAACACTCTTGCTTCAGCGTCTCGGGGCGTGCTGTGTGGCTGCACATAATGCCTATCAGATGGCCATGGCGCTTCCTGATGTCTCGTTTCTGGCCATGGAAGCACGGCATTGTGCCGGTTTCGAAATGCAGGAACAGATGGGTTATGCCGCGGCCGTTGGGTCTCAGGCCGCCCAGAAGGAAGGTGCTCGTGGTTTCATTGGCAATGCCAATGATGCGACGGCAGGGTTCTTCGGGCAGGATCATGGGCTTGGTACCATGCCGCATGCCCTGATTGGTTATGCGGGTTCGACCCTGCGCGCTGCCGAAATGTATGTGGATGTTTATCCAAATGATCCGCTGACAATTCTGGTGGACTATTTCGGGCAGGAAGTGACGGACGCTCTGGAAGTCTGTCGTCGTTTTCCTGAAAAAGCCGCAGCGGGACAGTTGAGTGTCCGCCTCGACACGCATGGTGGCCGCTTCCTGGAAGGGCTGGACCCACAGTCTTCCTATGCCGTGCTGGAACGCTACACACCGGGTACGATCCGCCGTTATCGTTCGGACGCGGAGCTCCGCGACTTGGTCGGGACGGGTGTTTCGGCTGCTGCTATCTGGCGCATGCGTGAAGCGCTGGACGAGGCCGGTTTTCCGAAAGTGAAAATCACGGTCTCTTCGGGCTTTAATGCTTCCAAATGCACCACGATGCGAGATGCTCATGCACCGATCGACGTCGTGGGCAGTGGGTCTTTTATTCCGGATCGCTGGTCCGAGACCTATGCAACGGCGGACATCGTGGCCTATGACGGCACGCTTCGCGTCAAGGTAGGACGTGAATTTCTGCTGAACAAGGCACGAGCCGAACAGGAGGCCTCATGAGCGACGAACCCGAAAATACAGGCGCGGGCACTGCGGAGCAGGGGCAGACCTGGAATGTCCGGATCATTGATCTGTCGGGCGCATCCGAGGATGACACCGTTGAAGTTGTGAAAGACTTCATGGATCTGATGCACGCTAATGCTTATGCCCGCGCCTATGTGCGGGACAGCATCGAGCGTTGCCGGGTTCCGGGTGCGACGAGCAAGGAAGTTCTGGAAAGCTGGTTTGCGTTCGGTGAGAATGCCGAAGTGGTGGACGCTGGGGAAGATGGCTGGAAGTCTTCCACAGAACTGGAAGATTTTGCCGCCAATCCGGCAACGGATATGGAGCGCGACTGGCGTGCCATTGATCCACGCCGTCTGGTGGATGACGATGAAATCGCCGGGCCACCGGATGTTGATGACGAAGACGATGATGAGGATGACGAAGACGCTCACGAAGTTATTCGTCACTAAAAGTATTGCTCCTGTATGGCTGGCATGTCAGGGGCAAATGTCTCCTGATCGCAACTGCGTCAGAAAGAGGTCTGCTTTCGGGTCGATAAGGGTTCGGGAGTAAAACGCTCATCAGCTCCGAAAGTAGGATCTTGCCGCTTATAAAGAACCGAATTCTGGTCAGCGCCTGTCTGCTGGGTCAGCCTGTTCGATACGATGGCAAGGCAAAGACCCTTCTGCATCCGCTGCTTCAGCAATGGCAGGAAGAGGGACGGCTGGTTGTGGTCTGTCCGGAGCTTGCAGGTGGGATGCCTGTTCCACGCCCTCCGGCGGAAATTGGGGCACGGCAGGATGGGAAAGATGTTCTTCTGGGCGAGGTGCGGGTGACTGACACGTCCGGTGCGGATGTAACGGATGCGTTCGTCGCGGGAGCGCGGATTGCCCTGACTGTCGCGCAGGCACAGGGGTGTCGGTTCGCATTACTTATGGAGGGCAGCCCGTCCTGTGGCAGCCAGATGATCTATGACGGCAGTTTCAGCGGGCAGAAACATGCCGGAGCGGGTGTAACGGCCGCACTTCTGCGTCAGAACGGGATTCAGGTTTTCAGTCAGGACACTATTGAAGATCTTGGCGTCGTTTTGCAGCAGGCACTCTGAAAGCCGTGTTCGGGCATTTACTACGGATTTGTCATCAACCGCCCGTTTGACCCGGCGGCAGGGATGTCTAAATTCAAAGGATGAACAGTCAGAATCTCTCCGCGGCCACAGGCCTTTCTGCTCCTTCAGCCGAGAGCGTGACTCCGCCGCGCTGGGACCTGTCCGATCTGTACGCGTCGCTGGACGATCCTGCGATTGAACAGGATTTCGCGGCTCTGACATCCGCTGCCCGAACATTCAGCGAAACCTGGAAGGGGAAACTGGGACAGGCTGACGGCACCGCGCTGGCCGCTGCTTTTGCCGAGTATGAGCGGATCGAGGAAGGGCTGGGGCGCATCGGCTCCTTCGCTCAGCTCGGCTTTGCTGCTCATACAACGGATCCGACCTGGGGCCGGTTTACACAGGGTGTGCAGGAACGCGTCACGGATATTTCTGCTGACCTGTTGTTCTTCTCGCTGGAACTGAACCGTTTTGAAGATGACGTTCTGGCGCGAATCACGACAGCACCTGAGATGGTAAAATGGCAGCCGTTCCTGCGGGATCTGCGCGTTTTCCGCCCGTACCAGCTTTCCGATGAGGTTGAGCAGGTTCTGATGGACAAGTCGGTGACGGGGCGCAATGCCTGGAACCGACTGTTCGATGAAACCATGGCCAGCCTGACTGTCACGCTTGATGGGGAGACAAAACCCCTCGGCGCGGCGTTCAACACCCTCACGAGTGCAGAACGCGAAAAGCGCGCTGCGGCTGCGGAGCAGATCAGTGCTGTTCTGGCCGACAATTCCCGTCTTCTGACGATGATTACGAACACGCTCGCCAAGGACAAGGCGATCGGGGACAAGCTCCGAGGCTACCCCCGTCCGTCCAGCAGTCGCAACCGTGGCAATATGGTTGAAGACGAAGTTGTGGACGCGCTGGTCAGTGCTGTTGATGAGGCTTACCCGCGACTGTCTCATCGTTATTACGCGATGAAGGCCAAATGGCTCGGGCTGGAAAAGCTGGAACACTGGGACCGTAATGCGCCTCTGCCGGGCGTGGCGGATACAGTGATTTCTTGGGAGACTGGTAAGGAAATTGTTCTGAACGCCTATACGGGTTTCGATCCGGCGCTTGGGACATTGGTAGACCGCTTCCTGATGCATCCGTGGATTGATGCGGAAGCCGCGCCGGGCAAGTCTTCGGGGGCTTTTGCTCATCCGACCGTACCGTCTGTTCATCCCTATATCCTGATGAACTATCATGGCCGCGCCCGTGACGTGATGACGCTGGCTCACGAGCTTGGGCATGGTGTGCACCAGATTCTTGCAGGGCAGAAGCAGGGCTATCTGAATTCCGCAACGCCTCTGACACTGGCTGAAACAGCGTCTGTCTTCGGTGAGATGCTGACGTTCCAATCTTTGCTTGATCGGGAAACCGATCCGAAGCGCCGCCGACATCTTCTGGCGGCGAAAGTGGAGGACATGCTGAATACGGTAGTGCGCCAGATCGCGTTCTATCAGTTTGAAGTGCGCGTGCATGATGAACGTGCCAAGGGTGAGCTGTCCGCAGAGCAGCTTGGCGCTATCTGGCGCGATGTGCAGGAACGAAGCCTTGGCCCGGCGTTTCACTTTACGCCGGATTATGACGCTTACTGGTCCTACATTCCGCACTTCGTGCATTCGCCATTCTATGTGTATGCCTATGCCTTCGGGGATTGTCTGGTGAACGCGCTGTATGGCGTCTATCAGGATCAGCCTGAGGGTTTTGCTGACAAATATCGGACCATGCTCGAAGCTGGCGGAACGCTTCGCCACAAGGAATTACTGGCACCGTTCGGTCTTGATGCGACGGATCCGGGTTTCTGGCGTAAAGGACTGGATGTAATCTCGGGTCTGATCGATCAGCTCGAGCAGGAGGGCTGAGGGCACCATGGCGCGCGATCTCGATAATACCGGTTTGATGGGCGAACTTCGCCGGATGGCTCGGACATCTGGTGCAGTCGGCGGCATCGCTGCGCGCCTGGCTGGAAACCGTCTTGGCATCAAGACGGACAAGGGTGTTCACGCGGAAGGTCTGAAGTCTTCGCTGGGCAATCTGAAGGGGCCGTTGATGAAGGCGGCCCAGCTTCTTTCCACCATCCCCGGTGCTCTACCGGATGAGTATGCGGAAGAACTGGCGCATCTTCAGGCCAATGCACCCCCGATGGGCTGGAACTTCGTGCGCCGTCGAATGACGGCGGAACTTGGGGCCGGCTGGGAAAAGAACTTCCGCTCTTTCAGCCATGATGCCGTAGCAGCGGCGTCTCTGGGGCAGGTGCATCGGGCCCGTCTGGCTGATGGACGCGAAGTGGCCTGCAAGCTCCAGTACCCGGACATGCAGGGCGCGGTTGATTCCGATCTAAGGCAGTTTCGTGCGGCTCTTGGTGTTTACAAGCGGTTTGAGACGACGATCCGTCAGGACGAGGTTTACACCGAATTGTCCGACCGCCTTCGGGAAGAGCTGGATTACCGTCGGGAAGCCAGCCATCTGCGTCTGTATCGGGACATGCTGTCCGAAACCCCAACTGTGACGGTTCCGGCCGCCATTGAAGAACTGTCTACCGGCCGCTTGCTGACCATGGACTGGGTCTCGGGTCGCAGCATGAAGACGGTGCTGGCGTCTGATGCCGCGCAGGAACAGCGCGATGATATGGCGCGGGCGTTGTTCCGGGCCTGGTATACGCCGGTCTATCGCTATGGCGTCATTCACGGTGACCCGCATATGGGCAATTTCACCGTGCGGGATGATTACGGTCTGAACCTGCTGGATTTCGGAGCCGTTCGTATTTTCTCCCCCCGCTTTGTTGAGGGCGTGGTGGATCTGTTCGCGGCTCTGCGGGACAATGACGAAGATCGGGCCTTCCATGCTTACAGCAAATGGGGCTTTGAAGGGCTTTCCCGCGAAACGGCTGCTGTGCTGAATGAATGGGCGCGGTTCTTCTATCGTCCGCTCATGACGGATCGCGTTTGTGCCATGCAGGAGAGCAATGATCCGGCAGAAGCCAAGCAGGTTCTGGAACGGGTCTATGAAGGGCTGAAGCGTACGGGAGGCGTAAAACTGCCTCGTGAGTTCGTTCTGATGGACCGGTCAGCCATTGGACTGGGCAGCGCGTTCCTGCGTCTGGGAGCACGTCTGAACTGGCATCAGATGTTCCAGGAGTTGATTGAAGGCTTTGACGTTAATGTTCTTGCTGAGCGTCAGAAAGAAGCACTCGCTAAAGCCAAGGTTCCTCCAGCGATTTCGTCTCGCTGAACCAATTGAAAAGGCGCTTCTCTCAGGGAGGCGCCTTTTTTCATGGAATGAGGATCTCGCTTCCGGTTTTGACGCGGTCCAGCGCAATCAGACTGCGATAGCTGGCAACGGCTTCGTTCTGCGCAAACAGGCGGCGCGTTGTTTC
Organism: Gluconobacter japonicus; assembly: GCF_002723975.1. GTDB lineage: Bacteria > Pseudomonadota > Alphaproteobacteria > Acetobacterales > Acetobacteraceae > Gluconobacter > Gluconobacter japonicus. The sequence goes on from NZ_BEWO01000007.1 coordinate 73,593, forward strand.
TTCGTATGTTGTCATGTCCTGTGAGACGATGATCAGCATGAAGCTGACGCCGCCGGTCACATAATAGCATTGCTGGACTTCTGGCGCGGCGCGAAAGAGAGCCTTGGCCGTATCAACAGTCTGAATCCGTTCGTCCGTCAGCATGACTTCAACAATGGAGGTGATGCCCATCTGAACGGCACGGGCCTCTACTGTGGCGCTGTTGCGGGTAATGACGCCGGATTTTTCCATGGCGGCAATGCGTCTCTGCACAGCCGCAGCAGACAGATTGACCTTCTCGGCAATCTGGCGCTGCGGCATTTTGTTGTCTTTCTGAATGATCCGCAGGATGGCGCGGTCAAACGGGTCCAGGGAGCGGGAGGGCGCAGGAGGCTTCTTGGTCATGGGATGAGTTTTTGTTGCATTTGATCCCCCAATCAAGAGCGCAAAACTCGCCGAACCGATGATATGCCTCTCGTCCCCAGAGGAAAGATCATCGTGAACACATCGTCGCATCATTCAGACAGATCCAGTCAGACCACATTGGGAGTTCTGTGTGGTGCAGGGGCGGGGGCGTTGTGGGGGCTGGTTTTTCTGGCTCCCGAACTGGTGCGGTCTTTTGCGCCTCTTCAGCTTTCTGTAGGACGGTATCTCGCTTACGGTCTTATCGCCGTCATTCTGAGTGCTCCCCGCTGGAACCGTGTTTTCTACGCCGTCAAATTTCAGGACTGGAAAGCCCTGTTCTGGCTCTCTTTGTTTGGCAACACGCTCTATTACGTTCTGGTGTCTTCTGCCGTGCATGCCGGGGGGATTGCCCTGACGTCGCTTGTGCTGGGGTTCATGCCGGTGGCTGTGACGATCATTGGCAGTCGGGATAAAGGTGCGGTGCCGCTCAGGTCTCTGCTCCCGTCATTAGGATTATGTGCGGCGGGTGCGGTGTGTATCGGGTGGCAGGCGCTGACCATGCCCTCATCGTCAGGGCAATCCGTGATGGGGTTGGTTTATGCGTTGGCTGCTTTGACGTGCTGGACGACCTATGCCGTGTGGAACAGTCGATGCCTGATGCGTCTGCACCATCTTTCGGTGCATGACTGGAATCTGCTGACCGGGCTGGTCACGGGAGGGCAGGCGGTGGTTCTGTTGCCTATTGCTGTGCTGGTGTCTTCAGGCAGTCACTCCCTGCCGGAATGGGGGCGCTTTGCACTTGTTTCGGCAAGTGTTGCCGTGATTGCCTCTTTGTTCGGAAATGCCCTGTGGAACCGAATGTCCCGACTTTTGCCGCTGACCATGACGGGCCAGATGATCCTGTTCGAGACACTGTTTGGTCTGACTTACGGATTTTTGTGGGAGCAGCGAGCGCCGCGTGTTCTGGAAATGGCGGCGTTTGCTCTGGTGATCGGGAGCGTTCTTTCCTGCGTTGCCGTTCACCGCAGGTATTCAGCCCGTGAGACGCTGCCAGTCATGGATCTTGCGGCCTGATGAGTTCTGCTTTTGTCAGTGGATGATCGGGCCAGACAGTCTCAGAAGATTTCCTTGATGAGATCATTCCCGATACTGAAACCGGCGCCAGCTTCAACGGAACGGGCAAAGCCAGAATTGAGGATATTGGAAAAGAAACTGTTTTCAGCAGGTTGTTCCACGGCCTGAACAGGAGGCTGTGCTTGATATGGCTGGGGCGAGACATAGGTGTTCTGGCTGTTTGCCGCGCTTTCAAGCGCTGCATGCAATTGCTGGAGCAGGGTTGTGACCTGTTGCTGCTCGGCCTGAAACGAGAGCGCGACTTCCCGCAGATCCAGTGCCCATTCCCGAGCCTGCATGTCTCCGCTCTGGGCCGCACTCTGCATCTTGGCGCCTAGCGTCTGGAGAGAATGTGCGGATTGCTGGGCCTGTTCCTGAAGCTGATTGTATGTCTGCTCGATCGCCTGGACGTCCATGATCGGTTTCCCTTCAAAGATACGCGGCCTGAATACGCCCTCTTGGCGAGTCTCTCCATCCTTTTCAGCAATAGAATGACATAAAAATACGCCGCCGGAACGCCTTCCGTGCTGCTGCGCTCTTGTGATGTTCCCGTTTCTTTCCCATCTTGGATCTCATGGCCAAAAAACCCTCCGCCCTCCGCAATGCGACCGCAATGCCCATGACGGCATTCATTCCTGAAAAGCAGCCTGCAAAGGCCAAGACGCGGAAGTTCGTGGTCAAGGCGGATTATGAGCCGGCAGGCGATCAGCCCACGGCCATTTCCGAACTTGTGCAGGGCGTGGAGAATGGGGAGCGCGATCAGGTTCTGCTGGGCGTGACGGGGTCCGGCAAGACGTTCAGCATGGCGAAGGTCATTGAAGCGACGCAGAAGCCGACGCTCATTCTGGCCCCGAACAAGACTCTCGCTGCGCAGCTTTATGGCGAGATGCGGCAGTTTTTCCCTGATAATGCCGTCGAATATTTCGTCTCGTACTACGATTACTACCAGCCGGAAGCTTATGTCCCGCGGTCGGACACGTATATTGAGAAAGACAGCCAGATCAACGAGCAGATTGACCGGATGCGCCATGCGGCCACGCAGGCACTTCTGGAGCGGAATGACGTTATCATCGTTGCATCCGTGTCCTGTATTTATGGTATCGGGTCGGTTGAGACGTACTCAAAAATGGTGGTCCGGCTTGAGGTCGGTGGTGAGATTGATCGCGAGAAGCTCATCAAGGCCCTTGTCGAACTTCAGTATCGTCGAAATGATGCCGGGTTCGAGCGCGGGACGTTCCGGGTGCGTGGAGAGCAGATCGACATTTTCCCGGTCCAGAATGAAGACCGCGCCTGGCGCGTCTCGCTGTTTGGCGACGAGATTGATCAGATCACCGAGTTTGACCCGCTGACGGGTAACAAAACGGCAGATCTTGCGGAAATCAGCGTTTACGCAAACTCCCATTACGTCACACCGCGCCCAACGCTTAATCAGGCGATGATTGGCATCAAGAACGAGCTTCGTAAGCGGCTGGAGGAATTCACGGCTGATGGAAAACTGCTGGAAGCCGAGCGGCTGTCCCAGCGAACGACCTTCGATCTGGAAATGATCGAGACGACCGGCGCGTGCAAAGGCATCGAGAATTATTCCCGGTATCTGTCTGGCCGTGGGGCGGGCGATCCACCGCCTACATTGTTCGAATATTTGCCCGAAGATGCGCTTCTTATCGTCGATGAAAGTCACGTTACGGTTCCGCAGATTGGCGGCATGGAGCGTGGGGACAGGGCTCGGAAATCCGTTCTTTCCGATTATGGGTTCCGTCTTCCGTCCTGCATTGATAACCGGCCATTGGCCTTCGGGGAGTGGAATGCCTTCCGGCCCCAAAGTATTTTTGTGTCTGCCACGCCGGGCCCATGGGAAATGGAACAGACGGGCGGCGTCTTTGCCGAACAGATCATTCGCCCGACAGGTCTGATTGACCCGGTCACGATCGTGAAGCCCGTTGAAGGGCAGGTGGATGATCTGCTTCATGAAGCGCGTGAGACGATTGCACAGGGTGGCCGTGTCCTTGTCACGACACTGACCAAGCGTATGGCCGAGGATCTGACGGACTATCTGGGCGAAGCCGGGATCAAGGTCCGGTATCTGCATTCTGATGTGGATACACTGGAGCGGATCGAGATCATTCGGGACCTGCGTCTGGGCGCTTTTGACGTTCTGGTTGGCATTAACCTGCTGCGTGAAGGGTTGGATATTCCAGAATGTGCGCTCGTCGCCATTTTGGACGCAGACAAGGAAGGCTTCCTGCGCTCACGGACGTCACTGATCCAGACGATTGGTCGTGCCGCCCGTAACGTGGATGGGCGTGTGCTGCTCTATGCAGACAAGATGACGGACAGCCTGACCTTCGCCATTGAGGAAACGGCTCGACGTCGGACCCGTCAGATGGAATGGAATGAGGCGCACGGCATTACGCCGATGACGGTTCGTTCCAAGATTGGCGATGCACTGTCGTCCATCTTCGAGCAGGACTATGTCACGGTCGCGCCTGATGAGGCCGGGGATACCGAGCAGTTTGTTGGGAAATCCCTGCCTGTCACCATTCAGGAACTTGAAAAGCGGATGCGTGAAGCGGCCGCCAATCTGGACTTTGAACAGGCGGCGCGTTTGCGTGATGAAGTGCGTCGTCTTGAAGCGATTGATATGGGGCTGGAGCCGCCGCCGGTCGCCACATCGACGGCCGGGAGGCCTGGAGGGGGCAAGAAGCCGAAAGGTCCGACGCCACTTGGCCCAGGCGGCGGCGGGTATGATCCGGCCAAACGCAAACGTGGCGGTCGTCGCTGATCGGGGTATATGGGGCGACCCCGGTTGCCCATGACCGACCGCCACTATCAGGATTGCAGACTGTCATGATCGAATTGAGCCGCGGTAAGAGCCGCCTGACCATCCTTCCCGAAACGGGAGGCGCCGTGGGTGTCTGGCAACGGGACGGGAAAGACATTTTTCTGCCAGTCCCGAACGAAGCCCTGACTGCGCAGAAGGGGGAAGCCGTGGGGGCATATCCGCTGATTCCCTATTCCAACCGGATAGCGAACGGACGTTTTTCATTTAATGGGCAGGATTACGATCTGACCCCCAATATGGGCGATCATCCTCATACGATTCATGGCAATGCGTGGGAGCAGGAATGGACGGTCGCCCATCAGGGTGCGAGCCATGCTGTCCTGACGCTGGATCATGTTCCGCAGGACAATGACCGGCAATGGCCCTTCGCTTATCGCGCGGTTCTGTCCTATCTGCTGACTGACGATGTGCTCGATGTCCACATGGTCGTCGAAAACCGCGATACGGTCGATCAGCCGGTCGGGTTTGGCTTTCATCCGTTTCTGGCAGCCGAGGGGCTGGCGACACTTTCGTTCGATGCGGAAAAAGTCTGGCTGACTTCACCGGATGGCCTCCCTGTTGAGTCCGTTCCGTGTGAAGGCGAATGGTCTTTTCACGCTGCAAAGGATGCTCACGCGCGGTCCATTGATAATTGCTTTGCAGGTTTTGGGGGAACGGTCGGGCTTGATCGTCCGGACGCAGGCGTAAAAGTCTCAGTAGAAGCTGATCCGATCTTTACACACCTAGTCGTTTTTACGTCTCCTGATGGACCTTTCGTCGCTGTGGAACCGGTGACGAACATGACGGATGCGGTCAATCGACCTGATATTCCGGGCCGGGGGCTGCATATCCTCAAGCCGAAAACGCGGATTGGTGGCCGGATGCGTTTTCGTGTCGGGGCCGTCTGATGTCTGAAAAGACGCCGCTTTCGCATTACCTGTCACCAAAGGGTGCCGCTGTTATGCGCGCGGAACTCAAGGAACTGGCGCAGAAGGAGCGGCCTCGTATTGTCGAGATCGTATCCTGGGCGGCCGGGAATGGAGATCGGTCCGAAAACGCGGATTATCAGTACGGCAAGCGTCGTCTGCGTGAGATTGATCGTCGGTTGCGCTTTCTGGGTAAGCGGCTGGAAAACGCCGTGATCGTCGATCCGGCGGCTCAGACCACGCGTGATCGCGTGTTCTTTGGGGCAACAGTGACGTATGTCGATGAGGATGACACGGAACATACCGTGACGATTTTGGGTGTGGACGAGTCGGATCTCGTGCGGGGGGAAGTCAGTCTCATTTCCCCGATTGCACGTGCCCTTATGCGTACCCGCGTTGGGGATGTGGCGATGTTGCAGACGCCACGTGGGCCTGTTGAAATCGAAATCCTGAAAATTACTTACCCTGATCTGCAGGACTGAAGAGGCATCTGTGCAATCTGAACCTCGCATCGGATGTGGTGCTGCTATTCTCGTTGACGGAAAGCTGCTGCTGATCCGCCGCAAAAGAGAGCCTGAAGCCGAATGCTGGGGGCTTCCGGGCGGCAAGGTTGATCTCTTTGAACCTGTTGCCCGGGCGGTTGAGCGGGAAGTGGCTGAAGAACTCGGCGTTACGATTCACGCCCGACAGATGCTGTGTCTGGTGGAACAGTCGGATCCCGCCGCAGGTACGCACTGGATTGCGCCCGTTTATCTGGTCACCGAATTCACAGGCATACCAGCCCTCATGGAGCCTGAAAAACACAGTGCTTTCGGTTGGTTCGCTCTCGGGGAATTGCCCTCTCCACTGACAACGCCGACCATTCAGGCCGTAGAGGCACTTCACGGGCATCCACGCTAACAACAGGCTTATGCCCCGGCTTTGAAAAAGTTCTTCTGCCCGCTACAGAAGAATTCTCAACGTTTTTTCAGTTGGAGTTTCCGACATGTCCCGCTCACTCCGGGTTGCCGTACAGATGGACCCGCTAGAACAGGTCAATATCGACGGCGACTCCACTTTTGCCCTCATGCTTGAAGCGCAGGCGCGTGGACACGAGCTCTGGGTTTATCCTGTTTCCACCCTCAGCCTGACGGAAGGGCAGGGGAAAGGCGGCCGTCTTCAGGCCCGCGCCCGTCGTGTCGAGGTTCGTCGCGTGCGTGGCGATCATGCGACGTTTGGGGAAGAAGAAATCCTTCCGCTGGGTGAGACGGACGTCATTCTGATGCGTCAGGATCCCCCGTTCGACATGGGCTACATCACAGCAACGCATATGCTGGAGCATGTTCATGGCGTTGGTGAGGGCCTGTCTCTGGTCGTAAATGATCCGGTAGCGGTCCGGAATGCGCCGGAAAAGCTGCTGGTGACGCATTTTCCACATCTGATGCCGCCGACACTGGTGGCGTGGGATCCACGGGATATTCTGGCCTTCCGCGAGAAGCATCAGGACATCATCGTCAAGCCGCTTTACGGCAATGGTGGTGCAGGCATTTTCCGTATCAAGCCTGATGATGAGAACCTGAAGGCCCTGTTGGAAATGCATTTTGCACGGACCAACGAGCCTCTGATGATCCAGCGCTATGAACCGGCTGTCCGTCAGGGCGACAAGCGCATTATCCTCGTGGACGGGTACCCGATCGGAGCGATTAACCGTGTTCCCGCAACAGGTGAGGCACGTTCAAACATGCATGTTGGCGGGCGCGCCGAGCGTGTGGACCTGACGGCCCGGGACAAGGAAATCTGTGAAGCGATTGGCCCGTATCTGCGCGATCACGGTCTGATTTTCACGGGGATCGACGTGATTGGAGACTGGCTGACGGAAATCAACGTCACCTCACCAACCGGACTTCAGGAACTCGATCGTTTTGAAGGGATCAATAGCGCCGGTTTGATCTGGGACGCTATTGAACGGCGTTACCCGTCCTGAGCTGAAGGAAAGGCGGCTGAAAGCAGAATTCAGCCGTCACTCTTTGCCTCGGGCTCCGGCTTGTAGCGAATGGGCTCCGGTGGCTCGTCGGAAGCGGGTGGTTCATCTTTTTCAAATCGGTTTGCAAACCAGGCTACGATCTCTTTGCGAAAATACATGGCGTAGATGCTTGTCCACAGAACAAGGCAAAGCAGGATCAGAAACACAATCAGCATCTGTTGCTTCCAAAATGATGAAAAACGGTCGAGTTAGTGACCATCCGCAACCCGTGTCTTGCCAGATGCATATCCGGAAGGGCAAGAAGGAGCCAACTGAACTACGTTTCCGGATATGCTCTCCAGTCTTGAGGGGAGCGGACACAGAAGGTCGCATAGAATATGTCTTCAACCCTCTCCCCGCGTTCCGCACTGGATGCGGAGGCCGTCAAAGCGGCCTATCGTCGATGGGCCCGCGTTTACGATACTGTTTTTGGCGGTATTTCCGGTTATGGGCGCAAGAGGGCTGTTGAGGCTGTCAATGCTCTTCCGGGTGAACGGGTACTCGAAGTCGGCGTTGGAACGGGACTCGCCCTGCCGTCCTACACGCCAGAGAAACGGATCACCGGCATTGATCTTTCAGAAGACATGCTTGACCGGGCACGGATGCGCGTTCTTCAGGACCGTCTGACGAATGTGGACGATCTTCTGGAAATGGATGCTGAAGCCACGACTTTTGAAGATGACAGTTTCGATATTGCCGTAGCGATGTTCGTGGCTTCCGTTGTGCCACATCCGGATCGTCTTCTGGCAGAGCTCAAGCGTGTTGTTCGGCCGGGCGGGCATATCCTGTTTGTAAATCACTTTCTTGCAACGGGTGGATTGCGCCTGACAGTTGAGCGGGGAATGGCCCGTGCATCCCGTTCACTGGGCTGGCATCCGGACTTCGCGATCGAGTCTCTTCTTCCCCCGGAAGACCTGAAACGCGCTACTCTGACGCCTGTTCCGCCTGCAGGGCTGTTTACACTCGTGACATTGCCGCAATGCGAGAGTAAAAGCGACGCCGCAGCCCTGGTCGCCTGATCGGCGTATGGTTCCGGTATAACCGGCGCCGAGTATTCCGACGCTCGCTGCGGTATTCCTTGGCAGGGACCGACTACGCGATCATGACTTATCAGGCCTTCGACTCTACCCCCGTTCTTTCCAACAGACGGATCGGAACATCCTTCATTCTGCTGGCGCTGTTTGCCGGTCTGCTGGGTGGGTCGTTGGCGTTGCCATTTCTTCAGACACATCCGACAGCAGGGCTCGCGTTCTGCCACGGGATTCTGATGGCATTTTTTGTGATTTGTCCGGCTGCGCTCGGCGGGTTTGGCCAATGGCTGCTTCCTGCCGAGCTGGGGACGGACAGAACCACGCTTCCTGCTTTCAGTCTGGCCGGTTTCGGTTTTCTGTCTTCGGGCGTTGTCCTGCTGCCGTTGCAACCTCTTCTTGCTCTTGCACTTTGGGCCGTCGGCGTTCTTGCGCTCGCAGTGGATATCATCACGACTGTCCTCGAGGGCCGGACGCGCCTTTTTCGTACGCTGTCTCCACTTGCCTGGTCTATGTTGGCCACGGCTTCAGGTGTGACGATTGTGGCCCCAACGCTTGCGGCTGTTGTGACCCGCATGCTGATCAATGATGCCCCTGACAGTGCGGCTCAGGGTCTGATCGGGATGCTCCATCTTCCTGAGACGGCGTTGATGCTGACGCCTGCTCTTGGTCTGGTGTGCCATCTTCTGATGCCGCGTCCGGATACGAATAATTTTTCAGGCCGCGTTGCGCCTTATGTGTTCGGATGTATGGCCGTTCTGGGACCGCTCTGCTGGATGGATAGTCTTTTCGGCGGAATGTCGGGTCTCTCCCAGAGCAGCCTTGTCACTCTGACGCAGTTTCTTCCGTCTTTTGTGCTTGTGGGGGCACTTTGCGTAGATGTTTGGAAGCAGAAGCGCGCCCTGGACGGTACAACGCTTTGGGCGCTGGGAAGCCTCGTTCTTTTCTCCGCGGGCTGGATTGCGGAGTTCATGCCGGGGCATGCGCTCGATCATACGGCTGCGGCATTCGGCGGTGTGATGGCACTTTGTGGCGGGTTCTATGCCTGGATGATGCGCCTTCTGCCAGATCATATTCCTGCGCCTCTCAGCCGCCTTCATGCAGGCCTGACGTTTGTCGGGGCTCTTTGCTCCCTGACGCCGGTTTTGATGCCTGTCGGTGAAGGACTGATGGGTCTTAGTCTGCTGACATTCGGGCTGCTGGGACTGTTCCTGATCAGGGAGACCGGGCGTGCCCGGGTCAGAGCATGAGCGAGACAACCCCTCTAGCCCCGTCGGGGCTTTTTTCTGTTCTGGGCGCTGACGGCGACTCGTCTTTGAAGGACTGGCTTGCGCTCCTGAAACCACGCGTCATCTCACTCGTGGTCTTTACGGGCGCAGCAGGCATGGCGGTTGCGCCACGATGGCCTTCCATCCCCATCGGGATCATTACCATCCTGTGTATCTGCATTGGGGCAGGAGCCGCCGGTGCGATCAACATGTGGTACGACCGCGATATCGACGCGATTATGAAGCGTACGAATGTCCGACCTATCCCAGACGGACGGATGCCAGCCGATAGTGCGCTGATCTACGGCGTGGTGCTGTCAGTGCTGTCTGTGCTGGTGCTTTGGCTCGCAACCAATGCTCTGGCCGCTGGTATTCTGGCTTTCTCGATCTTTTTCTACAGCGTGATCTATACGATGTGGCTCAAGCGAAGCACGCCACAGAATATCGTTATTGGCGGCGCGGCGGGCGCATTCCCACCCATGATTGGCTGGGCTGCAACCATGAATTCCATGGCTGTTTTGCCGGTCGCCATGTTTGCCATCGTGTTCCTGTGGACGCCACCGCATTTCTGGTCCCTGTCGTTGTATGCCTGCAAGGATTACGACAAAGCCGGGATTCCGATGCTACCGGTCGTCAAAGGCGCGCGACACACACGCTGGCAAATCCTGCTCTACACATTCATTTTGACGGCTGTTTCTCTGGTTCCGTCTTTCGTCCATGAATGTGGGCTGTTCTACACGGTTACAACCAGCCTGCTTGATCTGGGCTTTATTCTCTGCGCGGTTCGTGTGCTGTTGGATCAGCAGGACGCTCAGGGCGTCAGCCTTACGAAAGACAAGCCAGCACGGTTCGCGTTCCGCTACTCGCTGGCGTATCTGTTTTTTCTGTTCTGTGGCTTGTTGGTGGATCGGGTGCTGCTGTCATGAAAACAACAACCCATCTTGCCGCCAAGCGGCGTCAAAGCCGGATCGTGGGAATTGCAGGAGGGGTTATCACCCTCGCTGCAATCTTTTACGTGATTACCCTGATCCGCTTCTGAGGAAGTTTCTCAGCCACCCTGCTGGATGGCTGAGAGGATCCAGTTTCCGCGCCCGTCAGCGCGAACAAACGTCCAGAGTTCCGTGACTGTAACCGGCTCGGTCGAACTGCCGTCAATGACATTACCAAACGAGTCTGTCGTCACGTCGGTCATTGAATACTGCATGGCGACTGTGGCGTAGGTCAGGTTGCGTTCACGCCAGGCTTCCGAAAGGTCACCCCGCAGGAAGCGGACGTTGGAAACGATATTCCGTGCGCCACGGCTCGCCAGATCGGACAACTGTTCGTTGAAGTAGCCTGCCATTTCCGGCGTTGTCATGGACGACAGGGCGCGCATGTTCTGTGCGCTCCAGGCAGACTGGATGTCGAGCAGCAGACGCTGGAAGCTGGTGTAATCGTCGTTGCTCAGCGTCACTGGCGCATTGCCGCTGGCTGCACCAAAGGGCGTGGCAGCAGATGAACCGGAGGCGCCCTGACGGCGGTTAAACAGGCGCAGAACGAACATGATTAGCGCGCCAATCACGAAAACCTGGAACAGGAAGCCGAGGATCGACGTCCCGCCTGTCATACCCCCAAAGAAACCGTGCCCACTCAGCATTCCAAAAAGCCCAGCCCCCAGTAGACCGCCTGCAAAGCCCGTCATGAACGGGTGGCGGTTGGGGAAAGAGGGACGGTACCCTGGTGTCATGGGCGCCATAGGGCGAGGGGCGGCGGACTGGGCACCGTAGTTGGACTGCGGCGTCATGGTCCGGTCCATCGGGCGTGTCCAGCTCGGCGTAATGGAGGTCCGGGGAGGCGCGCTCCAGGTACGGGATCCACGGCTGCCCATGGACGACCCTCCACCCGGACGGGCATCAGCGGAACCCAGCACACAGAGAAGTGCACAGGCGATAGAGAAAAGACGAAAATTACGCATCAAAGTCCTGCAATGCTCATGCCATCAATCCGGATGCTCGGCGCATTCACGCTGTTCCGGAAGGAAAGATCACTGGCTGGAACCATCCGGGTGAACATGTCCCGCAGATTCCCGGCAATCGTGAGTTCCGCTACCGGCTCAGCAAGTTCACCGTTGCGGATCATGAAGCCGGAAGCCCCACGGCTGTAATCCCCCGTCAGCATATTGACGGACGACCCCATGAGTTCCGTAACCAGAATCCCTTCCTTTATATCGGAACGCAGTTCAATGGCGGAAAGATCACCCGGTGCAAGATGAAGATTTGTCACACTTGGACTTGGCGGCCCCGAAACGCCCCGGCTGGCCCGACCATTTGAACGCAGGTCCAACTGGCGGGCGCTCCGTGAGTCCAGCAGCCATGTTTGCAAAACACCGTCGATGACGAGATCCAGAACATTGGCTGCACAGCCTTCCCCATCGAATGGACGCGAAGCAGGACCGCGGACAAGGCGTGGATTGTCCCTGACCGTCAGACCTGTGCTGAGGATTTGTGTCCCCATTGCTTCTTTTAGGAAGGACGTACCGCGCGCAATCGACGCACCATTGATCGCGCTGACCAGATGTCCGAGCAGACTGGAGGAAACGCGGGGATCATAGATGACGTCATAAGTGCCGGTTTTGGGGCGGCTTGGATTGATGCGGGCAACAGCGCGTTCACCAGCGAGGCGCCCAACGCTCTCAGGCGCGTCCAGATCTTCCAGATGGACGGTGCTGTGATACGCGTAATCGTGCTGCATGGACACCCCTTCGCCCGCAAGAACGCTGGCGCTGAGGGAGTGGCCGGTGCGGCTGTAGCTGCCCATGAAGCCAGCGGACGTGCCTAAGGCAATCACAGTGCGGCCGTGTCCGACGGATGCGCCGTTAGTGTTGGTGACGCCTGATACCGCCAGAGCGGCCTCCTCGGCTTCTCGGGCGCGGCTCAACAGGGTGTCCATATCTGGTGATGCCGTGTCGGACAGATCTAGCCCTTCAGCATCGAAATGCCCGATCATGGCGTCAGGAGCTACCCCTCCAAAGCGGTCTTCCGGCACCACCAGCGCCATGGCGCAGGCCTGTTCTGCCAAGCGATCAAACTCAGCATCATCCAGCACGCTTGTCGAAACGGAAGCTGCTTTCTGGCCACGGAAAACCCGCAGACCGAGGGCTACGCTTTCAGAGCGCTCGATGCCTTCGGGAATGCCTTTCCGCACCATGGCGGACTCGGATTCGTTCCGGATGAAAATGGCGTCGGCATGGTCGGCGCCGTGACGTTTTGCCGCAGCAAGAAGGGCTTCAACGTGACGGGTTGTACTCATGCGGCAAGCCTCGCGGTGATGTCGTCCATCGTCGGCATGTTCTTGACCGGACCGATGGCGGTGAAGGTTGGTGTGCCAGCGAAGATTTCGCGGGCGACGCGCAGGATGTCCTCTTCCGTCACGGCATCAATCTTTCCGACCGTTTCGGTTACGGTGACAGGGCGGCCATGGATCTGGATCTGGCGAGCGAGCTGTTTACAGCGGCTGCCTGTGCTTTCCAGAGACATCAGCAGAGAAGATTTAAGCTGTGCGCGGGCACGGGAGAGTTCTTCCGCTGTCAGGCCATCCTGAAGGCGCTTGAGTTCGTCGATCATGACCGGGACAAGCTCGGCCGTCTCGGCTTCACCAGTGCCTGCGTAGAGGCCGAACAGTCCGCTGTCGCTGAAGGGGGAGGCGAAAGAATAAACGCTGTATACTAGGCCACGGCGTTCCCGGATTTCCTGGAACAGACGTGAAGACATGCCGCCACCCAGAAGGGTGGAGAGGATCATAACCGCGTAATGATCGGGGTGGTGATAGCTCACGGACGGGAAGCCCATGACCAGATGGGCCTGATCCAGTTCGCGTGTCGTGCGCAGGTCACCACCCGCATAAGCTGCTCCACGAGGGCGCGGCGTCTGATGCGTTGGAAGGTCCCGGAAGTGCTCTTTTACCAGATCGACAACCTGCTGATGATGCAGGTTTCCGGCGGCGGCGATGGTGATGTTGTGCGTGGTATAGTGCTCACGCATGTAGCCCATCAGTGTCTCACGTGTCATGCCTGAGACGAGCTGTTCTGTACCGAGTGTCGGGCGACCCATGGGCTGTTCCGGGAAAGCGCGTTCCTGAAACTGGTCGAAGATGATGTCATCCGGCGTGTCATTCGCCTGACCGATTTCCTGAAGGATCACGCCGCGTTCACGCTCGATTTCGGCATCCAGAAACGTGCTGTGCGTCAGGATATCGCCGATGATGTCCACGCCGAGAGCCAGATCTTCTTTAAGAAGTTTGACGTAGTAGGCTGTGGTTTCACGGGCGGTATAGGCATTGATGTAACCGCCGACATTCTCGATTTCCTCAGCAATACGGGAGGCAGAGCGGCGTTCGGTTCCTTTGAAAGCCATGTGTTCAAGAAAATGGGACACACCGTTGTTTTCGGCGGTCTCGTCACGGGTGCCAATCGAGACATATGCCCCGAACGAGATCGTCTCAACGCGATCCATGCGTTCCGTAATGATGGTCAGACCGTTGTCGAGCGTAGTGACTTCAATCGTATCGGGCATGAGTTTCCGTAAGTCATAAAAAGACAGGCTCCCTGAGATGGGGAGCCTGCGGGAAGGAACAAGGTATTAGTGGCTTTTGAGATGGGTACGGACCGCATCCTGAATGCCAGTGATCTGACTGCTCATCGTGTCATAGCGTTCCGGACGCTCGAAAAGATCAGCCAGATGTGGAGGCAGGGCAGCTCTGATGCCGGTCGCTGAGAAGACTGCATCCGGGAATTTGGCGGGATGAGCCGTCGCGGCGGCGATCATCGGAATACCGGGTTCCTGAAAGCGTTTGCCGACAGCCAGACCGATGGCCGTATGCGGATCAGCCAGATAGAGGCTCTCATCATAGAAATGACGCATGGCTTCGCTGGTCTGCTCATCATTGAGCGTCATACCATCGAAGACGTCTTTCATGCGCGTCCAGGCATCATGCGGAACAGCCATACGGCCAGTTTCGCGGAACTCTCTCATGATCGCAGCGCAACGCGTTGGGTTACGGTCCAGAAGTTCGAACAGGAGGCGTTCGAAGTTGGACGAAACCTGAATATCCATCGACGGCGACAGGCTGGGCTCAACCGTGCGGACGCTCATGTCGTTTTCCAGAAGGAAGCGCGTGAGAATGTCGTTGCGGTTTGATCCGATGCACAAACGGCGGATGGGGAGGCCCATCTGGCGGGCAGCCCATGCCGCAAGCACATTACCGAAATTGCCAGTCGGAACGGAGAAAGACACTTCCCGATCTGGCGCGCCGAGAGCCAGCGCTGCACGGACGTAATAGGGAATCTGTGCGGCGATACGTGCCCAGTTGATGGAATTGACGGCGGACAGGGAGACTTCGTCCCGGAACGGCTGGTCGGCGAAGAGCGCCTTGACGATATTCTGACAGGTATCGAAGTCACCTTCGACAGCAATATTCAGAATGTTGTCGTCCGGTACAGTCGTCATCTGGCGACGTTGGACTTCCGAGGTGCGACCCTTCGGGTGGAGAATCACAACCGAGAGGCGTTCACGGCCTCGGCAGGCTTCAATGGCAGCCGAACCGGTATCGCCGGATGTTGCGCCGACGATCGTGACCTTCTGGTTTCGCTGGGTCAGAACATGGTCGAACAGGCGGCCAAGCATCTGCATCGCCATATCTTTGAAGGCGAGCGTCGGACCATGGAACAGTTCGAGCGAGAACAGATCCTGCTCGACTTCGCAAAGCGGTGCTACGGCCGCGTGATCGAAACCGGCATAGGCATCCCGGGCCATATCGCGCAGGGTATCGCGATCAATGGCACCTTCAGAGAACAGGGAAATGACTTCAGCCGTCAGATCTGCGTAGGACAGGGAGCGCCAGTCCCGGAATGTCTGGGGGCTGATTTTGGGCCATGTCTCCGGCATGTAGAGACCGCCGTCTCCAGCAAGGCCGGCAAGCAGAATGTCGGAAAAGTTGGGGGCGTCGGCGGTCAGGTCGCCGCGAGTAGATCGGTAGCGCATGCCGCCTTTATATCACGACCTTCTATGGCAAGGCGATGCGAAGAATGTGCGGTTTTCCATCTTCTGATGTCAGAACACTGACCTCATGATCGCCTGAAACCGCCAGTGCCCCAGCATCAAGAAGACGTTTGTCCCGAAGAAGGATCAGCGGATTGCGGTCGCTACCGAATTTCAGCAATGCCCCATCAGTGATGTCAGACATATAGAAAATATTGTCTGCGGACAGGGTGAGACCGCCCAGGCTAGGTGTGTCACGCCATTCAACAATCCCATCAAGTTGTTCCACGGGCGTGAAAGCCGGGTCGGTAAGAAGGGCGCTGCCAATACGATAAAGGGGACCACAGGCTGGCATATAGAACAGCCACTGGCCTTTGGCATCCAGCGCTAGAAACCGCACATTTCCGCCTGTCAGCGGATGATTGTCAGGACCATTGGTTATCTGGTCGTTCCGTTTAAGGGGGCGGCGACCTGTTACGGAGGGATCATAGGGAAGAAAACGCTGCGCCTTGCCGTCTTTGAGGGCCACTACAACGAGAGCAGCCTGTCCTTCATCGGTCAGATAAGCGTAATTTCCATCGACCTGAATGGCCGTGAAACGGCTGTCTGCGCTATGGGCACCTTGAAGAGGAATTGTTTGAAGCAGTTTTCCGTCTGAGGATAACTGAACGAATGCGGCTTCTGGGGAGGCAGCAAGTCCCCAAAAAATGCTGTCTTGTTTGGTGAGCGCGGAAAGAGGCGGAATTTTTGCTCTTTCAGCCCCACTCTCAGGAAACGGATGTTCCTGATTGGCCGAATCGATGAGGACAGGCCGCCCATCTACATCCAGCCCCAGGAGAGACAGGGCATTATGTCGCGTCAAGGCTGTCAGCCGCACATTCTCAAGTTGGACATCCGTCGTAATCTTTGCTGTCTGAGGAGCGTCTTTCCACGGATGATCGGCATACGCAGGAAAAGCGAACAGACAGGACGTTCCCAGAAGAACGGCGGAGACGGAATGTAGAAGCCAGCTTTTCATGGTTCGAGACATCGGCCTGTCTGGAAAATTTGACAAGACCGAAAAGGGATTAATTCTCCAGTGTCAGCTCTGAGCAGGCTTTGTCAGTAAACTTCGCACTTGGAGAAGATGAGCCTGCTTTTTCCGGAATGCGGGAATCCTGGTTTGTTGGGCGCGGCGCTGGGCGCGGATTGGATAGCCAGGGGGCATGTTCATGCTCCACAGGGAAAAGAACAGCCGCATGCATCAGGAGAGCGGAATCGATGGTCTGGCATTCAATGGACCAGCGTTGATCGGGCATACGGGAAATGTAGTGCCCTGACGCAGTTTGTCTGACTTCAATCGGGAAGGTTCGTGTCGTCATACCCTGACGGACTGTCGCGAAAACCAGGCCGGGAACATTGCCTGTCCGTTGTTCAAGATGCATGGTCAGACGCCTCTGATTGTCTTGTTCACACGCACCATGCTGTCCAAAGACTGAATACTTCGTTAACGGCTTTTAATATTCACCGGATATATCGGTACGTTGTGACGGAGATGTACCGGCTCTTCTTTCTCCTTCCGGTTTGACGGAAACACGATGCGCAGCCTTTCTTCTGATCCCACCCGATATGCTTTTAAGTTCTTTGCGCGGGGAGATCTGAGCGAAGCGGCGCGCTGTTTCCAGGATATTCTGACGTCTGATCCGACGCAGCCGGATGCTTTGCATGGTATGGCCTGTCTGGCGCGTGCCAACGGCCGAAACGCTGTGGCGATTGCGCTGTGTGGAAAGGCTCTTAAAGCGGCTGAGGGCCTCCCGGCATCCCGGCTGGCCCGTATTCATCTCACGATGGGTCTGGCCTTAATGGCGGAAGGTCATTCGGAGCCTGCACGTGCTGCTCTTGTGGTGGCTCAAACGCTTCAGCCTTCTGATCCGCGTACGTTGGCGGCTCTTGGTGAAGCGTTGCTGCTTCTGGGGCGGAGAGACGAGGCGAAAGAGGCCTTTGGAGAAGCGGTCAGACTTGCTTCAGATGATACGGGTTATCTGATGAGGCTGGGGCAGATTTATCTTGAGGATGGTCAGGGGGAGCAAGCTGTTATCTACTTTGAAACAGTCACGCGCCGCTGTGCACAGGACGGACGGGCCTGGGCAAATCTCGGAGCCGTTCTGTTCGGGCTCGGGCAGTATGGAGAGGCGCGGGAAACTTTACTGCGGGCCTGTGAACTGGGGCCGCGAACGGCGGAGACTCTGAATAATTTTGGTCTTGTTCTGATGGCGCTGGGAGATTTGCCACAGGCGCGATCCATTCTCGAAGAGGCGCTGTCGCTTCGACCGGAGGATGGCCGTGTTGCCAACAGTCTGGGTACGGTTCTCATGGAAATGGATGAGGATACCGTAGCGGGAGCGCTTTTTAGGGCTGTTATGGAGCGCGAGAGCGGTTTTGACCGGGAGCAGGCACGCTTTAACCATGCGACACTTCTTCTGGGTCAGGGCGTTTTTGCTCAGGGATGGAAGGAATTTGAAAGCCGCCATTCTCTGTTGGGATATAGGCCTCAGGTTTCCGCCTGGGATGGTTCCCCCGGGGAAGAACCGATTGCGGTCACGGCGGAGCAGGGGCTGGGTGATAGCGTGCAGTTTCTGCGGCTTCTGAGGGAAGCTGCAAAGCGCCGCCCTTTGAGGCTTCAGTTCCCGGCTGCTGATGTTGTGTCTTTCATGCCTCAACTGGGGGCATCCCGAATTCTGGATCGCCAGGGCCCGGTAGAGAGCGAAGTCAGTCTTCTCAGCTTGCCGTTTGTTCTGGGTGTTCAGGGCGCACCAGACCAAAAGCCTTATCTTGAAACAGGTTTGGACCCGGTACCGAAGACGATTGGTGTGTGTTGGGCGGGCAATCCATCATACCGCTTTGATTCGAGACGTTCGTTGAAGCCAGAGTGGCTGGACCCGTTGAGAGACGTTTCAGGCTTGAGATTCGTGTCTCTTCAGCGGGGAGAATGTCCGGACTGGATGGAAAAGGTCGATCTCTCGACTTTGCGGGCTCTGACACGTGCTGTCAGCCAATGCGAACTGGTGATCAGCGTTGATACGTTGGTTGCTCATGTTGCGGGGGCGACAGGCCGCCCTCTTTGGCTTCTCAATCGGCGAGGAGGAGACTGGCGTTGGAAAGATGTGTCCTGGTACCAGAATGTTCGACAGTTTCGGCCTGACGGATTTCTGCCTGAGGACTGGCCACTCGTTATTGAACGAGTGGCCGAAGCCCTTAGAGTGTGGGAGCGGCAGCCGACTTCTTGACAGGGAGTGGTGTCAGTGAAGACAGCAGGGAGTCACGGATATGGGCCAGTCGAGCCGGGTCCGTGATTTTCATGCCCAGAAGATCGCGGACGTAGAAGACGTCCACGGCGCGCATCCCGTAAGTCGTAATATGGGCCGAGGAAATCTGAAGGGATTGCTGGCTCAGGGTCCGCGTAATGTCATGGAGCAGGCCTGGTCTGTCACGGCCATTGATTTCAATGACGGTATGACGGTCTGAGGCTGTGTTATCCATGACCACTCGGGGCGGAACATGAATGGCGCGCATCCGGCGCGATGCGCCACGGTGGCGGGCTTCGGCAATTCCCTTTTCCAGATCCAGACGACCAGACAGAGCCTGCTCAACGAGATGATT
The DNA here is from genome assembly GCF_002723975.1 of Gluconobacter japonicus. Classification (GTDB taxonomy): domain Bacteria; phylum Pseudomonadota; class Alphaproteobacteria; order Acetobacterales; family Acetobacteraceae; genus Gluconobacter; species Gluconobacter japonicus. Next base: position 92,788 of record NZ_BEWO01000007.1, read on the forward strand.
CAGACGACCAAGCTGGTGCGGGTCTTCGAAAGAGCATCCATCTGCGTCCTGAACCCAGAACGTGTCCAGAGCCATCCCGTCGCTGAGCGTGTGAATTCGGGCGTCTACGATGGAAGCGCCGGCAACGGCGAGGGCTCCGGCGATCTGTGAAAACAGGCCCGGATGATCAGCGCAGAGCACGGTCAGCTCCGTCACGCCACGGTCCGGAATGGGATAAGCTTCTACCGTAACGGGAGAGCGATAGCGGTCCGAATCGTGGATCATGCGGGCGTGGCGCATGTGCGTGTCGGTATCGAAGCCCAGCCAGTAGCTTGGGTAGCCGAGGGACAGGAAGTGTTCGACGCTGCTCTCGGGCAGGAGCGGGGTCAGGCCGTCGCGGGCAAGTTCGCGGGCATGGCTGACGCGTCCATCCTGTTCCGTAGCGGCCAGTCCGCCTTCCAGAACTTCGGCAACACGGGAAAACAGTTCGCGCAGCAGCGTTGCTTTCCAGGCGTTCCAGACTTTCGGGCTGACGGCGCGCATGTCTGCGATGGTTAGCAGGAGCAGGAGGCGCAGGCGTTCCGGAGACTGGATGGTGTCCGCGAGATCCAGAATGGTGCGTGGATCGTCGATGTCACGGGTGAAGGCTGTCTGCGAGAGCAGGAGATGATGCAGGACCAGCCAGGAAACGGTGTCTGTTTCTTCCGGATCAAGGCCAAGCTGCGGGCAGATTGTGAGTGCCAGCTCCGCTCCGAGTTCCGAATGATCACCGCCACGGCCTTTGGCGATGTCATGCAGAAGAACGGCGACATACAGGGCACGACGGGAGCGTAGATCCTTGGCCAAGGCATAAGCCAGCGGAATTTCATCCGCCATGTGCCCCGCTTCGATCTGCCCCATCATGCGGACGGCCTCGATGATGTGCTCGTCCACCGTATAGATATGATAGCTGTCGAACTGCATCTGCCCGACAACGCGGGACCAGTCTGGCAGCAAACGTCCGAGCAGGCCGGTTTCGTTCAGAATGGGGAGCCAGAACGGAACATTTTTCGTCTCATCCGCACTGGGTTCGCAGAGCAGGTTCAGGAAGATCTGAGCCGTTTCCGGATCATCCCGAAGTTCGACCGCATGACGTTCGTTGCGAATGAGTTGCTGGATGGCGAGGGGGTGAAGTTCCAGATCGTGGCGACGGGCACAATCCAGCATGCGGAACATGTCACGCGGATTTTTCGCGAACGTCACGGGTTCGACAGGGCACAGACGCCCCGCAATGCGCTCGAAGCCTTCAGGTCCGGCCAGGGTTTCCGGCTGGGTGTCGCTGGCCTGATCCTGAAGGCGCATCAGGACGATGGGCTGAAGCACATGCGTCAGACGCATGACATCACGGGCCGTCAGGAAATAGTGGCGCATGAAGCGCTCGACACCACGCTGACGACCGTGTGTCGCATAGCCCATGCGACCACCGATGACGGGTTGAACATCGAAGGTCAGACGTTCTTCAGCACGGCCGGTGATGTAGTGAAGATGCAGGCGGACCGTCCAGAAAAAATCCCACGCACGCCGGGCGCGGTGGGTTTCACGGTTAGTCAGGAGGCCAAAGGAAATGAAGGACGGTGTGGGCACAGCTTCGGCTGGGGCTGCCGTCTGGTCAACCGTCGTAATCGCGCAGCCAAGGGCGGCGCGGCCCATCCAGTTCAAGGTCTGGAGGTCTCTCAGGCCGCCACGACCTTCCTTGATGTTGGGCTCCACCATGTACGGATTGTCGCCAAAGCGGCGGTGACGAAGTTCGCGCTCTTCAATTTTGCCGCGTACGAAATCGCATAGCGTATCGTTCTGAAGATCGGCACCAAGGGCAGAGCGCAGGTCACGGGCGAGGGTACGATCTCCGTAAAGTGGACGCAGATCCAACAGGGCCGTACGGATCGTCAGATCTTCCGCGACGTCCTTGATGCAGGCGCTGATGGAGCGGGTGGCATGGCCGACGCGCAGACCGAGATCCCATAGGGCGTAGAGAATGAACTCGATTCGGATCGTGAGGGCAGCGGATGCGTCTTCCGGAATCAGGAAGAGAATATCGATGTCACTGAAAGGCGCGAGAAGGCCCGCACCATAACCGCCTGTCGCACAGAGACAGAGCGGTTCGTCGGATGCGCCGTCCTGCCGGGCCGACAGGTCTGCCAAGGCGTAGACAACGCTGTCTGCCTGAGCCGCAAGGGCACGTGCGGCTGCGATACCGGAGATCTGGCGGGTTTCAAACCGCTGACGGATGGCCGCGTGGCCGTTGCCAAGGTGGCGACGGAGGACGGAGAGAACATCTTCACGGGATGTCTGCCCCTGGGCTGCAGCATTCTGGAGAGCTGCTTGCAGCGACGGGGTCATGGCTTTGCGGTCAGACAGGGTCGTATCCGTATCGTCAGCGAAAGGGGAAGGATGACTTTCGCCCCAGAAACCCGCTTTTTTCAAGTCCTGTCTCCTGAGGCGAGGCGTTTAAGTTCATATAATGCCGCTAATGCTTCCCGGGGAGAGAGTTCATCGGGATTTAGCGTTGTGAGTGCTTCCAGGGCGGGCGATTGTGGCTCTGATGTCTCACTGGCCGGGTCTGGTGTGTCCGCCACGGCTTCAAATAATGGCAGGGAAGAGCGTGCTTCGGCCTGTTCACGTTCGAATGTTGCTAGCAGGCGCGAGGCACGATTGACGACCGACTGCGGGATGCCTGCAAGCTTGGCGACATGCAGCCCCCAGCTTTTCCGTGCCGATCCGGGGCGGACTTCATGCTGGAAGATGACTTCGCCGCGCCATTCCTTCACGGCCATGGTGTAAGGTGCGAGACGAGGAAGAAACTCCGTCAATGCACCGAGTTCATGGAAATGCGTGGCGAAGATTGTGCGGGAGCCGAGTTGCGTATGGAGCGCTTCAAGCGTGGCCCAGGCGATGGAAAGACCGTCCAGCGTGGCCGTGCCCCGACCAATTTCATCGACGACGACGAGGGATTTCGGTCCGGCCTGATTGAGAATGGCGGCGGTCTCGGTCATTTCAACCATGAAGGTCGAGCGCCCTCGAGCGAGATCATCCGCGCCACCGACGCGGGAAAACAGCCGGTCCACAACGCCGATTCTGGCGCTTTTTGCGGGTACAGGCAGTCCGGCCTGCGCCATGATGACGGCCAGTGCTGTCTGGCGGAGGAAGGTTGATTTGCCGGCCATGTTTGGGCCGGTGAGGAGCATGGCGCGATGTTCAGGCGGTAGCTTGCAGTCATTGGGAATGAAGCGTGCGTCTGCACTTCCTGATTCTGCCAATGCGGCTTCTACAACGGGATGGCGACAGGCGACGAGTTCAAAATCGGTCCCGTCTGTGACGTCCGGGCGGCACCATGATCCGCCTTCGGACAAAAGCGCGCAGGAGCGCAGGACGTCTGCCAACGCCAGAAATTCCGCCACTTCGTCCAGAGCAGGGGTCTGGAGAATATGCGTGCAAAGCTCGGCAAAGAGGCGGCGTTCCAAGGCGCTCGCTTTGTCGGCGGCTTCCAGAATGGCGCGGTCCAAAGCAGCGAGTTCTTCCGTTGAAAAACGGGCGAGGCTGGCCGTACCCTGACGGAAGGACAGTTCGGGCCGGTCTTTCAGCTTCGCACCGGCGGCGGACGGCACTTCGATGACATAGCCGAGCTGGGCGTGATGGCGGATCTTCAGATTGCCGATGCCGTATTCTTCCGACAGTCGCCCCTGAAGGGCAGCGACAATCCGCCGGCTCTCGTCCCGGAGCGTGCGATAACGATCCAGTTCTTCATTAAATCCGGCAGCAATGAACCCGCCATCTTCAATACGGGCCGGGAGATCTTCGGCAACAGCAGCTTTCAGGCGATCGAGGAGGGTGTCTGCCCTGCCATATAATCCGGCTGTTAGAGTACGGATCAGCGTTGGGGTTTGTTCGTCGCAAACGGGCTGCAATAAGCCGGTGAGATCATCTGCGGCGATCAGCGTGTCCCGAATGGCGGCAAGGTCACGGGGCTGGCCGCGCCCGGCAGACAGGCGCCCAAGAGCGCGTGCCGGATCGGGGGTGCGTTTAAGAATGTCACCCAGCGATCCCACGAGGCCCGGTATGGACTGGAGCCACAGCCAGGCGTTTTGTCGGTCCGTAATCTGTTGGGCGTTGGTGAGCGGCGAGGACAGCCATTGTGAAAGAAGGCGTGAGCCGGCGGCTGTAGCCGTGTGGGAGACGACGCCAAAGAGACTGTACTTCGTTTCGCCATCGCGGGTGCGGAGAATGTCGAGGCTCGCGCGGGTGGCCGGGTCGATTCCCAGAACGCCGCTGACACCCTGTGGGATGGGGCGGGACAGGCGTGGAAGCGCACCGGCCTGACTGCGTTGAACGTAATTCAGAGCCATGGCACAGGCGATGGCCTGCTCGTCCGGGAAGTCTCCCAGCGCATCCAGTTGGGCGACGCCATAGGCGCGGGCGATCAGAGTGCGGGCACTATCTATGGTCGGCGGGACGGCAACCGGCGCCAGACGGCTCGCATAGTCAGAGGGAATGAGTTCCGGATCGGACAGAACTTCCGCTGCATCGAGCCGGGCCATGAGTTCTGGCAATGCGGCTTCGGGAACGGATGTTGTTTCGAAAGCCCCGGTCGAAATATCGATCCAGGCGGCGCCGATCATGCTGGAACGGCGCGTTCCGGATCGGGCAATGGCCAGCAGAAGATTGGCCCGTCCGGCTTCCAGCAGTTCGTCTTCGGTCAGGGTGCCGGGGGTGACGACGCGGACGATGGCGCGGGGGAGTGGGCCTTTCTGGCCCTTTTGCGGAGACTGTGTCTGTTCGGCGACGGCGACGCGGAAGCCGCGGCGGATCAGGCGGGACAGATAGGCTGGCGCGGCGGCGACGGGCACACCGCACATTGGAATCGGCTCGCCATTGTGGTTGCCACGGGCTGTCAGAGCGATATCGAGCGCCATGGCTGCTGCCTGCGCGTCCCCGAAGAACAACTCGTAGAAATCCCCCATGCGGAAGAACAGCAGAGCATCCGGCTCCTGATGCTTCAGGTCAAACCACTGAGCCATGGAGGGCGTGGCATTCGCAGCAGAAGGCAGGGGCATGAACGTGCCGATGGGTCCAGTCTCCGGTAGTGAAAGGGGAGGGGCGGGAAACTACCCTGTCCCTGCCGGTGTGTGAACCGGCAGGATGACTCTCTCAGCGAGTGCGGCGTCGGGCGATGCGCGTTTGCAACGCCGCGGCTGCATCCCGGAGTTTCACGACCTTCAGGGCGTCGAGGGAGATGGCATACACTACGCCGCCAAAAATGATTAGCGCGCCAAGCATCCCCAGACGCCAGACACCGTGCCAGTTTGGCAGATCGGGAGCGACGAATTTCTGGGCGGCGGCAACCCACAGACCCATCATGATGGCCGCTCCGACGATACGTGTGACGCGACTCTTCAGGCGGGGATCGGGTTTGAAAACGTTACGACGACGAAGAAGGACGGCCAGAATGGCGACGTTGACGAGTGCGGCGATCGTGCTGGCCAACGGAGGGCCGACATGGGCGAGCGGTTTGTACAGTGCTAGATTGAGAACAAGGTTCAGGGCAAGTGTGAAGAAGCCGATGCGGACTGGCGTGCTGGTGTCGCCCTCTGCAAAGAAGCCCGGTGAAAAGACCTTGATGAGCACGAAGGCAGGCAGTCCGAGCGCATAGGCACGGAGCGACTGTGCAGATTTCATAGCGTCTGCAACCGTGAAATGCCCGTAGCTGAAGAGGCCAGCCATGATGGACGGTGCAAGCGCAATCAGCCCGACGGTAGCGGGTAGCGTCAGGAGGAGCGCGTAATCAAGGGCCCGGTTCAGGCTGGTGTGAAGGGAAACACGATCCTTGTTCGCGACATGACGGGTCAGAAGCGGCAGGAGCGTTGTGCCAGCCGCTGCGCCCAGAACGCCAAGGGGAAGCTGGTTGATTCGATCTGCGAAGTACAGGATGGAGGGAGACCCGACCGGCAGGCGGGTAGAAATGATGGTGTCTACCATCAGGTTCATCTGGGTCACGCCAGACCCGACAAGGCCCGGCCCCATGCGGCGCAGCAGGGCGCGGATATCCTGTGAAAAACTCGGGCGGATCAGATGTGGAGCAACTCCGGCCCGATGAGCGGCCCAGTAGAGCGCGCCAAGCTGCACAACGCCGGAAATCGTCACGCCCCAGGCGCTTGTGAAGGCAACATTGTGCCAGACATATGCGCCCAGGAAGATGGCGGCGATGCCAATGATGTTGAAACTCAGATAGGCAGCGGAAGCAGCACCGAATTTTCCAAGACCATTCAGTACGCCGGACACAAGAGCCGCCGCACAGATCATAATCATATAAGGGAAGGTGATCTGCGTCAGTGTCAGGGCCAGTGCGAAACGCTCGCCCTGGAAGCCTGGGGCCAGAATTGAAATGATGAGCGGCATGAACAATTCGCAGAGAACCGTCAGAATCACGAGCCATGCGATAAGGGCCGAAAGGGCTTGTCCCGCGAAACGCAGGGCAGCCGCTCGGCCTTCTGTTTCATATTTCGCTGTGAACATTGGCACGAAGGCGGCATTGAACGCACCCTCGCCAAAGAGGCGCCGGAACATGTTGGGCAGACGCAGGGAGACCAGATACGCGTCCTGCACCGGGCCTGCGCCCAGGAACGCTGCGAGAAGCTGGTCACGGATCAGGCCCAGAACACGCGAAAGCATGGTCCAGCTGCCAACAGTCAGGAAATTGCGAAGCATTTCCCGTCTCTAGCCTATCCCGTCAGCAGGTAACATATCCTCCTGAGGGCAGAAGGAACGATTTTTATCGCAGAACGGTTTCCCGGGCGTACAGCTTCTCGGAAGGGCGGGTCATGCTCGGGCGAACAGCAGCCAGCCCGATGCAGAGCAGGACGATTTCCAGAGTCAACATGACACTGGCCCAGAAGATGCCGGGAAGGCCCAGAAAGCTTGAGACGTGATGGGCAACAGACGGCGTGAGTGCCCCGAGAGCGGCAACGACCAGTAGCGGCAGAATAGGGCGCAGAACAGACACCGTCATGACAAGCCTCCTGTCATATTGCTGTCATGAAGCTGGCGTTTTTGAGTGCATGGCGTCAAGGAAAAAGACGCAACTTCCGATCCCGTTGCTGTGTTGTTTTGTATCATGACCAAAACTTCGTTCACTACGTCTCCCTCCAGCACCGAAGACCTCATGCAGAAGTTGGAGAAGTTGAGGCGCCTTGCCTGGATTTTGAATGCTGCGGTGCGCATTCCCGGTCTGCGCCTGCGGGCGGGTGCAGATACGATTCTGGGCCTTGTTCCGGGTGGGCTTGCGTTTGGAACGCTTCTTTCACTTTACATCGTGTGGGAAGGCCATCGGATGGGCGTTGGAAGGCGCATTGTTCGCAAGATGCTGCTGAATGTCGGAATCGAAGCGGCTGTTGGTGTGGTGCCGCTTCTTGGAGATGTGTTTGATACTGTCTTCAAGGCTGATCTCCGGAATGTTGCGCTAATTGAAGAGGTTCTTGCGCGGACGAGATTCCGGAATAATGCGGGATCAGTGATCGAGAAGAATCCGGCGGACGGACTCTTCTACCCGTCCCGAAGTCGGTTTTGACAGCGGCGTGAACCAGCGGGTGAGATTACCGTCACGGCCGATCAGATATTTGTAGAAATTCCAGCGTGGGCGCGAAAGGAAGCCACCCTCCTGACGAAGCCACTGGAAAAGGGGAATGGCTTCTGGTCCTTTCACATGAGCCTTTGCGGCCATGGGGAAAGTCACGCCATAATTCCGATAGCAGAATGTTTTAATTTCTTCCGCTGATCCTGGTTCCTGCTCGCCAAAATCATTTGACGGGACGCCAAGAACCATCAGTCCATCAGGTTTGTCTCGCCCGTAGAGAGACCAGAGATGTTGCAGGTCTTCATATTGAGGCGTGAAACCACATTTTGATGCTGTATTGACCACCAGAAGTGGGCGGCCACGATAGGCGGAGAGGTCGATGGTTTCACCTGACAGGCCCGGCAGGTGGAAGTCATAGGCGCAGGACATGGGTTTCTCCCTCTCGTTTTGAATGAGTGTAATGGCATAACGCGTCGGACGCGAGAGGAGGGCTGGACACGGCGCTGTCATGCAGACAGTTTGGGAACCGTTCTGTCTCTGAAAGGGAGCTTCTGTTCGTGATCCTGCGCGTCCTGATCGGCATGGCCGGTCTTCTTTGTCTTGGCGCGCTGTTTTCTACGAACCGTCGGGCAATCGACTGGGCTTTCGTTCTGCGGGCACTCGCTTTGCAGGTTGCCATTGCTGCCGTGATCCTCTGGGTTCCGATGGGCGCGCATCTTCTGCATTTGGTTTCTGATGGTATTACAAAAGTGCTGTCTTACGGCGACCAGGGAAGCGCTTTTCTGTTTGGTGGGCTCGTTGGGCCCAGAATGGCGGATGTGCTGGGCAATGGTGGCTTTGTTTTTGCCCTGAAAGTTCTGCCTGAAATCGTTTATGTCGCGGCCCTTCTGGCGCTGTTGCAGCACTGGGGCGTTCTCCAGTTTTTGTCCCGACTGATTGGTGGGGGGCTTGCCAAGATTTTGCGAACCACCCGGATTGAATCTTTCTCCGCAGTTCTGACGATTTTTCTCGGGCAAAGCGAAATGCCCATCGTGCTTCAGAGTTGTCTGGCTGGATTGTCGATGGGAGAACTGGCGACCGTTCTGTGTAGCGGGACGTCCTCTATCGCGGGGTCCGTACTGGCCGGGTATGCGTCTCTGGGTGTGCCGATGGAGAACCTGCTCGCAGCGTCTGCCATGGCTATTCCGGGTGGTATACTGTTTTCCCGGGTGCTGTTCCCCGGTCCGCGGCATGCCAGCACGGAAATTGCCGGGGCCGATCATGGCCATCACAGCATGTTCGAGGCTTTGGCCGAAGGCGCGATGAACGGGGCCAGGATTGCCGTTGCCGTTGGTGCGGTTCTCATTGCGTTTGTGGGAATTATTGCGCTGACAGATGGGCTGCTCGCCATGGTTGGGCTGTCTCTGTCCCGCATTCTGGGAATGGTTTTCGCGCCTTTCGCATGGCTGATCGGGGTTCCTTGGGCGGAATGCAATGTCGCGGGTGGCCTGTTGGGTCAGAAAATCGCGTTCAATGAGTTTGTGGCTTACGTGAATCTGTCGCCGATGATCCAAGCGCATGCTCTGTCTCACAGAACCATTACGATCCTGTCTTTTGCGCTGTGTGGGTTTGCTAATATTTCCACGATTGGAATTCTGATCGGCGCGTTCGGGAGTGCGGAACCACGTCGACGGACGGATGTAGCGAAGCTGGCTGTCCGGGCAGTTGTGGCTGGAACGTTTTCCAATGCGATGAGTGCAGTGATTGCGGGACTGTTTGTTTGACGCGGCTTCTGGAGACGGGCTTCAGAGGCGTTAGGGCTCTATCGACTTTTTGCTGAAAAAGAACGTTATCCATAAGGATGGTGCACCAATAGCGATGCATTCCCAGAAAAGGGAATTGCCGAACAAATTTTCTTTTGTCGCGACGAAGTCCAGCACACTGATGCTTATTCCAAGCAGAAAGAAAACGAGTGTCGTCAGGAAAGCGTGCCATGAGGCTTTCATGTTTATCCCTGAACCTGAAAGAGATTTCTATTCCACCGTTGGCGGGCGATCGAGCAGGAGGGACCGGGCTTCGTCGATCGTCAGCTTCTCTGACAGCAGATGCGTCACGGTTTCGATGATAGGCACCTGAACGTTCAGGCTCTGCGCCAGAGCCACGAGTGCCGGAGCTGTCAGAACACCCTCAGCCACGGTCGTGCGGGAGGCGAGGATGTCCGTCAGTGAGCGTCCTTCCCCAAGTTCGATGCCCAGGCTGTAGTTTCGTGACCCACGGCCAGTGCAGGTCAGGATCAGATCGCCAACGCCGGAGAGGCCTGCGAGGGTGGATGCCCGACCGCCGAGCGCTTCCGCCAGACGGGCGATTTCTGCGACAGCGCGTGTGATGAGGGCGGCGCGTCCATTCTCACCAAGCCCCGCGCCGATGACGATGCCTGCCCCTATCGCCACAACGTTCTTTGCAGCTCCGGCAAGCTGTACACCGGCAATGTCATCACTGGCATAGAGGCGGAATGACGAGGAATTAAGCTGACTGGCCAGATGCTGGGCAAGCGGCAGATCCGCACTGGCGAGCGTTGCGGCAGCGGGCAGGCCTTGGGCGACTTCAATGGCGAAATTCGGGCCGGAAAGGACGGCTGTTGGCCGACCGGGCATGGTTTCGGCGAGAACATCAAGGGGGAGAAGGGATGTGCCCTGTTCCAGTCCTTTGCAACAGGTGATGACGGGTATTCCGGGGGTTAAAGATTGCTCCAGTGAGGTCGAGACCTGCCGTGCGGTTTGAACAGGGACGACCAGAAGGACCAGATCGGCCTGTGTGGGAAATTCTCCCGTGACGTGCACTGTATCGGGCAGGCGGATACCGGGCAGGCGAGGGAGTTCCCGAACATCGGGGGCAACAGGCGAACGCATCCATAGTGTCACATTCGCCCCTGTCCGTGCTGCGGTACAGGCGAGCGCCGTTCCCCAGGCACCTGCTCCGATGACGGCGATATGGCGATCCGTCATGCTCATTCTTCGGCCAGTCGTTCGATATGCACCTGCATGTCTTCCCGATCCTCTGTAGCCAGTCCGGTTTTCATAGCCTCCAGAACTGTGCGGGCCTCGTTCTCAAACCCATATGGGGCGTTCACGACCAGCATTCCACATCCATTCAGGCGAGAGGGGTCGAGGGCGGGGCGCAACAGGAATTCACAGGCGATGATGTCTCGGATGCCAGCATCGGTCAGGGCATTGTAGAAGGCGCGGACGGGTGTGCGATGTTTGATCGGATACCAGACCGCCACGATCCCGGCGCGGAAGCGATTGCGGATAAGTGAAACGGCCTGCGCGCATTGCTGGAAATCATCCAGCTTTTCAAACGGGGGATCGATCAGGACCAGACCGCGCTTCAAATGCTTCGGTGGCAGGAGTGCGCGTAGGGCCTCGTAGCCATTGCGATGATGGATGGAGACCTGTGGGTCATCCCGGAACAGACGACGCAGAGGGCGAACGTCTTCCGGGTGCAGTTCGCAGGCGATGAGTTCATCCTGCGGGCGCAGGACGTGGCGTGTGAAAGCCGGGGAGCCGGGATACAGCCCGAGATCCCGTACGGCTGCCAGATACTCCTGAAGCGCAGGGTCTTCCGAACCTTCCAGGAGGCCGATCCCTGTTTTCCACTCGCCGGTTTTCTGGGCTTCCTCGGAAGAGAGGTCGTATTGTCCGCAGCCGGCATGTGTGTCCAGAACGCAGAACCCTGCCGGTTTGCGGGCGAGGGCTTTCAGAAGGACCAGAAGGATCGCGTGTTTGATGCAGTCCGCGAAGTTTCCCGCGTGGTAGGCGTGGCGGTAGTTCAAGGGTTCTGTATTCCGGCTTGGGGGTCAGGACAATGCGGTGGCGGGCTGGCGTTCCGAAAGAGGCCAGCGGGGACGTGCGGCGACGTCGATTTCGTGTGGCTGTTCGCCTGCATGCAGACGTTCCAGGGCGGCCCAGCCGATCATGACGGCGTTATCCGTGCAGAGGCGTAGGGGCGGTGCGATAAAGGGGATGCCATGATGGTCGGCAACAGCTTCGAGCGCGCTGCGTAGCGTGCGGTTCGCCGCGACCCCTCCGGCCACGACAAGGGCCGTGGAATGCGGCGCCATGGTGAGCGCGTGTTCCGCACGATCTGCCATGACGTCGGCAACGGCGCGCTGAAAGGATGCGGCAACATCAGCGGCGAACTGGCGGGGGAGTGCGCCGGAACCCTGCGGTTCGATAAGACGGCTGACGGCGGTTTTCAGACCAGAGAACGAGAAGTCGCATCCCTCGCGTCCTTTGAGCGGACGGGGCAGGGCGAAGGCATCATCCCGGCCTTCTGCGGCGAGTTTTTCAAGAGCGGGTCCGCCGGGCCAGCCGAGGCCGAGCATTTTGGCAACTTTGTCGAAAGCCTCACCAGCGGCATCGTCAATGGTGCCTCCGAGGCGAATGTATTGCCCGGTCTTCTCCACGGAAATGCACTGGCAATGGCCGCCAGAGACCAGCATCGTCAGAAATGGGAACTTAAGGTTAGCGTCAAGCGCGGGCAGTCGTGCCGTCAGGACATGGCCTTCGATGTGATTGACCGCGATGAAGGGGCGCCCGAGGGCAAGAGCCAGACCTTTTGCATAGGAACTGCCGACAATCAGGCCACCGATCAGGCCGGGTCCGGTTGTTCCTGCAAAGGTGTCGATGTCTGCCAGTGTGAGGGAGGCCTTGGCGAGAACGGACTGAACCAGTGCGGGCAGGGCATCCAGATGCGCACGAGCTGCAATTTCGGGAACAACGCCACCCAGAATGGCATGATCGTTCTGGGAGAGGACACCTTCGGCCAGAATGGTGCCATCATAGGCAAGAATGGCGCAGGCGGTGTCATCACAGGACGTTTCGATCGCCAGAAGCGGGCGCAATGCAGCAGGGTCGGACATGCCATGCATTATGACCGAGTCTCTCTCATCATGACAGCCCCGCGTGAATGAGCTAAAGCTGCCGTCCATGAATGCTTCCGTCCTGTCTTCCGACGCCCTCCAAAAGGTCGCGGCGGAAGCCGTCCGCCGATCTCATGCCGCCAGCCCCTCCGGTCAGCGCAAACTCCCGCTCAGAGTTGGCTCACGCGCCTCTCCGCTGGCGCTCTGGCAGACACGGACATTCCTGACCCGTTTGACGCGATTTTGCCCGGTCCTGCGCGACATGGGAGCGTTTCAGGAGCATCAGATCAGCACTGAGGGCGACCGTAATCTTACGCAGCGCCTGGCGGAAATTGGTGGCAAAGGTCTGTTCGCCAAGGAAATTCACGAAGCACTTGTGGCTGGACGGATTGATTTTGCGGTTCACAGCCTCAAGGATCTTGAAACAAATCTGCCTCCCGGTCTTGTTCTGGCCTGTACGCTGAAGCGGGAAGATGCGCGTGATGCGATCATCCTTCGTGATCGGACGCTCAAGGTCGATCCATCTGATCCGTATGCCTGCTTGCCAGAAGGTGCTCTGATTGGTTGTGCGTCTGTGCGTCGTCAGGCCCAAATGCTGAGTCGCCGGCCGGATCTGCGGTTCGGATTGCTGCGAGGGAATGTTCAGACCCGCCTGGACAAGCTTCAGGCTGGCGCTTGTGATGCTACGCTTCTGGCACTTGCTGGTCTGCGCCGTCTCGGGATGGAAGACCGCGTTGATATCGTACTCGAGCCGGATCAAATGCTGCCTGCTGCGGGGCAGGGCATTGTGGGTGTGACGGTGCGTGAGAGTGATACGGAACTGCGTGAACTGCTGTCCGCGATCGAAGATCCGGAAGCCCGGGCTGTTTCGACGGCGGAGCGCGCTCTTCTGGCTGAGCTTGATGGCTCCTGCCGGACACCGATTGGCGGTTATGCTCGCATCGAAAATGGCGTTCTGAAGCTGACTGGTATGATCGCCAGTGAAGATGGAACATTCCTGATTCGTCGCGAAATTGCTGGCGCGCCGTTGGAGGCCGCCCGCATGGGAACGGAACTGGCCGAGGAACTGCGCCGGGATACGCCTGCTGCCATTTTCGCTGAGATGATCCGCGCCTGACCATGAAGCGACAGGCCGTTCTTGTAACGCGTCCTGAACCGGGTCTGACGGGCACGCTGGAGGATGTCCGGCGTCTTGGATGGAACGCGATCGCCTGTCCAATGCTGGATGTTCGGGCTTATGCGCCTATAGCGGTGCGGGAATGTGTTGCTGTCGCTATTACCAGTGCGAATGCACTGGTCGCGCTGCAGGACTGGCCGCGCGATCAGCGTATTGTCGCTGTGGGCTCAAGCACCGCTGCCCGTGCTCGCGATATGGGATTTCAATGGGTCGAGGCGGCAGATGGTGATGCGTGTTCTCTCGCTGCGTATTGCCATAGTCATAATCTGACCGGTCCCTCACTCCTGCTGGCTTGCGGCGAAGGCTACGGGCTGGATCTTGCAGAAGAACTGAATGCATCCCGGGTGAGCGTTTATGGCGTGACCAAAAATGTCAGGCTTACGGATGCCGCTCGGGAGGCCCTGTTGAGGCACGAAGCCGAGGCCGTTGTTTTTTATTCCGGAAAAACGGCAGACGCCTTCATGGAGGCGCTGGATGAACAGGACAGGAAAAGTCTGTCCGGGGTGAGGGCGCTCTGTCTGTCAGAGGCCATCGCTGCACGCCTGACCGAAAAGAACTGGCGTGCAGTGGAGTGGCCCGATCCGCTGGAACGGCTCGGGCCTTACTGATCGAAAGATCAGGCTTCGCCAGCTGGCTCCGGGAACTGCTGGGCGCGCTTGGCCTGCCACAGGGCCACGAAGTCGATCGGCTGCAGAACCACCGGCGGGAAACCACCGTCACGGGTGACGTCGCTGATGATGGAGCGCACATACGGGAAGATCAGACGCGGAACTTCAACCAGCAGGATCGGCTCGACGAGTTCCTGCGGGGCGTTGCCCAGCGTCACGATAGCGGCGTAGGTCAGTTCGGCGATGAACACCGTGCGGCCAGCCTTGCCACCTTCTTCTGCTGCGGGTTCAGCAGCTTCGGCGCGGACGGCCAGAGCCACTTCATAAACCGGCTGCTCTTCTTCGAGGCGGTTTGCCTGAACGTCGATGTTGACGGAAATCTGTGGGGCGGAGCGAAGCGTTGCGAAAATGGAAGCGCCAGCCGGGACTTCGAAGGACAGGTCCTTCGTGTACTGCAGGTTGACAGCAAGCGGCATCTGCGGCGGAGCGCCGTCAAGATTTTGCGTGGCGTTGTCGTTGATGGTCTCGGACATAAAACGGTCTCCCGATCCGCGAGGCGGATAGCAATGGAACGATTGCGATACAGTGGCGGTAGCATGATGTGTCATGCACGCCAAGACAGGCTTCCTGCATGCATGAGGTTGAGATTGGGCCGCGGTCGCCCTATCTGTAAGAGAATAGAAACCTTAACGATCTGCGTGAAACATAACCTTCATGTCTTCTGACGACATTCATCTCCCGTCCGCCCTGATCGGTCATACTGGCCACGACTTTCCCTGGGACATCGTGGTGCTGGCCGTTCTGGCGGTTGCGTTGGGTTTCCGGCTTTATCGCGTGCTGGGACGTCGTATCGGGATGCAGGGTGTACGTCAGGCACGCCCCCCTGTGTTCCCGGGAGCGGCAGGACAGGCTCAGACGCGCCAGACGCCACCGCCTCTTCCGGCCGCTGCCGGACAGGGGCAAGCCGAGCCTGCTGCTCAGGTCGATTATGACATTCCCGCACCAGCTACGCGTGTGGGGGGTATTTTGGGGCAGATGACGCAGCTTGATGGTAGTTTCACGCCGCAGGGCTTCCTGAAAGACGCCGAGACTATTTTCCGTCAGGTGGTTCCGGCTTTCGCTGCTGGAGACCGGGCGGCACTGTCAGGGCTGATGACACCGGAGACAGAAGAGGCGTTTCTGGCTGCGATTAACGCACGAACGGAAGCCGGTGAGACGCAGCGTAGTGATCTTCGTGGTATCGACAGCATGGCTATTCTGGATGCGATGCTTGTTGCCGGGGACGCCAATACGCAGACCGGTCGAATCGAAGTACGGATTGTGTCGCGTCAGGTGAACATGTTGACGGATCGTCAGGGCGAGCCAGTACAGGGCACGGATGCCGTGACCGAGTTCCATGATCTGTGGCTGTTCGAACGCGAGTTTGGGGCCTCTGGAACACAATGGCGTCTGGCGGCATCCTGTCCGGCCTGATTATATACGCGCATCATGAAAAAACTGCTGACACTGGTTGCGCTTGCCTTCGTGGCGGGCTGCGCCACACAGAATGAGACATCCGCTCCCCTTTCCCTGACAGCGACCAGCTTTGATGCTCTCGCAGGCTGGGAAAGGGAGAATTTTTCCTCTCTTCTGCCTGTTCTGCGGCAGAACTGTCATCGGGTCATGCAGCTTTCGCCAGAAACCTCTTTGGGGGGCGCGGACGAACTGCCCTATGGCCGGGAAGCGGGGAACTGGTCTGCAGCCTGTGCGGCTCTTGAGACCACGACGGATGCCCGGAGCTATGTTCAGACATGGTTCCAGCCTTATGCTGTTGATGGAAATGCCTTCTACACAGGCTATTTCGAGCCACAGATCGAAGCCTCTCTGACACGCGGTGGCCCCTATCAAACCCCGGTTTACGGGCGGCCCAAAGATCTTGTTCGCACTAAGGCTACCAATGGTCAGATGGTTACTGGGCGCTGGGACAATGGTCAGTTCAAATCATATTATGATCGTGCCCAAATTGACCAGGGCGCGCTGGACGGGCAGGGGTTGGAAATTGCCTGGCTGAAAAGTCCGGTGGACCTGTTTTTCCTGCAAATTCAGGGATCGGGTCGATTGCTTCTTCCTGATGGTTCCCAGATCCGGATGAGTTACGACGGGAAGAACGGTCAGCCTTATGTGCCGCTGGGCCGTGTTTTGGTTCAGGATAACGAATTGGCGTCCTCGGCCGTCAGCATGGACAGCATCCGCGGCTGGCTGGAAGCGCATCCGGATCGCATGATGGCAATGATGGAGCGTAATCCGAATTACGTTTTTTTCCGTCGCGATGATGGCAGTCTTGCTCAGGGCGCAACTGGGGCTTTTGGCGTGCCGCTGACGGCTGGTCGGTCTGTTGCTGTTGACCGGTCTGTTATTCCGTTCGCGACCCCGCTCTGGATCGAGACGAAATTGCCGGATGCCAAAGGTCAGCCTGCGCCATGGCAGCATCTGGTCTTTGCACAGGATATCGGGACGGACATTAAAGGCGCAGGGCGGGCCGATCTGTTTACCGGATGGGGTGCTTTTGCCCAGTATGTGGCCGGTAATCTGCATGAAGGGGGCAGGATGGTTGTTCTGCTGCCACGTCCTCCTGCGGATTCCTCGGCCCCATGATCCGTAGCCGCCGGGAGACGCTCGGCGCCCATACGATGATCCGTGGAGACTGCACGACCGTTCTGCGGCGGATGCCGTCGCAGAGTGTCGATATTGTCGTCACATCCCCGCCGTATAATCTGGGTATCGAGTACCGCACTTATCAGGACCAGTTGCCTGAAGATGCCTATCTGGACTGGATGGAAGACGTCTGTGCCAGCGTGAAGCGGATCATGAAGGATGATGGATCGTTCTTCCTGAATATCGCGGGCTCATCATCTCAGCCCTGGCTTCCGTTTGAACTGATGTCCCGGTTGCGGAAGCTGTTCGTGCTCCAGAACCATATCACCTGGATCAAGTCAATTTCGGTGGGTGAGATCACGTACGGGCATTTCAAGCCTTTGAATTCGCCGCGCTTCGTGAACCGGAACCATGAGCACATCTTCCATCTGACCAAGAAGGGCGACGTGAAAGTGGCTCGGCTGGATGCGGGCGTCCCCTTTACGGACAAGAGCAATATCTCCCGTAGGCAGCACGAGATGGACCGGCGCTGTCGTGGCGATACGTGGTTTATTCCTTATGAAACAGTTCGGAGTCGTAAAGAAAAGTTCAGCCATCCGGGCACGTTTCCCATCGCGCTACCGGAAGCCTGTATCCGTCTGCATGGTCTGAAGCCTGGCGGTGTATTGCTTGACCCGTTTATGGGCGTGGGCACGAGCCTGATTGCCGCAGAACGCAAGGGGCTGTCGGGTATCGGGGTCGAGAAAGATACGCGTTACGTCAACATTGCACGCAAGCGTCTGCGGGCTGCCATTGGCACGCCGGAGGAAGACTGGGAGGACGAATGATCGGTCAGACCTGTGTGTCTGACAGGATCAATCGTTTTGACTTCTTCTGTTACAGTCTCCAAATCTCACGATATCGTGACAGTGAGGAGATTTGCGGTGCGTCGCAGCACACTTACCAAAGGAATTGCCGGTCTGGTGGCACTGGGCGTTGTCGCCTGGGGCGGTACAGTCACCTATCTTGAGCATTTCGATCATGCTGGCGCGCCCAAGCTTCCAGCCAATAGCCCGACACGTCATGACCCTGTTGCCATGACGGCGTTTGCAGCTTTTCAGGAAGTGCGCTGTGATTACTGTCACACGCGGAATGCCGATCTTCCGTTCTATTTCAAACTCCCGCTGGCCAATCAGATCATGAACCGGGATCTGGAACAGGGGCAGCGTCACTTTGAATTTGCGCCGATCATCGAAGCGTTCCAGCAAGGCAAGCCGCCTTCCGTTGAACAGCTTTCGCGTATCGAAGAAGTCATTGTACAGAACCGGATGCCACCGGCCGCTTATCTCACGATGCATCCGCACGCTCACCTGAACGAGAAGCAGCGTGCGGATATTCTGAAATGGGTGCGTGACCAGCGCGAGCGTTATTATGCCAGCACGGATGTGGCGCCGCAGTTTCGTGGTGAAGTCATTCAGCCGATCCCGGAAACAATTGCCGTGGACTGGAAGAAGGCCGAACTGGGCCGTACCCTGTTCTTTGACAAGCAGCTTTCCGGCAACGGCCAGCTTAACTGTGCAAGCTGCCATGGTCTGGACAAGGGCGGCGTGGACAATCAGACGACTGCGACTGGCATCAACGGCCAGACCGGCCCGATCAATGTGCCGACGGTTTATAACTCCGTCTTCAATATCGGGCAGTTCTGGAATGGTCGTGCCAAGGATCTGGCCGAGCAGGCTGCTGGCCCGGTCATGAACCCGCTGGAAATGGGGTCGCATGACTGGACTGCTGTGGCGGATCGCGTGCGGGCAGAGCCGGGTTATTCGGATCAGTTCACGGCTGTTTACGGGTCTGACGATGTTACCAAGAACACCGTGACCGATGCGATTGCCGAGTATGAAAAGACGCTGATTACGCCTGATAGCCGCTTTGACCTGTACCTGAAAGGCAAGGCAGACGCGATTACGGCGCAGGAAAAGCGCGGCTATGAGCGCTTCAAGGCGATTGGCTGCTCAGGGTGCCATAGTGGTGTTGCGGTTGGTGGGGATGCCTACGAAATTCTGGGCCTGGAAGGGCCATATTTCGAAGACCGTCACAGCAAGCTGACGGCTGCGGATGATGGACGCTTCTCGTTCACCAACAATCCGTCTGATCGTGAACGCTTCAAGGTGCCGAACCTGCGGAACGTTGAACTGACCGGTCCTTGGTTCCATGACGGATCAGCAAAAACACTGGATGCTGCTGTGCGTGCCATGGCACGTTACGAAACGCCGGATCATGATATTACCGACCAGGATGTTGCAGACATCGTGGCGTTCCTGAAGACCCTGACGGGCAAGTATCAAGGGATTCCGCTCAAGGATGTTCCTGCTGATGCCCCGCTGCGGGCGGCGCAGGCGAACTGATTAGGTGTTGAGAGAAAACGGCCTCGGAGTGATCCGGAGCCGTTTTTGATTCTGGCTAGTCTTCGTTCAGTTTTCGATCTGCGGCACGGTCAATTTCATCCCGCTCTTCCGGTGTGAGAAGCCCCCGTTCTAACTCCTGCGTAGCGCGGGCTTTCGCATTGCGTGCTCGTGCCTTGGTATCGACAGGATAGGCCCGTTTTTCAGGGAGCCCGAATTCATCGTCAGGTAGGCTGTCCCGTTCTTCTTTTGTGAGTTTGCTCATGGGATGTCTCCTTGTCTGCAAGGGTATGTGGGACGGGCAGTAAGGTTTGTGCAGGTATTACAGATCTGGTTCTGACGCTTTATCCTCGCGTGTGCGGGGAACACCCAGCCAGGTGAAGCGTGTTCACGACAGTAGCCGGTTCATCCCCGCGTGTGCGGGGAACACCCCACTCAGAGAGAAACTTGTCCTTGATGCGGCGGTTCATCCCCGCATGTGCGGGGAACACGAGACCGCAGCCTGTTTGATATAGTTGGGTTCCGGTTCATCCCCGCATGTGCGGGGAACACCCCGAGTCTCATTATCAAGAGAAGTGAAACGCCGGTTCATCCCCGCATGTGCGGGGAACACAGTCAAACGTTACGCCTAAACTCGGCATTGTTCGGTTCATCCCCGCATGTGCGGGGAACACGTTTTCGGCCCAACAGGTAACGGTAAATCCGTCGGTTCATCCCCGCATGTGCGGGGAACACTCTTGTGTGCAAGTTTATGATTAAGAAGGGAATTTTTCCACTTCAAAAAGCTACCGATTTTCAAAGGGTTTCTAACGCCTGTTTCGGTTGGGAGAATTAAGAGGGCCGGGCAGGAGGGGGAGGGCTGCTTCGGGGCCGAATTCGACCAGGCGAAATCCATCGAGATCTACGGGGCAACGTCTGTTTGCACCGCAGGTATCGAACTCAAATCCAGCGTCGTTCGGGGCGGCCCAGGCCATGACGGCATTGCCGCTGTCGATATAGGCGCAGACCTGTTGCCAGATCATTTCCCGGACTTTTCTACCATAAGTTCCGACATAAACGCCTGCACGGATTTCCAGCAGCCAGACGGCAAGCCGTCCTCGCAGGCGTGGTGGGGCATTTTCAACCACGATGACCAGCATCGGCCAATCCTTCCGGGTCTTCAAAGGCCACGGGCATGGCTTCTTCCGGTGCTTCGGGAGGGGAGAGGCCGCCTGCGGAGAGAACGTCTTCGATCATTGGGACAAGACGTTCCAGAATTCTGGTTCGGCGGAAGGCATCCCGGCATCTCCGGCGGACGGTTCCCGTCACGTTCGTGATGGTCTCGCCGTCCAGCATGCGGCCTTTCTCAAGGGCTGCGACGACTCTGAATGCTTCCGGAACTACGGTTTCGAATTTTACGATATCGGCGAGGTCGTAGACGAAGCTCTGGGGTTTCCCGGTGTGAAGGAACCCAATTGCGGGAGCGTATCCGGCTGCGAGAATAGCGGCTTCGCAGATGCCGTACAGGCAGGAGGCAGCTGTTGAAAGAGCCCGGTTGATGTCGTTGGCGGATGACCATTCCTGTGGATTATAGCGTCGCCCCTCCCATTTTACGCCGTACTGCAAGGCCAGAAGGCGATAGGTCTCCCGAACGCGGGTGCCTTCGATCCCGCGAAGCTGGTCGACGGACCGTCTGGCTGGAGCTTCCTCGCCGAAACGCATAACGTACATCTGGCGCACGACTTTCAGGCGCGCCGTTTCATCCAGAGCCAGTTTTGCCTGATAGAGAAGTCGGTCTGCGCGAGCGCCTCCGGGTTGTCCGGAAGCATACAGGCGTACCCCTGCTTCCCCGACCCAGATCAGGAGCGTTCCTGCTCGGGCGGCGAGGGCTGTGGCGGCATGGCTGACCCGGGTACCGGGTTCGAGCATCAGGCAGCACAGGCCTCCAATGGGAATGTGGGTGCGGATGCCGCGTTCATCGACCATGACAAAGGCACCATCCAGAACATCCAGCCGTCCTTTTTCAACAAACAGGATGGAAGACCGTTCCCGGATGGGAATAGGGCGGGGCGGTGGGAGCCCCGGGACCGGCCGCTCCGTCATGATGTCTTACCAGGCCCGCCGGATGAGCATCAGGCCGCAGCCGAAGCTCTTGGCTCGTCCGAGGCCATTGCGCAGGCTGGTCAGAAAAAGCTCAGGGTCTGTGACGGTCAGGATGCCTTCGAACTCCATGACGCCAAAGGTTGCAGGTTTCTGCTGAAGCGTTCGGGGGATGACAACGGTATCGTAGCTGTCCACCCGTGGAGGGACGGGAAGCGAGAAGCCTCTCTCCTGCGCCTGGCGTGTGAGCCATGCTGCGCCAGCGTCCTGAACAAGGGCGAGGCGGGCTTCGGCGCGCAGGGTTGATTTGCCACTTTCTGATGGTTGTTTGCCAGGAATATGGTGCAGCGCATCCATGACAACATCATGTCGCTTGCCCCGCTTCTGACCGGGGAGAGCACGGCTGATGGTGGCGTTGGCACGGAGTCTGAACTCTAACTGATCGCCGGGGCGCAGATTGGGTTCAAACGGTCGGGGTTCGTCGATTTCGAACAGGCCGTGTGGGTCTGCGGGTGGACGTTCGGACAGGATATAGAAGTTGCCCGGCTCCTCCTGTCTCCACAAAAAATCCCTGTTTCGCTCGGGGGTGTCTCCGAACAACGCCCAGATTAAGTGATGTCCGCTTTTGATCTGGGCGCTGGCGTCGTGTGGCAGGAGAAGGCTGGACAGGGCCGAAAGCGCCTGACTGTCCCGCCTCAGACGTGCCCGGGAGAGGTAGAGCGACATCACAGAACCGGTACCGTCATGACGGCCTCCTCTCTCAGGTCAAACTGCCAGCGGGTTCGGGAGCGTGGCTGGTCTCTGCGGAAGACGGTCTGGACGGTGTCATCAGGCGCGCCATGGGTTTCGGCATCCTGTTGATCCATGACGATCATGTGCCGCATTGTGTGTTCGGGGTTCTGGTCCGGCGTGGTTGCAAGGCGATCCCACTCAGCCCAGTGCCTGCGGTTCGGAGCCGTTCGGGCCAGTGCATGACGCAGGGTTGTGCTTTCCTGAGGCGCTGTTGGGGAAGAAGATGAACGTCCGATCGACACTCTGCTTTCAGGGCCATGCCGATAGCGGTCGCGCAGTGCGGAAACGGCAGTGTCATGGCTCTGGAGGTCAGGAGCCAGGGGCAGACCAAGCGGGCAGGATTTGCGCCCCAGATATGGTGTGAAAGCCGGTTCATGCATGGCCTGTGCCAGAGTTTCCAAAGACCATGGGGGTGTTTCGCTGCGTTGCCACAGGGCGCCGAGATGCCAGCTTCCGGCCCTGTAGTCCCGTCGGGAGAGCGTTGTATTCAGGTCTGAGACCGCAAGTTCCTGAGCGCGGGTGTAAAAGCGCGTATTCCGCTGGGCGGATGGCATCTGGGCCGTGTGGAAGTCCGTCAGCAACTGGCCGGGAGCGTGGCAGAGAAGCGCCAGACCGTAATCGCGCGCCAGATCGTCCTGGCGGAGGTCTTCCCGCGTCAGGCCCAGGCAGGCGGCGACCAGTCCCAGAACAGCCGAGCGAGCCGGGCGATCAAACCCGTCCCGCCGTTCCCCGACTGCCACGCCGCCAAAGGCTGAGAGCGGCGCAACGAGGGCGAAGGTCAGATAGCGTGGCATGAAAGTCAGGCCTTCTGCGCGAAGGTGACGATCTCTTCCAGTGTTCCATCGCCGCCCAGTACCAGCTCAGCCTGTGCGTCAGAACCGGGGCCGTAAGCCTTGTTGAGTTGATCCCGGAAAGTTTTGAGTTGGGCGATGGAAGCGCCCACGATGTCTGTGCCGGTGACTGGCTGGGCGAAGGCCCCAGCCAGTGTGCGCGGCTGCTGGTTGCCTTTTTCAGCCAGAATGTAATGGGCGCGGGCATGGGCGGCGAAGCTGTTCTGTTTGCCGCTGGGGGCGACGGTTGCGGCTGCTCGTGTCAGAGCGCCGAGCGTGGCGGCGGCGAGTGTGCCATCGTCTTCTTCGCCAAGATTGGTCTTCAGAAGATCCCTGTTGATGCACAGATACAGGTAGAACACACCTGACCCGAACCCGGCTTCACCCAGAAAGCCTGCGCCTGCATCTTCGGAGGACGTCTTCAGATCATCAACGGCGGTATAGTAGTCGTCTTCAATGGAGACTTTGTGCGTTGTGATGGCGTGAGCCACCTGCGCTGCGGCTTCGCGATTGAAGGAAGGATTGTCTGCCAGCATACGCCCGAAGAGGGCGATGTCTGCGGCGGTATCAGCCCGCAGGAGCACGGAGGCTGCTTCTTTCTTTGGGTCGATCTTTTCACCACCCGCCATGCGATCTGCCAGTTCCAGAGCGGCTGCCTTCTCACGAGGGGAAATGAAGGCAAGCTGTTCGATCGCGGTTGAAGTTTCTTCCTTTTTGAGTTTGCCGAAGATACTTGCGACTTCACGGGCAATCTTGGTGGCTTTTTTAGTGTCCTGACCTGCTGCAATCAGATGATCCAGAATGTCCTGTCCCATGCGCTGGGTGCGCTTGCCAAGATGGTGTTCAAGCGTTGCTTCAAAGGCTTCAGAAGTCCGCCATGCACGCTTGAGGGCTTGTGAAGACAGTCGAAGCCTGTTGGCTCCCCCGACCATGGCCGTCTTGGGGCGGCCCAGATCATCCCGGTTCAGGTTGGACGGGGGGAAGAACGTCAGAAGGTGAAGCTGAAGAAAACGGCTCATGGGAAATGTCCTTATCGGGCGTCGGCGGGAAGGGCGGAGAGGGGATTCTGAGAGCCAATGCCCCAGTAGTCATGCACCCAGCGGGTGCGGATACGGTCTGCGGCGGCATCTTCTGCCGGCCAGCGAAGAAGGGAGTGTGCCAGATCGCGGATGTTGAGCGGTGCGTTGGCCAGGCGCACAAGGCGGCGGAAAGCTGTCAGACACTCTTCTGGATCGCGGGTTTCCAGCAGCTTTTCCAATCGATTGGGTTTGAATCTTGCGGAGGTTGCCACTTCATTCGGGGAGCCGCCGAAGTCTGTTGGTCCGACTTCCCGGGCAACGGCATTTCGAAAAGCCTTTTGGCCGTCCGGTGCTTTTGGCGTGGGTGTTTCTGTCCGAACATGCGCGAGCACGCCCATCGTGAGAGCCAGCGCGGGCAACTCCTCGGGGGACGGAGCGGTTGGGAACTGACGCACCAGAGAGGCGAACGCGGGTTCCATCATGATATCCCAGACAGAGCCGCATCGCCGCAGGCGCGCGCTAACGGCGCGCCGACCACCCGTTTGAAGATCAGGATTGGTCGGATACAGGTCTCGCCACCATGTCACGAAGGTTTCGGTTGTTTCCTTATCAAGACGCATGGTTTGTCCCGTTCTTTTTGGGGGCTTTGGGCGGAAGCGGCTGCTTCAGGAACTCGAAAAGCTGCTTCCCGTCTTTGGAGTGTCCGTACAGGGTGCTGATGAGCCAGCGACGGCCGTTCCCAATCTGAATACATTCCTGAATGTCCGTATCCGGCGTAGCGGGAGCGTATTCGTCAAACAGATCCAGCGCGACACGACGGAGATCTGCCAACCAGTCATGGCAGGTCTGGTCCTGTGCCGCTGTCGGGTTCTGGCTGTATTGGGTCAGATGCTCGAAAAATGCTGGTTCCGTGCGGTTCCAGAACTCTTCGCGCAGGCAGGTGAAAAGAGACGCATCCAATTTGACCGTCGCTCCTGCCGAGAACAGAGCAGCGCGTACGGTTGAGCGAAGGGTATCGGCCACGAGGGTGGAGGCCTGAACAAGCCTGCGTGCCATGTCGTCAACGAGGAGTTGGTCTTCAGGCGTGGCGGCCCGGGGGAGAGGAAAATGGCTTTCGGCAAAGCTGCGGAGCTTCATGTTGTCGAAATCTGCGCCGCCCGCGAAAAAGCGATCCATCGGGCGGGGAGTGTCGCCATCGTCCAGATCTGGCTGGCGGTCATTGATCCAGGTGCGGATGGCTGGCGCTTCAAAAGATGTTTCTGTCGGGACCACTAATCCAAGCCAGTGCCGGTACCGAATGCCGCCCGGTTGCGGATGCTGGAACAGGAGTTCCTTGTCCTTCCCCGGACGGTAGGTTGGCGTCAGGGGGTGACGGGGCGCCCAGTAGTTGTAGTTGGCGCCATAAGGGCGCTGACACCACCCTGTTGCCTGAACGTCGTCCGGCTCATCCGTGATGTCACACCGGGCATTGGGTTGCTCTTCAAAATTGAACCGGATCCGACGTGGCATTCCCCACCAGGCCTGTAAGGGGTGCGCATTCAGGTCTGGAAGGATTTCAAGGTTTTTCTCTGAGGTCAGCGTTGGGACCAGCCAAGGGAAAACTTTGGGCAGATCTGCTTCGCTGGGTGGAGTGCCCAGTGGCACGTTGGCCCAGCACCGATGCCAAAGCGCGTCATGGTCGGATGGGGTTACGAATGTGATAAGGGGGCCTCCTCCGCGAAGGCCGGTCCGGTTTCCTTTGCCGCCTGAGGGGGCCCAGGACTGCATGGTGTAGAGCGCTATGGCTGCTGCTGGACGCCCCATGCGCTGCACGCGGTTTCTATGGTTGAGAAGATCCATGTTCTTCTTGATCGTCTGCTCGCCGGGGGCTTCGAACAGAAGGCGCTCAATGGGTTCGCTACCATTTGAGAGGGGCTCGAAATCCTGGAGGAAACGGGGGCCAGAACCATCCAGATTGAAGGCTTTCCGCATAGGCTCAAATGCGGCTTCCAAGTCCTCCGGTGTGGGAGGGGTGCGCCAGAGAGTACGCCATTTCCGTTCAGTGGCGGGCGGGAAAGCCGTTGCCAATAGCCCGATCAGGAATTCGATACTGGCAATCTGGAAGTCAACGCGGGGCCAATCGAAGTCAACAACTGGATCGGTCTCAATATTTTCGACAATCTGGGAAGGACGGATAATCTCCGTCTTTTCGGATCTTCGTCGGATTGGAATCCAGGATGTTTTTATCAAATCAAACATTTATGAAATTCCGTGAGTATGAAAAATTACGGAGATATTCGCGCTTATTTTGATAGTAGAAACATATGCTTCCAAAGCATGGAAGGTCAGAAAGAGAATACTGATTGGGATTAGGATATAAAGCAAATGGAAGAGAGAATATTTTTGCGAAACAGGGGGTAAAGGCGTTAAGCTGGATAGCGGCTTCCTTCCTGATCTTTCCTCTTGAAGGATGTGATGGAAGGTCGTTTCAGATGCGGGGTGCATAAAATCTCCTTGTGTTTGCGGGGGTGGTTCAGCGTAGAGGCTGAAATCAAAGCTGAGCCACCTCATTTCCGAAAGGTGACAGAACAAACCCTAGAAAGCAATATTGATAATCCATGGTAGAAAATAGAACTTAAAAAATATCCCCGCTTTCGCGGGGAACGCGGGTTAAAGCACCTATCCAAGGTAGGAAATAGAACGGTTCATCCCCGCTTATGCGGGGAACATTAACCCAGTGGCTTTATGATACTGGAGTCTCAAAGCATTGTCATCTTTGTCGCAGGCGGTCCCTTCAAATCCACCTTCCTCCGCCGCAAACAGAACAAGGACCAGAATGTCGTTCACGGCCTCCCGCTCCCAGCGGGGCCAGCAGGCACGGGCGGTTTCAATGGCGGTTTGTAGGCCTTCCGGGGGAGAGCAGGATGTCAGGCGTCTGCGGGCCACGCGGATTTCAGAGAGTGCCCATGCCCGTGCGGGATCGTCGTCGTCTGCGTAAGGGCGAATGATGCCGTTTTTGAGAAGCGCAAGGCGGACCACAACTGTTGGATCGGTTTCCAGTCGTGTGCGGGCCTGCAGGTCGGTATCCCATTGGCCTGTTCCGGGATCATAGGGCTCGCCCGTTTTCAGAACCGTCTGTCGTCCCAACCCCTGGGCGCCGATATTTTTGCCCTGCGTGGTGAGCATTTCTTTTTCAAGCGCAGCGGGAACGCTGTCAGGGGATGTTGAGTCTGCAACCTCTTCAATGATCGGACGAACGTCTTCGGGGGTTCGGAGAATATTGCGTGAAAATAGCGCGCGAGCCGTGCGCCAGAGCAGGGCAGGATCTCGATAAACGGCCGCTGTTCCGGGCAGGACACGGCGGATCCAGTTTGCATCCGGATCCGAAACAGGGGGCGGGGAAATAATATCCAGTTGCGGGGAACTGAGGGGGCGATTGCTGCGATGATGACGCCAGAGGCGCCCCGCTCTCTGGATCAGGAGATCAGCGGGGGCAAGGTCCGTAATGAGGGCATCAAAATCCACGTCCAGAGACTGTTCCAGGATTTGCGAAGAAACGAGAACGCCAGTCCTTTCTTCGGGGGACGACTGTTTGCCAAACTTCCGAAGAATGTCCTGCTCGATTGCAAGTCGGTCCACCATGGCGAAACGGGCGTGGAACAGTTGAACTTTCACGCCTCTGGCACGAAGGGCTTCGGCACTTGCGATGGCGTCATCAACGGTATTGCGGATCCATGCAATGGCAGCGCCGGTGCTAGCGAGGTTCATAATACGGGCTTCAGCTTCGTCCGGGTCTGAAAGCCGGTTGATTGTAACGGTTCTGCCCAGCCCGGGACGTGGTTCACAGGGCGTTTCCATAGGGGGAGCGGTTGTCGAGACCAGTGTGGTCAGAGGGTAATGCGTGTCCTGCAGAGTCGTTCCGGGCAGACCCAGTCCTTTGCGGAATGCGTTCACCAGTGTGGTTCTGAGGGCATGGGACAGGGTTGCGGAGAGAAGGATGACTGAGCCGCCACGAGAGGCGTGAAGAGTCAGAAGTTCCTTCATTTCCTCAGTCATGTATGGGTCAAAGCTGTGAATTTCGTCACAGCACAGGATCTTGTTGCTTAGTCCCTGCCGTCGGACGGTCGTGTAACGGACGGGCAGGACGGCCATGAGAGCCTGGTCGATGGTGCCGATACCGACCTGCGCCAGCAGCGCGCGCCGGTTCTCCGAGGCCAGCCATTCGGAACAGGCGGCCTCGCCGGGTTGCTTCTGATGCTCTGGCGTTGAAAAAGACGGTTTTTCCGAAAGGATTGTTTGCGTGAACCGCTCTGAAAGGCGGGCTTTTCCGTGTGCGAGCGCAAGGGATGGCCGATCCAGGGGATGAAACATTTTCCCGTATGCCGCAGCGACACGATCAAACATTGCATTGGCTGTTGCCATGGTTGGAAGAGCCAGAAAAAGTCCGCTGGCGTGGCCGCGTGCAATCAGCCGATGGGACAGAATCAGGGCCGCTTCCGTTTTGCCGCTCCCGGTCATGTCTTCAATGACGATGAGCGTTGGTCCATCAGGAAGTGGGACGGTTTCAGCCCAGTGCTGCAATGGGGAGAGGGCGTGCTTTTCGAGGTGGGGCAGAAGAGTCTTTGCTGTCTGGAAAGGCGTGGTGCGAACAGACCCAAGTCCTGCCTGTAGAACGGCCTTCTGGGCCTGGGGCAGGGCTTTGTTCCAGAAATAGGCGGAGGGGTCTTTCAGGTCCTGGGGGTTGATATAGGGAAACCATGTATGGTTTGAACCAATCCAGTCTGCTATCGGGAGATATTCCGCGAGGCGCCAGGCGAGACTGTCCATGGCTGCTTCCGTGATGTCTTCCGGGAAGGGGGGCGGCTGGAAAAGAGAGGCCATGACGGTCAGGAAGGATTGGGCTGCTTCCAGAGTTTTTTCTCCAAGAGACATCAGGTTTGCAGGACGTTGGTAGGCTCGGCTGACCGGTTTGCCATGATGACCGGCAACCCCTGTGAAAATCCGGAGTTTTTCCGTTACTGACCAGTCCGGGAAAAGGGTTCGCAACACGGGGTGAGTACTGAGTTGTCCCAGAAGCTGTAAGCCCGCAGCATCGTGTCGTGGACCTGGAGGGAGGGCGGCGGGAGTATGGCCAAGAGCTGCAGGCCAGAGGTCCGGGCGGAGGAACTGGAAGGTTGCTCCCAGTTTGCCGATGTCATGCAGGCTGGCGAGAAAGCCTAGAAGCCGCCGATCCAGAGGTTGATGATTGATAAGAGGGAGCATGCTTTCCGGCAGGCTAATCGCAACGGCTGCCACATCCAGGCAATGTGCGAGGACAGGATGCATGGGGTGGAGAGCCCCGGTTTGCATGTCTGTTTTGGCCCAGAACTGAGCCAGATCCGTCATATCCATTCAATCATGCTCCCATCCGGTCATATCAGACGGGATTGTCTCCGATGAGGCAAGGTCAGGAAATTTGGCCTTTGCCATTGTTCGAGAGCCATGGAAGCAGTTACACGTTTCGCAGGTTTGTGCGGGTTGCGCGATCAGGGTCGGTTCAGAGGAAACATGCGTGGCAAAACGGGTTTTGAAGGAGGAGGAAGTGGCTTTGTGGCGCATGGTCGTGCGCGATATTGCTCCCATGCATCCTGCTCGCGCGAAGCCTGAGCCGCAGCCCGTTTCCCAGAAGATCAAGGAAGACCCAAAGCCGATGAAGGCTCTGTCGGCCGCTGTGACGGTGCCGGAAAGGGAGTTGTCTTTTGGGGCGATGCTTGCGCGCCCGGTGGTTCGCCGGACCCGAGCGCAGGATCTCCGCATTGGGGTTCGTGCACCCGGGCTGGATGATACGAGTTGGAAGCGTCTTTCGCGTGGCAATCTCAAGGTCGATGCCAAGCTGGATCTGCATGGGTATATTGTTCAGGACGCTTTTGATCGCCTGATCGAGTTCATGCATCGCGCCAAGGCCAGAAACTGGCGTTGTGTCGAGGTTGTGACCGGGCTGGGAAGTGGAGCGACGAGCGGCCTGATCCGTCGTGAACTGCCGCTGTGGCTTCAGAGGGCGGATATTCGCCCGATGGTGCTTGCTGTTGTGCATCCGCACGCCGCCAATCATGGCTCCGTGCGGATTTTGCTGCGTACGAAACGGAAGTAGATTTCAGATCGGGCGTGTTTCCTGCCCCAGTCTCCAGCGCGGTGTGTTCATGGCAATCCAGCGCCTCAGGGCGAGGATAGCTCCTATGTCTGGTGTGGCGCGGGACAGGAAGGGAGCAGCGTTATCACCGGCAGCCAGCATGAAATGGTGTTTTTCTGCCCAGCGGTGCACGGTCGGATCAACAGCCGCATCCCAACAGGCTTTCTGCCAGCTTTTGACCAAATCAGGCGGCGTCAACATGGGAAGTGCCACAGTCAGGGCTGTATAGGTGCTGGCCGAGACTGCCTGCCATGCTCTGTAGAGCGCGCCTTCTGGCGGGCGCCTCCGGGCCTGCTGATAGGCCTCAAGGAAGTTCGGAATGCTGTTTGCGCTTGTCTCGGCCAGATCGCCTGTATGATAAAGCGGGACCGTGTCTGGGGGCAGTTTGGCCAGAATGTCCTCAACCGGAACCCCGAGTGTGTAGGGAAGAAGCTGCACGGCATCGACCTGGTTGTTGGCCAACGCGTCCAGCGCATCCTCCGTGCGAACAAAGCCGGAAACAGGGATGGGGCGCAGACCCAGCAGGGTCAGGCCCAGCAATGCATCAAGTTCCGTCCCTGTTGGCCGTGACACGGCGAGACGAACAGGATGATCGTGGAAAAAGCCTTTGAGGCGGCTTTTAAGAGTTTTGTGCAGTTCTGCCCGGGCAATGACCACCGTTGTGGTGTGAGCCGTCAGCAGGGGCGTCCATCGGGTAAAATCATAATGGACGCGTGAATCGCCCGTGAGTGAGGCCAGCAGAACACTTCCCGGTGCAATCAGGGCTGTGCTGCCATCGGGGGCCGTATTGGCGTCAAAGAGGTTTGCCGCCCGTACACCATCCTGACCGATGTCAGGTGTGATTTCGAGTGGTGCATCCAGGCCTAGCGTATGAGAAATGACGCCCGCGGCCAGTTCTGCAAACTGACCCTGTATGGAGGCCAGTGTTCCACCAAGGAGGAGGCGGGCATCAGAAATATCTGCGGCCTGAGCCCCCGCCAACGGTATGGCGCTTCCGGCACCGAGCAGGGCCAGCCCTTTCAGGCAGTCACGGCGGGTCGGAGAATGGGGCATCACGGCCAGCGGACTTCCGGTGGCATGCTCATCAGGATTGCTTCCGTGTTGCCGCCTGTTTTCAGGCCAAACAGGGTTCCGCGATCATGGAGCAGATTGAATTCGACGTAGCGACCACGGCGAATGAGCTGGGCTTCCCGGTCTGCTTCTGTCCAGGGATTGAACATGCGACGGCGGACCACGGCGGGGTAGGCGTCGTGGAAAGCCATCCCCACGTCCTTTGTGAAGGCAAAGTCGCCTTCCAGGCTGCCGGTCGAGAACTGATCGTAGAAGATGCCACCCAGGCCGCGGGGTTCGTCACGGTGATGGAGATGGAAGTAGCGGTCACACCATTCCTTGAAGCGCGGATAGTGTTCCGGATCATGCTTGTTGCACGCGGCTTCAAACATCTTGTGGAAGTAGTCCGCGTCACTGCGGGCTTCGGCGCTGTCAGGGAACATTGGCGTAATGTCGCCACCGCCGCCAAACCAGCCCTTGGTCGTGATGATCATGCGCGTATTGAAATGCGCGGCACTGACATGGGGATTGCAGGGGTGCGCGACGAGAGAAACGCCTGTTGCAAAGAAGCGTGGGTCTTCCGATGCACCGGGAATGTTTTTGCGGAATTCGGGAGAGAACTCACCCCAGACCGTGGAGACGTTGACGCCCACTTTCTCGAAGACACGGCCCCGCATGACGGACATGACGCCACCGCCACCTTCCGGTCGGCTCCATGCGGTACGGGTGAAGCGACCGGCTTCCGTGCGGTCCCGGAGAACCTGTGAGCAACCTTCGACGGCCTCGTCTTCGAGTTGCTCGTAGGACGCGCAGATCCGGTCCCGGAGAGTTTCAAACCAGGCTTTCGCCTCACGCTTTAGCGTATCATGAGGCACATCCGGGCGAACGAGTTCAGCAAAATCGGGGCTGATCTGGTCCATTTTTCTCTCCCCTACCATCCTGGGTACAAAATCACGTTACGTGGGATGTCCTAGCAAATCGCGCTTGATACGAACAGTTGGTTGGTTGCATGTCTGCTGCGGCTCTGTGGCGTGATGATGGCAGAGAGTGTCTTGCCGCTTCGTAAATATGAAACCGTTTTTTGCACCGGGCTGAGCAGCAGAGGCTTGCGCAGGACTTCGGTCTCGTGTTCCTGAACGATCCTCAAACATGTTCATCAGGGGCGGATTGAACACTCATGTCTTCGGAAACAGAAATTCAGCCGGTTATCGGCGTCATCGGCGGCTCTGGCCTGTATGATATTGATGGTCTGGAAAACAAGGAATGGCGCCGGGTTGAAACGCCCTGGGGCGAAACATCCGACGAACTGCTTTTCGGAACGTTCGAAGGCGTAAAATGCGTCTTCCTGCCGCGTCATGGTCGTGGGCATCCGATCCCGCCGTCACGTCTTAACTTTCGTGCAAATATTGACGCTCTGAAGCGCTCGGGTGTGACGGATATTCTGTCGCTCTCAGCTGTGGGTTCTTTGAAAGAAGAATTGCCACCGGGCCGTTTCGTGCTCGTCGATCAGTTCATTGATCGCAGCTTTGCGCGCGAAAAGAGCTTCTTTGAGACGGGATGTGTGGCGCATGTTGGCATGGCTGATCCGGTCTCCGGACGTCTGCTGGATGTTTTGGAAGCGGAGTCCCGCAAGCTCGATATTCCGGTGACGCGCGGTGGCACTTACATCGTCATGGAAGGCCCGCAGTTCTCAACGCGTGCCGAGAGTGAGCTTTATCGGTCCTGGGGGTGTTCGGTCGTGGGCATGACCAACATGCCGGAAGCGAAACTCGCCCGTGAAGCCGAGATGACCTATGCGACGGTTGCGATGGTCACGGATTATGACTGCTGGCACACCGAGCATGACAGTGTCACGGTCGAGGCTGTTGTGAAGGTCATGAAGGGGAATGCGGATAATGCCCGTCGCCTCGTGAAGGCTGTGATTCCCGTTCTGGGGCAGAAGCGCCCGCTGGATCTTTCCGCCGAGCGTGCGCTCGATTTTGCGATCATTACTGCGCCTGAAAAGCGTGACCCGGCGCTGGTCGCCAAGCTGGATGCTGTTGCAGGTCGTGTTCTGAAGAAGGTCTGATGTGTCTGCCGCCCGTTTTTCAGACGGGCGGCAACAGGGACGGTGATCAGGGACCTTCCTGCTTTTCATCAATCTGGGCATATCCCGGTTGACCGGCATCAGTGCTGGGATCATTCATCAGTTCGCGCTCTTCTTTCCGGTCTGCAACGGGGAAGTGGCGCTGATCACCCTGATCCGTACTGCGCTCGGGAAATTCTCCAAGATTTTCCTGAAGTCTCGGATCCTCTATCTGGATATCGGCCAGTTCTGGCGGCGGCAGGTCCTCAACAGGGATGCCTTCCGGTACACCTTTGATGGAAATCAGATCTGTTGCTTTGTCCAGATAGGCTTCCGGGCCGCCGTCAGGTTTGCCGTCGGCTTCCCAGAGGAGCTTGGCTTCACGACGGATGGCGGCATCGCGTTTTGGATCGGCTTCAAGCGGATTGCTGCTCATAATCAAAACTCCTGAATAGGGTAGGAATGCTTCAAAGAGGTCCGTGTCGTTATATCGCTACGGACGTTATGCTCTCTTGAGATGATGTTTCAGGAAGGCAACGCTTCGGCTCCAGGCAAGATCACGTGCATCCTGATTAAAGCTGGATCGTTCCGGACAACCGAAGCCGTGACCGGCTTGATCGTAGAGGAAAACCTCCACTTCAGAGCGTGCTGCCCGGATTTTTTGAACATCGGCTGGGGGAATGGATGCGTCTTCACCGCCGAAATGAAGCTGTGTCGGGCAATGGGGAGCCGTATCGCAATGATTGGCAATGCCGCCGCCATACCAGCCAACGGCAGCATTGAAATGATGCGTCCGTGTTGCTGCAAGCCAGGCGATCAGGCCACCCCAACAGAAGCCAAGGACACCCACAGGACGTTGATCATCATTTTCACGCAGTTTTTCGGCACAGGCTGCGAGGTCCTGCTGGATCAGGTCCGGTGAAATTCCGCTGCGAAACTCCAGGCCTTCCTTCAGGCCTGCTTCGTTATAGGCGAGAACCGTATGGGGTTTGACCCGGTCAAATAAAGCCGGGGCGAGGACATGGAAACCCTGTTGTGCCAGTTCCGAACAGACCTCCCGGATATGTCCGGTCAGGCCAAAGATTTCCTGTACCACAACGATCGAGCGGGGGGACTCGGGGGAGCCGGTTTCCCAGGCTTCAAATTCATGTCCGTCAGCCGCCTTGAGGCGGATCATGTGACCTTCGGTCTTCTCTTGGGAATGCTTGTGGTCCATTGATTTCTGTCCAGTCTCTGTAACGCCGGAAAGGCAGGTGCCATGAGCGACGTCATCAATCTCCGTCGGGAACGCAAACGCCGCAAGTCTGTTGAGGATGCGAAGGACGCTGAAACCAATCGTCGTCTATTCGGGCGGACTAAGGGGCAAAAAATGGCAGATTCTCTTGAGAAGAAGCGCCTCAAAACCCTTTTGGACGGCAAGAAAATTTTTTCCCTGAAGGATGATGGTTCTTGACGAAAACAGTCGTTGGGACTACCTCTCTTGGCACTCTCGATGTGGGAGTGCTAACTGCGCTGCAGTCATTGAGCGCGTAACCCGGCCGCGTCGCTTTGTAGAAGGGCACGGCCTAAAATGGAGCAATCCATGACGACTTTTCGTCCCTTGCATGACCGCGTTGTGGTCCGTCGCCTGACTGGTGAAGAGAAGACCGCTGGCGGCATCATCATCCCTGACACCGCTAAGGACAAGCCGACCGAAGGCGAAGTCGTTTCCGTAGGCCCAGGCGCCCGGAACGAGCAGGGCCAGATCGTGGCTCTCGACGTCAAGGCTGGTGACAAGGTGCTGTTCGGCAAGTGGTCCGGCACCGAGGTGAAGATCGACGGCGAAGAGCTGCTGATCATGAAAGAGAGCGACATCATGGGTGTGATCGGCTGAACAGCCGTCCCCGTTTCCTCTCATTAAAAGACCTCAACAGGAGATAAGAACATGGCTGCCAAGGACGTAAAGTTTGGTGCCGATGCCCGCGACCGTATGCTGCGTGGCGTTGATATTCTTGCGAATGCCGTCAAGGTAACGCTGGGCCCGAAGGGTCGTAACGTTGTTCTCGACAAGAGCTTCGGCGCGCCGCGTATCACCAAGGACGGTGTCTCTGTCGCCAAGGAAATCGAACTGGCTGACAAGTTCGAGAACATGGGCGCTCAGATGGTGCGCGAAGTCGCATCCAAGACGAACGACCTCGCCGGTGACGGCACGACGACCTCCACGGTTCTCGCACAGGCTATCATCCGTGAAGGTGCCAAGGCTGTTGCCGCTGGCATGAACCCGATGGACCTGAAGCGCGGCATCGACAAGGCTGTTGGCGTTGTTGTTGAAGAGCTGAAGAAGAACAGCAAGAAGATGACGTCCCCTGAGGAAATCGCTCAGGTCGGTACGATCTCTTCCAACGGTGAGCGCGAAATCGGTGAGATGATCTCCTCTGCCATGCAGAAGGTCGGCTCCGAAGGTGTCATCACGGTTGAAGAAGCCAAGGGTCTGCACACGGAACTCGACGTCGTCGAGGGTATGCAGTTCGACCGCGGCTACATCTCCCCGTACTTCGTGACGAACCCGGAGAAGATGACGGCCGATCTCGATGCGCCGTACATCCTGATCCACGAAAAGAAGCTTTCCTCGCTTCAGCCAATGCTGCCGCTGCTTGAGAGCGTTGTGCAGTCTGGTCGTCCGCTGATGATCATCGCTGAAGACGTTGATGGCGAAGCCCTTGCCACGCTGGTCGTGAACAAGCTGCGTGGTGGTCTGAAGATCGCTGCCGTCAAGGCTCCGGGCTTCGGTGACCGTCGCAAGGCCATGCTGGAAGACATCGCGATCCTGACGGGTGGCCAGGTCATTTCCGAAGACATCGGGATCAAGCTGGAATCCGTTACCCTCGACATGCTGGGCCGCGCCAAGAAGGTTCACATCGAGAAGGAAAACACCACGATCGTCGAAGGCGCTGGCAACAGCGAAGACATCAAGGGTCGTTGCAACCAGATCCGTGCGCAGGTCGAAGAAACGACGTCTGACTACGACCGTGAGAAGCTCCAGGAGCGTCTGGCCAAGCTGGCTGGTGGCGTTGCCGTCATCCGCGTCGGTGGCAGCACCGAAGTGGAAGTGAAGGAACGCAAGGACCGCGTTGACGATGCGCTGCACGCAACCCGCGCTGCTGTTGAAGAAGGTATCGTTCCGGGTGGTGGTACGGCTCTTGCCCGCGCTTCTGTCGCTCTGAAGGGCCTGACCTTCGACAACGATGACCAGCGCATCGGTGGTGAGATCGTTCGCAAGGCACTTCAGACGCCGCTGCGTCAGATCGCTGAGAATGCTGGTGAAGACGGCGCCGTGATCGCTGGCAAGGTGCTCGAGAACGACACTTACAACTTCGGTTTTGATGCTCAGAACGCTGAGTACAAGGACCTTGTTGCTGCTGGCATCATCGATCCGACGAAGGTTGTCCGTACGGCTCTACAGGATGCCGCTTCGGTGGGTGGTCTGCTGATCACGACGGAAGCTATGGTTGCCGAACGCCCAGAGAAGAAGGCTCCGGCCGCTCCGGGTGGAATGGGCGGCATGGGCGACATGGATTTCTAATCCGATCGCACTTGATTTTCGCCCCGTTTCAGGGGCGGGAATTGCGTCAGAACATTACAGGAAAGGCCGGTCCACGCAGGTGGGGCGGCCTTTTTTGATATGTGCAGGGCGCATATGTGACCCTTATGCAACGCCTGTCACAGAACTATCATGTTACGCCCGTAACCACGGTAACTTGGGGTGACATTTGCGTAACGACCTGTCTAAAGGACTCCACCGCCTTTAGAAGGATTTCGTTTCACTATGATCGTATCGCGTCGCAATACGTTACTTTGCGCATCGGTGCTGGGGATGGGAGCGCTTTCGAGCGTGGCTCATGCTGCAACCGAAAGCACCCATACGTCCTCACATGTGCGCCACAAGACTGTGACCCATAGTCCGGTGCGTTCTGCTGCGACGCCTGCAACAACAGCACCGGCATCGGTGATTCGTCCCGTAGCGGCTCCGCAGTTTAATGCGCCTGTAGCGGTCAACCGAAGCCATGCCGTCCGTTCCATTGATTCAGCAACGCAGGAAAGTGTTGTTGTCACCGGTTCGGCTCTGAGCACGTCCAATAACTCGAATGCCAATCCGGTCCAGATCGTGACCAGCAAGCAGATCGAGCAAACGGGTGCCACCACGCTTGGTGATTACCTGCAGCGTCTGCCATCCGTTGGTTCTTCAGGAACAACGAACAGCCAGACAAATGGCACGGCCGGCGTGTCCTGTATTGATCTGCGCAACCTTGGTCAGAAGCGTGTTCTCGTCCTGATTGATGGCAAACGCGCTGCCATGGATGGTTCTGCCAGCTGCTTCGACATGAACACCATCAACGTTCATCAGGTGGCAAGCGTCGAAATCCTCAAGGATGGTGGGTCCGAGCTTTATGGTGCTGACGCTGTATCGGGCGTTATAAACATCAAGCTGAAGCATAATCTGGATGACGCGAACATCACGGTTCGTGGTGGCATTACTGATCGTGGCGATGGCCAAACGGGCATGATTTCCGGCTACAAAGGCTGGAACTTCGATCATGGCAAGGGCAACGTCACGATCTCTGGTTCTTACATGACCCAGAGCGGGATCCGTCAAAATAGCCGTGACTGGGCCAATCCGGTTGTTTCCGGACTGATTGCGCCGGGTGGTTCGCCGACTTACGGGTCATCCATTCCAACTGCCGGACGCT
The DNA here is from genome assembly GCF_002723975.1 of Gluconobacter japonicus. GTDB lineage: Bacteria > Pseudomonadota > Alphaproteobacteria > Acetobacterales > Acetobacteraceae > Gluconobacter > Gluconobacter japonicus. Next base: position 130,783 of record NZ_BEWO01000007.1, read on the forward strand.
TTATTACCGATAGCGCGGATAATGTTCCGAATGGTGATGGCACGTTCCATAATTTCAGTAAGGCTGATCGTTACAATTACGGCAACGATCAGAATCTGACAAACTCCCTTCAGGATGCCACGCTGTCGTTTGACGCACATTATGATGTGAACCGTCACTTCACGCCGTATGGCAACTTCCTGTACTCGCATCGTAATTCAAATGCGGAAATGGCGCCGATTCCGGTGTCAGGCAGCATTTATCCGTCAACGATGCCAGTCGCCATTACCATTCCGGGCAGCGCGCCGTACAATACGCTTGGCGAAGATGCCACGATGTACAAGCGTCTGGGTGAATGGGGAAACCGCGTCAGCCAGACTGCAACCGATACATATACGGCCAAGATTGGTGCTGAGGGTGAGATCACCCACGGCTGGAAATATGACCTCTCCTACACTTACGGGTGGAACCAGGTCATGTCCCAGACATCCGGTGTTGGTAACTACTCCAGGCTTCTCGATACCTATGGCCTCGCCGCTGCCGAACCCGGCAATCCGGACAGTGCGCTGGTTTATAACCCGTCGGTCTGTAATGCAGCCGCTGGTTGCACGCTTTCCAATCCGTTCAACAAGCTGTCTCCGCAGGCTGCCGAGTACTCAAACTACACGTCGCATGATCATTACTACTACCAGCTTCGCGACCTGAACCTGCGTATCAATAACAACCATGTCGTTCACATGCCGTGGAAGAACGGTGGTGACCTTGGTATCGCGCTGGGCATGGAGCATCGTGGTGAGCAGCTGGCATATCATCCTGATGCGATGGTGCAGGCTGGCAACACGCTGACGAACTCCGCGTCCTATACGGGTGGCGGCTTCAACGTTACTGAAGGTTACCTGGAAGGTAAGGCAACGCTGTTGCATAACGCCTTCCTCGCCAAGGACCTGACGATTGACGGTCAGGGCCGTTACTCATCCTACAATACATTTGGTAGCACCAAGAACTGGAAAGCGTCCATTAACTGGGCTCCGGTCCAGGACATCCGCTTCCGTGCGACGTTAGGAACGTCTTACCGTCAGCCGAACGTCTATGAGCTGTTTGGTGGTCAGTCCCTAGGATATGCATCCGCCACGGATCCATGTGACAGCGGACAGGTTGGTACCTACGGTGGTATGACGCCAATTGTTGCTGCAAACTGCGCCAGACAGGGTATTAACAGCAGCAACTTTGTCTCTGCTTCTTCAAGTCAGGTTCCGACACTTTTCGGTGGCAACAGCAAGCTGAGGCCTGAGACCGGTCGGACCTACACGTTTGGTACGACAGTTACTCCACGCTGGATTCCGGGCCTGTCGGCTTCCGTGGAATACTGGCACTACACGCTCAAGAACATGATTTCTTATCTGAGCAGCCAGTACATCATGAACCAGTGCTACACGGGTGCAAACACGTCATACTGCAATGACATTACCCGCGTTGGCAGCACAAACCAGCTGAACTCCGTGACGGCGCTGTATGACAATATTGGTGGCCTGAAGACGAGTGGTATTGATTTCGATCTTGACTACCGTATCCGCGTTACATCCCATGATGTCCTGTCGCTGACCAATAATTTCCAGCAGCTCGTCAGCTATCTCCAGCAGAACGAAGTCGGTGGCAAGTGGTATAACTATGCTGGCCGCATGTTCTACAACAACGGCACAGGCAATCCGCGTGTTCGTGATTATGCGACAGTCGGCTGGCAGCATGGTCCGTTCGGTGTAACGTACATGATGAGCTACATGGGCGGTATGCGCTGGAACGATACGGAAAGCGATGTTGCCCGCTCTGCTTCTGGTCGCACCAAGACCCCTGGCATCTTCTCTCACGACGTGACGGTAACGTATCGTTGGAAGAAGTGGAACTTCCAAGGTGGTGTGCAGAACCTCTTCGACAAGAAGCCACCATTCGTTTCTGGTGGAACGGATAACAGTGCAGCCGCTCTTTACGGCAACCTGTATCAGGGCCGTTACGTCTTCCTTCAGGCAGGCGTGAACTTCTGATCTTCAGGCTCTCTGAAGACACGAAAAAGGCGGTGGAATTTCCACCGCCTTTTTTTATGCTTTGCTTGGTTCTAGTTTTCCGAAGAAACCGAGGAAGGGGAGGTCAAGAACGCTCCAATATCCTTCAATGTTTCCACAAGACTAAGGCGTCGGACTTCGACGCCTTCGGGGAACGCTGAGAGGAGGCGGGAAGGCATGCGGCGATCCAGCATGACGAAAACGCCTCTGTCATCGCCTCGTCTGATTAATCGGCCGAAAGCCTGCCTGAGGCGCATTCTGGTGATGCGGTCGTCATAATCGCTAGGACGGCCTTCCGAGAGCAGGCGTCGGCGTTCCCGATGAAGAATGTCGGGGCGAGGCCAAGGCGTTTTTTCAAACACTACCATCCGCAGGGCTTCTCCCGGCACATCGACGCCATCGCGCATGGCGTCTGTTCCAAGCAGGCAGCTATGGGTTTCGGTGCGAAAGACGTCCACCAGGGTTGCGTTATCCATTGCATCCACATGCTGGGCGTAGAGAGGGAAGCCCTGTGTTTCCAGCGGTTCGCTAATCCGTTTGTGGACTTCTCGCAGTCTTCGGATTGCCGTGAAAAGCCCTAACGCGCCTCCACCCGCAGTCTCGAACAGGGCACGAAAGGCGTGGGCCAGAGACGCGATTTCAACTGAGACGTCTGTGACGACATAAGCGCGCGTCTGCTTTGCGTAGTCGAACGGACTCATGAGCGACGCCCGGATTGGCGGCTTCATGAAATGCGTGGCGCCCAGGCGAAGTTCGGCGGCATGCCAGCTTTCTTCTCCGTCCTCAGGGCCAGTTTGATCCCGAAGCGTGGCGGAGGTTAGCAGAAGGCCATGAGCCGGTGTCTGGATGGTAGATGCGAATGGAATGGTTGGGTCGAGCCAGTGCCGATACAGCCCAACATCGTGGTCACCCTGAGTAGCTCGGGTTCGAGGCAATCGCTCGGTGCGTATGAAGTCGATATGGACGGGTGTGATGTCGGCTTCCGGAGGTGTTTGCAGAGCATCCAGCATCCCTACCCATCCTGTCACGCGACTAATGGCGCGACGATGAAGTGTACGAATGAAGGCTTCTATCCGCTGGCGCGTTGGGGCTTCCATTTCGGGATCATCTTCGACCTGGGCTTCAAGCCGTTTGGTCAGAAGGATCAGCGGCTCCTGCAAGCGGCGGAGCGCACGGGAAAGATCCTCAGCAGTTTTTTGGACGGCATCATTTGTCGGATGAAGATCGCACTCCGTGGAGATGTATCCGGTTTCATGCTGCGGGTTCTGAGACCTGCGCGCCTTAAGCTGTTGATCCAAGGCCTGAAGGAACAGTTCCGCAGGATTGTCGAGTTCGGGTTCCTCCAGTGGCAGAAGGGATGGAGCGTCCTCTTCGGCAAGAGAAGCGTCCGGACCACTTTTCAGTCGCGTACTCCAGCCGGGAGCCGGAAGAGCGCGTGCAGCTTGCAGGACGGCATGCAGCGGGGCGTCAATAGCAGGGATGCGTTCGACAAGATCATCCAGTCGTCGCAAAAGCCCTCGCGCGCGCGATCGGCTACCTTCCGCACCCAGGAGCCATCGTCTCAGTTCAGCAGCTTCTAGGCCTGAGAGAACGGTTGCAAAAGCACTATCGGCGGCTTCTGGAACATGATGGCCTTCGTCAAAAACATAGCGCGTGGGGGCTGCGTCTTCGTCCGGCAGGCCCGGAGGAGCCAGGGAAGCCCAGGCGGCCTGAGACATGACGAGGGCGTGGTTGGCCACAACCAGATCGGCTTGTCTTGCCCGGCGGATGCCGTGTTCCACGAAGCAGGCCTGATAGTGCGGGCAGGCAGCATGGATACACTCGCCACGTCGATCAGCAACGCCGTAGAGCGTACCGTGTCCGAAGAGTTCCCCGAACCAGCCCGGCAGATCGCCACCCATCAGATCGCCATCGCGGCTGGCCTCTGCCCAGCGGGCAAGAAGGGCGAGGGGCAGGAGGGCTGTTGCGCCGTCGTTTCCACGGGATGTGGCGGTATTGAGAAGATCTTCCATGTTCAGAAGGCAGAGATAATTCTCACGGCCTTTGCGAACGACGACCTTTTGCCGAAGGGTGGTCTCATCGGGATAGAGGCGATGAAGTTCCTGTTCGATCTGTCGCTGAAGATGACGCGTATAGGTGCTGACCCAGACGGCACCGTCATTCTGCTCGGCCCAGAGGCTTGAGGGCGCGATGTATCCCAGTGTCTTGCCAGTGCCTGTTCCGGCTTCTGCTAAAACGACGTTGGGTGAACCCAACGTTTCCCGAGGCTCAAAAGCGGATGTTGCGACTGATGCAAAATCAGCCTGACCGGGACGTTCTTCCGCGCCTTCACCTAAAATCTGACGTAGTCTTTCGCGTGCTGCACGGGGAGAGACGGGTTGACTGCTGGGTGCAGGACGAGGAGCTGTTTCCTCCCAGCGGGGGAGGCGTCTCCAGATGCGGACGGCATCGAAAGGATGCGCACTGCCCGGGTCTGAGGCAGAGCCAATGGCGTCTGCAACTTCGCCACTCCAGATCCAGTCAGCGCGGGTGAGGGGGAGCAGAAGCGCACGAAGACGCGCGCCTTCCTGGGTGTCCGCTTTGGCGCGCAACCGGCTGAGAAGATTTTCGCATAGAAGAGGAAGAAGATCGGCCGTTACGGTTTCGGGAGGTGTTAGCCCGAGTGCAATGGCCAATCCTCGTGGGGTGGGTGCCACGGTTGTCGCTGGAAGGACGAACAGGAACAGGTCCAGAAGGTCGAACCAGGGAACCGGCTGTGACAGAGGTGTCAGGTCCAGTGCCCGGAGAGCTGCTGGCCCGTGCACCAGAAGGGGTGGGGGAAGTTGCGATAATTTTTCCCGCGCGTCTTCGGCGGACAGATCCAGCAGTTCTCCGTCTGGTGTCAGAAGAGACGACAGGCCCCGCCTTGCAATCAGGGCGGGAGCATCAAATGGCGACGGAAAAGAGGGAGCTGATGGCATCCCCTTCAGTCTAGCGGGAAGGTGCGGAGGGGGCGAGAGATTTCGGGAACAGATCGTGAAAGGAAAGGCGGGCGGCTAGAGCCGGGTCGTCAAAAATGGATTTTGACATATTTCGTCACCATTTGAGTCGTGTCGAGAAACTCTGCTTCTGCTCGTATTGCTTGACCCGGGATACGTGTCTGCCTACTTTTTCCGGTAATCATGCACAATTCCAGTTCACAAACCTTTCCGTCCCTCGCACCGGATGCGCCTCTGCCCAAAGCATGGCCATTCGAAGAAGCGAAAAAAATCGCCGCGCATGTGGGTGAGCGCGATCCGAAAATTCCGGCTCTGCTTGAAACAGGGTATGGGCCATCCGGGCTGCCGCATATCGGCACGTTCGGCGAAGTCGCTCGGACAACGTGGGTTCGGCAGGCTTTTGAAGCTCTGACTGGCCGTCCGACCCGTCTTCTGGCGTTTTCGGATGACATGGATGCCCTGCGCAAGGTGCCGACAAACGTGCCTCAGCAGGAGATGCTTGCGAAGTATCTTGGCCTGCCGCTGACCCGTATTCCGGATCCGTTCGGTGAATACGAAAGCTTTGCCGCCCATAATAACGCCCGTCTGCGCCAGTTTCTCGACAGCTTCGGCTTTGACTACGAATTTGCTTCCGCGACCGATTATTATACCGGTGGCACATTCGATGCTGCGCTTCGTCGTATGCTTGAAGTGCATGATGAAGTCGTCGCGACCATTATTCCGACGCTTGGGCCTGAGCGCCGTGCAACATATTCCCCGGTTCTGCCGATCCACCCTGAAACTGGGCAGGTGATGCAGGTTCCGATCATCAAGGTTGATCCGGATGCCGGGACGGTTGTCTGGAAAGACGACGCTGGGAAGACGTTTGAAACGTCTGTTCTGGGTGGTCATGCCAAGATGCAGTGGAAGGCCGACTGGGCCATGCGCTGGTATGCTCTGGGTGTCGACTACGAAATGTCCGGCAAGGATTTGATCGACAGTGTGAAACTGTCCTCGAAGATCTGCCGTATTCTGGGCAAGGAGCCGCCTGCCGGGCTGACCTACGAGTTGTTCCTTGATGCCCAGGGACAGAAGATCAGCAAGTCCAAGGGGAATGGTCTGTCTGTCGAGGAATGGCTGCGTTATGGCACGCCGGAAAGCCTTGCGCAGTACATGTTCCAGCAGCCTGCTCGCGCAAAACGTCTGTTTTTTGACGTGATTCCGCGCGCGACGGATGACTATCTGACACTGGTTCAGAAAGCTGAAACGCAGGAACCAGTGGATCTGATGGCTAATCCGGTCTGGTTCATTCACGGTGGAACAGTACGACAGGAAGAGACCAGTCCCGTATCTTATACGGCACTTCTCAACCTTGCGAACGTCGCAAATGCGGACAATCCAGAAACACTCTGGAAGTTCCTCCGCCGCTATGACGAGACGCTGTCTCCAGAAACGCATCCGTATGTGGACAAGCTGGTTCGTTGCGCTCTGACCTATTTCCAGGAGCAGGTTTACCCGAACAAGACCTATCGCGATCCGTCTGAGAGAGAGCGCAAGGGTCTTGAGGATCTGGCAACAGAACTGGAAAAACTTCCGGCTCAGACACCGCCGCTTGAAGTGCAGGATGTGGTTTTCGAAGTGGGCAAGCGCTACTTTGAGAAGTCTGAATTGCGCTCATGGTTTGGATGCCTCTACGAGGTTCTGTTGGGGCAGAGCGAGGGGCCACGCTTCGGAATTTTTGCATCGCTCTTCGGTTTGCCGGAGACAGTTGCCCTGATCCGGGGCGCGCTGGCCCGTCCGGTAACCGGGGCCATTCAGGCCTGACGCCGATGTGCCCTCACAGGGAAGACGACTGGCAGGATGACGCTCTCGCTCTCGAAGAAGAGGGTGAGAGCGGATGCGTTAAAAGCCGCTGGCAACTTCTGCTGACGCGTGCCCCCGCTGTTGTCGGGCTCGTGCTTCTGGTGGCGGCTGTCGTGGTGATCTGGCGTGAACTGCGTCATCTCTCCCTGCATGACATTCTCAGAAGTTTGGGGGATATTCCCTCAGGCGCTTTGATCGCGGGGGCAGGTGCGACAGTTCTGTCGTATTTCATCCTGTCGTTTTACGACCGGCTGGCCTGTCTGCATGTGCGTGCGAAGGTGTCTTTCCAGCGCTCTGCCTTTGCTGCGTTCTGTTCTTATGTCCTGTCTCACAATCTTGGATGTGCTGCGATTTCCGGCGCAGCTGTCAGGTTCAGGCTTTATCGCAGCTGGGGGGTCGCGCCGGGCGATATTGCTCAGATTATTGCGTTCTGTTCGGCAACGTATCTGCTCGGAACCATGGCTCTGGTCGGAGGTATTCTGACCTTGGAGCCACATGCGATTCCTGTACTGTCTCATCTGCCGTCCTTTCTTTTGAGACTTGCGGGACTAGGGCTATGGGGCGTCTTGGCTGCGTATGTCGTGCTGTCCCGTGTGCGTCGTCATGTCAGGATCTGGCGCTACACGATTGAAATTCCACGGACTGGTATTGCGATTTCCCAGATTGCTGTCAGTGCCGCCGATATGGCGGCAACAGCCTTGATTGCATATGGCGTTCTGCCTCCACTACCACCGGAAGCGCATTTTGGTTTTGGTACATTCCTGGCCATTTATATTGCGTCTTACACGGCTGGCTTGATTGCCAGTGTGCCCGGTGGGTTAGGCGTTTTCGACAGTGCCATGTTGCTGGCGCTGCGCCCTTACCTTCCGGTTCCGGAAATCATGAGCGCCATTCTGGTGTTCCGTCTTTTTTATTACATCATTCCGCTTGTTCTGGCGGGCTTGATGTTTGCAGGACATGAATTGTTTCTGCGTGGCGAACAGGCCCTTATGTCGGCCGGGCAGGCGCCACGTCGTATCCGGCCGAGCCAGGTGGTGCGGGAGTCTGAAGCGGATTTCTCTGTCACTGTTGCGACAAGCGTTCAGGCTGTCGCAGGTATTCTTCTGGTTCTCTATGCTCTGGCAGCTGAATTGCCGGCCCTGCGCACCTCATTGGGCGCTGCAGTGTCCCAGATTGCGGATCTTTTTCTGACTGTCAGCGGTGTGGCTTTGGTCGGTTTGGCGCTGGGACTGTCTCAGCGCGTGGCACTGGCATGGAAAGTGTCGCTTGGTGTTTTGGGGGCGTCCGTTGTTCTGCTGGTGCTGCGCCATGCACCATGGGAGGCACCGGTTGCACTTGGGCTGGTAATGCTGCTGATCGCGCCGTTTCGGAACTGCTATTATCGTCGCGCGCAGATCCTGGTCGCGCCTTTGACGCCCGCCATGCTGGCCCCGGTGTCGCTTTGGGCACTGGGCTTGCTGGGTGTGGGATGGGTAGCGTTGCAACGTCATCTCGGTCCTATCTGGTGGCGTTCAATGATTTACGACGCACACACAGCGATCGGACGCTGGTTTCTAGCCATTTCTGCGCTGTGTGGGCTTTTCGCGCTCTGGTTTGGAATGCGCCGGACGCGCATCCGCTTTGAGGCGTGGAACTCAGAAAATGAGCAGCGTTATCGCAGCCTTCCGCATGCGTTGCAGGAGCTGGGGCGTCGTCGGCCCAGTGGTCTGCTGCATGATGAGGCCGGACGTGCGGCTATTCCGTTCCTGCGTACGGGCCAGTTTATCATTGGTCTGGGCGATCCGGCTGGTTCGGAGCGGAACTGTATTGCTGCGATCTGGCGATTGCGGGATCTTGCTCTTCAGGAGGGACGTAAACTTGCGTTTGTCCGTGTTGGTCAGTCTCTCATGGCCGTCTATAATGATCTTGGATTGACAGTTTGCCCGGATGGGAAGGCTGGAACCATCTGCTGTTTTTCTGAGGATTATCGCATGATCCGGGCGTTTCTGAGTGGAGAAGAACGGCAGGCTCGCAAGAAGCGGTCGGCAGGACGTCCTGAAGCGGCTTCAGGCACCGTAAGTTCATGAGCCTGCCGCCAAGTCTGGGTAATGCGGTCAACAGTTGGTTGATTGCTTTTCCGGCACTGTTCTCGATCATCAATCCGCTTGGCGCCTCTTTGATTTTTGCTCAGGCCACACAAGGTCGGACGCGGAAAGAAGTCATCGAGCTAGCGCGGCTTGTGGCTCTTAACTCGCTTGCGATCCTTCTTGTCTCCATCTGGTTCGGAAGCTGGATTCTCAGCTTTTTCGGCATCAGCATGAACGCGCTGCGGATAACGGGTGGGCTGGTGGTGGCCTCTCGTGCCTGGGTCATGTTGCAGCAGCCGGAAACAAGTGAGGCCCGTAAAGAGAAGCAGGCTTTGCAGGGTGGCCGGACTGTCGCTGCGCCTGATTTGAAAGAGCGTGCGTTCTTCCCGTTGGCCATGCCCTTTACGGTGGGGCCGGGAAGTATTTCAGTCGCGATTGCCCTGAGTTCGTCCTGCCCGCCGCATATGCCGGTGCCGGATTATTTTATGGGTGTCTCTGCGGCCGCAACAGCTATGGGCATTGTTGTCGCCGTAGCTTACGCCTACGCGGAACGCATTGTTTCCATGCTAGGCGTGACAGGCGCGCGGATTGTCAGCCGTCTGGCGGCGCTTATCCTTCTGGCTATCGGCATCCAGATCCTGATTTCCGGTGTCCAGGGTTTTCTGGTCGATACCCTACGGCTTGCTCATCACTGAGAGCCAAAATGGTCTGCACCTTTTCGCGAAGGGCAGGAATGACCTCTTCCTGAAACCAGGGTGCTTTCTTTTCCCATACCCCTGTTCTCCATGAGGGATGGGGCAGGGGAAAGTAATTGTTGGGTAGATAATCCCGAAAATTCCTGACCCGTTCTGTGACCGAGCCTTTTCCTAAAACATGATGTTGTGAGTAGCTGCCGACCAAAAGGGTAAGTTGCAAAGCTGGCATTAGGGAGAGGACCCGATTTCGCCAGATTGGCGCACATTCCGGGCGTGGCGGGCAATCCCCGCCTTTGGGGAGGCGTCCGGGGTAGCAAAGGCCCATTGGGAGAATGGCAACGTCCCGTGTGTCGTAAAAGACATCTTCCGTCAGGCCAAGCCACTGTCTCAGCCGAACGCCTGACGGGTCCATGAAAGACGTATTCTTGAAATGGGCCTTCGTCCCCGGCGCCTGACTGGCGATCAGCAGTCGCGATGTTGCAGAGACATGGATAAGAGGTCTCGCGCCGAGCGGAAGATGATTTTCGCAGATGCGGCAGGCACGGACCTCCTGAACCAGAGCAGTCAATCGGTCTTGTGTAGTGGGATTGGAAATCATTCATCCTCAGGAAGAAGTGGCATGTCGGGGTGCCAGGCATATTCGGCGCGGGCAACATAGACATGCTGATCGTACCCACGCAGACTTTCAAAAAGTGTAACGTGGTGAACGGGCATTGGCTCACTTCTGAAAAGATTATGTCTTTGAACCCATCGAGCCGCATCGGCACGTTGTGTCGTCGCGAGGTGGCCGAGGGTTATGTGAGGTTGAAAGCGTCGCTTGGCCGGCGGGCAGCCTGCCTTGCGAAGAACGCTTTCAACCTGCGTCTGAAGTGTATTTAGAGCTTCAGATCGTTCGATACCGATGACCAGGCTGTCAGCCGTCATTCCTTCCCGGAGATCTGCTCCTTGAAATGAGACGTCAAACGGTTTCCAGGCCAGCCTGGAAAGGGCGAGATCAATCTCGTCCATGACATAGCGATCTGTAATTTCGCCGATAAAGCGCAAGGTTAAATGATAGTTCTCGGACGGAACCCACTGCACACCAGGCAATGATCCTCTGAGAAGAGCGAGCGCTTCGCGCTGGGCGGGGGAGAGGTCGAGTGCGACAAAAAGTCTCAAGAGGCTCGTTTCCCGGACAAATAGAACACAGATATGAAGGGTCTTCTTGACCGTGCAGTGAAAAGCCCCACATTCAGGGAAAGTACGGGCGAGCTTGCAAGGTTCGTCAAGCGCCCTTTTTGAAAGGGCCTTTTACTGGAAAAGGTATCATGGCTTTCAATTCCAATTTCGGCAGGGTCGGTACGCAGGCAGGGGTCGGCAATCTTGATGCCGGTCTTCGTTCCTATATGTGCCGCGTCTTCAACTGGATGGCGATCGGCCTCGTCGTAACGGGGCTTGTTGCTTATGGCGTCGCAGAAACATCTTTGCGGGCGCTTTTCTTCCATCTGGCAGAAACGCCTAATGGCGCATTCGTTCTGCGGCCGACCTTTCTTGGTGGTGTCGCAATTTTTGCCCCCCTGGCTTTCGTGATGGTGCTGTCCTTCGGGATCAATCGCCTTTCACGGTCTGCTGTTCAGGCGATCTTCCTGCTGTTCAGCGCAGCGATGGGCGCAAGCATGTCCAGCCTGCTGTTGAGCTATACGGGCGTTTCGGTGGCCAGAACGTTCTTTATCAGTGCTGTCATGTTCGGCGGAATGGCGCTGTGGGGATACACGACAGGAGCGAACCTTCTTCGACTCGGTTCCTTCCTGTTCATGGGCCTGATTGGCATCATGATTGCGATGGTTGTGAACATCTTCCTGCATAGCGCACCGCTGGCTATGCTTGTTTCTCTAATCGGTGTGGCTCTTTTTACTGGCCTCGCAGCCTATGATACGCAGCGCATCAAGATTAACTACCAGCAATATATGTCTTTTGCGTCGCAGGATGATATTGGAAAGCTTAGTATTTACGATGCGCTTTCCATGTATCTCAATTTCGTGAACCTGTTTCAGTTTCTTATTCAGTTCACAGGCGTCCGTTCCAGTAATAGCGACTGATATTACCTTTCAACTATTTTTGATGTTTCTGGGGGAGTGGCAGTCAATGTCGCTCCCTTTCTTGTTTTTGGACTAAAAAGGTCTTGAATTATTTTCGACTTATTCGAATTGGTTTACATTAAAAAACTGTAATTTTCAGACTTAATAAAAGTCGTAATTAGATCAAATGTGGCGAAAAACAGCCATTTATAGGGTTGCCGGGGATATGCCCTATTCCTCACGAAATCCGTGATAAGCCTTGTCTTCCGGTCGATTCAGGCAGAAAAAACCTGAGGAACCGGGACAGTCGTGTCCCATGCTGAATGAATTTCAGGATCGGATCTTTGATCCGGTTCCTGACGTCAGGATACGAACGAGAAAGGCAGCAGACTATGGCAGCGTTCGGCAGCTCTGATGCGGCCCTTATCGTGTCAAACCGTTTCCCGGCGAATACTCCATGCCGGAACGGATGATGAAAGCAGGACCGATGAAAAAACTCTGGCGATATCTCCCAGCGTTGCCGGCGCTGATGCTATCGGGTTGCACGGTTGATCTGCTTCAGCCGCGCGGTCCGATTGCAGAAATGAACCGCGACGTCATGGTGGCTGAATTTGCCATCATGATGGCGATTGTGGTTCCGACCTGTATCGCAACGCTTTACTTTGCTTGGAAGTATCGTGCTTCCAATACCCAGGCCGAATATCTGCCGACCTGGGATCACTCAACGAAAATCGAATGGTTTGTGTGGGGTATTCCGACCCTGATCATCGTCGCTCTCGGCGCAATCAGCTGGTACAGCACCCACGCCTACGACCCGTACCGCCCCCTTCAGACGGCTGACAACGTCAAGCCACTGAATGTTCAGGTGGTCTCTCTCGACTGGAAATGGCTGTTCATCTATCCGGATCTGGGGATCGCGACGATCAACCAGCTGGATGTTCCGACGAATACGCCGCTGAACTTCCAGATCACTTCTGACACTGTCATGACGTCGTTCTTCATCCCGCGTCTGGGATCGATGATCTACTCCATGCCGGGTCAGCAGACGCAGCTGCATCTTCTTGCAGCTGAGTCCGGTGATTATCTGGGTGAAGCCTCCCAGTTCAGTGGTCGCGGTTTCTCTGACATGAAGTTCCGTACCCTTGCCATGGCACCTGAAGAATTCAGCGCCTGGGTTGAGAAGGTGAAGAGCGGCAGCGAAAACCTCGATGACACGACCTATCCGAAATATGCCGCCCCGCAGGAAGCTGCGCCGGTGCAGTATTTCGCGCATGTCCAGCCAGACCTCTTCGACGGCATCGTCGCCAAGTACAACAATGGCATGATGGTTGAGAAGACGACGGGCAAGGTCATGCATATGCAGTCCGCTTCCAGCGCTGCACCGTCCGACACTGGCATGAAGGAATAACCGACAGATGCTCGGAAAACTCTCCCTTTCAGCCATACCCTTTGATGTGCCGATCCTGGTCGGTACATTTCTGGCTGTGGCTGTCATCGGCCTTGCCGTGCTGGGTGCCGTTACTTATTTCGGTAAGTGGGGTTACCTATGGCGCGAATGGTTGACGACAGTCGATCACAAGCGTCTTGCCGTGATGTATATCATCCTGGCAATTGTCATGCTGTTCCGTGGTTTCGCGGACGCCATCATGATGCGTACCCAGCTTGCGCTGGCCTATGCCGGTAACCCCGGTTACCTTCCGCCACACCACTACGACCAGATCTTCTCCGCTCACGGCACGATCATGATTTTCTTCATGGCCATGGCGTTCATGACGGGGCTGCTCAACCTGGTGGTGCCTCTCCAGATCGGTGCGCGCGACGTTGCGTTCCCGTTTCTGAACTCGCTCAGCTTCTACATGACGCTGGTCGGCGCCCTTCTGATCAATATCTCGCTGTTCATCGGTGAGTTTGCTCAGTGCGGCTGGCTGGTTTACCCGCCACTGTCCGAAATGCAGTTCAGCCCGGGCGTTGGCGTTGATTACTACATCTGGGCCGTTCAGATCTCCGGTGTTGGTACGCTTCTGACGGGTGTGAACTTCTTCACGACCATCGTGAAGATGCGCGCTCCTGGCATGGGCTGGATGCAGATGCCGGTCTTTACCTGGACTGCGTTCTGCACGACCGTTCTGATCATGGCTTCGTTCCCGGTTCTGACCGTGACGCTGGCTCTGCTCAGCCTCGACCGTTACCTTGGCATGCACTTCTTCACGAACGATGCCGGCGGTAACGTCATGCTGTATCTGAGCATGATCTGGACCTGGGGCCATCCGGAAGTTTACATTCTGGTCATCCCGGCTTTCGGCGTGTTCTCTGAAGTTACCTCAACTTTCTCCCGCAAGCCGCTCTTCGGCTACAACACGATGGTTTACGCTACGTGCTCCATTATGGTGCTGTCGTTCGTCGTGTGGGTGCATCACTTCTTCACCATGGGCGCAGGCGCCAACGTCAATACCTTCTTCGGTATCATGACGATGGTCATTGCAGTCCCGACTGGCGTGAAGATCTTCAACTGGCTGTTCACCATGTATAAGGGGCGTGTTGAATTCACGGCTCCGATGTACTGGACGATCGGCTTCATGATCACCTTCTCCATCGGTGGTATGACAGGTGTCATGCTGGCTATGCCGGCTGCTGACTGGATCCTTCACAACTCCCTGTTCCTGATCGCCCACTTCCATAACGTCATCATCGGCGGTGTGTACTTTGGTTACATTGCAGGTATGGGCTTCTGGTTCCCGAAAGCTTTCGGTTTCAAGCTGAATGAAGCCTGGGGTAAGCGCGCGTTCTGGTGCTGGTTTATTGGCTTCTATCTGGCCTTTGTTCCGCTCTACATCCTCGGCCTCGAGGGCATGACGCGTCGTATGAACCACTATAACAACCCGGACTGGTATCCGTGGATGCTGGTTGCAGAAGCTGGTGCGATCGTGATCGCTCTGGGTATCGTCTGCCAGCTCACGCAGCTTTACGTCTCTATCCGCGATCGTAACCTGCCGGAAAACCTGGATCTGACGGGCGATCCGTGGGGTGGCCGTACGCTGGAGTGGTCCATTTCCTCTCCGCCCCCGGCTTATAACTTCGCAGTGATCCCGGACATCCATGGTCTGGACACGTTCCACACCGAAAAGCAGCTTGGCCGTCGTGCACATAACAAGCCGCTGGCTCCGATCCACATGCCGAAGAATACGGCTGCGGGTGCCATCATCGGTGCATTCTCGTTCATCCTCGGCTTTGGTGCCATCTGGTACATCTGGTGGATGGCAGGTCTTGGCCTGATCGGTATTGCCGTTACGATGATCATGCGCAGTGCAAACCGCGATGTCGATTACTACGTCCCTGTCAGCGAAATCGAGCACAACGAGGAAATTTATTCCCGTCGTATCGCCGCTGCGCAGGCAGCAGAGTAAGGGGGGGCATAGTTAATGGCTCACGAAGCAACCATGTCGCCTTTGGCACACGCTGACGACCACGGTCACGATCATCATCACGAGACGCCGAATGTTTTCGGCTTCTGGCTCTACCTGATGACGGACTGCATTCTGTTCGGTTCGATCTTTGCTGCGTTCGCAGTCCTCCGGAACCAGTTTGCCGGGGGGCCTTCGGGCAAGGAACTGTTCGACCTGACGAATGTGGGGATCGAAACGGCAATCCTGCTGTTCTCGTCCATCACCTATGGCTTTGCCTCGATCAATGCGATGGCAAAGAACAAGACCATGGTGCTGGTCTGGCTGGCCATCACGTTCGTGCTGGGTCTGTCCTTCGTTGGTCTTGAAGTGAGCGAGTTCTCACACATGATCGCTGAAGGTAACGGTCCTGACCGTTCTGCATTCCTTTCCGCGTTCTTTACGCTGGTTGGAACGCACGGTCTGCACGTCACCTGTGGTCTGATCTGGATGGCAGTTCTGATGGTCCAGATGATGGGCCCGCAGGATCTGTCCCAGCGGATGATGGACAAGCTGACCTGCCTCAGCCTGTTCTGGCACTTTCTGGACATCGTCTGGATCTGTGTTTTCTCCTTCGTCTATCTCGCAGGTGTGATGTAATGGCCCAGGCACATACAACCCACGATGGTAGCCACGGCTCCTATCAGTCCTACATCATCGGGTTCGTTCTTGCGGTCGTTCTGACTGTTGCGTCTTTCGCAGCAGTCATGACCCACGCACTTGCTCCCGGGATGGCACTGGCCGCTCTTGGTGTGCTGGCGGTCGTTCAGATCGTTGTGCATCTGGTGTTCTTCCTGCACCTGAACACCAGCCGCGAGCAGAGCTGGAACCTGATGTGCTTCATCTTCGCAGCAGCATCAGTGGTCATCATTATCGGTGGTACGCTGTTCATCATGCATGACACGGCCATCAACATGATGTCCCGCTAAGATCCTTTACGGATCAAAGCTAAAAAAACCGGCAGGAGAAATCCTGCCGGTTTTTTTGTGCCTGCCTGTCTTGTGATGAATCCGCTGTTCAGCCCAAGAACAGGGGGCAGATTTCAGGCGGCTGGTCAGACGTGTCTGAGGGATCTCATAAAAAAAGCCCGGCACAGTGTGCCGGGCTTTGAGCCTTCCGGTGAGAGGAGGGTTCAGTCCTTGTGAGGTGCCTCAGAAAGCATGGCTGCCTTGCCGGGCTTGTCTTTCCATTCTTCCGCATCGGCCGGCTGTTCACCCTTGCGGGTAATGTTCGGCCACTGGGCTGCGAATTTGGAGTTGATCTCAATCCATGGGGTGGCGCGGTTGTCGCTGTCTGGAAAAATTGCTTCAGCCGGGCACTCAGGTTCGCACACGCCGCAGTCAATGCATTCGTCCGGGTTGATGACGAGGAAATTCTCTCCGGCATAGAAGCAGTCTACGGGGCAAACTTCCACGCAGTCCATGAACTTGCACTTGATGCAGTTTTCCGTGACCACATAGCTCATTGGTGTCTCCGATCCTCATTCGGGCCCGGCTGTGTGGCCCATTTTTCAATTGTGCGGGATGATATGCGAAGGATTGGCCTAGGAAGCAAGCTTCTTAGGCTCTTCTTTAATGATCTCGTATAGCAGGGATGCTTCTTTCGCGGGGCCGCGACGTTCCCCAAGGTCCAGAATACGCCAGACCCGCACGTCTTCACCAGGGCTCGCGGGGGGAAGCGTCAGCACATCTCCCACACGAAGTTTGGCATGAGGCTTGCTGGTTGGTTGCCGGTTTACGCGAATACGCCCCTTACTGACGATCGCTGCGCAAAGAGGGCGCGTTTTGGCGAGCCGGGCATAATAGAGCCACTGGTCCAGGCGCTGATAGTCATCACTCATGGGGTAGATCATTCTCTTAAAATAGCGAGAGCGGCAAAAGGACTATCCTGTCGGACAGCAGTCGGTCGGCTGGTGCGTTGACCCGAAGCTTTAGGCCTCCTGCGGCCCGCACGTGTGCGTCGATCGAAAAGGAGCATGAGAGGAGCGGGTGGTCCTGCGTGAGAAGGGCTGGCAGCCGATGGGGGGCGGTGAGCAATCCCGAGAGCCGTCAGAATTCCCGGAACCATGTCTGTTTTTACACCGAACCGTGAGGCCAGACCCGCGGGAGCAGGGTGATCCTGCTTACGGGTCAGATGCTCCAGTTCAGCTACGCTGCGTTCTGCAATATCAAGCCTGATCCCGGTCTGCCCAGCCTGAAGCCAGCCCGGCACGCCTGCGACAAGGTCCCAGGGAAGCGAGACCCTACCGGGAGCAGGAATGGTGAGAGACTCGCCAAGACGAAGCTGGGTCAGAAGCGTCATGAGACCAAGGGGACGAGGACGCAGAAGGGCGGGAAAGAAAATGGCAAAGCGGCCGACTTCTACGCCGATCTTGCGCAGGGACCGTTTGGCTTGTTGTGGCAACATTCTGTCAGGAGGCAGAAGGCTCGTGATGCCGCCGTCTTCATGGAGACGGTGAACGATACCCCTGAGGTCTGGCTGGTTCGTAACGGCCTGTTCTGCCTTGAAGAGAATGGCCATATCCCGCTCGATCATTGTCCGCACATAACGGAGCAGCCTGTTCTCGACCTGATTGCGCTGATTGGTATCCGCAAACTCTCCAGAGAACAGGCGTACGGCCGGTTGTAGGAATGTTTTTCCAGCAATCAGCTTACCGAGCGCGATACCCTCCCAGGAGAGAAGCCCCGTTTCAGTATCCAGAGAAAGGGCACTGTCAGGTGCCTCCTGAAACAGGCGGACCCGGCGGGGGATTTCCTGAAGCAGAGCCTTCCGGCCTGCGCGCATGATAATCTGGTGATCGGGGCCGCCTGTTGTATCGGCTTGCAACGCAAAGCCCCGGATTTTTCCGATGCTGTGGCCTTCAACGATCACATCGCCATCCGTTGTGACGGCAGAAAGAATGTTCCGATCTGTCTCTGCATCAAGGCGGCGAAGCAGGGATGTTGCCCGCCTGTCCACGAAGCGTGCCGTCAGACGCTCGTGAAGGGCGTCGGAGAGAAGGTCTTCCACTTCGCGGGCCCGTTCCTGCCATGTGGCGGAGTGACGGCTCCACTCCGTTCTGGCGGCAACGTAGGAGCAGACGCGCACGCCGGTCAGGCGGTGCATCAGGGTGTCGATGTCCCCGTCAACGCGTGCAAAGCCCTTGATGTGGCCTTCCATCCAGTTGGCCGGGACGGCGCCTTCCTTGAGGATATGCAGGAAAAGGCGCGCGCAGAGTCGGGTGTGACTGTCGTCCCCGAGTTTCCGGAAATCGGGGATCTGGCACACTTCCCAGAGCAGGGATGTGGCGCGACGTCCTTTTGCGACCTCCCGGATCTCGGGATCAAGGACGAGGGATTCGAGAGTTGTAACGTCAGATGCCACCCGGCCTGCGGTCAGGCCACGAAACGGCGGCGCGACGGTCAGGCTGGCGAGGAGGGCGCGCGGGTTGGTGAAATCCAACTCGTGGTTTCGCCAGTAGAGTCTTTGGATCGGATCGAAGCGATGCTGCTCCACGGCTTCGATGGTGGCGGCAGACATGGGTGGGCAGTCCGCCGTGGTGCCAAAGGTGCCGTCCTTCATGCCACGGCCAGCACGCCCGGCGATCTGTGCGATCTCTTGGGGAAATAATGGACGCGGGGAAGTACCGTCGAATTTTGAGAGTTGGGCGAGGGCAACATGGTCCACATCCATGTTCAGCCCCATGCCGATCGCATCGGTGGCGACGAGGTAATCGACTTCCCGGTTTTGGTAGAGTTCGACCTGTGCGTTGCGGGTGCGGGGGCTCAGCTGCCCCATGATGACGGCACATCCGCCCCGGCGGCGGCGAATAACTTCCGCCAGCGCATAAACCTCAGCCATGGAGAACGCGACGATCGCGGAGCGGGGCGGCAGACGTGACAGCTTGGTAGGGCCGGTGCTGACCAGGCTGGACAGGCGCGTCCGCGTGTCGATCTCGATGCCCGGAACCAGCTTCTGAAGAAGGGGGCGAATGGTTTCAGCACCGAGAAAGAGTGTTTCTACCGTGCCGCGGGCGTGCAGGAGTCGGTCCGTGAAGATATGTCCACGGTCCGGGTCGGATGCGAGCTGGATTTCATCGACGGCGACGAACTCGGCCTTTCGGTCCAGCGGCATGGCTTCCACCGTACAGGCGAACCAGCGTGCCCCGGGAGGAACGATTTTCTCCTCCCCGGTAATAAGGGCGACGGACCGCTCTCCCTTGGCTTTCACCAGCCGCTCATAGTTTTCGCGCGCCAGCAGGCGCAGCGGAAAGCCGATGATGCCGGAGGAATGAGCCATCATGCGCGTGAGGGCATAATGCGTCTTGCCGGTATTGGTTGGACCCAGCGCCGCACGGACGCTTGCCGGCATGATATGATGAGCGGAATGGTTACCGCGGTGAGCACCCTTCATGTCTGAATGGTCGGGTGCCTGCGGAACAAAAGCAAGCGTTCGGGCCTTAAGGTTCGACACTTTTCAGGAAAGAGGTTCATGAGTTTCCATATTCAACTCCCTTTCGTATCTGTTTCTGATGCTCCAACACCCCAGACGATCCATCTGGTGCGCTCTCAGGACACGGAAACGGTTGATCGTCTGCTGGGAGAGCATGGTGCTTTTCTGAAGGCGCAAGGCTTTGCGTCCCGTGACGGTGCATTCACGCTGCTGCCGAGTGAGAACGGAGCGGGTGCGGCGTTACTCTGTGTAGATGAGGGACGACTGAATGATCCGACGGCTTTCGCTCTGCTGGGAACAGTTCTCCCCGCCGGTGACTGGCTTGCTGTCCTGCATGGGGTTGAAGGCGGCGTTCAGGAGACCGCGCTCCTAGGGTTCGCGATGGGGGCATATCGCTATCGTGTGGGTCAGGATCAGGACGCTGCGACCCGCATGGTGGTTCCTGATACCGTTGCGACAGCAAGTGCCATTGCGAAGGCCATCTGGTTCGGTCGTGACCTTATCAACACGCCTGCCAATCTTCTTGGTCCTAGAGATCTGGCCCAGTCTGCCTACCGAGCTCTGGACGGGCGAGGCGCTGAAGTGCGCATTGTCGAGGGCGATGATTTGAAGGCGGCTTACCCTTGTCTGGCTGAAGTCGGCGAGGGATCTGAGCGCAAGCCTGCTGTTGTCGTGGCCCGCTGGAAGGCTCGGGAAGGTGCGCCGCGTTTGTCACTGGTTGGGAAAGGCGTCTGCTTTGATACGGGCGGGTATGACTTGAAGCCTGCGGCTGGAATGCTGCGCATGAAAAAGGATATGGGCGGTGCGGCTCTGATGCTGGCTGTCATGTGCGCGGCAATCGACCTGAAGCTCGATATTGATCTGGAGCTTCGACTGGGCTGCGTTGAGAACAGTGTGTCCGGTCATGCCATGCGTCCGGGGGATGTTCTGAAGACGCGCAGTGGAAAGTTTGTGGAGATCGGGAACACAGATGCAGAAGGGCGTCTGGTGTTGTGTGATCTGATAACGGAAGCCTCTGAAAGTGCTCCGGATTACATTGTGGATGCTGCAACCCTGACCGGCGCTGCGCGCGTAGCTCTCGGCCCCGACCTTCCGGCGGTGTTCAGCAACAGTGATGAACTCGCTCAATTACTGCTCGAATCGGGTCTGGATACTGCGGATGCTTTGTGGAGATTGCCACTCTGGCATGGCTATGACGCATGGCTTGATAGTAAAATAGCCGATCTCGGAAATATAACGTCAAAACCAATGGCAGGGGCGATTACGGCCGCTCTCTACCTTCAGCGGTTTGTTCCGGACGGACAAAAGTGGCTCCATATAGACACTTACGCCTGGAATGATGCGAGTTCACCAGGTCGTCCGGAGGGGGGAGAGACCCTCGCGCTTCGTGCGCTTCTTAAAATGATTGCAAGACTGGGCAGGTCTTCGTGAAGTGAACAACCAGACTACGGGACGATCCTTAACGAACCGTAATATGATTGTCTTAAAACTATGGGGTGTAAATCTGCGTCTGATAGGGCATACGGCCTTCCATGTTCGAAAGCTGCTATCCGCAGCATAAATCGTTTTGAAACCCGCATACTTGCGAATGCGTTTCAAAACACCAGATGTAGAAGACCAGAGCTCAAACCCATGCGGGGGTGAGCGATATACACAACCCCGTCGGGTCTGAATGGCTCGACAGTTCTTTTCCCTGTTGCCTGATTGGGTAACAGGGGGGCAGACCGTAAGGAGAGAGAAATGCCTCAGGCTAACAACGACCAGATGCTTCACCTTCTGTGCGACACCGTCGTTTCCATGGTGCGCCGTGACGGTCCGGATCTGTCTGCCCGCCAGCTTGCCGTGTTCCTGACCTGCTATCTGCGTGACGGTGCTCACACCGTTCGTGGCCTGGCAGCGGAACTGAAGGTGTCCAAGCCTGCTATCACACGCGCTCTGGACCGTCTGGGCGAACTCGATCTGGCTCGTCGTAAAGTCGATCCTCTGGACCGTCGCTCCGTGCTGGTTCAGCGCACGCTGAAGGGATCGTCCTTCCTGCGTGAAATGCGCGCCGTCATGGCTGAAGCATCCGGCACGCGCCCTGCACGTGCAGAACGCGCTTCTGCTTCTGTCGAGCGTATCACACGCCGCGCTGGCTAATTACCAGCGATCCTGCACGCGGGCTTTGGCACGCGTGCAGATATATCCTGTCCAGCAAAGCTGGGGCAGAAGAACAAGCAGCACTGTTTCCCAAGGCTGCGTCGCTGCACAGGCCAGCGCTCCCCACAATACAAATCCCCAGTAAATCATTGTGACCAGTGGCATCGGCATCCCGGATCGGACTGCCAGCTGGTAAAGATGACCCCGATGAGCCTGTGCCAGTCGGTCTCCGGCACGAGCGCGGCGGGCTAAAGTGAACAGCACATCCCACAAAACGCCAGAGAGAAGTGCCAGTGTCAGCAGCCCTGCGAGGCGATGAGGCTGCATGGCACCCCAAGCAATAATCAAAGCGCCAGACTGGCTGCCAACGTCCCCCATGAAAATTCGCGCTTTGGGAAAATTGCAGGGAAGAAATGCCAGCAGGCAGATCGCGTATAAAACGAAAATGACTGGCTGAATTCCAGATGCTGCCAGAAACAGCGCGGCTAAGGCCATGACGCCGGATGCCAGACCGTTGATTCCATCAATGAAATTCAGCGCATTTGTTATGAATACCGCGCCGAGAATGAACAGGCCCGTCATGGGAAGTGACGCGCCGCTTCCGAATGCTGCCAATGCTGCCGCAATGAATTGCGCCGCCAGCTTATAACGCGCAGGAAAAGAATAGAGGTCATCCAGCCAGGAAACGGCTGCCAGCAGAATGACGCCACTTGCTAATCCAAAGATAGGTCCTGTGAAAAACGGCTGGTGAGTCAGGTAAAGGGCTGGAGCAAGACAGAGCAGAAAGGCTCCAATGATCCCGATACCGCCGCCTTTGGGAATCGGGCGAGTATGAGAGCTTCGATGGACAGGATGATCCATCACCCCGGCGCGAATCATAAGCGCAATAAGCACCAGGCAGAGAAGCGGGGCCAGGAGGTCGGGGGCCACAACGCCGGAAAGAAGAGATTGTAAAGAAAAGGGCATGGACTGACTTTATGGGAACGGGTGTTTTGACGCTATAAGGTGTGTGTGACAGTCACACCTCCATCCGGCCTCCATTTATCGGCCCAGTCTTCTTCCGTCAGCCGCACTGGTCGTACCACTGTGCAGGCCAGGCGTATTGCCCTCAATGTCCTGCTGGACGGAGTCGTTTCGGCTCTGGCGGCGCCTGTCGCCCGTTGGTTGGCAGATCCCCATGGGGGATGGCTTCACCCATTGTGGTTTGTCGCAGGGGGCGGAATCACGCTGCTGGTCAGTGGGTTGCCGTTCCGTATGGCTCAGCAGTACTGGCGGTTTTCCGGTCTCTCGGATCTGTTCAATATTGCCTGTGCCTCGGCGCTGAGTGCGGTTCTGTTCTCAACGTTACTGCATCTGGCAGGGTATCCGCTTCCCAGTTCAACGTTCCCCTTCATTCATGCGCTGGTCTTGCTGACATTTCTTGGGTCCATCCGCATGATCTGGCGATTGAGCGCTCGTCGCCGATTGATGGTAGCTGGCCGAGAGCGTGTTCTCCTGCTCGGCGCGGATCATGAGGCGGATCTTTTTATCCGTGCGATGGAACGCGATCAGGAGGCGGGGCGGCGGGTTGTCGGTCTGCTGACGGGGGGAACACAGCAGGCCGGGAGGCGTATTCACAGTTGCCCTATTCTGGGAACCATTGATGAGACTCCGGAAATCCTGAATCAAATGGCCGCAGCCGGGCGACTGCCCGACACGCTGGTGATCACCACATCAGACTTGCGAGGTGCGTCGCTTTCCCGGGTACTTGAGGTTGCGCGCCTTCATCATCTCGATGTTCAGAGAACGCCGTCTCTGACGGATCTGAAGCCTGCGGAAAGTGTCGAGCTTCGGCCTGTGGCTATTGAGGATCTGCTGAATCGCCCTCAGGTTGCATTGAACTCTCAAGGCATGAGCCGGCTGATTGCTGGGCAGGTTGTCGCGGTGACAGGGGCTGGTGGTAGCATCGGTTCAGAACTGGCCCGACAGATCGCCTCATTTGGCCCAAAAGCCATTCTGTTGATTGAGAACAATGAATACGCGTTGTGGCAGATCAATCTCGATCTGTCTGAGCGCTATCCCGATGGCAAGCGGTATCAGATCGTTGCCGATGTTCGGGATCGACGCCGGATTGCTGAAATTTTCACTCAATACCGGCCCGCAATCGTTTTCCATGCGGCTGCTCTCAAGCATGTGCCTATCGTCGAATCCAACCCGATCGAAGGTGTCCTGACCAATGTGATCGGGACGCGGATCGTGCTTGATGAAGCCGAGCGCTCTGGTGCTCAGGCCATGGTCATGATTTCAACGGACAAGGCCGTCAATCCGTCCAGTCTGATGGGCGCCAGCAAGCGCTGTGCCGAGGTTTATGGTCAGGCGTTGGACATGCGCGCCCGGGCCGGGAAAGGTGGACTGCGTTGCGTGACCGTTCGGTTTGGTAACGTTCTGGGGTCCACCGGGTCTGTTGTGCCGCTGTTTCGCAGGCAGCTTGAGCAGGGTGGTCCACTGACGGTCACCCATCCAGACATGACCCGGTATTTCATGACCATTCCCGAAGCCGTTGGTCTCGTTCTTCAGGCGGCGGTTCGTGGCACACAGGAAGCATCCGGTGAAGACACGACGGATCAGAAGCTGCGTCAGGGTGGCATCTTCGTGCTCGATATGGGTGATCCGGTTCGGATTATGGATCTCGCCTGTCAAATGATCCGCTTGGCGGGTCTAAGGCCTGAGACGGATGTGGAAATCCAGATTACAGGTCTGCGGCCGGGCGAAAAACTGTTTGAAGAACTGTTCCACGGCCGCGAGGCACCCGTTCCGACGGATGCACCCGGCCTGCGTATGGCATCCCCACGGACAGTCGATTTTGATGTGGCGGCTGAGGCCATGGATGCGCTTGAAGCCGCCTGTCTAGAGGAAGATCTTCCCGCCATCATGGCGATTTTCCAGCAGCTTGTGCCTGAATTTAATCATAACCGGGACGGCAAGACACCGTCTCAAACAGACCATTCCCAGCCCGATGTGGAGACGATTGCATGACTGATCCAATTGCTTTTCTGGATCTTCCGAAACAGCAGGCCCGTCTCAAGGATGCGATCGACCGTCGGGTAAAGACGGTTTTCGAGCATTGCCGCTTCGTTATGGGGCCAGAAGTTGAGGAACTGGAGCAGCGTCTCGCCGCGTTCGGTGGCGCGAAGTACGCGGTTGGCGTGTCTTCAGGGACGGATGCGCTTCTGATGGTGCTGATGGGTGAAGAAATCGGGCCGGGGGACGCGGTCTTCCTGCCTGCCTTTACCTACACGGCGACTGCGGAAGTCGTGCTTCTTCTTGGGGCAACGCCCGTTTTTGTGGATGTTGAGCCAGATACATTCCAGATCAGCATGACCTCTTTGGCCGAGCGCCTGGCGGCTGTGCGGGCTGGAGAGGAACTGGAGCCACGCGCTGTCATCGGTGTCGACCTGTTTGGTCAGCCTGCACCCTGGGATGAACTGAAGGCGTTTGCTGCTCGGGAAGAGCTGACCCTGATTGCAGACTGCGCCCAGTCTTTTGGGGCCTCCTATCATGGACGTCGTCTTGGACACGAAGCCCGCGCTACGACACTTTCGTTTTTTCCGTCCAAGCCGCTGGGTGGATACGGGGATGGCGGCGCGATCCTGACGGATGATGCTGACTTGGCTGCGCTTTACCGGTCGCTCCGCACCCATGGCGAGGGCAAAACCCGTTACGAAGTCGAGCGAATTGGGATCAATGGGCGCCTCGATACCCTTCAGGCGGCTGTTCTGATTGCCAAGCTGGATGCTTTTGAAGATGAACTGAAGCGCCGGGACGCTATTGCCAGTGCCTATGACGCTGCCATGCCAGAAGGAATTCAGGCGCCAGCGCGCGTCGCGGAAAGTGAAAGCGCGTGGGCGATATATAGCGTTCTGCTCCCGGATGCCGTGGCCCGGGACTCCTTGCAGGCGCATTTGAAAGAGGCAGGCGTGCCAACAGCGGTTTATTACCCCAAGCCACTGCATCATCAGCCTGCTTACAGCGAGCATCATGACGGTGCTTCATTGCCTGTTTCTGAAGGTCTTGGCGCGCGAGTGCTTGCGCTCCCTATTCACCCGGAGCTGACTGATGATGAAGTCAGCCGTATTACGGATGCCCTTAAAAGCTGGGCAGGAGAAAATACATGAGGCGCGAACAGAAGCTGCTTCTGGCTTTTTGTGCACTGGTTTTCATTCCCGTGGGTATCGTCTGGTTTGTCGCCTGGCCATTGATCCACGCATGGAAATTTCCGCCCGTCACGGAGGGTAAAATCGTGGCTCCTGTCAGCCGGGATCTGACGTCCGCGGAAGTGAGTGACGTCAACCTTTGGCTTCAGTCCCATACGACGGGCTGGGGGCCGAGCGGTGAACAGCCGCCACAAAAGGGACAGGTGATTCTGCGTCTGAGCAACGCTGAAAACCACCCTGTCATCATTTCCATCTGGAAGCACAAGCATGAGGCCGATATCGTTGGCGTTCAGCTTGAGGATGATGGTCCTTATCGTATGAATGCCTTTGAAGATGCGTCTCTCAAGGCGCTACAACCCGCTGAGCTGCAGCCTCACGGATGAAAGTATAAACTTCAGGACTGAAAGGCGCCTGCCGCTCGGGCGTCTGCCAGTCTTGCATCTGCTCGTACATGGTTGCAGCTTTGCGCCATAGATCCGGTCCCACGGCATCCTGGAGCGGTTGCTGCAACTCCATCCACTCTTTGACAAGGTTCTGCGCTTCGGGGCTCGAAGGCACGACCTTGCGACCGATGGCGTCTTCACAGTGGGCGATCAGTTTTACCCATCGAATCTGATAGAATGTCCTTTCGTCTTTGCAGCCGAAATGAGTATCCATCTGCTGTTGCCATTCACATTGCTCAGAAGGCGTGAAGTACTGCTCGAAAATAGGTCGTGTATTTTCCCATTGAAGAGCAGCTTCTCCTTCACGCAGCAGGAGGCAGAATGCGGCAAGATCAACGGCACCATGACCGATATCGTTTTCTTTGAGCAGATGGCGTGTTGCATGAAGTTGGTTGATCGTCCGTTCGAGAGCCGTCTTTCGTACTGAAAGTAGCGCCAGTTGAGCGTCGATTATCGCTTCGGGAGCGGTGGGTCTGCGCTCCATCTCTTTGATTTCTGAAAGACTGAAGCCCATACGCTTCAGAAGCAGAACCTGAGCAAGTGTGCTTACGGCGGAAAGATCATAAACTCTTCTGCCGTTTTCTGCTCGAATGGGTCTGATAAGCCCCATCGATTCAAAATGTCGAAGGGTTCGGGGCGTGGTGGCGCTTGCTTTGGCCAGTTCCCCGATTGTCAGGGTCTGTGGTGTCATGGATCTTCCTCCTGACGCACCATGTGTCATGATGACGTTACGTCAGGAGCAAGGGAAAATTTACTCTTTGTGTGCTTCGGTCTCGGAAATCTCTCCAACATCCCGCTTGGTCTGATCTTCGTCTTCAAGCGGGGCAGTGGCTTTGTCTCCCATGGCAAGGAGAGCCGCCGTAATCGGAGATGCAAGAATCAGTCCTGGGATGCCGAGGATCGTGCTGAAAACGGTCTGAGACAGGATGGCCACAGCCGGTGGCATATGAACCGCGCGGCGCTGGATCAGGGGGGCCAGAACATTGCCCTCGAAGAACTGAATTACGCTGTAGAGAATAGCAACAAACAGCGCTTCTTTCGTTCCCATGGAGAGGCCTAGCAATATTGCCGGAACCGCTCCTAGAATGGCTCCAATATAAGGGATGAAGTTGCACAGCCCTGCAACAACACCGAGCGCCAGCGCCAGTGGCACTCCGATCAGTGACAGTCCGATGCCTGACAGAATACCGACGACCAGCATGTCCAGAGCCTGTCCGGCCGTCCAGGCCCAAAGTGTGGTGCCCGCAGCCATGAGCAATGTACGGGCTGCATTGCGGTGCTGGGTTGGAAACAGGCGGAGAAAGCCATCAATGTAAATGGCAGGAGACAGAGCAAAGTAGAGACCAGCAATCAGAATGACCGCCAAAGTTCCGAGAACGCCGAAGGCGCTGCTGAGAATGCCGGTTACGGATCCAGCGAGCCCTGATCCCAAAGATCCGAGGCTGCCTGAGGTCGCGTCATTGCCGCCTACAGCGGTGGGGAGGTGATCTAGAACCATCTGACCCAGCGTAGAGCCGGAAAGGTGGGATTTGAGGTCTCCCGACTGCTGAACAAGCGCCTGTTTGAGGCGAATGAACTGATCTCCGATCGCTGGGCCGCTACTCCAGACAAGGCCTGCCACGGCCAAAAGAATGATAACGGTCACAAGCGCTACTGCTGCCTGATAAGGGATGAACGTGATGTGACGTCGTACCATGCGGGCGAGACCATGAAGCACCACGGCCATCAGGGCAGAGGCGAAAACAACGGCCAACACGTCTTTCATGAGCCAGACGGCCAGTAGGATTAACGTGACAGCGAGAGCAATGCGGAGCAATCCTGCGATTCGGGATAACTCGCGCGTGCGAGGCTCCTTTTCGTCACGGTCCTTCGGGTCGGAAAACGAAATAGGCATCAGCCGGTCCATCCTGAATCTGTAGACCAGCATCGGCTTATGGATTTAGAGAGGGCGGGTCAATCGGGCCTTGGAAGAAACCAACGGTCAGCCAGCCCAACGGATCTGTGAAGCAGGCTGGGAAAGACTGTAAGGGCCACCGCCAATAATTTCGAGAGCCAGAGTACTCGGACCTTCCGTATTGAGATGTAAGGCGGCATCTCCATCGGTCCAGCCCTGACCCTGTGTCTCGTCTGTCATCCAGCCGGAGGTTGGTTCTGGTGGAACCAGATGATCGGTTACTTTTCGGGTTCTGGACGCATCGAAAAGGAGCACGTCCCGGATCAGGACGCCGAGAGTGCGCCGATCATCAATATAAGGACCTTTCACGTCACAAGGGCGATTTGCGCGGGAAACAAGCCGCAGACTTCTGACCGGGGTTGGCAAAGTAAAGATGACGTATCCACCACTCTGACGGCTCGGATAGAGGCGTGTGCCGTCAGGAAGGATCAGATGCAGGGCGGGGTCTGTTGTTGTGAAGGCTTCAAACCCTTCAATACCAGCTCTGGTAGCGATGGCTTTCCAAGCCGCTTCGGTTTGGGACCGAGATGTCAGGAGTGGGGCAGCCGCATCTTTGTCCCAATTTTTCTGAATGGAACGCAGTGTTGCAATCTGACCTGTTTGCCGAAAAGCACGTCTATCACCAGTGTCAAAATAACTTTCAGTAAAAAGTCCATTTGCAGATATGATTGTGTGCGTTTCTGTCTCAATATGAAAATATTCGTAGGAATGAATATTACGATCCCACATGACGGATACACCATTGACCAGCATTCTTGCTGGAATGAGACCACCATTCATAAAAATACAATGTTCTGCTGTTACAAGGAGATCTGTGTGCGGCAGATGATCAGCGATTGCACCGGCCCGGATACGGATGGGCCAGCCTGCCAGATCATCTGGACGATTGGGCCGAACGCAACAGTGGCTTTTTCCAACCCAGACCAGTTTTTCACTTCGCCCCCCGACTGTCAGAACTTCATCGTTAATAACCAGGGTTTCTATGGGTTTTTCACCCTGTGGAGTGGCAATAAGACTGCCAGGCAAAAAGCAGGCTTCGGTAAAGTCCTCAATTTTTTGCTTTCTGGAAGCGGGCTTGTGGCCCGTATGCTTTTCATGATGCGACTGTGATGGAGCAGGATTGTGGTGAGGGTGACCTGCAGTAGATTTTCCATAATGGCTGTTGAAGGTTGGATGCGAAAAGAACGACTTGGAGGAAGGTTTGGCGTGTGCCTCATGAGGTGCATGGGAAATTTTCTGAGGCACGCAGGAGTCCTGTCTGTCCTTGCAGGCGACTTTGAAAAAGCTAGTCGCCTGATGTTTGAAATTCAGACAGGATTCTACCAATTAAAAGTAAATAAACTCTTTATTGCCTTGGCGCGAGCGCGAGGATTTTGATTTCAGGCAGATGCTTCTTCCAGTTCTGTCTGGGCCTCAAGCCATAATTCTTCTGTTTGTTCCTGTGTCGCGTTGAGCGCGGACAAATGTGCATTCAACGATGCAATTTCTCCTGGATTTCCCGACTGATACAATGCCGGATCAGCAAGCTTGGCTTCGATTTTTTCTTTTTCTTTTGTGATCTGGGCGAGTTTCGCTTCTGCATCACGGATTTTCCGTCGGAGAGGAGCCAAAGCGCGCGTCAGTTCTTTACGATCAACCCTTTTCTGGGGCGCGTCCTGGGAAGGCGAACGCGCCGTGCCTTTCGTGCGCTCTGCATTGTCTGCACGGGCTTTGCGGGCCCGCTCGATCAGCCACTCCTTGTATTCAGCCATATCCCCTTCGAAGGCGCTGATCGTTCCATCCTCAACCAGCCAGAACCGGTCTGCGACAGATTCGACCAGGTGGCTGTCATGGCTGATCAGAATTACGGCGCCTTCAAATTCTGATAGCGCACGGATTAGGGCATCTCGGGCGTCCAGATCCAGATGGTTGGTCGGCTCATCAAGGATAAGAAGGTGAGGGGCTTCCCGTGTGGAGAGCGCAAGAAGAAGTCGTGCTTTTTCACCGCCCGAGAGTTCGGATACCCGTGTTTCTGCGCGGTTTACATCCAGTCCAAATCGCGCCAACTGGGATCGCACCGCCACCGGTGTCGCATCCGGCATGGCGCGCGCCATGTGGTCGATCGGTGTTTCGGAGAGGACGAGTTCATCGGCCTGATGTTGGGCGAAATATCCGATCCGGAGTTTTGATGAGTGGTTGTAAGAGCCACTCATGGGTTCAAGACGACCCGCGAGGAGCTTGGCAAAAGTGGACTTGCCGCGCCCGTTCTGACCCAGAAGCGCGATTCTGTCTTCCATATCCAGCCGCTGGTTCAGTCCTTTGAGAACCACGCGTTCATCATAACCAATGCTGACGTTGTTGAGGGTAATCATTGGCGGCGGAAGAGGCTGTGGCTCGGGGAAGGAAAAGCGTGTTGGCGTGTCTTCCACAACACTGTCGATCTGGGGGAGGCGTTCCAGTGCTTTCAATCGGGCCTGAGCCTGTTTGGCTTTGGTGGCTTTGGCACGAAACCGATCCACGAAAGATTGCATATGGGCGCGCTGGGTCGCGATGCGTTCTGCCATGCGATTTTGCTGGAGAGCCTGTTCCGTACGGATACGCACAAAATTGTCGTATCCTCCGGGTGTCAGACTGAGTTTCTGATGATCGAGATGGGCAATCGCATCGACGGTATTGTCGAGCAGTGAGCGATCATGGCTGACGATGATGGCCGCGCCAGGAAATTTGGCCAGCCAGGATTCAAGCCAAAGAGTGGCTTCGATATCCAGATGGTTGGTCGGTTCATCCAGCAGCAACAGGTCAGGGCTCAGGAACAGTGCTGTGGCAAGGGAAACGCGCATTCTCCAGCCGCCAGAGAAGTCCGAAACCGAACGGAGTTGTGCTTCCTGATCAAATCCGAGGCCGGACAGAATAGCGCCGGCGCGAGCAGGGGCGGTGTAGGCATCAATCGCAATCAGGCGCTCATGAATGTCTGCAATCCGCTCCGGATCTGTGGCGGTTTCTGCTTCAGCCAGAAGTTTTGCCCGTTGGAGATCGCCTTCCAGCACTGTATCGATCAGGGATGTCTCGCCCGACGGTGTTTCCTGCTTCACGCGCCCCATTGTTGCGCGGTTGGCTAACGTGATCGTACCACCATCAGGGGCAATATCGCCCGCGATGGCCCCAAGGAGCGTTGATTTTCCGGCCCCGTTCTTTCCAATGAGGCCGATTTTCCGACCGGGATCGACAGTCAGCGATGCGCCGTCCAGCAGAGTGCGGCCAGCGATACGGAGTGTCAGGTCAGTGATGGTGAGCAGGCTCACGGGCGCCTCGATCAGTCGGGAAGAGTGAAAAAACCGCGACAGACCTATCAGGAACGACGAATTTGCTCTAGTGGAACGGCGGGATTTACCCCTTTGTCCAACAGGAGAAGAAAGATGGCTCTCGAGCGCACGCTTTCCATCATCAAGCCCGACGCTACGAAGCGTAACCTGACCGGCAAGATCAATGCCGTGTTCGAAGAGGCCGGTCTGCGCATCGTTGCACAGAAGCGCATCCAGCTGACCGAAAAGCAGGCTGGTGCTTTCTACGCTGTTCACAAGGAACGCCCGTTCTACGGCAGCCTCGTGTCTTCCATGATTGCCGAGCCGGTTGTCGTGCAGGTTCTGCAGGCTGAGAACGCTGTTGCCAAGCATCGCGAAGTCATGGGTGCTACAAACCCGGCTGACGCTGCTGAAGGCACTGTTCGCAAGCTGTACGCAGAAAGCATCGAAGCCAACTCCGTGCACGGCTCTGACAGCCTTGAGAATGCAAAGAACGAAATCGCATTCTTCTTCGCTGAGACGGAAATCCTTCCGTAAGGAAGAATTTTTCAAGCCGGGAAAGCTTTTGAGAATAAGTTGTCCCGGCTTTTTTAAGAAATAGAGCGTATTTTCTATTTTTTAATTATAATTCGTTGAAGTTCCTAGGTCAGTTTGTACAAATATAAATTGTTAAATTCAATCTGCAGAACGTGGTCCGGCTTGTGATAAATATTAATTTCCCCATAATATATAAGAATCCGCTCGCCATTTTATGGGGACTTATTGTTTCAGTCTATCTCATTTTCTTGTTTATAGCGACGCCCCCCTTGCAGGTTGCGGATGAAGAAAATCACTTTTTAAGAAGTGTGCAGATTGCTCAAGGAAATCTGATTGGCCGTCGACTAGGTGACTTTAATAGCGGGGGGATACTCCCAAGTGATAGTATTAAATTTGCTCATAGCTACGACGATATTAAAGGAAATTACCAGGAAAAGGTAAGTTGGGATAGAATTCTAAATGGAACTCATTTTGACTGGGAAAGTCATAAAGAGGAAGCCGGATTCCCCAATACCGTAATATATTTCCCGGTTTTCTATCTTCCCTCCGCTTTTGGAGTGGAGATTGGAAAAATAGTTAATACAGATATCCAAACTTCTTTTTATCTAGCGCGTCTCTGTAATGTGCTATTTTGCCTTTTTGCAGGTATCACCGCTATTTGTATTAGTACTAGAGGAAAAATTTTTATTGTGGCATTGCTGTCGATGCCGATGGTTCTTTCGTTGTTTGCATCTTGTTCTCAGGATGGACCGTTAATTGCAACCTGTGCGGTTTGTGCGGCCCTTCTGACGCGTCTCGAAGATGATTTTTCTCAAGGAAAATGGTTTTGGATAGTTTTGACCATTTCGTTGGGGTGTATAATAGCATCTAAGCCGCCCTATATTTTAATAGGGCTTATCCCAGTCGTACTTATGCCGTTGAGTATGTGGCGCCGTACTCTGAGTATATTTGGATGTATTGTAACGATTACAATGCTTTGGTCACTGGTAGGTGTTCATTCTTCTAAAATTCCCTTTCGAATTTCTGATGGAGTTGATGCTGCTCAACAAGCAAAATTTTTGCTTGTTCACCCATTGATGATAATAACAGTGCTTTGGAATACAGCCAAAGTATCCCTATTGTCTCTTAGTGGACAATTCATAGGTGTCCTGGGGTGGCTCGATGCTCCGCTTCCTAGGTGGTTCTACCATTTCGAAGGTATTTTATTTATTATCTCAGCAACGCTTTCCTTGCTGTATTTTAGAAAAAATTCTTTAAAAAAATATTTTGCAAAAAATGGTCTGATATTTTTGTTGTTTTTTGGGACAATGTGTAGTGTCAGTTTAGCTCTTTATCTGATTTGGACGCCTGTTGGTGGGCATGAAATTGAAGGATTGCAAGGGCGATATTTCATACCTCTAGCCATGTTTTCCATTCTATTTTTTCCAAATTCAAAGAAAGTAAATTTTATTTCTACAAAAAACATAGAAAAAATGGAGATTACTTTATTAATTTTTAGTGTTTGGGTAAGTTTTTTTGTAGTTATTCAGACTATATTTTCACGATATTGGTAATATTCTTGCAAGGCTCATAGATCTGAAAGTAGAAATTTGCTTCAGGCTCTATCCGAGGAAGTTGGACATAAGCGGTTTACGCTGGTGCGAGCACACCGAGAATATGGAGCGCGTAAAAAGCCGTGAGCGCTGGGGCGTTATGGATCTTCGGCTAGGACGATGGGTGGTCGGGGACCGAAGAGGTAGTTCGTAGTTAATCATGATTGATGCGTCGCCTCTCAAGAGAAAACGAGGCTACGGGTAAAAAATCTAGGTCGCCTGATTGGGGGCGCCAAAGGTGGTATGAATACGAAGCTTCGTGCAGTTACTGACAAAAACAAATTTCCACTAAGCTTCTTCCTGACTGTTAGCCAAAATCAGTGATCATATCGTTGTAATTTCGATATGAAATAGATCAGTTTCTTTAATGTTGAGGAGGGGGTGGCGCGTTTGAGCGGTCTTGGTGATCAATTTGAAATCTTCCGTCGGGGCCTGAACAAGG
>NZ_BEWO01000008.1 GCF_002723975.1 Gluconobacter japonicus
AAAATGCATTCTGACGTCTCTTTTTTCTCAAAGTTCCTTGTTCGCCCCAGAAAGCTGCCACGCTTCCTGAAAGCGCAGTTTCGTTGCAGGGCCCATACGCCCCAGACCGCAGGCTTTTCTCATTTCCCCTAGGGCGTTCTCTTCATCCAATCCCTTGGCACGGAACTCATCAGCCAGTGCCTTCAACATTTGAAGCGGCAGTTGAGCTGGATCGATGTTTTCTCCCGCAGCCGGACGACGGAATATAGCAAGGCCATAAGGCGCTTCCTTCGTTTCCCAGAAGAACGTCCCAACTTCTTCTTCTGTACGCCCCAATGTGGCCGGAACGGCCGTAAGCACTCGCTCTCGAATCTGGCGACCGGCCCGAGCAAACCCATGAAGTCTGGCAATCTGCTGGATCAGAGCTATTTCATGAACAACGACTGACCGTTGGACCGTCTGACGAATCAGATTTTGGAGCGTTGGCAGATAATCCTCATCTCCAAAGCGGCTTCCATCAGCGCCCGCACGAATCTCCGCTTCCGTCTCACTCTCAGCCTTAACAACGTCGGCCGCCTGTGGAGCATCCACCGTAAAGCCCGCATAAAGGACCGGTTCTTCAGGCACGCCCTCTGCCAACTGCGGCTCCATAGCTTCGGGTAACTGACATTCTTCAATTATGGGCGCACGTTCTGCCCTGATGGCTTCAAGCCTCTGCTTCAAAGCCTGGTCCAGTCTTTCAACTTCCCTGGAGGCATTCAACCACCAGTCCGTGGACCAGACTCTCAGGATCATCCACCCCAAAGTTTCCAGAACGGTCTGTCGCAATCTGTCGCGATCTCTCGCAGTGGCGCTCCGATGGTAGGTCGCGCCATCGCATTCAACGCCGGCCAGGAAACATCCCGGCATGTCTGGGTCCACAACACCCAGATCAATCCGGAATCTGGAAACACCAATCTGCGGACGGACGTCCCACCCGCGCTGCCTCAACAAAGCTGCGACTTCCAGTTCGAAACGACTATCCGCCTCCCCTACTGATCCCTGATGAAGACCTGTCAAAGCGCCTGCACCATGCTCGGCAAATGTCAGGAACTTGCGGAGATGCAGCACGCCCTCGGCAGAACTTCTGGAGGGATCGATCTGCTCGGCCCTAAGCGACCCGAACACGACCAGCTTTTCCCGAGCTCTCGTGACAGCCACATTCAGACGTCGTTCACCTCCTGCTCGGTTCAGCGGCCCGAAAGACACATAAGACACGCCTTTCAATTCGGGAGCATATGTCAGGGAGAAGAACATGATGTCCCGTTCTTCTCCCTGCACGTTCTCCAGATTCCGGATCAGGACAGGTTCGGCACAATCGTCGCTGAAAAATGGAACAAGAGACGGATCTTCTCTCTGGGCCTTCTCAAGAAGATCCGTGATGAGGGTCTGCTGCTCTCCATTGAACGTCACAACACCAATGGATTTTGCACCGTCACTCTTCAGATGCGCCACGACAGCATTCGCCACCGCACGCGCTTCAGCCGGGTTAGTTCGGCTTCCACCACGCTGATAGTTGCCGTCCTCCACAAACCGGAACGAGACAGCCTGATCCTTCGTCACGATTGACGGAAAGGTAATCAGATCCCCGCCGTAATACTGACTGTTCGAGAATGCGATCAGGCTCTCATGTCGGCTGCGGTAATGCCATTTCAGGCTGATCTCCGGCACACCAGCCGCACGACATTCATCGAGAATCGACTCCATGTCGCAAAGCTCGCCATCTTCTTCCTCGTTCTCACTTCGAGCGAAAAAGCTGGTCGGTGGAAGTTGCTTTGGATCCCCGACGACAATGACCTGTCGCCCACGACCGATGGCACCGATGGCATCCCATGTCGGGATCTGGGAAGCCTCATCGAAGATGACGAGATCAAAAGGTTCACTGTCTGGCGGCAGATACTGCGCCACAGAAAGAGGACTCATCATGAAACAGGGTGTCAGCGCGCGAACCGCCCGCGGCGCCACGGAAGCCAACTGACGAATGGGCATATGACGCGCTTTTTTCTGCGCTTCACGATGGATCATCACATATTGTGCATCCTGCCGCCGTGTCTCTTCGCCGGGAAGACTGCCACACAAACGCGCACGAATCAGACGTTTGGCCAGCCCCGCAGCATCTTTATCCCACGCCCGGAATTGCCCGATCTGCTCCTCGTGAGCAGCAGCGACAAAACCGCGCAGTCTCGGTTGCTCATCAACGGCCGCCGCCAGCCACCATCGGGCGTATGCTGCTTCCAGAACAGCCTGAAGACTTTTCGCAGCCACGCGCTCTGCAAGCAACGCATCCACCAGCGGAGCTAGGCCCAAATGCTCGGCTTCATGGCAGGCCTTACGCCAGGCACACCAGTCTCGTAGACCGCGCCCCTGTTCAATCCAGCCGGAAAGGCGCTGCCCCAGACGGCTCAACCAATCCGCACCATCAGGTTCAATGGCCAGAACATCACTGCCCGCCAACTCGTTCAGTGTTTGCATGTCCGCGCCAGCTTCCGAGAAAGCCTGCTGGAACGCCGATATTTTTTGCCCGACTGGGCCGCTCTCGGCCAGCAGGTCTCGCCCTTCTGTCAGAAGTTCGCGGAGATGACGCCGTACGGACAAAAGCCCTGAGACATCCGGAACACAACTGGCCAAGGCCACCCGCATTTCCGTCCCCCAGGCCAGCGTCGCTTCGATCCTGGCGAAATCTGTAGAAAGCCCCTGCCACAATGGACCCACATGTTCGCGATGCAATGCCGCTGTCAGCGACTGTTCCAACGCGGAAAGCTCAATCAGGCGGATTAGTTCATCACCCAGATCTTCCGGCAATGCCCCTTTTGCACAGCCCTCCAACTGGCGCCGAACCGCTTTCTGAGCACTACGGCGGGACAAAAGCCATTTTTCTTCGGAGTCTTTCCAAGCGCGCTGGAGTTCAGCCAGTGGGAGCGTTTTGGCTTGTTCCCAATGGACGGAAAGCTCCTGCACCAGACTGCGATGTCGAGCGACACGGCTCTGTTCGGCAAGAACAACTTTTACATTTTCCGCTGCATCGTCCGAGAGTGCCCAAGCGCCCACGGTAGCTTCAGGGCGGCGGATCAGCTGACACAAACCTTCAAGCCGCTGCAGAAACGCCCATGGAAGAGCGTCCCCCGCGAGCCCCAGCGCCTGACAAACCTCGCCTGCGGCCTTGGAAAGACTTTCCGCCTGCAATTTCAGTTTCTGGGCCTGCTGAAGCAGTTGGTCCTGCCAACGGGACGTCCAGCCTTCCTGCTCGATCCCTGAAAGGCGTGGTGACAGCGCCTCTCTTCCAAACCGAAGATACAGACTCGAAAGAAGGCTCGTAACGCTCTTCAGGCGTTCCCAGTCTTCCTCAGCGTGAACCTCCGGACCCGCCCATTTGAGAGCCAGAAAATAGGTTCCATTTCTGTCCGCCTCCAGCACAACACCGATCGCACGATAAGGCGTCCAGCCATTTTTCCATCTGCGATGAAGATCATGCACATAAGCATTCAGATCGCGCCGCACTGCCATGAGGCGACTTTGAGCAGACGTCCATTCAGCCGTCGAAAACTCCTCCCGCACGGACTGCACCTGCTGGAATTGCTCCAGGACAGCTCCGCGGCCTGCTTGAGGCGAAAAAAGGTCCAGACAGAACTCCCCCAGTCCCACAGAGCGCAAACGATTGCGTACAACCTCAAGCGCGGTCCGTTTTTCCGCAACGAAGAGAACCGTTTTCCCGCGTCCCAGCGTGTCCGCGATAATGTTGGCAATCGTCTGGCTTTTGCCCGTTCCCGGCGGCCCGATCAGCACAAAATTCTCACCTGCAGCCGCCCGGACCACAGCCATCAGCTGAGAAGAATCAGCTTCTAGCGGGCACAACAGGGATGCCTCATCCAGCACATCGTCCAGCGGCGATGCATCATCAAACATCGCTTTCGGAAAAGCAGACCCAGTGTCATCTGTTTCCGACACGCCATCCAGAAGTCGGCTGGCCACCGGATTGATCCGCAATGCTTCCTGACGTTCCTGCAGATCCTTCCACATCAGGAATTTTGCGAACGACAGCGTCGTCAGGCAAACACGCTCCTCAACTTCCCACTGCGGAAGCTGGCGGATCTTGGCCCGGAAAATATCGAAGATCCGCCCCACATCCAGACCGGCTTCATCGTGAGGCAGATCGCCTTCAAGCTCTGGAAACCGCATGGCAAAATCCTGCCGCAGAACTTCCAGAAGGCTGCCGTTGACCCGACTTTCATCCGTATGCGCCCGCAAGCGGAAAGGCGCGTTTACGCTGCTGCGCTCCAGAATGACCGGTACAAGAATCAGTGGCGCCCGAGCCTTGCGGTCTTTCCCGCGTGGCTCCCACACCAATTCACCCAAGGTTAGGAAGAGCGTATTCGCGCCTCCCTCCTGCTCGGCAGCTTTCGCCTTGCGATAAATCTCGGTTAAGGCGAGTTGTAATCCAGCTTCCTCACGCGCCACCAGAAGTTCGCCATGCTCCAGCGCTTCTGCCGCTATCGTGCGGTGCTGATCATCATGATGACGTTGCTGATGGATGTTCGCGCTTCTGGGGTCTGCCCCATCCATCAGTTCTGGCCGTGCACGCAGCCTGAGAGCAGGCTTGCGCTCACCTCCCCGCATTTCTGCAAGGCGATCTTCGAGTTTCCCCGGGTCCGCACAGCAAATTTCGATAATCTGTTTCTCAGAGCGCGGAAGGTTCAGAAGCCGACTACGGCCTGAAATATCCAGAAGCCGCTTACACCAGCGTTCCAGCCGACTCTGGGGCGTATCTTCCTCGTCATGATCTCCCAGTTCTTCTCGAAGAGCCGGGGCTGCCTGCAACAGCGGGGCAACAGTCTCTTCGGCCTGGTCTGCTTCAGGTATCTCTGCTGCCGCCACAATCTGTGAAAGCGGACGAATACGACGCAAACGGGCGCGATGGATATCAATGACGTCTTCGAATTTTGAGGGCTCTTCCCCATCCTGAAGCTGGGCCAACCCATTCTCACAGGCTCTGGAAAACGTCGGACAAGAGGCAGCCGTTACCAGCGTCGTCTCGAAAACACAGACGTCATCGAGAGCCACACGATTCCGCAGGCCAGGTAAATCCTGCAGAACAGACGTGCCGGACTGCTCACGAGACAGCCAGAAGCCCGTAAAGGCATGCCCCTTGAGCATGACAAGCAATGGCCTCAGCCCGATAGCCTCCAGACAAGCCGCAAAAAGAAGCGCCGTATCCAGACAGGTGGCCAGACGCTCCTCGGCAATCTGGGTCGGAAGGCGAACCCGTTGCCCATTTTCTACAAAAGATGCCGGGGGGCTGACATAAGTGATCTTCAGCGCGGCAATTGCGCACCAGATGGCCTGTGCCTGTTCCCAGGCGCGTTTGCGACCGCCCTGATACCCCTCAAGTGACGGCGACTGACCTGCTTCCTGCAAAAGAGCAGAGGCCGAACGAAGAATTTTTGCCACGGCCGGATCATTAGGAAGAACAAAAGCCGCCAGAAGGTCCGGTAGCCCCTGCAAGCCACCCCATTCGCTCCGGCAACGCACCGTCAGGGGAAAAACACGGTCCAGAAGTTCTTCCCGAGATCCATCTGGCTGGATTTCAGAAACGCTCAACCTGACTTCTGCCCGTGCCGCCTCACTGAGAGACGCAAGAAACGCGCCATCAAGTTCAACATCCAGACGATCTATCGTCTGAAACTGTCCGGCCCCTAGAGACTGTACCCGCCAGCATGTGGGACGCAGCACACTCGGCTGACAATCCAAGGTAATTTCGAGATCCCTGAACTCACGATCTGAGAGATTACGAAGAGAAAGCTCCAGCAAAACCGGAACACTGTTTTCCCAAAGGGCACTACTGACGCTCTCTCGAAGAACCGCATTCAGTTCAAGACAGGGGTCGGCAGGCAGCTTCGGTGTTTCTTCTGTCTCTGGCGCAGAGGCCTCTTCCGTCACGCTTTCAATCGACTGCGGAGAGGCAGGAGCCAGATCTTCAGTCAGGATTGCAGTCTCAGGAGAGGAGTCCGTCATTACGCGCCACCATCACTCGGTAAAGTTGGGAGGAGCATACAGGAAGGTGCCAAACAAAGAAAAACCCGCCCAGTCAAACTGACCGGGCGGGTTTTTCTGTTATTCAAAGATGATGAGTTCGGCCTTAGACCGAAGCATCCCCTCCAGCTGCTTCCAGTTCTGCGCGAACGCTCTGGATTTCACGGCTGAGGCGGTCATGCGTATCAACATCGTTCGGCTCAATCTGGGCCCATGTGGTCTCCAGATCGCGCAGACGGTCACGCGCTTCATCAGCCGACAGTTCGCTCATGAGCTGAGCGGAATCAGCCAGAATGGTGCAGTGCTCTGCGCCCATATCTGCGAAACCGCCGCCCACGAAATAACGGTCGACGATCTTGTCGCCTTCGTACAGGGCCACAACGCCACCACGCAGCTGAAGCATCAGCGGTGCACGGTCCGGCATGGCTGCAATATCGCCCTCCATGCCCGGGACCACCGCCATGTCGACCTGACGGTCAACAAGGCGCTTTTCCGGGCTGACGATCTCGATGCGTAGGGGCATCAGGATCAGGCCTCCTGCTTCATCTTTTCGGCCTTGGCGATGGCCTCGTCGATGTCGCCAACCATGTAGAACGCGCCTTCTGGCAGGTGATCATACTCACCGTTCACAACAGCCTTGAAGGAACGGATCGTGTCTTCCAGTGCCACCAGCTTGCCAGGTGCACCCGTGAAGACTTCTGCCACATGGAACGGCTGGGACAGGAAGCGCTGGATGCGACGGGCACGGCCAACGATCTTCTTGTCTTCTTCAGACAGCTCATCCATGCCCAGGATCGCGATGATGTCCTGCAGACCCTTGTAGGTCTGGAGCGTCTGCTGAACCTTACGAGCGATGTCGTAGTGTTCCTGACCGACGATCTTCGGGTCGAGCGAGCGGGACGTGGAGTCCAGCGGGTCAACAGCCGGATAAATGCCCATTTCTGCGATCGAACGGTTCAGAACCGTCGTGGCATCAAGGTGAGCAAAGGTCGCAGCAGGTGCCGGATCGGTCAGATCGTCAGCAGGGACATACACGGCCTGAACGGACGTGATGGAGCCCTTCTTTGTGGACGTGATGCGCTCCTGAAGGGCACCCATTTCCGTTGCCAGCGTCGGCTGATAGCCCACGGCGGAAGGAATACGGCCCAGCAGGGCGGACACTTCAGAGCCAGCCTGCGTGAAGCGGAAGATGTTGTCCACGAAGAACAGAACGTCCTGACCTTCTTCGTCACGGAAGTATTCCGCAAGCGACAGACCCGTCAGGGCAACGCGGGCACGGGCTCCCGGCGGCTCGTTCATCTGGCCATAGACCAGCGCAACCTTGGAGCCTTCCGTGGAACCGTCTTCACCGATCTTGATAACGCCGGCATCCTGCATTTCGAAATACAGGTCGTTACCTTCACGGGTACGCTCACCCACACCTGCGAACACGGACACGCCACCGTGTGCCTTCGCGATGTTGTTGATGAGTTCCTGGATGATAACCGTCTTGCCAACGCCAGCGCCGCCGAACAGACCGATCTTACCACCCTTCAGGTACGGGCAGAGAAGGTCAACGACCTTGATGCCGGTAACAAGAATTTCGGAAGCAGCCGCCTGATCTTCGAAAGCTGGGGCCTTACGATGGATCGGGAAATGCTTGTCGCTGACAATCGGGCCACGCTCGTCAATGGCTTCACCAATGACGTTCAGGATACGGCCGAGGGTAGCCGGGCCAACCGGAACCATGATCTGCGTGCCCGTGTCACGGACTTCGGCGCCACGGCTCAGGCCGTCCGTCGTGTCCATGGCAATGCAGCGAACCTGGCGCTCACCGATTTCCTGCGCGACTTCCAGAACAAGCGTTTGATCGCCGTTCTGAACATGAAGAGCGTTCAGGATATGCGGGAGGGTGCCTTCGAACTGCACATCGACAACCGGGCCACGCACCTGCGTGACACGACCGACGACATTGTTTGCAGCCGAGGCAGAAGGGTTAAGAGTCTCAGACATCGGTTCGTCTCCTGCGTGATCTCAAACGGCTTCTGCGCCGGAGATGATCTCGATCAGTTCGTTGGTAATGTTGGCCTGGCGTGTACGGTTGTACTTCTGGGACAGACGGTCGATCGCCTTGCTGGCGTTCCGGCTCGCATTGTCCATGGCAGTCATCCGTGCACCCTGCTCACCTGCTGCGCTTTCCAGAAGGGCAGAGAAAATCTGCACCTGAAGATTGCGTGGCAGGAGGTTGGCCAGCAGCGTAGCCTCATCGGGCTCGAATTCGTATTGGGCTGCATCCGCAGACGTGTCCACGTTGTCATTTTCCGCAACAGACAGCGGCACCAGCGGAAGCTGAATGGCAATCTGCGACATCGCATTGACAAAGCGGTTGTAGATCAACGTGCAGCGATCGATTTCGCCAGCCTCAAGCATGGAGACAATTTTCTTGCCCACATACTCAGCCTTGTCGAAGCCGACATCACGCCCTTCCGTACCAGCCACACGCTCGACAACCAGATCCGGATATTCCTTCGCAAGAATATCCGCACCTTTGCGACCAACCGGCAGGAGACGAACAGTCCGACCTTCGTCCTG
Source organism: Gluconobacter japonicus (assembly GCF_002723975.1). Lineage (GTDB taxonomy): Bacteria > Pseudomonadota > Alphaproteobacteria > Acetobacterales > Acetobacteraceae > Gluconobacter > Gluconobacter japonicus. Next base: position 8,617 of record NZ_BEWO01000008.1, read on the forward strand.
CAACGTGCGGATCAGCTGACGCGCACTCCGGACGATATTGGCGTTGAAGCCACCGGCCAGACCACGATCAGACGTCAGGATCACCACAAGATGAACCTGATCCTTACCGGTTCCGCCCAGAAGCTTAGGCAGGCTGGACACATCTGACCCACGACTTGCCGCTGCCAGTTCCGCCATCATGCGGCCCATGGCCTCAGCATAGGGACGAGCCGCCTCAGCCTGGGACTGGGCGCGTCGCAGCTTTGAAGCTGCGACCATTTTCATGGCGTTCGTGATCTTTCGCGTCGATTTGACGCCTGTGATCCGACCGCGCAGTTCCTTCAGCGAGGGCATGGACTATCCTCAGGCTGCAAAGCGCTTACCGAAAGCTTCCAGCAGCTCCTTGAGCTTGCCTTCCGTCTCCGGCTTGATCTGGCGATCGTTGCGGATAGCCGTCAGGATGGAGGCGCCAGCGCCACGCATTTCTGTCAGCAGGGCAGCTTCGTAAGCCACAACCTTATCCACAGCAACCGGATCGACATATCCGCGTGTTCCGGCGAACAGAACCACAACCTGCTCTTCAACTGGCAGCGGAGACGTCTCAGGCTGCTTCAGGAGCTCAACCAGACGTGCACCACGCTCAAGCTGCTTGCGGGTTGCTGCATCGAGATCGGAAGCAAACTGCGAGAACGCAGCCATTTCACGATACTGAGCCAGCTCCAGCTTGATCTTGCCAGCGACCTGCTTCATCGCCTTAATCTGGGCGGCAGAACCAACACGGGACACGGAACCACCGACGTTCACGGCCGGGCGGATACCCTTGTAGAACAGATCCGTCTCAAGGAAGATCTGACCGTCCGTGATGGAAATCACGTTCGTCGGAATGTAGGCAGCCGTATCGCCAGCCTGCGTCTCGATGACCGGCAGAGCTGTCAGAGAGCCACCGCCATTGGCGTCGGACATCTTGGCAGCACGCTCGAGCAGACGGGAGTGCAGATAGAACACGTCACCCGGGAACGCTTCACGTGCCGGCGGACGACGCAGAAGCAGGGACATCTGGCGATAGGCGACAGCCTGCTTGGACAGGTCATCGTAGCAGGCCAGAGCATGCATGCCGTTGTCGCGGAAGTACTCGCCCATGGTGCAGGCGGTGTACGGTGCCAGATACTGCATCGGGGCAGCGTCAGAGGCCGTAGCAGCCACAACGATGGAGTATTCCATTGCACCCTGTTCCGTCAGCGTACGAACCAGGTTTGCAACCGTGGAACGCTTCTGACCGACTGCAACATAGATGCAGTACAGGGACTTCTTCGGGTCACCTTCAGCATTGACCGGCTTCTGGGCGACAATCGTGTCCACCAGAATTGCGGTCTTGCCGGTCTGACGGTCACCAATGATCAGCTCACGCTGGCCACGCCCGATCGGAACCAGGGCGTCAATAGCCTTGATACCCGTCTGCATCGGCTCGCTGACCGACTGACGCGGCATGATGCCCGGAGCCTTGACCTCGGCGCGACGGTATTCCACGTCCACCAGGGGGCCACGACCATCGATCGGGTTACCGAGACCATCAACAACGCGACCAAGAAGGCCCTTGCCAACCGGAACTTCGACCACAGCCTTCGTACGAAGAACCGTGTCACCTTCACGGATTTCGTCGCCGTCACCGAAAATCACGACGCCAACATTGTCAGCTTCGAGGTTCAGAGCCATGCCCTTGAGGCCGGTTCCTTCGAACTCGACCATTTCGCCAGCCATGACATTTGTCAGGCCGTACACACGAGCAATGCCGTCACCGATCGACAGGACCGTGCCCGTCTCGGAAACGGTCTCGACCTTGTCGAAAGACGCGATCTGCTGCTTGAGGATGTCCGAAATCTCAGCGGGACGGATATCCATCACGCGGCTCCCTTCATGGCGTTCTGCAGGCGGGTCAGGCGCCCGGCGATCGAAGTATCAAACAGTGTAGAACCGACACGTACCGTCATGCCACCGATCAAGGAAGCATCCGTACGTTCGATCATGGACACGCGGCTGTAGCCAGCTTCGGCCAGACGGGCCTGAAGCTGGCTACGCTGCATGTCTGTAAGAGGTTGTGCGGAACGGATTTCTGCAACGGTCTCGCCACGAAGGCTGGCATCAAGAGCCAGCACGCCATCCAGGATGGCAGCGAGATCAGCAAGGCGACGGTTTGCGGCAATGACGCCTACAAAACGACGGACAGCATCCCCAAACCCGAGCTTCTCAGTCAGGGCGCCAGCGACTTCGCTGGAGCGGTGCGCATCAAGGCGGGAATCTGCAAGGAATGTCCGCAGATCAGCACTCTGGGAAATCGCATCGCGAAGCCCCTGAACCTGAGCCAGGACGTCAGAGAGTGCTCCCTGTTCCGAGGCATAGTCGTAAAGCGCCCGGGCATAGCGTTGAGCCAAGCCCCCTGTGGGTCCCATCTGCGGCACCTGTGTCACCGTCACACGCGTGTTCCGTCTCACTTTTCCGCCGCAGGATGCGGCCGGAACCGGCTTATCCGGTCCCTTGCTTCCAAATCCGTAATAGGATCAGGCACACACGACCCTGCACAGGATTCGTCTGAAACCCGGTCCTCCACTTGGCGCCGCCTCTAGCACGCGATCACGATCAAGCGCAACCGAGAGGAGCCCGCAAACCGATCCCTGAACTACACATGTTTGCATTTTTCGGGTTCTGCCTGCCGTTTTGGGTCGTACAAGCACCATTGGCCATATCAATTTTCCATATGACATTTACCACAGCCACGCATCGACCCCGCCAAGATCTCTAACCAATACTGATGGCGCGATGTATTTTATGCACTGCAATTTTCCCGCCTCCGTGAGGAGACCTCGCCCCTTCAGCGGACAAAATATTGCCCACACGGACACTTCGGTTCCACGAGTGTGACGACGCGGGTGAAACCGTCCAGGTCAAAGGCTGGCATCGCCACATCGAGCTTTACTTGACCCAAGAATTGTTCGGAAATGCGTGCAAGACACAACCTGGGCGTCACCGGCTTTCTCAAAGCCTCATGGCCACACAGCCGGAAATAAGAATTAGTCCTACTTGTCAGGCAACTTACACAGCCACGCACCGCCTTGGCTACGCGGCAGGAATCAAACAAATTGTCAGGAGATGGACCTTAATGGAGCGGGCGAAGGGAATCGAACCCTCCTCAGAAGCTTGGAAGGCTACTGCATTACCACTATGCTACGCCCGCCCTTAGGTCGCCGGTGTCATACTCCAGTTTTCGATGTGTCCGCAAGAGGGGAATGTCGGAAATGAAAATATGATACCATTTTCACTTCAGGCACTTGACTTTCATCTCCGAACATTATCTTTTCCGCCCACTGTCGTTGGCGTATCATGTAAATGATCACGCACGATGATAGGGGCGTAGCTCAATTGGCTAGAGCGTCGGTCTCCAAAACCGAAGGTTGTGGGTTCGAGACCCTCCGCCCCTGCCACCCCGTTTTCCCGGATGGCTTTTCCGGCACCGGGATGCGGATTTTCATTTGATTCGAGGACGATGGTGTCGGTCACTACCCCGAAAGACGAGTCGCGGAAGACGGCGCCTCACAAAAACGGATCCGGCTTCAATCTGGGCACGTACTTCAAAGACGTGCGCAATGAAGCAAAACGGGTTACCTGGCCTACACGTCGCAACACCCTCATCACGACGGGTGCGGTGCTGGCCATGGTCACTGTGACCTGCATCTTCTTCTTCATCGTGGATCAGGTTATTGGCCTGGGTGTCCGCGAACTTTTTGGCGTTGGAGGCTAGGTCCGCACCATGGCAAAGCGTTGGTACGTTGTGCATGTCTATTCCGGCTTCGAGAAAAAGATCGCGAGCCACATTCAGGAACAGGCTGCACAGAAAGGCCTGTCTGACCATTTCGAACAGATTCTTGTTCCTTCTGAAGACGTGACCGAGATGCGCCGTGGCCGTAAGGTCAATGCCGAGCGCAAGTTCTTTCCGGGCTACGTTCTCGTAAAGATGGAACTGACGGACGATGCCTGGCATCTCGTCAAGGACACTCCAAAGGTCACAGGCTTCCTCGGAACCCGCAACCGTCCGACGCCTATTACTTCTGCAGAAGCAGACCGGATCATGAAGCAGGCTCAGGAAGGTGTGGAGCGTCCGCGTTCTGCTCTGACCTTCGAGATCGGCGAACAGATCCGTGTGGCCGATGGCCCTTTCACGTCCTTCACCGGCATGATCGAAGAAGTCGACGAAGAGCGCCAGCGTCTCAAGGTCAGCGTTTCCATCTTCGGTCGTTCGACCCCGGTGGATCTGGACTACAATCAGGTCGAAAAGCTCTAGGCTTCCACCATTGTAGTTTGCACTGCACAAAAAAAGGCTCCCACCCGGGAGCCTTTTTTATTGGATTATATACGAAAGTCTCACTTCACAGGCGCTGGCAGCGCTCTTACTTGAGCCGCAATCTGGTCCGCCAACACGGACAGCCCCTGACTCAAAGCGGCAGTCAGTTTCCCCGTGTCTTTGTCCACCGCCGCAGAAGACTTCCAGACGAAGGGCTGCGTGAGAACCGGGCCAATCATCTTTCCAGCAGGATGCACTGACAGCATCCCCATGATCAGAGCATGCCCTGCCGCATCCGCTTCAAAATTACGAACCGTCACTTCGACATAAGCTGACGGCGTTGTTGTCACCGCATCGTCCTGAGCAAACACGGTCGTCCCCGGCAGACGCTGAGCCAGATCGGTCGTCAAAGTGTGAGCGATCATATTCGGCAGAGCTTCGCTCCAGCTATCTCCCGATGCCAGCTTGGTCTGATAATTCTGGTTTGCCCGCACAATCGTGTCTCGATCCAGACGCATCGCAACCACGGGCGTCCGAACCTCAACAACTGCCGGGCCACCCATCTGGGAGGCTCCCGGTAGAGGGGCCAGAGTATAAAGTTTTGGGTCACTGCTACAGGCAGACAAGCCACCCATTAGACCCAGCATGCACCCCGTAAGCAGCAAACGAGTAGAAGAAAACGAAAACAGTGCCATGGGTCAGTTCCTGCGGCCGGTAATAAGTGCGGAAGGATGGTGGTCCAGATAATCTGTCAGAAGACGCAGGGACCGAGCCATCTGTGTCATCTGGGTGATCATCCCCTGAAGGCTGCGATGAAAGTCCGTATCGCCACCATAGGCTCCAAGAAGAGACTGGGCGTTGTTCATTGTTCCCTGAAGAGATACCAGAAGTTCCGGCAGATGCTGGTTGGCATTCTTGGTCAGCGTATCCAGATGCTGAAGCGAATTGCGGAGCGCTACGAGAGACTGCGTCACTTCACGGCTGTTCAGCCGCCCGTCAGCATGAGCAATCAGGTCATTGACATGCTCCCCGATCTGGGTGAGCGGCATGGCAGCAATCTTGTCCGTAATCGTCGAGACGGAATCCATAATGCCATCAACCCCGCCTGGCTGGCTCGGCATGATTGCAACATCGCCTTCGTAGGTCAGTGCCAGAGGAGGGGCATTCTTGACGAACTGGAGCCCAATCATGGACTCTCCCGTCAGGAAGCTGGCACTCTGCACCGATGCTCGCATGCCATTAGCCACAAAAGCCGCAAGATATTCTTTGGCCTGTGCGAGTTGGCTCTCTTTCCATTCCGGCATCATACGCTCGGGTTCGATCTGCATTTCCACCCGAACGCGCGGCTTATCCTGCGGCGAAGGAATCTGCAGCTTGACGGCCGTCACCGTCCCCACCTGCAACCCGAACATGCTGACTTGGCTACCGGCTGCAAGCCCCTTTACAGACGTATCGATGTAAGTGGCGACACGCAGGCGCTGATGATAACGCGCGCTGTCTGCGTCTTCCTGACTCGTATACAGCTTGAAAACGGAATTGGCTGGCGCAACAGGCGCGGCAAGCTCCCGACGACGATCAGGCAACCCGAAGGCAACACCACCAGAAAACAACGCCTGAATGGACTGCATCTGCACCTTCAGACCACCGGCACCGAGCCCAACCTGAATACCCGACACATTCCAGAACCGACTGTCTGTCCGCAGATAATGGTCATAAGGCGCCTTGACGAAAACCTGTATGACGATGGGCCCCTCTCCGCCGGGAGGCATCGTGTAGCCAAGAACTTCGCCAACAGGCACATCACGGAAGAAGACTGGAGCCCCCTGCCCCAGCGAACCGAGAGCAGGTGACACCAGCCAGAATGTCGTTCCCGGCTGATCCGAACGTACTCCAGGAACCGACTCAAGCCCCCGGAATTCAGTTTGGTAATGCCCATTGGGCGTTCCAGGATCAATGGCGATGTAGGCACCGGAAATCAACGTATCCAGACCTGTGATGCTCGCTCCGTTGATCCGGGGACGAACAACCCAGAACCGCGTGTTGTCTGTCAGGATATGAGCACTGTTAGCATTCATCTGAACTTTGACGTTCACATGCCGCATGTCTTTGCTCAGGGTAATTTCCTGAACTGTCCCCAAAGTCACAGCTTTATTCTTCACCTGCGTCTGACCTGGCGTCAGCCCATCAGCCGTATCGAAGGTGATTGTGATTTCCGGACCGCGCGTCGCAAAATGCTTCCAGGCAAGCCATCCGGAGATGAGAATTGCCAGCACGGGAATCAGCAGGATCAGAGAAAAGCGGGTACGACGCACCGGAGCTTCCTCCGGCAATGCCGGCTGCTGCCCGCGATCATTTCGGGAATCGCTCACGCGCGTTCAGACTCCATATGAAGGGTATCGGAAGACGGGACAGGCCCATCAGGAATCGGTGCATCCGGACGAACCTGCCCAGCAGCATCCTCAGGCACAGACTGGTTCAGCCCGGCCGCATCCCACATGCTCCGCGGATCAAACAGTTCAACCGCAAAAATTGTAAGAATGACCACGAGTGCAAAACAGATCATGCCGGGATCGGCTGTGACATTAGCCAGAAAAGCGAAATGCACCACAGCGCAGAGAATGGAAATCATGAACACGTCGATCATCGACCACCGGCCAATGATATCCACCAGACGATACAGTTTCCCAAGCAGCGGAAGCTGCCAACGAGATCTGAGCTTGGTACTGATAATCATGAAACTCAGCGCCAGAATCTTCAAAACCGGTACGGTAATGCTGGCAAACAGCACCAGCAGCGAAAGCGGGATCATTCCCGCCTGCCAGAGTTCAATCACACCACTGATGATCGTACTCGGCGCGCCATGCCCCACTTTCGTATAAGTCATGACGGGCAGCATGTTTGCCGGAATATAAAAGATAATGCCCGCAACCAGAAAGCAACTCGCAGAGGCCAAACTCTGGCGCTTTCTGCGACGAAGGATCTGGTCACAGCGAGGGCAGTCCCCCATATCCGCTTCCTGCGGAACCGCATGATCGAAGGCTACGACCAACCCACAGGCATGACAGGAGAGCATGTGTTCGACCGGAGGCAACGGGTCTTTATGCGCATCGAGTTGCGCAACGTTCAGCACCTTGCCGCGGTGACCATCTACCCTTTTGCGCAAATCCCGATTGTTCCAGATCAGCTCATCATCAAAAGTGGAATCCATCGCCGCCATGGTCAGCATCAGGCCACCAAGAAGATAAACGCCCGGCTGTAAATCTACGAGAGCAAGGTCAACCAGCTTGGTATAAGCGACGAGCACACCCAGAACATACACTTCCACCATCGACCAGCCTCGCAGACGGTCGTACCAAGTCAGAAGTCTAGGGGTCCAATCCGGCATATGAGGCCGCGAAGCGCCGTAAAGAACAGCCGCCATTAGAACAATCACAACGCCGGGCATAGCCAGTGTTGTAAGCCCCACGAGGAGGCTCATGGTATTATACCCTTGGTAGCTCAGCTCTATCGGGCCGGACATCAGGGCGACGGTGTTTTCCCGCCCATAAACATTCAGGGTCATGAGCGGACTGATCAACAAAGCCACATATAAGGCAGCAGAGGCCACACAGAACGCCGCAGGGGCCCCGATGACTGATGTTTTTCGCCGACGGACAATCTGTGATCCACACCGCTGACATTCAGCCAAAAACCCGGGTTTTAGCTTCGGAACACGCTGGAACAGGCCGCAGACAGAACATTCATGCAGTCCCTCTACAACGTGAAGAGAGTCGTGAGGCTTCTGGGACGTCCGGGAGAGATTGACGGCATTTTGCCAGAGGCGCTTGTGAAAACGGTCAGTCATGACGCTCCTACCCTAGCGCATGGAGCCATCAGAGGACAGTGCAGCACGCAACATCATGGCTTACGCATCAGGATGCGAAGATCAAGCTAGAACCATTTCGTGCAATTTGCACGCTGCGGGAGGATTATTTTTGAAATAATATGACAGAATTCAGCTATTGCAGAGCTAGGCACTACTAAGTTGAGGCTGTTTTTTGAGGAAGACCTCGATGGTGCCGGAGAAGAGATTCGAACTCCCGACCCCATCATTACGAATGACGTGCTCTACCAGCTGAGCTACACCGGCGCTACCATCGAGGTAGGCGCGTTCTAGCGGACGATTTTTTTCTTGGCAAGCCCTGAAAAGGGAAAAATTACTCACATTTCGTGAAAACGGCGCTGCTTTGACGCAGAGTTGGGAAACTGGCCTGGGCAATCTGCGTACACCTGAAACGGTAACGCGCTTTTCAGGAGGCATCATCATGCCACGCGGAGATAAGTCGGCCTATACGGACAAGCAGAAACGACAGGCCCAGCATATCGAAGAAAGCTATGAAGAACGCGGCGTTTCGGAGAAAGAAGCCGAACGCCGCGCCTGGGCCACCGTCAACAAGGAAAGCGGTGGCGGCAAGAAAAGTGGTTCAGGTCGGAAGAACCACCCTAAAACATAATGCCCTTCAGACTGCGTCCCACGCCGCACGCGCGGCATCAACACCAGCACCACGCGGCAGGCTGACGCCCTCACCCGCAAGCACCGCCTCGAAGGCAGCGAGCGTGAGCAGTACCTTATGCTTCTGCGCATTCACGCCCATGGCACCGATCCGCCAGATTTTGCCTGTCAGCGGACCAAAGGAGGATACGATCTCGATCTCGAAATCCTTGCGCATCAGTTCCCGGACACGCGCATTGTCCACACCCTCTGGCACCCACACACCTGTCACATTTGCCATGCGCGTTGCATCATCACCATAAACACGCAGACCCATCGCCCGCAGACCAGCCACCACGGCACGCCCGGCACGGGTATGACGCTCAACCCGCGCCTGCACACCTTCCTCGACCACAATCCGGGCTGCCTCACGGGAGGCATAGAGCATGGAGGTCGCTTCGGTGTGGTGGTTCATCCGGGCTGGAGACCAGTAGTTCATCAGCATCGCCAGATCGAAATAGTTCGACTGGATGACCGGCCCATCGCCCTGTGGCTGACCTGTCGCAATTCCGGCTTCATCATGGCGACGACGCAAAATGGCCTCTACGGCACGGTCAGAGAGCGTGATGGGCGCGGAGCCCGGCGGCCCACCAAGGCACTTTTGCAGCCCTGCCGTGGCAACGTCGATATTCCACGCGTCCGTCTTGAACTCCATGCCGCCCAGTGTTGCCGTCGCATCCACATAGAACAATACGTTATGGCGACGACAGATGGCGCCAATTTCCTCGAGCGGCTGGGCTGTCGTTGTGGATGTATCGCCATGAACGGCAGCGACCAGCCCCGGCTTGTGTTCAATGATCGCTGCTTCAACTGCGGCCGGATCGACAACCTGCCCCCATTCAACATCAATCGTGCAGGGAATACCGCCACACCGATTCACGATTTCCGTCAGCAACAGACCGAACCGGCCAATCCGCGGAATCACAACTTTCATTCCCGGCGAAACCAGCGACACCAGAGCTGCCTCAATGGCGGAACGGGCCGAACCATTCACCAACAACGTCCAGTGGTTCTTCGTCTGAAACACTTCCCGATACAGCGCCATGGTTTCGTCCATGTATGCCGTCATTTCCGGGTCCATCTGCCCGATCACATCCGTCGCCATGGCCCGCAGGATACGAGGATGAACGTTGGCTGGGCCGGCACCCATCAGCAGGCGGGAGGGAGGATCAATCTGGGAGTAGGTCAGGCTCATGACTGGAATTCCTTGACGAAAGCAAGCAGGGCGCGGTGGGCGAGTTCGACATCCTCCACAAGCACCGTTTCATCCGGATGATGGCTCAATCCACCCGGACTGCGAATGAACAGCATACCCATCGGACAAAAACCCGCCATGGCCATGCTGTCATGACCCGCACCACTCAGGAGTTGGGGGGCAGGCTCACCCGTCACCTTCTCAATGGCATGAGCAAAACGACTGACAATTTCAGGAGAGCACGCGGATGCTGCAAGATGTTGTGGTGTCGTGAATGACACCTCCAGCCCACGACGTTCTGCAATCCGCCGGATATCGGACCGGATTTCTTCGGCCAGACGATCCCGAATCTCGTTAGATCCCGCCCGCATATCCAGCGAGAACCACACGTCGCCCGGAATGACGTTGGACGTATTGGGAGTAACATCCATCTGTCCGACCGTCGCGACCTGATTGCCAGAGCCAGAAGCGCCTCGCTTTTCAACGGCCAGAATCATCTCAGCTGTGCCCGCCAGTGCATCGCGACGCAGCAGCATCGGTGTCGTGCCGGCATGATCGGCCTGCCCTTTGACGATCACCCGCTGTCGGGTCTGGGCCGCAATAGCCGTAACAACGCCGAGAGGTTTATCCGCTGCTTCAAGACATGGACCCTGCTCGATATGTGGCTCGATGAAGGCCAGAATATCCTCTGGCCGACGCGCAGCATCCTTAAGCCGAGCGGGATCAAGACCATAGGACACCATGGCCTCTGCAACGGTCATGCCCTGAGCATCCGTCACACCTTGCGGCACGGCGTCAATCAGACCCGTCATGGCCCGCGAACAGATCATAGGAATGGGAAAGCGCGATCCCTCCTCATCCCCGAACCCGATGACTTCAATCGGAAATGGCAGACGCACATCGTTTTCACGCAATGCGGACACCAGTTCAATTCCGAGCATAACACCCAGATTGCCGTCAAAAGCGCCTCCGTTCCGGACAGTATCCAGATGGGAGCCGATAACGAGCACTGGAGAGGCCGGGTCCGTTCCTTCATAACGGCCGATCAGATTGCCGACCGCATCCTGCCGCACAGCCATTCCCGCCTCTTCCATCCAGATCTGGACCTGGGCGAGCGTATGCCGATAGGATGTTCCGAGCCAGTAACGGAAAAGTTGACCAGCGTCCTCGCTGAAAGGGGGTTCAACAAGGGTGCGGCACCGCTGAACAGCGCGGGCTCCATGGACTGTCATTCTGTCTCCGCCAGAAGGAAATCATGTTTTGTGCGAACTGTGCGCTCATAACGGCATCAGATCAAGTTGACCGCGTGATAAAACTGCCCTCACATATTCGCATGAAAGATCAAACGTATCTTGATCCCATGCATCTGCGTTCATTTCTGGCTGTCGCAGAAACCCTGCATTTCACGTCTGCGGCCCAGACGCTCGGTTTCAGCCAGTCCACCATCAGCCAGCATGTCAGCCGGCTTGAGGAACAGCTTGGAACGCGCCTACTTGCTCGCAGTACGAAGGCTGTAAGGCTCACGGACGACGGGATGGCCCTTGTCTCGCTGGGCCAGAGACTGTTGCAGGTTGAAAGCAACCTGTTTGCCTATTTTCGGAAGGGAATCCCACGCGGCACGATTCGTCTGGGCGTCACGGAAGACCTGCTCCTGACGCGATTTCCCGAAATCCTGGGAACGTTCCGTGCCGCTCATCCATCCCTTCAGATCACCATGACCGTTGGCCTCAGCGCGTCGTTGACGCGCCTGTTGGAAAACGACGAAATCGATCTGCTCTGTGGAATGCGTCGGTCGTCCGAAACGCATGGTCAGAAGCTTTGGACGGAAGAATTGAGATGGTTTGGACCGGAAGAGACCCTGCCGGAAAAAGGCGCATCCCTCCCCCTCGTGACCTTTCCTGAAGGCAGCGTCACGAGGCGTCTTGCCATTGAGGCTCTCAATCGTGCTGGGCAATCTTGGCATATTGCTTTCACCAGCAGCAATCTCAGCGCCATTCTTGCTGCGGTGCGCGCTGGCTATGGCATCACAGCCCAACCCAGCTTCCTTAGCGGAACCGAGGGCCTCTCCGTCTACCAGCCTGACAGTCTACCCCCTATTCCAGACGTCGATTTTATCGCCGCGACGCGTCATCAAACAGCACAAGGGCCGGAAGACCTCCTGATTCGAACGCTGTGTGACCACATTTCACGCCTTCGTCCCATCCCTCTCTCGTGACGGTATTTCCCATGCAGACACCCAATTCTCTACGCGGGATGGTGACATCTCCTCACCATCTGGCCAGTCAGGCAGGCCTTGATGTTCTGAAAGATGGCGGTACGGCCATTGAGGCTGTGGTCGCAACTGCCGCGGCTTTGGCCGCTGTCTATCCGCACATGACTGGTCTCGGCGGGGATGGGTTCTGGGTAATTTCATATCCCAATGGAAAAACGATCGCGATTGATGCGTGTGGTCGCCTCGCGCGCAACGCAACGCTTGATCTTTATGCACAGGCTGGACACAGCATCATTCCCTGGCGTGGTGGTCTGGCAGCGAATACGGTTGCGGGAACGGTCTCTGGCTGGGAAGCCGCACTGAAGGAGAGCGCAGGACATCAGCCCAATCTGCCTCTTGAGCGGCTTCTGCGCGATGCCATTCATTATGCCAGCACAGGGCGCGTGGTTTCCGAGAGTGAAGCGGGTCTTCTCAAGTCAAAACAGGCTGAACTGTCTGGTGATCCAACCTTCCGCGCTACCTGCCTTCCGGGAGATGCCCCATGGGTAGAAGGAAGCATTCAGACGTCTCCTTTCCTTGCCGCAACGCTTCGCAGCCTTGTGCAGCATGGCCTAAGGAGCTTCTATGAAGGCGATCTGGCAAAGGGGATGGCCGCCGATCTTGAAGTCGCAGGCAGCCCTCTCCGTCTGGACGACTTTCTGACTCATCAAGCCGAAGTCAAAGCCCCTCTGGAAGTCCAGACTTCTTTGGGCACGCTTTATAATATGGCGCCTCCCACACAGGGCGCAGCGTCGCTGTTAATTCTGGCCCTGGAAGACCGCCTCCCCCATCATGACGGACCGGAAACCTTTGAACATCTGCATGGGTTGATCGAGGCCACCAAGCAGGCCTTCCGGTATCGCAATCGCGAGATTGACGGACGCTCTACCGCTGAAGCCGACATTCGCGCTCTTCTGGCAGATCAGAACGCCTTGGATGGCATGGCTGCCCGTATTTCGATGACCGAAGCCTTCCCCTGGACCGAAGAAACCCAGTGGGGCGATACGACGTGGATGGGCGCGATTGACAGCAACGGCGTCGCAGTCAGCATGATCCAAAGTCTGTATTTTGAGTTCGGTTCTGGTGTGATGCTGCCGCAAAGTGGTCTGTTCTGGCAGAACCGCGGCTCATCTTTCCGTCTCAAACCCTCAGGCTGGAACTGCCTGCTTCCGGGTTCCAAACCATTCCATACCCTGAATCCTGCCGCTGCTCGCCTGAACGACGGACGCACAATGGTTTACGGAACAATGGGTGGGGAAGGACAGCCACAGACACAGGCTGCCATTTTCAGCCGATATACACGCTATGGGGTGCCATTGCAGGAGGCCATTTGCCGTCCGCGTTGGCTGCTGGGCCGGACATGGGGCGAAGAAAGCACGTCCCTGAAACTGGAGCCGGGTTTTGCACCGGAGGTCGTACAGGCGCTGCACAAAGCTGGCCACGTCATTGAAGAACTTCCGTCTCTGTCCTCTGTGATGGGACATGCGGGCGCGATCGTTCGCCACAGCAATGGACGTTTTGAAGGAGCGACAGACCCGAGAAGTGATGGGGCTGTCGCAGCCTGGTAAAATTGGCAGGAGAGCCGCCTCAATGACGGCTCTCTTTTTAATCCTCAGACCAGACGAGCAACGGCGCTGCCGTCCCGTTCCAGGGACTCGCCCAGAGCCAGCAGCAGATCTTCCCGGCCAGGGCGCGCAATAAGCTGTGCCCCCAATGGAAGGCCCACCGTCTTCATAGGGACCGTCAGAACCGGGAAACCCGCCAGTGTAAGCGGTTGGGTATAAAGCCCAAGGTTCGCGCGTGCCGAGACCATCTTGCCACCCACCTCAATCAAGGGCTGATCGAAACGCGGCGCTTCACCCACAACGGCTGGAGCCAGCAGGATATCCGCATCCGCAAAGGCCTCATGCATCCGGGCACGGAACCAGTTCCGCAGGCGATGGGTCTGAAAAATCAGGGATGCGGGCAAAAGCGCGCCTGCCAGAAGGCGATCGCGAACGGCGGGATCGTAATCCTGCGCCTGGGTGCGCAACCGATGCAGATGAAGAGCCGCACCTTCCGATGCACTGATGACGAATGCCGACGCCCGCGCACGGGCCACGTCCGGCAGTTCGACTGTTTGTGTTGCACCCAGACGCTCGCCCAATGCGTCCACAGCATCTGCCATCGGAGCCGACATGTTCTCCGCGAACCATCCGCCCAGACGAGCCACTTTCAGCGCCCCGACATCGACAGGAGCGTTTTCGGTCTGAACCAGCGCTTCAAAACAGGCGCGCAGACCGCTCGCACTGTCGGCAAACGGGCCAACAGTGTCGAGGCTGGCAACAAACGGATAACTCCCTTCGACAGGAAGCCGCCCCTGTGTCGCACGGAGTCCCCAGATTCCGCACAGAGAAGCCGGAACACGGATAGACCCGTTTGTGTCGGATCCCAGCCCCAGCGAGAACAAACGTGCCGCCACGCCTGCGGCGGACCCACCCGAAGATCCCCCCGCCAGATGATCCGGCGCGTGCGGATTCCGCGTAACACCATGATGGGCGTTGTCTGTTGCAAAGCCGTAGGCGAACTCATCCATGTTCGTCAGCGCGACAGGAATGGCCCCCGCATCAATCAGGCGCGTGACAAGGGCAGCATCCCGCGTAGCAGGCGGATCATTGGCCAGAACTTTCGATCCAGCCGTTGTCACCTGACCGGCCACATCGAACAAATCCTTGATCCCGAATGGCACACCTGCCAGCGCTCCCGGATCACGACCTTCCGCAACAGCAGCGTCCACCGCAGCAGCCGCTGCCATGGCACGATCCGTCAACGGCCGGGTGACGCAATTCAGGCGCTCATCGCGCTGGGCAATATCCGCGAAGACAGCTTTGGTAACTTCAGTCGCAGAAATGTCGCCACCCCGAACCTTTGCGGCGATATCCAGCGTCCGGAACTGCAGACCGCTCATGGCTCGTACTCAAACGCTGGCTCAAGCCGGTCGGACAGGTCCATGCCCTCAATCAGCGTCGCGTACGACCGTAGAAGGTCAAGGTTTGTACGCACCCCTTCATGAAATTCGGTAGGAATCTCAAGCCTGTTAGCGGCGGCAAGGACCTTGATTTCGGTATCTTCTGACAGGCTCATGGCGCCACTTTCGCTCCTTCAGGGGCAATTTCAGGATATGTCTGCCATCAGGGAAACATGGGCAGCGAGAATTTTCCAGCCGTTCTGTGTACGAAACCATGTCTGACTCTGACGGCCAATTTTCGTGCCACCCTTTCGCTGGAACTCCAGATCCACGACAGCAGCATCCTGACCGATCGTTGTAATCACACGTCGCAGAACATACCGTGGAGGCGAACCGCCGGGCCGCTTCTTTCGGAACTCACGAATTTCCTCAATGCCGTACAGATTTTCGCCAACGCCATAACGAACTGTCTCTGGTCCAGCGTAAAAGAGATCATCCAGCGTCTGAAGATCGTTTTCTCCGAGCGCCTTTTCATAAAGATCAGCCAGAGGCTCAACTTCCGCTACAATCCGCGGATCATTCAGTGTCATCGCTGTTTCCTTCTGCATGCCCTGCAAGAACAAGCTTGTGCCCGCGTTCCCGCAAAGCCTGAACCTGTCCCGGGTCCAGTTCCGTATCCGTAAAGACGCAGGACACCTGATCCAGATGCCCGACCTTATAAGTGGACCGACGCCCGAACTTCATGCTGTCTACGAGAAGGAAGCACTCTTCCGTACGCCGCATCATGGCAGCGTTCAGGCTTGCTTCCTCGCCATCCGGAGTCGAAATCGTATCGTCAGGCTGCACGGCACTGGCACCCAGAAAAACCTGATCGAACCAGAGATTTTCGATGGCCTGCTCCGCCAAAATCCCCACAAGACTACGGTTGGCATGACGCAGACGACCACCCAGAAGGATCATCTCAACGCCTTCAACCCCGCTCAGGGCTTCTGATACCGTGATGTTATTGGAGAAAACCGTCAGGGGCATCGGGTCAATGCGCAGACGTCGGGCGAGCTGCAATACAGTCGTTCCAGCATCGAAAAAGACAGCAGAGCCGCGTTTCAGACAGGAGAAGGCCTCATCCGCAATGGCGCGCTTATGATCCAGAGCCTGATTTTCGCGGGTTTCAAACGCCACTTCACGATCAACGGACTCGGCGAGGGACGCCCCACCATGTGTCCGGATGACAATACCCTGCTCTTCCAGTCGCTGGAGATCACGCCTGATCGTTGCAAGCGATGCATCGACCTGCTCAGCCAGTTCGTGAACGCCAGTCATGCCGTTCAGATAAAGATAGTGACGAATCTGCGTCAGACGGTCGGAAGCCAAGGTCGCTCTCCCCTGTGGGCCATGACGCAACCACTCTAGTCACGCTCAGGCTTTTTGGGAAGCACGCATGAAATGATCGAAATTGGAACATTTCGATCACAAAGATGACTTGACATGACCGCGTTGCGACCGGTCATATCGGAAAAGGATCAAATGGCCCCGGAAAGTTTTGCCGTGACTGAACCCTGTATCGCAGCGATTGACGGTGGCGGCAGCAAGACCCTTCTTGTGGTGCTCAACTCTGACGGCGCAATCGCCAATGTTGAGCAGACCGGTGGCACAAATCCGTTCGATCAGCCGCTTTGGCGGGAACGTTTGACGGGGCTGCTCAAGTTACTTCCCACCTCGACACAGGCCGTTGGTCTGGGACTTGCGGGTTACGGTGAAAGCGCAACACTTTGCGCACGGCAAGAAGCTGCTGTGTCGGAGAATCTTGGCAAAATCCCCTATTCCCTGACAAACGATGTGGACATGGCCTGTTACGCCGCTTTTAGTGGCGAACCGGGGGTGCTTGTTCTGTCTGGCACTGGTTCCATGGCCTGGGCCTCGGACGGGCGAGGTCAACATTGTCGCGTTGGCGGATGGGGAAGCCTGTTTGGCGATGAAGGAAGCGCCTATCAGATTGGCCGCAATGCCCTGACGCTTCTGACCCATATTCTGGATGGCCGGAACACGCGGGATTTCGCTTTTCTGGAACCATTCTGTATGGCCATGGGTCTGCCCTCGGAGCCAAAGCTCTGCACCCCTGCCCTTCTTGAGTGGTACGGCAATCTGGAGCATCCGCGTTCCGCCGTTGCTGCCTTGGCACGCCATGTTTCGACATTGGCTGAAAACGGCTGCACACCCGCCGCGGCCCTTCTGAATACTGCCGCAACCGAACTGGCCGTACATATTCGGGCGGCACGAACCAAAATGCCGGACGTAGAACTGCCCTGGAGCTACGCGGGGGGCACGCTTCAAAGTCCGTTCCTGCGCAACGCCATCGCGGCGCAGTGCGGTACGCCTGTCTCTCCGCTTTTACCTCCTATCGGCGGCGGTCTCCTGACTGCGGCCCGTCAAGCTGGATGGACGCCTGATGCGTCCTGGATCACATCTCTTGCCCGTACGCTTGGCGCTGCGGGACTTGGCTCCTGAAAGGCTCTCTCATGAACGCTACCGAACGCGGTATTCGCGAACAGTTTCCCCTCTGGAACAAGGTGGACATGCGGGATGTCCACCCGGACCCTGAAACCGTAACGGTCGTTGTTGGCTGTGGCACATCAGTCCATATTGCAGACTCTATTGCCGCCAGCCTGAACGCACACGGAGTGTTCTCCCGCGCTGTCGCGGGCAATGAATGGACCCGTCGCCCGCAGGACTACGTGCCCTCAAACATTCGCCCGAACATTCTGGCGCTTTCCCGCAGTGGTGAATCCACCGAAACCGTTGCCGCTGCCATCGAAAGCCGCAAGAACGGACTGCACGTCACGGCGTTCACCTGTGCGGAAGACACGAGCCTGGAAAAAAACGCGGACGAGACTGTTCTGGCTGAAACGCACGCTGAAGAAGGGATCGTCATGACGGCATCAGCCAGTCTGATGCTGCTGATGGGCCTGCGTTATGCGGGTATTGCCGTTACGCCGGAGACGACGAAGGCTGCCGAAGAGCTCCTTAACGAGGCCGACCCACAGCTCAAGGCGCTGATCGAAGGTCGGTCCCATTTCGTGTTCCTGGGCGCTGGTGCGCTTTATGGTGTTGCACGCGAAGGCTCCCTGAAGCTTCAGGAAATGAGCCTGAGCCAGACGGAAGCGCATCACCCGCTGGAATACCGTCACGGCCCGATCAGCCTGATTGATAACAGCTCTCTCGTCGTCTTCCTGTACCACCCGGACACGTTGGAAGAAGAGAGCATTCTCGCCAAGGATCTGATGGCCAAGGGCGCACGCGTTCTGGGCCTCGGTGGCCCTGGCACAGTCTCTCTCTGCGTCAAGGAAGGCGCGGATGTGCGCCCATTGATCGTTCTGCCCGTGCTGCAGCTTTTCGGTGAATATGTCGCCCGCTCCAAGGGCCTTGATACCCTGGCACCGCGTCACCTCACCAAAGTCGTGACGATCGCCTGATCATGAGCATTTCTCCCTTTCTGAACCTCGTCAAACAGGCCCATGACCCAGCCGTTCCCGCAGCACAGCGCAAGGGTCTGGCCTCCGTCTGCTCCGCGCGTCCGCTGGTGCTGGAAGCCGCATTGCAGCGCGCGGCCAGAACCGGTCGGCCTGTCCTGATCGAGGCGACCTGCAATCAGGTCAATCAGGAGGGGGGTTATACTGGCATGACCCCGGAAGATTTCCGGGATCTTGTGCTGGGCATTGCTGCGAAGGTCGGCTGCCCGGCACATCTTGTTCTCCTTGGTGGTGACCATCTTGGGCCCAATCCATGGAAATCCCTGCCCCCGCAGGAGGCCATGGAGAAGGCCCTGACCATGATTGAAGCCTTTGCGAAAGCGGGCTTCGTCAAACTGCATCTCGATGCCAGCATGGGCTGTGCGGGCGAACCGGTTGCGCTGTCCGATGAAACTGTTGCCGAACGCGCCTGCGCCCTTGCACAGCGCGCCGAAAGCGCGGCTCCCGGTCAGGCCGTCTATATTATCGGAACGGAAGTACCTGTTCCGGGTGGTGCGGCTGAGGCTCTGGACCATTTGGAGCCGACCTCTCCGGACGCTGCCACTGCCACACTTCAGATTCACGAAACGCTGTTCCGCCGCGTTCTGGGCGATGACGTCTGGGACCGTGTGATCGGGCTTGTTGTTCAGCCGGGGGTGGAATTCGGTGTGGAAGATGTCGTGGTTTACGACCGGCCACGCGCGCAGTCTCTTTCGGCCACGCTGAACAGGATGCCGGGCCAAATCTTCGAAGCTCATTCGACCGATTATCAGCCCCTCTCCGCCCTGCGCGCGCTTGTAGAAGACGGCTTCCTGCTCCTGAAGGTCGGACCAGGTCTGACCTTTGCCCTGCGTGAAGCCCTGTATGGGCTGGACAGCATCCGCTCTGTCCTTTTGCCGCAGCAGGAAAGCCTGCGGGAGGTCATGGAACGGATCATGACGCAGCAGCCTGCGCAGTGGCGTGGCCATTACGAAGGCACGGACAGCAAACTCGCCACTCTCCGTCACTATGCTTACAGCGACCGCATCCGCTATTACTGGCCTCAACCGGATGCGGAAGCCGCTGTTGAAATGCTTCTGCGCCAGCTTGAGGAAACAGGGCTGCCAGATCCCCTTCTGAGCCAGTTCCTGCCTGTGCAGTATGAAAAAATCCGCAACGGGCTGCTTCCACGGCATCCGCGCGCACTCATTCTTTCCGCAATCGACACAGTTCTTGGCCTGTACGATCAGGCCTGTGGAGCAGAAGTGACATGAACCGTTCCCCGGACAGCCTGACTGGCTCATACGGCCCTGGTCCACTTGGTGTTGCCGCCGCCATCTTCTTCATGATGGGTTTTGTGACCTGGCTGAACGGGCCGCTGATCTCGTTTGTCCGGGTTGCGTTCTCACTGGGAGACGTCAGCGCCTTTCTAGTGCCTCTGGTTTTCTATCTGTCATATTTCCTATTCTCCATTCCCGCGTCGTTTGTTGCCCGTTCACTGGGTTTACGCCGTGGTTTGTCCGGGGCGCTGGTTTTGTGCGCAGCAGGCGTGGCTCTGTTCGGGCAATTCGTCTCCATGCGCATTTATGGCGGCGCACTGGCCGGGCTTCTGGTGCTGGGTTCAGGCCTTGCGCTGATGCAGGTCGTGATCAACCCGCTGGTCAGCCTGCTGGGCCCTTCCGAACGGGCCGCCCAGCGTATCGCCATCATGGGTGTTTGCAATAAATTCGCCGGTATTCTGGCACCTATCGTACTGGCCACAGTCGTCATGGGCGATATCGGAAACGTTGCTGAGAAGGCTCAGCTTGCTGCAACGCCAGAAGCACGAGACGCCATTCTGAACAGCTTTGTTCATGCCATTTATGCGCCGTATATGAGCATGGCTGTCGTTCTAATGGTGGCTGCGGCGGGCGTGGTTTTCTTCCCCCTACCAGAACTTCAGGCCCCGTCCCTTCCCAGCGTGAGCGGAAGCAGTGAGAAGATCTTCCGGCCGCATCTCGTCTGCGGCATCGCGGCCATGTTCATCTATGTCGGCATCGAAGTCATGGCCGGTGACGCCATCGGAACATACGGGCAGGGTTTTGGTCTTCCCCTAAGCCAGACCAAGTTCTTCACGTCCCTGACCCTCGCCGGAATGCTAGCGGGCTATGTGGCCGGGTTCGTTGTTGTTCCACGCATCATCACGCAGGAGCGCTTTCTTGAGTTCTCCTGCATTGGCGGCTGCATCCTGACCATTGCGGCCTTCCTGACGCATGGTTACGCTTCGGTGCTCTGCGTTGCTCTGCTGGGTGCCACAAACGCCATGATCATGCCGACGATCTTCCCGATTGCCATCCGGGGTGCTGGCCCATGGACACCATTAGCCTCGGCCCTGCTCGTCATGGCGTATAGTGGTGGCGCGATCATTCCGCAGATCTATGTTCTGCTGAAGCCCTATGTCGGCTTTCAGGCGATGTTTGCACTCCTCGTCCTGCCCTCCTATCTCGCAGTTCTTTTCTACGCCCGTCGCTACGGACAGACGGGCCTCTTGCCGTTGGACCAGAAAAAATGACCTCTCATCTCGATGGTAACCTCGTTCTCCGTGATCGCATTGTTCCGGGACGTGTCACCTTCGACAGCCATATCCGTGATCTGGAGCCTCTGAAAAACGCTGGGAAGCGCTATATTCTTCCCGGCTTCATTGATGGGCATGTCCATGGCGGTGGCGGCGCTGACACCATGGATGGTGTTGAAGCCATTGAGACTCTGGCCCGCTTTCATATGGCGCACGGCACAACCACCATTCTGCCGACAACCATCACCGCACCCTGGAACGACGTCATGAACGCTCTGCGGGCTGTGGCAGAAGTCTGTAAACGCGGCGTCGAGAATGGTCCGCGCATTCATGGTGCACATCTGGAAGGACCATTCGTCAGCCCGCACAAACTTGGTGCACAGCCTCCATTTGCAATTCCTCCGTCTCCCGACAAAGTTCAGGACGCGATTGCAACGGGATGTGTTCGTGTCGTCACGCTAGCGCCAGAACTTGAGCATGCCGAAACCGCAATGCGCAGTTTCGCTCAGGCTGATGTGCGTGTCAGTCTCGGCCATACCACGACGGATCATGATGGGGCCGAGCGCGCCATCTGCCTGGTGTGCGGCGCTGGCGGCACGATTGGCGCGACGCATCTCTTCAACGCCATGTCTCCCATTGAAGGGCGCAAGCCTGGTCCCGTTACGGCGCTGATGTGCAGTGACACGGCTTATGCCGAGATGATTTTCGACACGCATCATGTTCATCCCGCCAGTTTCCGTCTGGCATCACGCGTGATGGGAGATCGCCTTCTGTTCGTAACAGACGCTATGCGGGGCACGGGGGAACCGGAAGGACCAAGCAGCCTTGGAGGGCAGGATGTCCTGATTGAGGACGGTGTTGTCCGTCTGCCCGGCGGCTCTTTGGCGGGTAGTGTGCTCACACTCGATCAGGCCTTGCGCAATGCCGTCCAGGCCGGAAAGTCCCTGCCGGAAGCAGCAAAACTCGTCAGCACCAATGCGGCAACCTATCTGGGACTGCATGATCGAGGCATGATTTCTCCCGAGCTTTTGGCAGATTTCACGATTCTGGATGAAAATCTACGCGTTACGGAAGTCTGGGTTGACGGGAAAAGGGCCCACTGAGGACTTTACCGTCATTGTTCAATCAGCAATCTGACTGGATGATCAAAACAAAATCAAAAAAAAGAATAAATCTGATCGTTTTTGATTGACAACAATTTTACACAATTCATACGCTGCTGATGTTCCGCAACCGTTACGGGATCGCGGTCGCCCTCAGATTTCATGAGCAGCCGATGAACAAAACCAGCTTCCGCATCGCCCTCCTGTGTTCAACTGTCGTGATTGGGGCCGCCAGCGAATACGCAGAAGCCCGTACGTCTCATACGCAGCGGGCTCACGCTGTTTCCAAAAGTTCAGCACCTCAGACGGGCACCAAAGCCAAACCTGCGCTCCGCCACAGTCCTTCCACCCTTGAAGCCCGTAGCGACGAAAGCGTACACGTCACTGGCGCAGCCTATGGAGACGGTGTCAGCAATACGACGCCCGGCGGTGGCCTGATGCCGGTGCAGACTGCGCCCCGTTCACAAAGCGGCATCACCCGCGACTTCATTGCGAAGATGAGCCCGACATCGAATGTTCAGGCCCTGATTGGGAATCTGCCTGGTGTTGTAACCTACAGTCAGGACCCTCTGGGCGTTTCCGGTGACTCCCTGAATATCCGCGGCATGAATGAAGAGCAGATCGGTTATCTTTTTGAAGGCATTCCGATTGCCGATCCCATCAGATATGCCCCTTATACGGGCACGATTGTTGATACCGAAAATCTGGGCTCCGTGACGGTTTCGCAGGGCTCTCCAGATGTTGATGCTCCGCTCTACAATGCGGTGGGCGGCCAGATCACGATGTCGGAAATCAACCCCAGCCATAAAGCTGGCGGTTATCTATCCCTCACTGGCGGAACGCACAGCACAAACAAGGAATTTCTGCGCCTTGAAACCGGCGAGATCGGTCATAGCGGTATTCGCGGCTTCGTTTCCTATTCTCATATGTCCTGGAATAACTGGCGCGGTCCGGGTGGTGGTACCCGCCATCATACCGATGCAAAATTCATCAAGGAGTGGGGCGACGGGAACTCCGTTTCCGCCGTGTTTGGCTATAACGCGACCAAATATACGTCCTATATGAACCCCACGATGGCAGCCTGGAACAAATATGGCCGCAGCTATAATTATGATGGGCACTATACATTGGGCGATGCCAATTATTATGGCCTGAACCAGAGTATCAATAATGCCATGACGGTCATGGCGCCCTCCCACTTCACCCTGAGCAATCATCTTAAGCTCAATGTGGCACCTTATTACGTTCACATGTTTGGACCTGCTGTATGGGGGCAGAATATCAGCAGTGCCAACAGCTATTTCGGGACGGGAGCAGCAGGTAACCTCAACCTTTCCAATCTCACGTCCGATGGAATGGCGACGACACAGGCTGTTGATCCCTGGAACCAGAAGTCTTCAGGTCTGAACACGTCTCTGGTCTGGTCCACGAAGTACAATACGCTGACATTCGGCTACTGGTACGCGTACACCCAGCATGAAGAACTGGCGAATTACATTCAGACCGACGCTCAGGGCAATTCTGTATCCGGGTTCAACAATGACCCTATCCGCGTGGCGGATGGCCGGATTCTGACGCCGTGGGATCTGAACTTCAAGCAGCAGTCCAACACGCTGTATCTGGCAGATACCGTTCATCTTCTAAATGACAGGCTGCAAATTACCGGCGGTTTCAAAGCAACCATGCTCTCCCGTCAAGGAACAAACCTTGTTCCGGGGGCAGACCCTTACAAAAACGCCAAGAACTACTTCGAACCGATGCCAGAGTTCTATGCATCCTACAAACTGACGGACCACGACCAGATCTATATCAACGGAACGACCGCTTTCCGTGCGCCGGGTTCCGTGGAAGTGTACTCCCAGCTATTCGATCCATCCTCTAGTACAGCTGTTGAGCAGCCGGGCAACCTGAAGCCTGAATATTCAATTGGGGAAGAAATCGGCTATCGCCATCATGGCTTCTATAATGCTGCAATTTCGTTCTTCAATTACAACATCACCAATCATCAGGTTACGTCCTACGGCTATCTCCCAGGGACCAACAGTCTTGTTTCAGAGCCTCTGAACGTGGGGGGTGAAACAGCGCGTGGCGTACAGGCGGAACTGGCACTCGGTAACTGGCATCATTTTAGCCCGTATCTGTCCGGCCAGTATCTGCATGCCACGATCGACAATAATTATAATGCCGGATCGGATTATCTGCCGACTGCAGGAAAAAAAGCGCCGAGCTCTCCGAAATTCACAGGCTCAATCGGATTGCGTTACGATGACGGCACGTTCTTCGGGAATTTTGCGCTCCGTTATGTGGATACGCAATACACAACATTCATGAACGATCAGTCCCTTCACTCCTACGTCACATCCAACATGACGTTAGGGTATCGGATGCAGAAGCTTGGTCCAGCAAAACACCCAACCATTCAGCTCAATCTGGTGAATCTGGGTGACAATAATTATCTTTCCGGCGCATCCAGTGCGACCGGAAACGCCAAGGCGACCAAAGGCGTCTATGGCAGCACGATCAAAGGTGCCAGCCCGGTTTATGTTGTTGGTGGTGGCTTTGCAGCTCTGGTGTCCGTGTCCACGGGCTTCTGATTCTGCTCCTGCGCCTGCTCTCTGGTATTTTCTGTATCAGAGAGCAGTTTGTAGTGGGTCTGATATCTGTTCAGATTTCTGCTGGCGGTGCCAGCCGATAAATGCCGGCCTGCCAGGGCTTGAGATCTGGCAGGCCGTTCCCGACTGATGCGGACATATTATCCAACAGCACTTCTGCAATCTTCAGCCCGTGAGGCAGAATATAGTGCTCGGTTTCACCGCACATATTGATCAAAACCAGAAACTGCTCGCTCCCTAGCGTCCTCGTAAAAGCGATGACGGAAGGATGATCCGGATCAATATCTTCAAAATCTCCGTAAATCAGAGCTTTCTGGCTGGCACGAAGCTGAATAAGGGCCCGGTAGTAGTTCAGAATGGAGTCAGGACTAGCATCCTGCTGCGCGACGTTGATATCGGTATAATTGGGGTTCACGCGGAACCACGGTAAGCCTGTCGTGAACCCGGCATGATCCGAGGCGTCCCACTGCATAGGGGTGCGGGCATTGTCACGACTAATTCTCCGCAGGCTATGAAGAACCTCTTCAGCAGGCATTTTCCCGATGCCAACCGTGTTGTTCCAGATCCCTTTTGCGTTGATGTCCTGAAAATCCTCTATTCCATCGAAATGAATATTGGTCATGCCAATTTCTTCACCCTGATAGATATAGGGCGTCCCGCGACGCATAATCAGGAGAGTGGCCAGCGCCTTGGCGGACGGGCCATGACCTTCTGGAGACGGATCGCCAAACCATGACACGGAACGTGGGTTATCATGATTTTCCAGAAAAGACGTTAACCAGCCATCCGGCCCTGACGAGGTATCTTCTCCTCGCAAAACCGCTTTCAGATCTTTGATCGTCCAATCCTGTACCTGCCAGTCATGCCGGCCAAGGCGAACAATTTCGAAGTGGAACACCATCGTCAGTTCGTTGCGGGCTTCCGAAACGAACGCAGGTGTGTTCTCAAAAGACACGCCAAATGCTTCCCCAACCGTCAACAGATCACGACCGGCAAGAACTTCACGGTGCATGTCCTGAAGGTAATCATGGATTTTGGGACCTGTAACATACACATGCTCCAGGCTTTCCATTTCGGCTAATGTCAGATCCCGCAGTCCTGGGAGTTTTGATATGAAACAGATGGAATCCATCCGGAACCCAGACACTCCCTTGTCGAGCCAGAAGCGCATGATGTCATACACTTCCTGACGGACCTTGGGATTTTCCCAGTTCAGATCAGGCTGTTCCTTGGCAAAATAGTGCAGATAATACTGCCCGCTCGCCTCGTCTTTTTCCCAGGCAGAGCCTCCGAATATCGATAGGTAGTTATTGGGCGGCCCATCATCACGCCCATCGCGCCAGATATAGAAGTCACGGTAAGGATTATCCGGCCCCGATCGGCTCTGGCGAAACCATTCATGCTGATCGCTGGTATGATTGATGACCAGATCCACAATCAACTTCATTCCCCGCTCATGCAGGCCCGCAACAAGCCGGTCGAAATCTTCCATAGTGCCCTGGAGAGGATCAATCGCTCTGTAATTACGGATATCATAGCCGTTATCGACATTGGGCGTATCATAATGCGGGGCCAGCCAGATGACCTGCACCCCAAGGGATTTCAGGTAATCCAGCCTGTCTATCAAACCGGGGAGATCGCCTATGCCATCACCGTTACTGTCGCTGAAAGACCTTGTGTACACCTGATAGACAACAGCTTCTTTCCACCATTTTTCCTTCTGCGGGGTGTTAGTTTCACTCGCTTTCAAAGCCGTCACGGAACTGTTGGAAGAATTTTCGGCAAGATGTTGCGACATCGGGGTCGTCTCCTGGCGGATAGACCCGTTTAACGCCCTGCCTCAGGCAACTGTTCCGATCTTGAGCGCGAAAGAAACGGGTAGTTTCATAAAAGGCCTTGCTTGACAGATGCTCTTCAAAACCCTCTGTCTCTCATCATGAGGTGACCTGAAAAAGGTCTCCACACATTTTTTTGACCTGACCTGCGGAGTTTCCATTCCTGATGTCCAAGTTCCCGACATCCGACCTGCTGAACAGTCTCCCAGCCTCCGAGCGGGACTATCTTCAGGATTACCTCCGCCAGTCTGCTGAAACCATGGTCGCCTTTTCCAAGCATGAAGCCTGCGCGGACATGATGGCGGGCATTGCTTTAACCATCACCTCCGCACTGGAAAAAGATGGAAAACTTCTGGTAGCCGGTAACGGTGGCAGCGCAGCAGATGCCCAGCATATTGCTGGCGAATTCACGGCCCGTCTGATGTATGACCGTCGCCCGCTTGCTGCCATTGCTTTGACGACGGATACGTCCGGTCTGACGGCCATTGGAAACGATTACGGTTTTGATCATGTCTTTTCCCGGCAGGTTCTGGCGCTAGGGCGGAAAGGCGACGTCTTTCTGGGCATCACGACCTCTGGCCGCTCCCCAAATATCGTACAGGCGCTCAAAGCCGCGCGTTCACAGAACATCACAACCGTCGTCTTCACCGGCGAAAACTGTGTCGAGCTTCCGGATGCCGATTTCGTCCTGCGTGTTCCGTCTGGATGGACACCTCTGATTCAGCAGATGCATATCGCAGCAGCCCATATTGTCTGTGCTCTTGTAGAACGCGCTCTATGCCCTCAAACGCCTGACGTATGATTTCGAGAGTTCCGCAATGCGTCCTGCTTCTTCCCAACATTGGAGAAGCCCTGCGCTCTTATGCTGGACAGTCGTTTTTCTTTCGCGTTCTCCGGGATTATCAGCGCTTCGGCATAACTGATGTTACACTGCTCACAACGGCGGGAACGTCAGACTTTCTCCCATGCCTCCATGAGAAACTTCCTCTACAGGGGACTCTGACAACATACACCCTTCCAACATTCACGGTTGAAGCCTTGCAGCAGGTTGCCCCTCTGCTGTCGGAGACGTTTTTTCTGGCACGAGGGGACCGTCTTTGCGATGGCGCTGTCTTCCCGCTGCTCCCATTGATGACCGCACATCTGGAGACGCCACGAAGTGTCGTGGACCCGAATGGGACACCAGCGTTGACGCTTCTGAGCAAACAGGCATTGAAAACTATGCCTGCCTCGACCTCCCTTATGAGCCTGTTCCACACACACAGTGAAAAAATTACCGTAGACTCTCCGGTTCTGTCACCGGACACCCTTCCCTTCTCCGCCTATCCCCTGCACCGCCCTGCAGTGTTTCTGGATCGGGATGGGGTGCTGAACTACGATCACGGTTATATCGGCACGCGGGAACGCTTTGAATGGATTACCGGCACGTTTTCCGCTCTCCGCCGAATTGCCCGCAGTGGGCACCATATTTTCATCGTTACCAACCAGTCTGGCGTGGCACGGGGATATTACAGCGAAGATGACGTCAAAAGCCTGATGAGTTGGGCTATTGCCTCTATCCGATCAGAAGGGGCCACCATTGATGACTGGCGATACTGCCCCTTCCATCCCACCGCAGCGATTGAACACTATCGACAGGACAGTGAGTGGAGAAAACCTGCCCCAGGAATGATTCAGGATTTGCTGATGAAATGGGAAGTCCAACCTGCCGACTGTTTCCTGATCGGCGATCAGGAAACCGATCTTCAGGCCGCTGCAGCCGCAGGCATGCCGGCCTATCAGGTCACGTCGGAAAAAACTCTTCTCGACTGGACGATGGAATTGTTGCCCTGAGACTTCAGGACCGAATGCGCCACCGCCAGTCGTTCAGGACTTCCTCAAGCGTATTTTTCCACGAAATCTGAGGCGTCCATCCTAAAAGCTGTTCCGCTTCCTGCGGATTACCCTGCATGTTTTCCAGACCTGAAGGCGCAGGATGCGTCGGGTCAATCCGAATCTCTGCTTTTATATCCGCCAGTTCCATCAGGTCACTCAGGATAGAACTGGCAGTTCTTGTCTGACCACTACAGATATTCAGCACCGTACCATCAAGCGGCGGTTCCGGGAGTGCCAGAGCGTCAATATAAGCATCGCAGGCATCGCGGACATTCAGGATGTCGTAACCAACATCTGGATGGCCAAGAACGATTTCAGACTGTTGATGCGCTTCAATACGCGCGACCTGAGCCGCCAGAAATGGAAGAATAGCATGCGCATCCTGTCCACTTCCTGCCTGGGTGAATGGACGCATCCGGACAACATGCAAACCTTCCTTCGCAAGCATTCCCACGGCCATATCGGCCGCTGCCTTGCTTGCGGCATAGGTGTTCAGCGGTGCGACTGTCGCTGTCTCATCCAAGGGTTTATCCTCTGCAAAAGACGCTCCGTAAATTTCGGCGGACGACACAAAAACAAAGCGGATATGCCGTGCATGCTGCTGAAATGTTTCAGCAAGATTCATGGTGCCATCAAGATTCACCTGCCAGGCATGACGTGTATCCTGACTGGCTTCCAGAACGGATGACACTGCCGCCAAGTGGATGCAGGCGTCCGGCCGGGTATCCTGAACAACGCGCTCTACAGCCTCACGGTCCAGAATATCCATTTGCCCCTCGATCAGCACATGATCTGGAAGGCGCTCTTTCAGACGTATTTTCAGGTGCGTCCCGACGAACCCATGACCACCGGTGAGAAGAATACGCATAACCGCTTTCACCGTTGCCCAGGAGAAAAACGGAACGCTCTACAGGTTACCAAAATGAGTTTTTTCGGAACGGACGACATGGATCATTCTCCTTTGCGGGCGACCAGACGACAGCAAAAAGGGGCACGGCCGTTCCGCCATACCCCTTCTTTCGACCACATTCCGCAAATGGGCAAGAGACAAGCTCCAGCCCATTAGAAGAGCTTAGTTTCCAAGCGTCCGGTCAACTGAACGCCCTGCTTTCTCGATCGGCCCCTTTGGCGGGTCCACAGTGTCACGAACTTTTTCGCCAAATGTCCGGTGATGTTCACAAGCCGTCAGCGTGACACAGGACACAGACAGAGCAAGAAGAAGCAGAATTGATTTACGCACGTAGGTCATCCTCCGCAGAGCGAATTGAAGCCTTAGAAACGGTCTGTCATGCTCCCGGTTCCCGATTGGAATTTTTGCCCCCCCCCCCAACAGCCTGTCTTCAGCTGCTCAGAAGCGAATCTTGTTCCGGAAATATCGTTTTCGATACGGATATTGAATGTGGATATTTACATCTTCACAAATACCCAAAAACGCGACTTAGAGGCTGAAATCCTCTCGAGTTAACCTGTTTTTTACAAAGCTTATGGTTGGATACTTCTGTTCGGAACAGGCGGAATTATCCCACACATGTTGCTTCCATCTCGTAGTGTTATGCGCTGTCTGGGCCTAGTGAGCCTGCTCCCGGCACTGTCTGCCTGCAATTCTCTGGCTCAATTGTCGGAAGTAGGCCGACCACCCAGAATGACGTCCATCAGCGATCCCACATTGGCAGCCAGTTATCGCCCTGTGACGATGCCCATGCCTCCGTTGAGAGCGCCCCCACCGGAAGCATCAAGTCTGTGGCGTAGCGGAAGCCGCGCCTTCTTCAAGGATCAACGGGCTTCCCAGGTTGGAGACCTGGTCACCATCATCGTAGACATTACTGACAATGCTGCCTTCAATAATGGCACGACAGCAAATAGAGCGGCTGATGAGAAATTTGGAATCCCGAATCTGTTTGGGATCAAGGGAAAAATTATCAGCGCTGTAACGGGTGCCGACAGTCTCAATACAGCCAGCAGTAGCGACAGCAGTGCGACAGGCAAGATCATCCGCAACGAGACGGTCACATTGCGTCTGGCAGGAACCATTACGCAGGTTCTGCCAAACGGAAACTTCGTGGTAATGGGCAAGCAGGAAGTCCGGGTAAACAGCGAACTGCGGGAACTCGGCGTGAGCGGCATTGTCAGACCACAGGATATTACGGCCGACAATACCGTAACCCATGACCGCATGGCAGAAGCACGGATTTCCTACGGCGGCCGGGGCACCATCACCCAGATCCAGACTCCGCGTTACGGACAGCAGGTCATGGATTCAATCTTGCCATTCTGAACAAAAAAAGCGCCGGGATTCCTCCCGACGCTTTCCATGACCCAAGATCGCAACTGCCGTCAGTGAGCAGCAGGACGAGACAACAGAAGGGCCCAAAGCTCTGCAACGTCCTTTGCAGGACCATTACTCGAGACACTTTCAAACGTCTTAATGGCTTCGGCTTTCTGCCCAGCATCCATCTGCGCCATACCGTATTCGACTTGTGCAAGATCCGGATAGCGCGGGTTCTTGCCAAGACCAGTCTTCATCAGAGCAAGGCCCTGATCCGCCTGACCATTCAGCACAAGATTGTACCCCGTCGTCAGGGCTGGACCTGCAGTTGGAGCTGTAGGCGCCGCAGCGGCAGCCTGCGCCAACTGCGCGCGATCAGCTGCAGCGCGCTGAGCAACGAAAGCGTGGAATTTGGCATCAGCGGCAGCTGATGGGCCGTTCCCCAGAGACTTGTTGGCGTACCCCTGATTGAGCAGGTTGAGTGCCAGTTGGGAAAGACCCATCTGTACAGCGCGCTCGCCCATATCCTGATAATCGGACGGATCTTTCAGGACGCCAGTCGCTAGACGCAGGCGCTCAACATAGAACACGAGCGGGGGTGCCAGATTTGGGTTCGCCACCAGATCATGGATCAGAACAGCCCAATAATCAGGCTTGGAATAGTATTTGGCCAGAAGAACATAGGCATGCGTCTTTGCGTCCGCATCCTTCAGATTCGTGTAGGCCGTAGCAAGCATCTGAAGCTGGTTCTCAGCGGGCGTCTTGCCAGCTTTGATCGTGGCATCCACCTGCTCCTGAGCCGCCTTGGCCGTACCCTTCCAGTCGCCCTGCAAGTAATAGCACTGGATCAGCATGGTTTGCATGCGGGGATCCGGACCATGTTCTTTCAGGTAACGCTCTGTCGGCGGGATGGCAGCGGCGTATTTCTTGGCGCTGTAGGCCATCGTCGCCTGAGCCATCAGCATCTGGCCCTTGGCCGCCTTCGGCGTGCGGGCGCTGTTGATGAGAACATCATACGCTTTCGTCGCAGCGTCCACATTACCGGACTGAGCTGCAACTGCCGCACGCATCTGGGCAATCGTGTAAGACTCGTAATCCGTCTTGCCCTTGACCGCATCTGCAGCATCTACCGCAGCCATGGCCTTATCGTAGCTCTTCGAGGCAAGAGCACTCTGCGCCTGCTGAAGATCCTTGCCGACAGCTTGACCCAGCACATCGTCTGCATGAGCAACAGGCCCAGCAATGAGAGCGGTACCAATAGCGCCAGCCAGCAGAAGGGAGCGGGCGCCCAGACGGCGGTTAAGGGACAAAAACACGAATTACTGTCCTTCCATGAACTGATCCAGACCAACGATACCCAGTTTGGTCACGCCGAGACGCTGTGCATCAGCCATGACGTGGGCAACTGTTTTGTAGTCTGCAAGACGGTCAGGGTGAATATGGACTTCAGGCTGGTCACCTTCTGCAGCTGCGGCTTCAAAATGGGCCTGCAGTGCTGCTTCGGATGTAACCGGCTCACTGTTCCAGGAAATGCTGTTGTCGTAGCCAATGCTGACTGTAACCAGCTTGGGCTGCTCGGTGGATGGCGGAGGATTGCCCTGGGGCAGATCAATAGCCACCGAGTGAGTCTGCAGCGGGATGGTGATGATCAGCATGATCAGCAGCACCAGCATCACGTCGATCAGCGGCGTGGTGTTGATATCGACGATACCTTCGTCTTCGTGCGTGCTGTCCGATCCGACGCTCATGCCCATGACGGCGGTTCTCCAAAAGGGTGACGTAAAAGAGGGTGCCGGCCCGTTTTCAGACGGACCGGCAAAACCTCAGTTCGAGTGAGGCTGCTCGGTGATAAAGTCCACATGGGCGATACCGGCTTCCTGAGCGGTAGCGACCACCTGGCCTACTGCCAGATACTTGGCAGCGCCGTCACCGCGGATCTGAACCTGCGGCTGCGGCTTCTGCTTGGCCACCTCAACGAGGCGGTTCAGCAGATCATCGTGTGTCTTGACCGGGGTGGTGTTCCAGTAAACCTGACCTGTTGAGGTCACAGCTAGAACAACGTTCCCCGGCTTGGTCTGTGTCGGTTGATTCGCATCAACCGGCAGCTTGACCTTCACTGAGTGTGTGGCAACCGGGATGGTGATCAAGAAGATGATCAGCAGCACCAGCATGACGTCGACGAGGGGAGTGGTGTTGATTGCCGACACCACTTCGTCGTCACCGCCGCCTCCTCCGACGTTCATTCCCATAGTATCAGACCCGCTGGCTGGTGGTGATGGTGGTCGGCGTGTGATCTTCCGGAGCAACACCGTGACGGAAGCCACCGATCAGAACGGACTGGACGTCAGCAGCGAAGTTGCGAACGCGGTCCATGGCGCCCTTGTTGCGGCGAACCAGAAGGTTGTAGCCGAGAACAGCAGGAACAGCCGTTGCAAGACCGATAGCCGTCATGATGAGGGACTCACCAACCGGGCCAGCAACCTTGTCGATGGAAGCCTGACCGGCAATGCCGATAGCTGTCAGAGCGTGGTAAATACCCCAAACCGTACCGAACAGACCAACGAACGGAGACGTGGAACCAACCGTACCGAGGAAGGCGAGGCCGCCCTGCAGACGGGTGTTGATCGTATCAACCGCACGACCGATGGACATTTCGGTCCAGGAATGCAGGTCGATGGCATCACGCATGGAGCCTTCGTGATGTTCAGCAGCAACAATGCCGGTCTCGGCAATGTAGCGGAACGGAGAAGACGCCTTCAAGGAAGCTGCACCCTGCTGGACGGAAGGCTTGGTCCAGAATTCACGGGATGCTTCCTTGGAAGCCGCAAACAGACGGCCCTGTTCCAGGAACTTCATGACCATGATGATCCAGGTACCAGCGGACATGATCACCATGATGATCAGAACGCCACGAGCGATCACGTCACCATTGGCCCACAGGGCGCCGAGGCCATAAGGGTTGCCCTGAGGAGCCGGAGCTTCCGGAGCAGCGGAGGCGCTTTCACCCGGGGTCGCAGCAGCAGCAGGCGTCTGGTCAGCAGGAGCCGTTGCCGGAGCCGACGAATCAGCAGCCGGAGCGTCGCCTGGCGTTGCAGCAGGGGCGCCAGCATCGGTCGGTGCGGAAGCAGCCGGAGCAGCAGACGGGTCTGAAGGAGCAGCCGGCGGCGTGGCGGACGGGTCAGCCGGTGCGCTCTGATCAGCAGGAGCTGGCTGGGCGTAAGCAATAGCCGGAGCGATCGCACCCGAGGCCAGGGCCAGCGTCAGGGCCATGGCGCTGGCCCGGACGGCGCGCGCCTTCGTCGGAACGGCAAGAGCAGGAAGGCGGAACAGTCTGGTCATGAACTCCATATCCTCGTTAGAGATGCCCGTTTTCGGAGCTGTCTGGGGTGCCGGCCATATGGGGACCGGCCCTTTCCTGAGCCCCTCCGGATCCTGGGAAACCGGAAGGACAATCTTATTTTAGACTACTGGCTGACGGATCAGTCGTCGCCCATCGTAAAGTCGACGTGCAGAATGTGGTGATGCTCGGTGACCGGAGCGCCGTTGACGACGGCAGGCTGGTACCGGGCCCGACGAAGGAAGTCGAGCGCACTTTCCACAAACTCGTGACCACCCGTTGAGCTGACGATCGAGCAGTTCGCCGTGTGACCGTTCGGAAGAATATCGCAGGAAGCCGTGACTTTACCTTCGCGGTTCTCTTCCTGTGCTTCTTCCGGATATTCCGGCTTTGCACCGTTGATCGGCGACGCACCAGCCGTGTGATCTGGAACTGCCGGAGCTGGCGGACCCTGCGGAGGAGCCGGAACGGGCTCAGGTGCAGGAGTCGGGCTCGGCGGAACCGGATGCGGCGGCTTGGCATGCGTGACCCGCTGGATCGCCTTCGGCGGCGGCGGAACACTGATCTTCGGCGGCGGAATATACGGCGGCGGTGGCTGCTCCATCTGCGGCGGTGGCGGCGGCGGAGGTGGCGGAGGCGGCTTGGGCTGCTCCTTGATCACTTCCGTCTTGATGGGCGGCTTTTCGTGGACGAGTTTGCCCACAGCACCGCTCATGAGCGCATAGATTACCGCGCCCATAGCCAGCACGGCCACGACGATCGCGACAATGTAGTCCGTCGGCTTGCGCTGCTGTGCGGCGTAGCTCTTCATGTCGTAACCTTCTTACCCCTCACTGACACCGACAATCGATCCACACCTTGAGAGTGTGGAATCTCGATCTTGTGTTTGCATCGAGTTCCCTCACCTCACGGACGTGTGATTCGTCGCATGTCGTGAGAACATACCCGATATGCTGATTGGGCAGCCTTAGGGCCATGGTGTCAAGCTGATTATTGCCTTTCCCGAAACGAAAAACTCTCATCTTTCGATCGTTTGGCACTAATAAATGCGCGTGAAGGTGCGAAAAAGTACACTTTTCCGCTTCTTTTCTGCCCTGAAAAAATCAAAATCCTCAATGCATGTAACAGAATTATAACAAAAAGGCTGGAGCAGCGTATTCGTTACGCCACACCAGCCTTTTGGTTTCATTTTAATGCGCGACGGACCGTTACTGGGCTGATGCGCTTGCTTCCGATCGTGTTGCACCCACTCTCTGGGCCAGAGAAGCAGACATGAAGTCATCCAGCGCGCCATCCAGCACAGCGTCCGGGTTACCCTTCTCCACGTTCGTACGCAGATCCTTGACCAACTGATACGGCGCCAGGACATAGGAGCGGATCTGGTGGCCCCAGCCGATATCCGTCTTGGCCGCTTCTGTCTGGGCAGCCGCGGCTTCACGCTTTTGCAGTTCGGCCTCGTACATCCGGGCTCTCAGCATTTCCATTGCCTTGGCACGGTTACGATGCTGGGAGCGGTCCGTCTGACAGGCCACCACAATCCCGGTGGGAATATGGGTAATACGGATAGCCGAGTCGGTCTTGTTCACGTGCTGACCGCCCGCGCCAGAGGCACGGAAGGTATCGACACGAAGGTCCGAATCGTTGATCTCCACTTCAATGGAATCATCGACCACCGGATAGACCCAGACAGAGGCGAAGGACGTCTGACGACGGGCAGCAGCATCAAACGGTGAGATCCGCACGAGGCGATGCACACCAGCTTCCGTCTTCATCCAACCATAGGCGTTGTGGCCACTGATCTGGATGGTCGCAGACTTGATTCCTGCCTGTTCGCCTTCACTGCTTTCAATGAAGGTGACCTTGTAGCCGTGCTGTTCCGCCCAGCGCGTGTACATGCGCAGGATCATTTCCGCCCAGTCCTGGGCTTCCGTTCCACCTGCGCCGGCGTTCACTTCAACGTAGCAGTCGTTGGAATCTGCCTCGCCAGAGAGAAGGCTTTCGATTTCGCGCTTCTGAACCTCTGCGGCCAGTCCGCGCAGGGTTGTGATGGCTTCCTGCACCAGATCCGTGTCGTTCTCCATTTCAGCGAGTTCGACAAGTTCCAGAGTGCCTTCGACATCCTGTTCGATTTGCTGGACACCCTCGATCTGATTGGCAAGCGTTGTCCGCTCGCGCATCAGCTTCTGGGCAGCATCCGCATCATTCCAAAGGTCTGGGTCTTCCGCGCGGTGGTTGAGTTCCGCGAGGCGTGTTGTAGCGACATCCCAGTTAAAGATGCCTCCTCAGCAGTGCCACCGACTGCTTGATCTGTTCGGAGAGCGCTTCGGTCTCGGCCGACATAATAATTCCTCCATTCCATCGAGGTGATGTGGCTGCACTCAGTACAGACCACCTACACCAATGTCACCATCAGAGGGAGCAGGTTTCTGAGCCTGCGCCTTGGGATTGGACGTCGGACCGGCACTCTGCGGACCAGCATCCCCCATATCGCTCTCGGAATCGGAAATAACGGTATCGGCTCCCGTATCCGCTGCTGTCAGCGCTTCCGTACCGGCGCCGAAGCCATGCAGAGCCACAGAGGCACCCGGAACCTGATCCGCCTTGAATCCGTCCGTTGCCGTGATGCGGCCCGTATTATAGGACGCCAGCGTAATATCTGCCGGGACCCGGAAATCGAGCCTTGGACGATTAGCCAGCGCGACCTTCATGATCTTGTTCCAGATCGGGCCTGCGATACGGCCGCCATCTGCATTTTTGCCAAGCGTCTGCGGCGTATCGAACCCAACCCAGACGACTGTCACGATATCCGGCGAGAAGCCTGCGAACCATGCATCATGGAAGTCCTGGCTGGTGCCCGTCTTGCCTGCGATGGGTCGATCAATCCCGACGCCCGCCATGCGGCCCGTACCACGGGCAATCACGTCCTGGAGCATGGCCGTGATCTGATAGGTGCTGGCTTCGCTTGCGAGAACAGGGCGCGTATCGGTGAGCGACGGTACGGACACGCTACCGGGAACAGGCTGCGCAGGCTGGACCGGGGTTGGCGGGACTGTCGCAGGCTGGCCATCCGGCGCTGTTGGCGTGATCGTGGGAGATGCAGGATCCACCGGCGGCGCAGGCGGGGCCTGCAATGTTGTGCCCAGTGTCAGACCGGGTGCGCGCCAGACGATATTGCCGAGACGGTCCTGAATATCGTCCACCAGCGTAGGGGTAACGACATGGCCGCCATTGGCAATGCTGGCATAGGCTGCCGCTTCCTTGAGCACCGTCGTTTCGACCGCGCCCAGAGCAGCGGGGAGCACATGCGGCATCTGATCCACGAGACCCGCCTTGATGGCCGTATCCGCCACAGCCTTCATACCCAGATGGGCAGCGACACGGATGGTCACGAGATTCCGGCTCTCACGTAGCGCGTCATGAAGGGTTGTTGGACCCCAGTTGTCGTGTTCGTAGTTCTTTGGGTGCCAGTCTCCATAAGACACCGGCGAATCATCGAACTTCTCGGAAGGGGAAATCCCCTGCTCCATGGCCGTCAGATAGACGAAGGGCTTGAAAGACGAACCCGGCTGACGCAGCGCCTGTGTGGCACGGTTGAACTGGCTTTCGTGGAAGGACCAGCCACCGACAAGGGCCAGCACGCGCCCGGTGCGGACGTCCATCGTCACGACAGCGCCTTCAACCTGCGGAATCTGACGCAGGGCAGCGGAACCGCTTTCCTGCGGTTCGATCATGATGACATCGCCAGCGCGCAGCGGGTGTATCCGTCTGGCCCAGGAGAGATCCGTGCCCAAAAGTGGACCGGTCTTTGAGACGCCCTCTTCGATCCAGCCGACTTTGGAGCCGCCTGGCAAAACAATGCCCAGACGCCACTCACGCAGCATTCCGGCTGGGGGCGAAACCCTGTTCAGGCTGTCTTCCCACCCTTCCGCGTCAATTCCGTCCAGATGACGAACAGGGCCGCGCCAGCCGCTACGGCTGCGGTCATAGTTCATCAGCCCTTCATGTAGCAGCTTCGTGGCTGAAGCCTGAAGGGGCTGATCCAGACTTGTATGGACCTCAAGGCCACCCTGAAGGGCCTTGTCTTCGCCATACCGGCTAATCAACTGACGACGAACTTCCGCGCCGAACCATTCGGAATCCGGAAGAGGCCCGAACCGCTGCTTCTGCTGCGGAACCAGAGGCTCTTTCTTGTCCTGCTCTGCCTGCTCGCGGCTGATGACGCCGTTATCGGCCATCAGATCCAGCACGATGTTCCGCCGCATCAGAGCCGTTTGCGGGTGCAGGAACGGGTTGTAATTCGTCGGGGATTTGGGAAGAGCAGCCAGAGAGGCAGCTTCCGCATCATCCAGCTGATCGAGCGGCTTATTGAAATAGGTCTGGGCGGCGGCGGCGACACCGAAGGCACCGTTCCCCAGATAAATGCCGTTCAGATAGATTTCGAGAATCTTGTCCTTGGACAGGACCTGCTCCATCTTCATCGCCAGCAGGGCTTCCTTGATCTTGCGATCAATGGTCAGGACGTTGCTGTTAAGCAGCATGACCTTGGCGACCTGCTGCGTAATGGTGGACGCACCAAGCGGGCGACGTCCGTGACGGGCGAACACGTCCGTCATGCCGGCACGGGCAATCGCCATCACGTCCACACCGCCATGGGTGTAGAAGTTATGGTCTTCCGTGGACAAGAAGGCGCGCTTGACTTTGTCCGGAATAGCGTCAATTGGGACGAAAATCCGCCGCTCATTGGCAAGCTGGGCCATCAGCCGTTCGTCAGACGCGTAGATCCGGCTGACTGTTGGCGGTTGGTAAGCCCGCAGGCTATCCACGCTTGGCAGATCAGCCACAAGTTTGGCGTATGTGGTCCAGCCGAGCACACCCACGCCCGCAATGCCAACCAGCCCAACGCCGGCAACAATCGCAAGAGACTGGCGGAAACGACGGAAACGTGGCCCACGGGGCATACTGGCCCTGGGGTCCTGCGGATTACGGGAGCGAATGGAACGGCGCGTCATGAAATCTGCATAGCACTGAAACGAGCCGTTCGTCGCCCCCGCTGAAAAGGGTCATTTTGTGACGGTTTTCAGCGGCTCGTGATCATTATGGTCACGCGGCGGTTTTCTGCCAGACGTCCTGACCTTGCCGATCCAGCGTAGCGAACTCTTCATCATTAAGTTTCAGGGACGCTGCCCGGACATTGGATTCCAGATGTGCTCTGCTGCCTGTCCCCGGAATAGGCAGAATGACCGGTGAGCGTTTGAGCAGCCAGGCAAGGGCAATCTGGCCCGCATCCGCACGATGCCGATGGGCGATCTTGTCCATGTCGGTGCCCGGTTTGGCGAGTTCTCCGGCAGCCAGAGGTGCCCATGGGATGAACCCTATGTTTTCCTTGGCGCAGAAATCCAGCACGTCTTCAGACTTGCGGTCCACAAGGTTGAAGCGGTTCTGCACGGTGGAGACCGGGAAGTATTTTTGCGCGAGCTTGATGTCCTTCACGCTCACTTCAGACAAGCCAACGTGCCGGATCAGGCCTTCTTCGCGGAACTTGGCGATCGCCTCGAACTGCTTTTCAGCCGGACAATCCGGCCCAATGCGATGAAGCTGCCAGAGATCTATGCGCTCCACGCCCAGTCGTCGCATGGACATGAGGACACACTGTCTCAGATAGTCGGGATTTCCGACCGGCTTCCAGATGTCCGGGCCGTGCCGGGTCAGGCCGCCTTTCGTGGCGACAACCATCTTTTTATAGGGATACAGCACTTCGCGGATCAGGTTTTCCGAAACGAATGGACCGTATGAATCCGCCGTATCGATGAAATCCACGCCGAATTTTGGAAGACTTTCGAGGGTCTGAACCACTTCCTCGTGGTCTGGCGGTTCATCCCAGATACCCTTGCCGGTGATGCGCATGGCACCAAATCCGAGGCGATGGACCTTAAGGTCACCACCAATGAGGAACGTACCGGACTTCTTTGCGTCAATCGTAGCCATGGACTCTTTCCTTTCCGATGGACGCGGGATTCAACAACGCAAAGGCGGAAGGGTTGCAGTCAACTATCCCAGCAGGCGCCCGACCATCCGGGCCGTGTAATCCACGACTGGAACAATCCGTCCGTAATTCAGACGTGTCGGCCCGATGACCCCGATGGCACCCACGATTTTCTGGGCTTCGTTCCGCGCGGGGGCCACAATCATGGAGACGCCGGACATGCCGAACATGCCGCTTTCGCTACCGATATAGATCCGCACCCCTTCCGACGCGTCTGCGAGTTGCAGAAGCTGGAGCATGGTTTCCTGTGTTTCCAGATGATCGAACAACATCCGGATGGTTGTCAGACGCTCGATTTCGGTGATGTCTGCCAGCAACTTGCCCTGACCACGCACGAACAGGGTGCCGCCATCCGCGTCCCATGTGGCGAGGCCACTCTCGATCACGCTGGCCGTCAGAGCATCAAGTTCATGACGGTTGGCATCCATTTCCTTGCTGACCCGCTCCCTGAGCGTGCCGAGCGTCAGATCTCCGAGATGGGCGTTCAGGTAGTTTCCCGCTTCAACCAAGGCGGAATGTGGAAGGCCGGGCGGTGTTTCGATAATCCGGTTTTCCACCTGCCCGTCAGAACTCACGAGCACAACCAGAACACGGCCCGGACCGAGGGCAACGAACTCAATATGCTTGAGGGTGGCATCCGATTTTGGGGCCAATACCAGCCCTGCGGCAGATGACAGCCCGGACAGCATGGAAGATGCTTCCGCCAGTGTGTCCTGATAAGAACGCCCGTGAATTTCCAGACGGCTGTCGATACTGGCGCGGTCTTCTTCTGTCAGAGCACCAAACTGGAGCAGTCCCTCCACGAAGAGTTTGACGCCCTTTTCCGTTGGTAGACGCCCTGCGGAAACGTGAGGGCTGAACAGCAGGCCAGCCCGTGCGAGATCAGCCATGACGTTGCGGATCGTCGCAGGGGACAAGGCTGGATTGAGGCGCTGTGCCAGCGTTCGGCTGCCGATCGGCGCACCTGTTTCGACATATTCCTCGACGATTTCCCGCAGGATCGCAGCTTCCCTGTCCCCAAGCCCGGACGGAAAGGAGTTCGACATGCGGAAGAAGGAGGGGTCAGGTCTGATCATGGTAAAACTGTATGTCGGGGCTGGAAGCGTTCTCGTCAAACGCGCTAGAGGCAGGGCTCGCTTCTGAGAGAGGATTTTTTCGCATGACAAAGCGCCCGTCCGGCCGCGCCAGCGACGAAGGTCGCCCCGTATCCATTGAGCCAGGCTTCGCCCGCCATGCGGAAGGGTCTGCGCTGATCCGGGTTGGTGGAACGGAAGTGCTTTGCACGGCGTCAATTGAGAACAAGGTGCCCCCCTTCCTGCGCAACAAGGGACAGGGCTGGATCAATGCCGAGTATGGCATGCTGCCCCGCGCCACGCATCAACGTGGGCATCGAGAGGCCTCCAAGGGCAAGCAGTCAGGCCGCACACAGGAAATCCAGCGGCTGATCGCCCGTTCCCTGCGCCCGTGCGTCAATCTCAAGAAGCTGGGCGAACGAACGATTACTCTGGATTGCGACGTCCTGAATGCGGATGGCGGCACACGCTGTGCGTCCATTACCGGCGCGTGGGTAGCGCTTTCCCTGGCGTTGCGAAAAGCTAAGCTCACTTCCGTTATCACATCACAGGTCGCCGCTGTTTCCTGCGGGCTAACAGAGGCAGGAGCCGTGCTGGATCTGGATTACATTGAAGACAGCGCAGCACAGGCCGATACGAATTTTGTTCTGACGGCCGAGGGGGGCATCGTGGAAATTCA
Organism: Gluconobacter japonicus; assembly: GCF_002723975.1. Classification (GTDB taxonomy): domain Bacteria; phylum Pseudomonadota; class Alphaproteobacteria; order Acetobacterales; family Acetobacteraceae; genus Gluconobacter; species Gluconobacter japonicus. The sequence goes on from NZ_BEWO01000008.1 coordinate 50,715, forward strand.
GGGTACGGCGGAAACGTCTCCCTTTCAGGACCATGATTTTTTTGAACTGCTACGCCTCGCACGTCTTGGCACAGCCAAACTGTTCGAAGCCCAGAATGCTGCACTGGAGACCCTGTGATGCGTCGTCTGTCCCGTGGATCAAAAATCGTTCTTGCCAGCCACAATGCCGGGAAGCTGCGTGAATTTTCTACTCTTCTGGCAGAAAGCGGCATTACGGTCGTGTCTGCTGGGGAACTGAACCTGCCGGAACCGGAAGAAACAGCGGATACGTTCGTCGGCAACTCCGAGATCAAGGCTCTTGCTGCGGCGCGAGCTTCTGGCATGCCCGCATTGGCTGATGATTCCGGTTTCTGTGTTTCCGCATTGGGTGGCCAGCCTGGGGTCTATTCAGCGCGCTGGGGTGGACCGACCAAGGATATGAGCATCGCCATGGAACGGGTGCATCGGGAAATGGGCGATACGACCGATCATGATGCGTCTTTCGTCGCGGCCCTCTGTCTTGCATGGCCGGATGGAGAAACGCAGTCGGTTGTCGGTGAGTGTCATGGCCAGACGGTTTGGCCTCCGCGCGGGGAACAGGGGCATGGCTACGATCCCATGTTCGTACCAGAAGGCGAAACGCGGACTTTTGCCGAGATGGCTGAGAACGAAAAGAACGCCCTCAGCCATCGTGGCCGTGCTTTTGAGTTGTTTCTGAAAAAGTGCGTAGAAGGCTGAACCGCCTCCTATGTAAGAGGAGACTGGGGTTCTTCGTGAGGCCACAGACGATAGGGGCCTTCCGAACAGATCTCCATGGACATCATGACGGCTGTGCTGCTGGGGGGACAGTCGAACTCCAGCAGGGCTTTGCCATTGGTCCAGCGTGTCAGAGGGCTGTGTTGCGGGCCCCACCCCTCTGCGGGGCAGGAGGTCAGGTGCGTGGTGAGACGATGAGCACCGAATTCATCATAAAAAGTAAGATCCCCTATCAACACCCCACGGTCTTCAAACCGGCTGAAACCACTTTTTAATCGGGAAAGGATCCAGAGACGCGGTGGAACTTTGGGAAGCATGAACAGAGCATGATGTCCCTGCCAGCGGGCAGGACGAATAAGGGCTCCATCCTCCAGAAGAAGATGGAGGTCAGGGTCAGGCGTTAAGTGCTCGATAGCAGGCATGCGCTCTTTCCAAGCCATATGAGACATGGCTTTTTCTTGCGGTCGAGTGCGCAAATCTCAGACCGGTGACAGTTCTGTTGCAGATCATGGGTAAGGTCGTCCGGTGGAAGGCTGTCATTCTCAGCCAGCATCCGGGTCTTACTCCCTCCGCAGAAACGAGGCCGCTTCCGGAGTGGAAGCGGCAACGAGGAATATAAAACAGAACAATGCTGTCGTAAAAGATGCCCCTGTAACGATTCTTACTGAATATTAATGCCGTTTCTACGCAATCGTTATTCCTAATAGCCCGTATGCAAATGGCTTCTGGTGCATTCAGGCTTGGGCAGAATGCACCCTCAATGCACAGGACCATGACTGACCAGAACGCCGCGCTGCCAGACCTGATCCACCTGATCGATATCGGCAATGGTTTTGTCTGGTGTGCCTCTCACGATGAGCAGATCGGCCCGACGCCCTGGTTGGATCACGCCACGGTCGTCCAGTTCCAGAAGTTCTGCGGCATTTCCAGTTGCCAGATGAATGGCTTCCAGCGGGGTCAGACCCGCTTCGACGGTCAGAGCCAGTTCACGATGTTCGGCAAAGCCCGGCAGCCGCGTGGGAGCAGCGCCTGAATCCGTGCCGAAACCGATTTTCACTCCGGCACGATAAAGGGTGAGCAGGTTCTTCTGGTTTATGGCAACAGCCTGATGGGAGGCTGCCGTCAGGGGATTGGCCAGTGTTTTCTGACGCCATTCGGCATTAGAGAGCTGAGCCATGAGAACCGGGTCAATCGCGGCGGCGACGAAGGGAATATTAAGCAGGTCCGGATGCTCAGCGAAAAGATAGTTCGCTTCATCCAGATCCAGCGTCGCGATGTACCAGACACCTTTTGCCTTCATGGCACTGATGAGCGCCTGATCGACTGGTTGGTCCCGGACGCCATGGGCTAGGATATTGGCCCCGGCATCAACCACTGCCTTGGCAATATCGAGATCGTGGATATGCACGGCCACCCGGGTGTTGTGTTCATGGGCCTCGTCAATGACGGCGCGATAGATCTCTGGCGACATTTTGGGAAGCGTCTTGCCGTTCGGGACGCCATTCCGGAAATCATCCACCCACAGCTTCACCAGATCCGTATGTTCCGCAACCATGCGGTCCACGTCCTGACGAGCCTCCTGCGGGGTTGAAGGACGGTAAACCTGATCAGGACCAAGACCTTTCACCATCGCCGCCGGAGGTGCGCCATTTGGCACGCCAATTCCCTGATCCACGCCGAACAGATCGGCTCCCGGATTTTTACCCGCATGCTGCTCTTTGCGCAGATCGTCGAAAAGCGGAGAGCGGTTCAGACCGAGGGACGTCACGGTCAGAACACCGTAGTCGCTGTATTTTTTCAGGGCTGCGAGAATATTCTCACGGGTATAGTTGTCGCTCCCGCCGGATGTTCCCTTGATGATGCCGACATGACTGTGATCGCTGATGAGGGCGGGCAAAAGCGTTTTGCCACTCAGATCGACATGCTGTGCTTCCGCCGGAGCAGGGCTTCCAACGGACACGATGCGCCCGTCGTTAATGACAACCGTGACGTTCTCGCGAACCGGGTCGCCCGTTCCGTCAATAAGGCGGGCATGATCGAACGCCACGGGTTCGGCCTGTGCGGGGAGTGCCAGAAATGTGGCGGGCGTGGCGAGAAGCAGTCCAGCAAAGGCGGAACGAAGTGTCATGATGTGTTTCCCTCAGCAGCAGTCAGGCTGAGGGGAAACGTTCTGTCATGCAAGAAAGACGCTCACACTCTCGCAGATGTGAGGGCGTAGACGGGAGCGGAACTTCAACCTTCGAGAGACTGAAGCTCGAACAGGCGGCGATAAATGCCCCCGTCTTTTGCCACGAGTTCGGCGTGGGTGCCGTCTTCTTTCAGTTCGCCACGGCTGAACACCAGGATCCGGTCCAGTTCCATGACGGTTGAAAGACGATGTGCCACGACGATGACGGTGCGGTTCTTCATGAGGCGACGCATGGCCTCCTGCACAAGAGATTCCGATTCCGAATCAAGACTGGAGGTCGCTTCATCGAAGATCAGGATTGGCGCATCCGCAAGGAACGCACGGGCGATAGCGACGCGCTGACGCTCGCCGCCAGACAGCTTCACACCGCGCTCACCGACCATCGTGTTGTAGCCTTCCGGCAGACGCTCAATGAAAGCCGCCGCATTGGCCTGACGGGCTGCTTCCTTGATCTCCTCCAGAGAGGCGCCGGGCCGGGCATAGGCAATGTTTTCCGCGAGTGTCCGGTGAAACAGGACCGGCTCCTGCGGCACGATGGCGATGTGAGACCGCAGGGAAGACTGCGTGACCTGCGCAATATCCTGACCATCCACCGTGATGCGTCCGCTGTTCACGTCGTACAGGCGCTGAAGGAGTTTGGTCAGAGTGGTTTTGCCTGATCCGCTGGGTCCAACGAGAGCCACCCGTGAGCCGGGTGCAATATCAATGTTGAGATCCTGATAGAGCGGTTTATCCTGTCCCGGATACTGGAACATGACGTGCTCAAAGTGGATTTCGCCCTGCGTGAAGCGGACCTCTTCCGCATTGGGCGCGTCCTGAATGGCAGAATCACGGCGGAAAATAGCGATGAGTTCTTCCATCTCGTTGACGGAACGCTGCACCTGACTGACCTGCTGTCCCAGATCGCGCAGATAGCCCTGCACGAGGAACATCATGGTCAGCACATAGGCTACATCCCCCGGGCCAGCCTTGCCCTGCCACCAGAGCATGACGGCCAGACCAATCATGAGCATCCGCATCACGAGAGAGGCCAGCGCCTGAATGTTGGCACTGTTGGTTCCCCGTAGCCATGTGCGGAGCGTGCGCTCCCGCCAGCCCTGCACAATCGTATCCAGCCGTTTCTCTTCGCGCAGTTCCGCCCCGAACGCTTTGACGACCGGATTACAGGTCACGGAATCTGCGATGGCGGCACCCATCTTGGTGTCCCATTCATTCGAGGCACGGGCACTGGGTGCAACGTAGCGGAGCGTGAGGGTAATCGAGAGCCATGCGAACAGAACGACGGACACCGCCAGAACGGAGCCCATGAGCGGTGAGCGGAACATGAGAACGGCCGTTGTGCCGCCGAGAACCATGACTTCCGGGCCGATCATCAGCAGAAGTGTGTCGTCCAGCGTATCAATCGCCCACATACCACGGGTCAGCCGACGAACGGTTGAGCCAGCAAAGGTGTTGGCGTGCCAGTCCGTCGAGAATCGTTGCACACGCTCGAAGGCCTGATTGAGGACCTTGTGCATGATCGCAAGCGTGAGATGGGAAATACCAACGAAAGATGAGCGACGCCCGTACAGGCCGATCAGGCCCAGCGCGATCAGCCCACCAACCATCAGGAACGCATCGTTGCGCAGGCTCAGAAGCTCATCGGTTTTTGGAATCGTCGGCCCGGCGGCATGTTTGGAAATATCCGAGACGAGGCGGCCCGCCAGAATCGGTGTGACGACATCTGCCAGTGTGGCGAGGGCCACACCGGCCAGTGTCCAGGCAAGCAGGACCGGATGTGCCAGCCAACGGCGGCAGACAAAGGACAGGACTTCTGTAAAGGAAACGTCAATTTTCCGGCCTTCCTGTTTCTGGCCGGTAAGATGCGTAGAAGTATCGGACACGAAGAGCTCCGCCGTCTTGTCCCTCAAGGGTGACGGCCTGATGGCATGAAATTTTCAGATGTTTGGCGTATCTTGCCGGACAGTCCGGATCAGACGCAACAGCCCGCGCGGAGTTTCAGCCATGACAGACGCCCCCAGACCCATGAGCAAGGCCGCGGCCAAGGCTTTTATTACTGCTCTGGCCGAAGCCAACCCAGATGCGGAAAGTGAGCTGATCTTCCGCAATACGTTCGAGCTTCTGGTGAGTGTGGTTCTCTCGGCTCAGGCGACGGACAAGTCCGTCAACAAGGCGACCAAGGGGCTGTTTGAACACGCGCCCGATCCGAAAAGCATGGCGGAGCTCGGGGAAGCCGGGATCGCGCAATACATCAAGACGATCGGCTTATGGCGCGCCAAGGCTCATAACGTGGCTCTGCTGTGTGAGCAGCTTCTGGAACGACATGGCGGAGACGTTCCAGAAGATCGCAAGTCTCTTGAGGCGCTGGCCGGTGTGGGGCGGAAGACGGCCAATGTGGTGATGAATGTTGCGTTCGGGGCCGATACCATGGCGGTCGATACGCATATCTTCCGGATTGGAAACCGAACTGGCCTGGCTCCGGGGAAAACGACCCGGCAGGTGGAGGACGGTCTGGTCGCGCGTATTCCCAAGGATATGCTGCGGCCAGCCCATCACTGGCTGATCCTGCATGGGCGTTATGTCTGCAAAGCCCGCGCACCTGAATGCTGGCGCTGCCCGGCAACGCAATGGTGTCTGTATCCGGACAAACGCCTGACACCACCACGGACCAAAGAAGCTGCCTGATCTGTCTTTATTCTGCCTGAGCCAGCGGCAGGTTGGGCATTCCATGCGAGCCGATGGCTGGCACCCATGGCCGGTCTCCCCGCCAGCTTCGATCTGAGATCAGGACAAGCGCGCCGTGACGGAGAGACACGGCATAGGCGCCATTCTTCCAGACCGAGAAACGGTCAATGAACGGGACGCCGGGGCAGGCGGTCCGGGCGGGCGATGCACTGATGAACAGCCTCACGCCCTGACAATCCTGCGCAGAGGGCGGAATTGCTCCGTCTGACGTATCTTTGGTCCGCAGAAGAACTGTCTGTCCTTTGACAGTCATGCGGCAAAGGCCCTTCAGACAGTCTGGCGGCAAGCTTCCCGCTGGAAGCGCCAAAGCCTGCTGCCAATCCTGAAGGGTCAGGCGTTCCAGACTGCTATGAGGGCCAGCTTGCAGGACGCCGTCTGCGCGAACAGCGATCAGGCCAGCATCAGACGAGACCAGAAGATCCGGTCGAGGCACCAGCCAGATTGAGAGCAATCCTATTGTGATGGGCGCAAATCCAGCGAGGCGCGCGCGTCCTTTCCACAGGCAGAGCGAGCACAGACCTAGAAGAACGATGAGGAGTCCCCAGCCCGGCATGTGAGGCACGGGCTCATGAGCCAGCGGAAACGCAGCGACAGTTCTAGCGATGGTTTGAACGATTTGGATGCCCCATCCCATGATGGTCAATGGGAGCGCGGAGGCATGGATCGGCATGAGCAGCAGGGAGATCAGTCCGGCAGGCATGATCCAAACGGCTGCCAACGGGACCGCAAGAAGATTTGCCAGAACGAACCACGGCTGGAAGGCCCCGAAATGCGCCATGCTGACAGGGAGCGTTGCCAACCCTGCGAGCAGACTTGTCAGGGACAGAGCCGTCAGGTGTGACAGGATGACACGCCCCGCTCCTCCCTCGCCTCTTAGCCTCGTGAGGGGTTCGCGAAGAGCTTCGTACCCCGCAATCAGACCCATCACGGCAGCGAAGGACATCTGGAAGGACACATCCAGCACCGATACCGGCGAGACCAGCAGAATGGCGAGCGCGATAATGGCCAGAGACCGCATGGACAGAACGCGCCGCCCCGTCAGCAGAGCCAGCGTGACCAGAACCGCCATGCCTAGCGCCCGGACGCTTGGAAGGTGCGCGCCAGTCAGCAGGACATACCCAACGCCCACGGTCAGCCCCGCCAAAGCCGCGATTTCACGGCAGGGCCAGTAGAGGGCAAGGCGTTCGGATGCCGTCAAAAGGGCGCGGACAGACACTGCAACGACCGCCATGACCAGCCCCAGATGTAGACCTGCAACGGCAAGAAGATGGGCCAGACCTGAAGCGGAAAATTCCTGCCGGGTTGTGGCATTGATGCGCCCGGTTTCGCCGACAAGCAGAGTGGCAGCGATGGCGCCCGTCTGACCGGGAAGTATCGCTTCAATTCGGGCTGCGGTCTTTTCCCGGAGTGTTTCCAGACGGGATGAAGACTGACTATCCAGAATACTCAGTTGCCCGAGCGCATATCCGCTTCCTGCGGCCCCGGAAAACCATGCTTCCCGCTGAAGGTCGCGTCCTCCGGGGAAAGAGGGTGGGGTTGGAGGCCGGAGCATGGCCCGGATCTGGATAAGGCTTCCGGGTTGGGGAGAGGCAGGATCATCGTCCCGGAGTTTCAGCCTGAGCGTTCGTTTGAGCGGTGCCATTCCGGCATCTAAGGGCGTATCGAATGTGGCGTGAGCCAGAATGATCCGCCGCCCTCCTTCGTCGTCATCGGAATGGGGAGGGAGACTGTCCAGAGCAAGAACGCGCCCCGTGAGAATTGTAGCGCGTGTGGGAAGGGCAGGCATTGGTGACTGGCGTTTCGTCTGCCATGCGGCATCGAGATACCCACCTGTGAGCGCGAGAAGCAGAAACGACCCAAAGCGGAAAAGAGGCTGGGTCCGGAAAAACCACCCTCCTGCTCCCGCCATCATGAAGCCGATCAAAGCAGGCCAGGCTGGCGGTGTGAAACGGGGCATGAGAAAAGCAAGAGCGCCCAGGGCCATTACGACCGGAAGCCACCCGAACAGGCGTCGTCCCTGCTCTGCCATGATCCGCTCCAGCCCAGAAACAGGCAGATAGCTGCCCTCTGGCGCAGGAAAGAACGTGTTTTCCTCAGGCAGAAAAGGATCGTCAGGGTGAATAGGACTGGGCACGGCGCGACCGTAACGGATTTTCGTTCGTCAGGCGCGCGTGTTTTCAGCGTCTCTTAATGATGAAGGTGCAGTGCACTTCGAAGACCAGCAGCATCACGTTCCAGTTCGAAGCCCGTGCTGCCCGGCTGGAACAGTTTTGCTGTGGCCAGACCACCTGTCACAACTGGATCAAGTCCAGCGGCATAAACAAGGTCTTTCACCTGCAAGACTGCCGCTGTGTCGTCCCCTGCGATGGGAACGGCCAGTTTCGGGTCTGGCCGGTGCGCTTCGGCACGCAGGGAGACCATGTCGATAGAGTTAAAGGCCCGCACAATATGCGCGGACGGGAAGTATCGCTGGGTCGTAACGCCTGCCCCATCCCGCAATGCCACATCTGCGATCCATCCATCACGCCCGATGTAAGGGTTGGCGACGTCAATCACGACCTTGTCGGTCAGTGTTCTGTTCAGATCACGCCCCAGAGCGGGAATGGCTCCATAGGGAACAGCCAGAACAACGATTGATCCGAAAGCTGCCGCCTGCGCGGGCGTCCCTGCGGAGGCCAATGACCCCAGCGACGCAGCCAGTGTCGTTGCATCTGCCAATGTTCGGGCCGAGACCATGACCTGATAGCCAGCCTGCACCCAGAGCGTCGCCAGAGTCCGCCCGACCTGACCGGCGCCAATAATACCGATTTTCGGTAACGGCCGAGGCGAATCGGCCATTGCCGTTCCACTGACGGCAGCCAGCCCTGCAACAGCGGCGAGGAAGGGGCGTCTTCGGAGCGGGAAACTTCTCATGAAGGGTGCCACTCGCGTGAGAGTGCGCCGCCTTTACCTTGTACGGGGTCTGTCATCGGGAATGGCAGGGACTGGATCCGTGCAAGTTGTTCGGGTGTAGGCGCAGCGCGCAGGATGTCAAAGTCCTGCTCGGGGGGGTACGCACCGATCACGGTGAAATCGGCATCGGAGCCCAGATTGCAATGACCTGTCCCGGCCGGAAGAAGTGCGATGTCTCCTCCTCGCACGTCCACGGCTCTGCCCGATGGGCCGCCCAGCATGAGTCGGGCTGACCCATTGGAAAAGCCGAGAACTTCGTGGCCAAGGCTATGATAGTGATGGAAGCTATAAACGCCGTTCCGCCACCGGGATGGCCAGCCATTCCGGTTGAACAGATCCTCGTACACGCTTTCACGCCCCGATCCGGCCTCCAGGGCGTTGCGATACACGATGACAGGCAGACGGGAGTTGTTAGGCACCCAGTCGTTGCTGTGAAGTGTGAAAGCTTCAACACGCGCTGTGCTGGCGGAGGCCTTGCGGATGCGGCCATGTCCCATCGTCAGGCCCATGCCGGCCAGCATCACATTGAAATCACGCCTGTCCATGCTCGCCTCCAGCTCGGCCACTGTTGAAAATCCTGTCCTCAGGATAGGGACCCGACGAGTGGTGCAAGAAATCACACCCGCTTGAAAAGCAGGGATGCCCTGCATGTAACAGCCTTGTGACACCTGACTGCACGCCCCAGAAAAACAACGACACAAATCATCCCAGAATGATGCGGATAGCCCCTCCCGCGCGAGCATGATATGAGAGCCGCATGACGATCCGTACGCGCTTTGCACCCTCGCCCACGGGCCTGCTGCATGTCGGCAACGCCCGCGCTGCCCTGTTCAATTTCCTCTTCGCCCGCCACCATGGCGGTGAGTTCCTCCTGCGGATCGAGGACACCGACAAGGAACGCTCCACGCAACGCGCGGTGGACGTGATCTTTGATGGTCTCGCCTGGATGGGGATCACGGCGGATGAGGAACCCGTCTTCCAGTCCGCCCGACAGGACCGTCATACGGAAGTGGCATTGGAACTGCTGGCCAAAGGTCAGGCGTACAAGTGCTACTGCACGCCCGAAGAACTGACCGCCATGCGCGAGAAGGCCATGGCTGAGAAGCGTCCGCCCCGTTACGACGGCACATGGCGTGACCGTGATCCGTCCGAAGCGCCGGAAGGTGCGCCTTACGTTGTGCGCCTGAAGGCGCCGCGTGAGGGCGAGACGGTCATCAAGGATCTGGTGCAGGGCGAAGTTCGTGTCGCCAATGTGGAAATGGATGATCTGATCATCCTGCGTTCCGATGGTACGCCAACCTATCTCCACGCCGTGGTCTGTGACGACCATGACATGAACATCACCCACGTCATGCGCGGTGACGACCATCTGACGAATACGTTCCGTCAGGCCATGATCTATCGCGCCATGGGCTGGGATCTCCCGCAGTTCGCTCATCTACCGCTCATTCACGGTCCAGATGGCGCCAAACTGTCCAAGCGTCACGGCGCACAGTCCGTCGTGGATTTCCGCGAGGAAGGGTATCTGCCGGAAGCCCTGTGCAACTACCTGCTGCGTCTGGGCTGGGGTCATGGGGACGCGGAAATCCTGTCCCGCGAAGAGCAGATCAAGCTGTTCGATCTGGATGGCGTTGGTCGTTCCCCGTCCCGTATGGACTATGTGAAGCTGGCGCATCTCAATGGCGTCTGGATGCGTCAGGCGGATGATGAGCGTCTGACCAATGACGTCATGGAGCGTCTGCAGGGCCGTGAAGGCGTTGTCGCGGATGACCGCACGCGGGCTCGGGTTCTGGCCATGATGTCCGGCCTCAAGGAACGTGCGAAGACGCTGGTCGAACTGACGGATAACGCAGCCTTCGCAGGCTTCACCCTGCCCCTGACCTTCACGCCCAAAGCCGAGAAGCTTCTGGACGAGAACGGCCGCAAGGTTCTTGAAGGTGTTGGGCATGACTTGGCCGCGCTGCCAGACTTCACGGCAGAAGCCATTGATGGTGTTCTTCGCGCCTATGCCGAGAAGAACGAACTGAAGCTTGGTTCCGTGGCGCAGCCACTGCGCGCGGCCATGACAGGGTCCACCACGTCTCCAGGCATTGACCTGACGCTGGCCGCTCTTGGCCGTGACGAGGTTTTGGCCCGTATTGCGAGTGTGCTCAGTGCCTGAGCGGCCATCCGTCCCCCGGCATCTGCTGGGAATCGAGGGGCTGACAGCGGGGCAGATCACCCCGTTCCTCGATCTGGCGGAGAGCTATGCGCTCCTGAGCCGTTCCCGGTCCGCACCGCGTGAAGCTCTGCGGGGCCGGACGGTCATCAATCTGTTTTTCGAAGACAGCACCCGAACCCGCACCAGTTTCGAACTGGCAGGCAAACGCCTTGGGGCGGACGTCATCAACATGACGGTCGCCACCAGTTCGGTGAACAAGGGCGAGACGCTGCTGGATACGGCCTCCACGCTGAATGCCATGCGCTGCGATCTGCTGGTTGTGCGTCATGGCCAGTCAGGTGCGCCGGCCCTGCTGTCCCAGAAAGTCGAAGCCAGCGTTGTGAATGCTGGCGATGGCACACACGAGCATCCTACGCAGGCGTTGCTGGATGCCCTGACCATTCGCCGTCACTTCGGGCGTCTGGAAGGTCTGACAATCGCGATCTGTGGCGATGTTGGCCATAGCCGCGTGGCCCGCTCCAACATCCATCTCCTGACGGCGTTGGGCAACTCGGTGCGTCTGGTTGGACCGCCGACTCTGCTCCCGGCCGCCATGGCAGAGCTTGGGAATGTCACGCTCTATTCAGACATGGATGAGGCCCTGAGGGGCGCGGATGTTGTGATGTCCCTTCGCCTTCAGAAGGAGCGCATGGGCGCGGGCCTTGTCCCCAGTTCCCGCGAGTATTTCCGGTTCTTCGGGCTGGATCGGCGTCGTCTGGCACTGGCGAACCCCGGTGCGCTGGTCATGCATCCCGGCCCCATGAACCGGGGTGTCGAGATTGCGTCTGATGTTGCCGATTCGGACCAGAGCGTGATTGCCGAGCAGGTGGAAATGGGTGTGGCCGTGCGTATGGCCGTTCTGGATCGCCTGTCCCGGGCACGGATGCCACTATGACGATAACTGTTTTTGAGAATGTCCGCCTGATTGACCCTGCCTCCGGTCGGGATGGCGTAGGACGCCTGACGGTTGAAGATGGCCGTATTGCCGCTATCGACAGCCCGGAGACGCCCGAAGGGGCATGCGTGATTGATGGTCAGGGAGCGGTTCTATGCCCTGGACTTGTGGACATGCGTGTGGCTCTGGGCGAGCCGGGCTTTGAATACCGTGAGAGCGTCAAGTCAGGCGCACGGGCTGCCGTGGCCGGCGGAATCACCACCATGGCCGTTTTACCCAACACCTCTCCGGCAATCGACAATCCGGCTCTAGTGCATCTTCTGAAGGTACGCGGTGAAGAGACGGGCATGGTCTCCATCCATCCTTACGGCGCGCTGACGCGTGGCTGCGAGGGCGGAGACATGGCAGAGCTGGGTCTGTTGCAGGACGCCGGTGCCGTAGCCTTCACGGACGGCACGCGCGCTATCGCGGACGCCAAGCAGATGCGCAATCTGCTATCTTATTCCCGCTTTCTCGATGCGCTTGTTGTGCAGCATCCGGAAGAGCCTTCTCTTGCAAAAGGCGCCTGTGCGACCGCAAGTGCGTTAGCTGTGCGTCTGGGCCTGCCGCAGGTTCCGGCCGCCGCTGAGGCGATCATGATTGCCCGTGATCTGCGTCTGGCGGACATGACGGGTGCCCGTCTGCATTTCGCCCATGTTTCCACCGCTGAAGGGCTGGATCTGATCCGGTCGGCCAAAGCGCGAGGCATCAAGGTGACGTGCGACACGGCGCCTCCTTATTTCGCCATGACGGAAGAGGACATCGGGGATTTCCGTACATATGCGAAGTTCTCTCCGCCTCTCCGTTCCGAATCGGATCGGGCTGCCGTCTGTGCAGCGCTGGCTGATGGAACGATTGATGCGGTGGCTTCTGATCACGCCCCTGCTGATGCGGATGACAAACGCCTCCCCTTTGCGCAGGCTCGCGCAGGCGGAACAGGCCTGGTTACGCTTCTTGGCGTTACTCTCGGCGCTGGCCTGCCTTTGATCGAGGCTCTGCGCCTTGTGACCTGTGCTCCGGCCTCCCTGCTGCGGATTTCAGCCGGCACGCTGGCCGTTGGTCAGGATGCGGATCTCTGCCTGTTCGACCCGGAAGCAATTTGGGAAGTACGCGCAGGCGAACTGCCAGGACGTGCTCAGAATACGCCTTTTGATGGCCAGAAGTTAAAGGGCCGCGTGCTGCGGACCTTCCGTCGTGGTGTTGAGGTTTTCACGGCTGAGGGGCTGGCATGACTCTGTCTCATCCAAGCCTGCTCCTGATCGCTGCGATTGCCTATGGCCTTGGTAGTATCCCTTTCGGACTGATCCTCACGGCAGCGACAGGCGGCGGAGACATTCGCCAGATCGGGTCTGGCAATATCGGCGCCACGAATGTTTTGCGGACTGGCCGCAAGGGTCTGGCGGCTGCAACGCTACTGCTGGATGCACTCAAAGGCGCACTGGCCGTGTTTCTGGCTCTGCGACTCGGTGGCGATCAGCCTTCACTGGCAATGGCCGTGGCGGCTGTCGCTGTCGTGGTCGGACACTGCTTCCCGGTCTGGCTTGGGTTCCGGGGGGGTAAAGGTGTGGCGACTGGCCTTGGAGCGATCTGGGTTCTGAGCTGGCCTGTCGGTGTGGCCTGCTGCGTTGTCTGGCTGGTTGTGGCGCGTCTGAGCCGGATTTCCTCAGCCGGAGCGTTGTCCGCCTTTCTTGTGGCTCCCATCCTGATGGTGGTGATGAAGAATCAGAGCGTAAATGCCCCGATTCCGGTTGCAACAGCTCTCATCGCGCTGCTGATCTGGGTTCGCCATTACAGCAATATTGTTCGTCTGCTGACGGGCAATGAACCGCGCGTAAACGCAAAAACGAAATCTTCCTGACTTTAAGGGATCGTTAAGGATTATTGGGTAGGAGCGAAAACATGACGACGTTTTCCGCTCCTCCGTTCCGAATGTCTGATCAGGACCGACTCGACGCGATGCGGCTTGCCCGGACGCCCGGCGTTGGTCCGATCAATTTTTCCCGGCTGCTTTGCCAGTATGGCAGTCCGACGGCAGCGCTCGAGGCGCTTCCAGAACGGATGCGTCAGGCTGGACGGCTTGATCTTCCGGTTATTCCTTCTGCTGCCCAGATGGCTTCTGAAGTCGAAGCCCTGCATCGCATGGGCGGAGACGTTCTGATTCGAGGCGATGCGGACTACCCTTTGATGCTGTCCTTTATCAAGGATGCGCCGCCTGTCCTGTTTGTTCAGGGTGATCCTGCCAAGCTATCGCTGCGTTCAGTTGGCATTGTTGGCGCAAGAAATGCGTCCGCAGCAGGGATTCGCATGGCGGAAAGCCTTGCTGCCGAACTGGCGGATTCGGGCATCTGTGTTGTGTCTGGTCTGGCACGCGGCATCGATTCGGCTGCTCATGAGGCAGCGCTTTATCCGGGCCTGACGACGGCCGCCGCCGCCGGAGGGCTGGATCATGTCTATCCCCCGGAAAATGCGAAACTTCAGGCGAGCATTGCGGAACGCGGATGTGTCGTGACGGAAGCACCGCTGGGAACGATCCCCCAAGCCAGACATTTCCCTCGCCGGAACCGGCTGATTGCTGGGATTTCGCTAGGGTGTGTGGTGGTGGAAGCGGCGCTGCACTCCGGCACGCTGATTACAGCCAGTCTGGCTCTCTCCTATGATCGGGAAGTGTACGCCGTTCCCGGCTCACCACTGGATCCACGGTCTCGTGGCGGAAATGACCTTTTACGACACGGAGCGACGCTCACGGAAAATGTGCAGGATATTCTTTCCTGCCTGCCTTCGGAGCTTCCAGAACCCCTCCTTCCACCGTGGATGAAAATTCGGCAGAGCACTGCGCTTTTCCAAGGCTTTTCAGAACCTTATACAGCATGGGGCATGGACGTGTCAGAGCCATGGGAAGACCCTGATCTGGTCCTTGAAAAAGTGCTCCCGCTGCTTTCTGTGATACCGGTAACAGTTGACGAGGTGGTGCGCCGCTGCCAGTTCTCCGTTTCGGCAGTACTGTCGGTGCTTACCGAGCTTGAGCTTGGAGGTGTCGTTGAGTTCGTGCCCGGCGGGCGCGTGGCGTTACAGCCGAACAGGAAGTGACGCGGAAAACCGGAGTGGCAATGACAGACGTTGTGGTAGTCGAGAGCCCGGCAAAGGCCAAGACGATCAACAAGTATCTGGGAAGCGGGTTTACCGTTCTGGCTTCCTTCGGTCACGTGCGGGATCTGCCGCCAAAGGATGGCAGCGTCCGCCCGGACGAGAACTTTGCCATGAGCTGGCAGACGGACGACCGTGGCTCCAAGCAGATCGCGGCCATCGCCAAAGCGCTCAAAGGGGCCAAGAACCTCTATCTGGCCACTGACCCGGATCGCGAAGGTGAAGCCATTTCCTGGCATGTCCGCAGTGTTCTGGAAGAAAAGAAGCTTCTGAAGGGAATCGACGTCCATCGCGTCACCTTCAACGAAATTACGAAAGCCGCCGTTACGGCCGCGATGGCTGGTCCCCGTGAGCTGGATCAGCCGCTGATTGACGCCTATCTGGCTCGTCGTGCGCTGGACTATCTGGTGGGCTTCACGCTGTCGCCGGTTCTTTGGCGCAAGCTGCCGGGCAGCAAGAGCGCTGGTCGGGTGCAGTCCGTGGCGTTGCGCCTGATCTGTGAGCGTGAAGCGGAGATCGAGGTCTTCCGTCCCAAGGAATACTGGACCGTTACAGGCGGCTTCAACACGCCCGCCAAAGCGGCCTTTCAGGCACGTTTGACGCATCTCAAGGGTAACAAACTTGACCAGTTTGATCTCAATAATGAGACACTGGCGTTTGAAGCCCGCGATATTGTGCAGGCCGGTCAGTTCACGGTCCGGTCCGTTGAACGCAAGCGGACGAAGCGGAACCCGCCCCCGCCATTCACAACCTCCACGTTGCAGCAGGAAGCCTCCCGCAAGTTGGGCATGAGCGCCCAGACAACGATGCGTACGGCCCAGCAGCTCTATGAAGGTGTGGATCTGGGCGGTGAGACGATCGGTCTCATCACCTATATGCGAACCGATGGTGTCACGATGGCGAAGGAAGCCATCGGGGCAATCCGTGGGCATATCGGCAAGGCTTTCGGGGACGAGTACGTTCCAGACTATCCGCGGGCCTATTCCACCAAGGCCAAGAACGCTCAGGAAGCGCATGAAGCCGTGCGTCCGACGGATGTTTTCCGGACGCCCGCCCAGGTTGCTCATGCCCTCTCTCCTGAGCAGAAGCGGCTTTATGAACTGGTCTGGAAGCGCGCTGTAGCCTCCCAGATGCAGTCTGCGGAGCTGGATCAGGTCGCAGTGACGCTGGCAGATGCAAGCGGTCAGACGTTGCTGCGCGCTACAGGGTCGACAATCGCGTTTGATGGCTTCCTGAAGCTCTACATCGAGGGCCGGGACGATACGAAGTCCGAAGATGAGGATGGCAAACTTCTTCCGCCGATGAAGGAAGGGGATCGCGTCTCCACCACAGGTGTGGATGCCGAGCAGCACTTCACGCAGCCACCGCCGCGATATTCTGAAGCATCTCTTGTCAAGAAGATGGAAGAGATCGGGATCGGACGTCCCTCCACCTATGCGTCTGTTCTAGGGGTTCTGCGGGATCGCAATTACGTCCGCATGGATGCAAAGCGTTTCATGCCGGAAGATCGTGGGCGGCTGGTAACAGCGTTCCTGACGTCCTTCTTTGAACGGTACGTCGATACGGGCTTCACGGCCTCTCTCGAAGAGCAGCTTGATGACATTTCCGGCGGCCGGGCAGACTGGCACGATGTCATGGCAGCGTTCTGGCAGGATTTCTCTGCCGCTGTTGCCCAGACCAAGGATCTCAAGATCTCGGACGTCATTGACGCTCTGGATGAAGATCTGGGTGCACATTTCTTCCCGCCCAAGGAAGACGGGTCCGATCCTCGCGTCTGCACGTCCTGCGGAACGGGGCGTCTGGGACTGCGTCTTGGCAAGTTTGGAGCCTTTATTGGCTGCTCCAACTATCCGACCTGTCAATTCACACGCCGTCTGATTGCGGACGATGGAGATGCTGAAGGTCTCAGCGATGGGCCGAAGATTCTGGGCCAGGACCCGGAAAGCGGCGAAGACATTACTGTTCGTCGGGGGCCATGGGGACTATATATCCAGAAGGGTGAGCCCAACCCGGAAGACAAGAAAGCAAAACCGAAGCGGACGACCATTCCCAAGGGGCTGGATGGTAACACCATCACGCTGGAACAGGCTCTGGGACTGCTTTCCCTTCCCCGATTTGTTGGCCTTCATCCGGAGACCGGCGAGAAGATTGAGGCGGGTCTGGGCCGGTTTGGGCCTTATGTGAAGATGGGTGCGATCTACGGCACGCTGGACAAAGATGATGATGTCCTGACCGTTGGCCTGAACCGCGCTGTGGACAGTCTGGCGAAGAAGCTGGCGTCCATTCGCAATCTGGGCGCGCATCCGAAGGATGGCGAACCGGTCATGATCCGCAAGGGCCGTTTTGGCCCTTATGCGCAGCATGGCCAACTGATTGCCAACCTGCCCAAGGACCAGAGTATGGATGACGTGACTCTGGATGAGGCTGTGGCGTTGCTGGCCGAAAAGGGAAAGCCCCTGAAGGGTGCAGCAAAAAAGAGTCCGGCCAAGAAGACCGCAGCCAAAACGACGAAAAGCAAAAAATCTGCTGCGACAGATGCAACTTCTGAGGACGCGGCGCCTAAAAAGACAACAAAGCGCGCCACGACAAAAACTTCCAAGGCCACGAAAACAACCACTTCTGCAACGAAGAAACGGAAAACGGCGGCAGACCCAGCCTCTGGGGCCTGACCTCTTTCTTCAGGAGGGTGTGACCCGGCTGCACTCTCCTGAACAATGTCTTCTGTGTGTCTTTACCGGGGCTAAAGTTTGTGGCGTGGTCTCATGATGGAAGGGCTGAAAAAGCGCTTTTGCTGACCCGCCTTCGAGGACCCCGTTCTTGCGCCACGCCGCACGCCACTTTTCCCTGTTTCTGTCGCAGTTCTGTTCAACGACGCGGCGCCGGACTCTTGTCCTTGGCCTGACAGTTCTGGCAGCAGGAACGTCTTTTCAGCATGGCTGGGCGCAGGGTACAGCATCGACATCTGCGGGGGCACCGTCCACAAATCAGGCGTTCTCTACAGGAATGACCCGGGACGTTCTTTTTGCGGCTTTGGGCTTTCTTGGTCCCAGAACCCTTGAGGCTCATTCGCCGCGCGAATTCTGCATTTGGGGCTTGGATGGCCTGACAGCCATCGACCCGACGATTGCCGTAACGGACAATCCGGCAGAAGATCATGACAAGCAGCATATTCCCGAAACACTGACGATTACGCAGGGTCAAACCCTGCTTTTCAAACGAATCTTTCCTGCGGATGAAAGCCGGTCAGGCTGGTCAGACCTTGTGACTGCGGCCATGCAGTCAGCCTGGGAACACTCATCAACGATCCGCGATGCAGGGGCTGATGCGCTCCTTCAGGGATTTTTTGATGAACTATTCAACCATATGGACCCATATTCGCGGTATCTGGGGCCCACCCCAGCCATTGCTGACCGCACCAAACGGACCGGCCAGAGTGGCACTGTTGGCCTGACGCTTGGGGCAAAGGGCCATGCGATCATCGTGACGGCTGTCAATGCGAATGGACCAGCCTGGGAAGCAGGCGTGGACACGGGTCAGCGGTTGATCGCCGTGAACGGACGATCTACCCGAGGGCAGTCTCCCGAAGTTGTTCAGAGCTGGCTTGAAGGCGAAGACCGTACGTCCATTTCTCTGGCGCTCGCTTCTCATGGGCAACATCCTGCGACGTTGAAACTGCGTCGGGCACAGGTTCCGCCTGAGACGGTTTTTGCTTCGACGGATGGCCCCTATACCCTTCTCCGGATCACGTCTTTTTCGATCCAGACCGCCGAGGAGATCAGCCAGTATCTCGATCAGGTGGTTGAAGACGAGACGCCTGACGGACAGTCTTCTGCCAGAGCAAAAACACCCCTGAAACGGCCTGCAGGAATCATCATTGATCTGCGTGGAGATCGGGGTGGGGTGCTTCAGCAAGCCGTGACGGCAGCAGCCCTGTTCCTTGATCATGGCGTTGCAGTCACCACGCATGGACGAGATCCTCAGGCCAACCATATCTGGGCGGTTCAGGGTGGCGACATGACCAGCGGTGCACCGATTGTCATTCTGGTCGATGGGCGCACGGCCAGTGCGGCTGAAATTCTCGCCGCGGCACTTTCGGATCACCGTCGGGCTGTTGTGGTGGGAAGCGAAACTCTGGGCAAGGGGCTGGTTCAGGTCATTGGGCAGATGCCGAATGGTGGGGAGCTGTTTGTTACCTGGAGCCGGAATCAGGCTCCACTTGGATGGCCCATTCAGGGGCTGGGTATCATGCCTCAGGTATGTACTTCGCGAGGAGGTGACGATCTGCATGGACAGCTTGCTGCCCTTAAGGGAGGGACGGCTCCTCAGGCTGCTGCCGTGCAAATGGCAAGAGCAGCCCGCTATCCGGTCCCGGTTTCCCGAATTCTTGACATAAGACGTCATTGTCCGGCGGCGATCGGGACGGATGCAGACATGGACACGGCGCGGTTCCTGCTGTCTTCTGCAACGGCATACAAAGCAGCCCTAGAGGCTGTTCCTGACGAGAACACCGCACCTCTGCATTAAATTTTTCAGGAATGGACGAGATATTTTCATGGGTGCACGTTTGAAAACAGGGCTTTGGGTCCGCGCCGTTATCCGTCGTATTTCCTCGGATGGAACGTCCGCCATGGTTCTGAAAAAAGGCGATGAAGACGCCGGAGCTGTTCTGATTGTTCTGCGAGACCGGGAGGACAATATTGCTGTCCTGCGGGAAAACGGCTCTGACTGGGTTCGCGCCGATGTTCAAAAATCCGGTCTGGAGGAATATCTGGAGCGTCAGCGCCGGTATGATCCAGACCTCTGGTTGATCGAGCTTGAAGTTCGGACTGTAGAGACTCCGCTGGAACGGACACTGGGGTCGCGCCGTGCGGATCTGGACGTCATGCACTGAACTGTGGGACGGAAGACACAGTGAGCAACGAACCTGCCCACTGTGAAACTTCTGCGTCAGCCATTAAGAACTGGTGCGCGTTGCCATTCCCGGCACTTTCAGCAAGAAGACTTTCAATTGGGTTGGTTGGAGAGAAATGACATGATGCAGCGATCCGTTGTCAGAACCTGGCTTGCCCGGGCCGGGCTCACTGCTGGCGTATCGATGCTGGTCATGGGGGCTGCGCAGGCCCAGCCCGTTAAGGGCCTGTATATTTCAGGTGCAGGTGGCGCGAGCTTCAATCAGGATCAGACAGTTCGTCTTTCTCCTGTTTTCCCGAGCGGTCGCGACCATTATCAGGCAGGCGTCACGGGAATCGGAAGTGTTGGCTGGGGTCTGGGGAACGGCTTCCGTGTCGAAGTTGAAGGCAATTACCGCAACAATCGCCTCCAGCAATTCCGTAGCAGCCTGTTCCCCTCTTCCGTCGGAGGCCGTCAGCAGCAGTACGGCGTGATGGCCAACGCGCTGTTCGACATGGATATCGGCCAGTCCTGGGTTTATCCGTATTTCGGTGCGGGTATCGGTTACGGCTGGCAGGCCATGAACACCTATGTCCGGGCACCGAACGGTGCATTCGATCAGCATACTGGCGGCACGGCGGGCAACTTCGCCTATCAGGGCATTTTCGGTCTATCTTTCCCGGTTCCTTGGGTTGTTGGCCTATCCGCCACGACGGAGTACCGTTTCTATTCCCTGCTCGGACCGAACGGACACCACGCGACAGCTACGGGCGTTTATGGTGGTTGGGATCACAAGCAGGCTTATGGTTATTCTGAAGGCAACCGGAATACCCGGACTGACTTCAACCACTCCCTGATGCTGGGCCTGCGTTACGAGTTCAATCCTGCTCCGCCGCCAGCCCCTCCGGCGCCTGCCCCGATCGCCGCTCCTGCGCCCGCTCCAACACGAACCTATCTCGTGTTCTTTGACTGGGATTCGGCGGCTCTGAGTGACCGCGCAAAATCTGTTGTTGCAGAGGCTGCAAAGAACTCCACCGCAACGCAGATCACGCATATTGAGGTCAACGGTTATACGGACAGCTCTGCTGCACAGCCGGGCCCACGTGGACAGGCTTATAATCTGGCTCTCTCGAAGCGTCGTGCTGAAAATGTGAAGGCAGAATTGATCCGTGACGGTGTCGCGGCTGGCCTGATCGTGACGCAGGGATACGGTGAAGCGCATCCTCTGGTCGCGACTGGCCCGAACGCCCGTGAGCCGCAGAACCGCCGTGTGGAAATCGACTTCAAGTAAACTTCTGGCCTGACCAGACGACAAAAGCCCTGCCTTTTTCTACAAAGGCAGGGCTTTTTTTATGGTGTCTTCAAAAACAGGATACAAAAAAAGCGAGGGTAGAACCCTCGCTTTTCCATAACGTCAGGCGTCTTACTTCTTGCGGCGGGCTGTCGTGTGCCGAACCGCAGTCTTCTTGGTAGAGGCTGCGGCTTTCGGCGTCGGAGCAGCAACAGCAGGCTTGGCAACAACCACACCCGTTGCATCGACTGTCGCATGCACCACAAGATGCTCGCGCTTCTTACCGCCACCCGGGATCAGTTCTGCCGTAAACGTATCCGCACCGGCGTAAGCAGTGGCTGGGGTGTAGTTGACGTAGGTACGGCCGTCATAATTGTAGAGGAAAGCCTTGCCGTGGTCCGGTGCGGGGCTCACGCCAAAGGAGGCATAGCTGCCAGTGCCAGGCTTCTGGACGGAAATTGCGCACAGGCCGTCATCGCTACGGACTGTCATGTTCACGCTCATCGTGCCGTCTGCTGCGGTGGTCACTGGCGAGACGTGACAGACTGCGGAGACCTTCTGGTATCCGAAAGGATTCGGAGCCACAGAACGCTGGACAATCGGCTGCTGGGCGCAACCGGAAAGAAGCATGGAAAGGGCAAAAGCCGATCCCAGGGTAACGACGGAACCTCGCAGACGCACGGTCAACTCCAACGCTCGTGACAGATGATGCCGCGCTTCCCGCGGCAAGACAGACGTTCGGATGTAGAACAGGACGAAGCATGGTGAAAGACTGTCAACCATCAGGAAAAGCACTTTGACGGCTTTTTATGCCCATAGAGCAATAAATTACCGTTGAGTGCGGCTGCGCCCATTTTCCGCCACGAAATTATGTTGCAGGTAAATGGTTTGCTGAATGTTTCTCACATTGAGTTTCATCTTCCGCGGGCCGCAAGCCCGGATTATGCTGTCTGTCTGTTTCCGGCCAAATGTCCCGGCCTTGTGGAGTCTGTCGATGTCTTCGTTCTTCCGTCGTTCTTTTGTTCGTCTGGCGGGTGCTGGTCTGGCCTGCACCACACTTCTTGCTGCTCATCCGTCCTCAGCCTTTGCTGCGGAATGTGGCAATTCCCCTGCTCATGAAGCTTTCGACGTCGCCGGCCTGAAGTCCGAGCTGATGGTCACGGCCCTCTCCTGCAAGGCCCAGGACCGCTACAATGCGTTCGTCGCCAAGTTCCGTCCGGCCCTGATGGATGCGGAAACCCGGCTGGATGGCTATTTCCGCACGACTTATGGGCGCCGCGCTCAGGCTGAGCATGATGATTACATTACGCAGTTGGCCGACGTTCAGTCCCTTGGCGGCCTGAAGTCCGGTACGGTCTTCTGTGAGCAGCGTGAAGCCATGTTCGATGAAATCGATGCGCTTGAGACTGGTGCTGACCTTGCTCACTACGCTGAAGCGAAGGACGTGGCACAGCCTGCTTCCTATGAGAGCTGTGCAGCCCCTGCCACGGTTGATCGCCGTTCGCGCCATGGTGTGACGAAGAGCACCACCACGCGCCGTACGCATCGCGCCTGATCTGCGAAAACATCGTCGTTCTGTCTCATCCGGAAGCGTTCGCTTGACGTTCCGGACCGGGGCGGCGACAACGCAGACATGAGCGATCTGTTCGAGTCAGGCAAAGCAGGAAACACCAGGGCGTCCAGAAGCCGTAAGGACGCTGCTGGCACAGAGTATGGCGCACAGGACATTGAAGTCCTGGAAGGGCTGGAGCCCGTACGCCGTCGCCCTGGAATGTATATCGGCGGGACGGATGATAACGCCTATCATCATCTGGCTTCCGAAATTCTTGATAATGCCATGGATGAAGCCGTGGCGGGTCATGCCAGCAGCATTGAGATGCGGCTGGAAGGACCACGCACTCTTATGGTGCGGGATAATGGTCGAGGCATCCCAACCGACCCTCACCCCAAATTTCCCAAGAAATCCGCCCTTGAAGTGATTTTCACGACGCTTCATGCAGGCGGCAAGTTCTCTGGCAAAGCCTACGACACATCTGGCGGTTTGCACGGTGTTGGCAGTTCGGTTGTCAATGCGCTTTCCGAAAAGCTGGAAGTTGAAGTCGCACGGGATCGCCTGCTGTATCGACAGGAATTCTCACGAGGTATTCCCCTTGGTCCGCTGGCTGAGGTCGGCAATGCCCCGAACCGCCGCGGCACTACGGTCCGCTTCACGCCGGACCCGGAAATTTTCGGGACTATCCATTTTTCCGCCGCGCGCCTCTATCGGCTCTGCTGCTCCAAGGCGGCGCTGTTCCGTGGTGTGGCCATTCAGTGGAAGTGTGAACCAGACCTTATCAAGACCGGTGACGAAACTCCTACTGAGGCTCTGATCCAGTTCCCAAATGGGCTGGAAGATGCGCTGACAGCGGAACTGGGGCCGGACCCAGCGCTTCTGACTCCCCTTTGGGCGGGTGAAGCTGAGCTCCCCCTTGCTGCTGATGGCCGGACAGGCGGCAAGGTAGAATGGGCAGTCGCTTTCCTTGAGAGCGGCAACGCGTCTCTGGTCTCTTACTGCAACACCATCCCAACGCCGCAGGGCGGCACACACGAAGCGGGTTTCCGTGCGGCACTCGTCAAAGGCTTTCGGGCATGGGGCGATCAGCGCAAGGTCAAGCGGGCAGCAGCCATCACGGCTGAGGACGTTCTGGGATCCGTTGCGGCCAAACTATCCGTGTTCATCCGCGATCCGCAGTTTCAGGGACAGACCAAGGACAAGCTGACCAATCAGGAAGCCTCACGCCTTGTCGAGGGCGCGCTGAGGGATCGAATCGATCACTGGCTGGGTGGAAATCCACAGCAGGCTGACAATCTTCTAGCCTTTATGATCGAGCGCGCGGAAGAACGTCTGCGCCGCCGCGAGGTCAAGGAAACGGCTCGAAAGAGTGCGACTCGCAAGCTTCGCCTTCCTGGTAAGCTGACCGACTGTACGCGGGAAAATGCCTCCGAGACGGAACTGTTCCTCGTTGAGGGCGAATCCGCCGGTGGTTCCGCACGGCAGGCGCGCGATCGTGAGACACAGGCCGTTCTTCCGCTTCGTGGCAAAATTCTCAACGTGGCGTCTGCCACGGCTGACAAGCTACGGGCGAATCAGGAATTGCGCGATCTGACGGAAGCGCTGGGGTGTGGGCTGGGATCGTCATTCGACATCAGCCGCCTGCGCTATGGTCGTGTCATCATCATGACGGATGCTGACGTAGATGGCGCACATATCGCTTCCCTGCTCATGACGTTTTTCTACCGGGAGATGCCGGAGCTGATCCGTCATGGTCATCTGCATCTGGCGCAACCGCCGCTCTATCGCCTGACGCATGGCGCAAAGACGATCTATGCCATGGATGATCTGGACCGGGATCGTCGGATCAAGGCGGATTTCAAGGCCAACGCCAAGGTGGAAGTGTCCCGATTCAAAGGGTTGGGTGAGATGCCTGTGAAGGATCTCAAGGAAACCACGATGGATCCGTCCCGCCGGACTCTTTTGCGCGTTATAGCCCCCCCCGAGGATCGGGCACTCACCAGCGAACGCGTGGAAAGTCTGATGGGACGCAAACCGGAACTTCGTTTCCGCTTCATCCAGGAACATGCCCGTTCTGTTGAAGATCTCGACGTCTGAATGTGAAGAGCGGTGTGCAATCCGTTGAAAAATACGGTCAACTCAAGGCTGTAGGGCTTTTGATCGGGGGGATTTCTTCCTTCCAGATCGGGGCCACCCTGGCCAAGGGGCTTTTCCCGTTATTCGGCCCGACCGGGATGGTGGGACTGCGTGTCTGTATGGCGGCGCTGATCCTTCTGACAATCTGGCGCCCTACCCGCATGACCCTGACGCCTGCGGCCTGGAAGCTCCTGCTGCCTTATGGTGCGTCCGTTGCGGTCATGAATTTCTGCTTCTACATCGCCTTGGTTCGGCTTCCGTTGGGCATCGTGGTAGCGTTGGAGTTCACTGGCCCGCTGACCCTTGCCCTGACCGGGTCGCGCCGCTGGTTGGATCTTTGCTGGGCCCTCTTTGTCATTGCCGGCCTGTATCTGCTCCTTCGCCCTGAAACAGCGGTTGTGCCGGGGACTCTGCACCATCTGGATCTGTTCGGGATCTGTGCGGCACTACTCAGCGGATGTGGATGGATTGTCTACATCCTGACGGGGACACGGATGGGCAAAATCCTGGATGCCGGGCAGGCCACAACGCTGGGCATGACCACAGCAGGTATCCTGTTGCTCCCCTGCCTCATTCCGACAATCCCGACCGTCATTACCCATCCCTGGCAGGGAGGCGCTGCCCTGAGCGTAGCGGTTCTGTCTTCGGCTGTTCCCTATATTCTGGATATGATGGCGATGCGTCGTCTGAAGCCTAGGGATCTGGGCATCCTGCTGAGTATGGAGCCAATGCTTGGAGCTATTTCAGGCTGGATTTTCCTAGGGGAAGGTCTGTCTGCTGCACGCTGGATGGGCGTTCTGTGTATTGTGGTTGCGTCGCTCGGGAACGTGTTGACGGCCAAGAAGGTCGCTGCTCACTAACCGTCGGAGAGCAGTAAGGTGCTCTCTTCGCGAGATTGCGCTTTATCCATCCGGCTTATTTGGAAAATGCCCGATATCGTTTGTCATAACTTTCTCATGGTAATGAATCTGTAACGTGACGTAAGTGAGAATAATTCTCATTTACGGAAAGACAGATGACAACGTTCAAGACGACGGCCCTTGCGTGTGCAGGTCTTTCTCTCCTGGCGGGCGGCACCGTTCAGGCTGCTGCCGAGCCGCAAAATTCCACTACAGATAGCCAGAACCGGAAGCCGTCTTCCGCAAAAGCCTCTCACAGGAGTGAGCATATTCATGTTCATGCGGACCCTCACTCCTATGCCGCAACTACCAGCAGCATCGCGGACAAACTTCCGACGACATTCCTGCAGCAAACACAGACGACCAACGTCGTCACGCATCAGGTCATTGAGGACATGACGCCCCAGACCATGGAAGACGTCGCAAAATATGTGCCCGGCATCTCCATCGGCAATAATTTCGGCGGGACGCAGGATGATCTGATGAAGCGCGGTTTTGGAGCCACGGATGATGGTTCCATCCTGCGGAACGGCGTACGGATGCCAACAGGCCGCAACTTCGATCTTGCGACAACCGAACGGGTTGAGGTGCTGAAGGGACCTGCCTCCCTGTTTTACGGCATGCAGGAGCCGGGGGGCGTTATCAATGTCATTACCAAACAGCCACGCAAGACCTGGGGTGGCAGTCTTGGCACAACGTGGTCTTCATTAGGAGGTGGGTATGGACATGCTGATGTTGGAGGCCCCCTTACACGCGGGCTCAGTTTCCGTCTGATTGGATCTTTCAAAAACGAAAACTACTGGCGCAACTTCGGTTCGAACCGACAGAAGCTGGTGGCCCCGTCCCTGCATTTCGAACGAGGCCGTTTTACAGCCGATCTCTCCTATGAATGGGCCGAATATGACAACACTCTGGACCGAGGTGCCGTCTTCTCGAACGGTCACGCCATCAGCGGCCCTAGCAAACGACTGGATGAAAGCTGGGCACGCTCATTCGGAGATCGGCATCTGCTGGCAACAGGTTTCCAGTACCGCCTGACCGAACATGACCGCATTCGTCTTTCCGGTGGCTGGAACCACGACAACTATCACGACAAACAGGCTGATCCTTCTGCCTACAATGCCGTGACCGGTGTGCTGACGCGGCGTTATCGCAGCAATACAGGCACGATACGTGCCAACGGCTATGTGTCTCTCGACTACATTTCCGATCATGTCCTGTGGGGCATGAAGCATGATCTTGTTGTGGGAACGGACTATGAAAACCGCCAGCAAAATCAGGGGGCTTTCATTGATGGCAGCCGACAGGGCGGTTTCTATCCTTCAAACCCCGTGTACGGGATGCTGAAGCCGGTTGGCCCGGTCAATGTTAACAACAGTGACTGGCGCCAGCATATCAACAACGCCTCTGGTTACATCAAGGACAACATCCATCTGGGTCATGGGCTGATTCTGGCGCCGGGGCTACGCTATCAGTGGTTCCATATTACTTATGGGGGCCGTCGCCCCTATGTGCAGACGACCGATTCTTCCTACACGAAACCCCTGCCCTTCGTGGCACTGGTGTACCAGCTTGGGGAAAACGTCTCATTTTACGGAGATTATTCCCAGTCCTTCACCCCCAACCAGCTTGATGCCGGAAGTGTGCTGGATGGTGGATACAAACCAACCATGGGGCGGCAGTTTGAAGTTGGTGCCCGTTACCAGAACCGTTTCCTGACGGCTGATGTCGCACTCTACAACATTCACAAAAAGAACGTTCAACAGTCTGCCGGACTGGATGACTCCGGCAACACGATTCAACGTCTGGCGGGGCTGGTAGGCTCCAAGGGCATTGAAGCCAGCATGACAGGAAAGCTGACCCATCATCTGAACATTCTTGCCAACTATGCTTTCACTTATGCCCGCATCCTACGCGATACACCGACGGATAAAGGAAAGCTTGTCGCCAATGTTGCCAAGCATACGGGGGGTGGATACCTGACTTATGAAACGTCTCTTCCCTGGCTCAAGACAACCATGCGAATTGGCGCGGGGGCTCGGTATGTCGGTCGACGGGCGGGAGATCTGAACAACACGTTCTGGCTGCCAGCCTATACAACGGTTGATGCTTTTGCATCGTGGCATACGGGGCGCCTGCTGGGTCACGACACGTCTCTTCAGGTCAATGCCACCAACCTTGCCAACAAAGCCTATTTTGTCTCTACGGCAGGTACGCCCATGCGCGTTTCATGGGGTCAGGGCCGAACCGTCCATGTCGGGATTGAAGTCGGCTTCTAAAAGAAATCTGGTGTGTTCAACACACCAGATCATAGTCCGATTCAAACGCTCTCGGCGACCCAGTTCCGCTTTTTGGTCGCCTTGCCAATGCCAGGATTGAAGCAGTTACAGGGATCGAGACTGCGATAATGCTCGATCATCTCTTCCGGTGCGTCATAGAGGTGACCGACATTATGCTCGGCTGGATATCGTGCCCCGCGCGCGTCCAGCCCTGGCAACATGGAATGTTCCACGGCCATGGCGTTGTAGCCTTTCTTCACCACGTAATCCTGGTGCATCACGTGGCAGAAGAAGTGACCGTAATAAAGTTTGACAATAATCTTGTCTTCGATGTCCTGAGGCAGCGTCTCGAACCAGTCCCGATCATTCCGACGCAGTGCCACATCAAGCGCCACAATGTCTTCTGCCGTCTTTGAATGGATGGCCCGATAGCGGATGGCGGCTCCGGCTGCTGCAAAACGATGCAGGAAGGCCAGCTTTCCTTCTTCTGGCGTACAGGCGAAGAAATCCCCTCCCGTTTGTGAGCGCCAGTTTTCCAGATAGGCTTTTACGGGTGCGGCCAGTTCGGCAGAGACCTTGAGCATCAGATGATGTTCGAAGCGGTCCCGGAACTCACACATCCGGGCCGGAAGCTGCTTGGGAAGGATCTTGCTGAATGCCTGAAGCAGCAGATCGCTCAGGTGGCCAGAAATACCGGGAATACGCTGCACGGCAATGTCGAACCGGGATTTCATGCCGAAGAACGTCGGCAGGAATCGCGTCCCCATATAGCGAATGATGGCGGTTGTATCCTTGCCATACACCTCGGCGATGTTGAACGCATCGCGATGAATGTATTCGCCCGCAATCGGCAATTCATCGAAGCTGGTCAGGATATGACGGCGCAGGTCTTCAAGGTCATGCGTGCTGTTGGTACCGATGTAGAACACGGCCGGGTTTCGGTTGGCCTTGAACGTATCGAGGCGAACAGCAAAGACCACCAGCTTGCCTGCACAACCTGCGGCTTCATGCCAGCGGTTCGGGTCCGCATTGAAGCGCGCGGGGGTTTCGGCATCCACGTCCCGGACGTGCTGGGCATAGCCCGCGTCATGACCGCGGCCCGCGTTCCAGTCGATGGCATTTTCAGGAAACTGCCCATTCTGCACGGCGGATAGGATCTGTTCTGAATCACCGTCCAGCCGGATGCCCAGATGATTGACGAGATGCAGCTTTCCATCTGTTCCCATCTGACCGAACAGGGCCATTTCCGTGAAAGCCGGCCCACGCTGGACAAGGGCGCCACCGGAATTGTTGCTGACGCCCCCCAGAACGGAGGCACCGATGCAGGAAGACCCGATCACGGAATGCGGTTCACGACCGATTTTGGCGAGTTTTTCTTCAAGATCGTGCAAGGAGGAGCCTGGCAGACAAACAACCTGCCTACCCTCACCGATCAGATGGATACCATCCAGCCGGTTTGTGCTGATGATGACGATCTCGCGGTCATAATCATTCCCGTCCGGCGTGGAACCACCCGTCAGACCCGTATTGGCGGCCTGCATGATGATGATTTTACCGCTCTCCGCACAGAGCTTGGAGGTTTTCCAGAGTTCGACAAGATTTCCGGGCTGAAGAACGGCCAGAACGTCTCCAAGACCGAAACGGTAACCTTTGCGAAAACGGTATGTCGCGTTGGGCTTCGTGAGAACGTGGCGTCGGCCCACGACCGAGCGAAGAGTGTCGAGGAAAGCCGCGTTATCGCTGGACGTGGTCGACATGTCTGGAATGTTCCTTATGCCACAGACAGCCCCGTAGAATTAACCACAGGGCTGTCAGGGCGTGTTGAGTTCAGAGGTAAACATCTGTCGAAAGGCAAAGCCACAAAACAAGCCTCTGCAACGCGTATCGTCCATGCCTCAGGTCAAAGACGCATGTCACGATTAAGAGAGGATTATGGCCGCTATTTGATACGCCCGAACAGCCGCTCGATTTCGCTCCGCGTCAGCTTCAACCAGGTTGGGCGACCATGAGAACAGGTATTGGCGCGGGGCGTGCGTTCCATTTCCCGCAGGAGCGCATCCATTTCTTCAGGCTTCAGGCGTCGTCCGGCCCGAATACTGCCATGACACGCCATGCGGGCCAGAATAGCATCCAACCGGTTGGAGAAGCTGTCCGTATTGCCAGCCTCAAGGTCTGGATCATTGGCCAGTTCATCCCCGACATCCCGCAGAAGGCCCTGAACATCCTTCGTCCCTAAAAGGGCGGGAACGGAGCGCAGCAATACGCTCCCCGGTCCGAAAGACTCCAGATCCATTCCCAGTCGGGACAGGTCTTCAGAACGTGCCAGCAGCGCCTCTGCCTCACGGCGGGGAAGGTCAATGACTTCCGGCAGAAGAAGCGCCTGCGAACGAAGCGCTCCACTGGCGTATTGTTCCCGCAGACGTTCATGCGTCAGACGTTCATGCGCGGCGTGCTGATCCACAAGAACAAGATCACCATCCGGAGCGACGGCAATGATGTAGGTATCGAAAACCTGTGCGACGGAGGCCCCCAGCGGAAAGGCTGGGTCCAGATGTTCCGGAACAGGCTGAGGCGGACGCGCGGCAGGGGTAAATCCGGCGTCCTGCTCTGCAAACCCTGAACGCTCAGTCTGCGGTATCGATGAAGTAGAAGGGCGAGAAAGTGAAGGAGCAGCAAAAGGAAGTGTGGCCGGAGCATCAGCGCGAACAGGCGGATTGACCGGCACGTCCAAACGGGGCGGATAGGAAATGGATGGGCGCGAAGGACGGATGCCAAAGCTGGCATGAATACCGCCGCCACCGCTGGAACCATGTCCCAGGGCGCGGCCCAGTCCGCCAATCACCAACGCCTTCACTTCCGCTTCGTCTGCAAAGCGCAGTTCCGTTTTGGCGGGATGGACGTTCACGTCCAGCCGTTCCAGCGGCACCTTGAGGTGGAGCGCCATCACGGGAAAGCGGCCACGCTCAATGACAGGACGATAGGCGACACGGATCGCCGTCCGGAGCATAGGGTCTGTCACCGGGCGATGATTCACGAGAATGAACTGGCCCGATCCGGTCGCACGGGTTTTTGCCGGGCCGCAGGCAAAGCCGGACAGGCGGATATGGCCCCGTTCTTCGTCCAGCGGAATCAGTGTGTCAGGCGTTGTATCGAGAACCGCAGCGGCCCGGGCGACCGGGCTTTGTTCTGGCAGATCGAACAGAAGCTTGTCGTCCAGAGTAACCCGCATGGCGCACTGCGGTGCGCTCAGAGCCAAACGCCGCATGACGGATTCGGCGTGACTGTTCTCGACCCTTGGGCTTTTGAGGAACTTGCGACGGGCTGGTGTGGCAAAAAAGAGGTCTGTCACCACGATCCGCGTCCCGACAGGGCCGGAAGACGGCTGCGGTGGCGTGATGATGCCGCCATCGACACGGAGACACCATGCCGTATCGGACTCGGACGTGCGGGAGGTTATGGACAGCCGGGCACTGGCGCCAATGGATGGAAGTGCTTCTCCGCGGAACCCAAGCGTACGGATCTGGACAAGCCGTTCGTCCTGCAATTTCGAGGTACAGTGACGCTGAACAGCCATTTCCAGCTCTTCAGGCGTCATGCCGCAACCATTATCGGTCACGTCGATGCGGTCTGTGCCTCCTGCGCGTAACGCGACGACAAGGCGCGTGGCTCCAGCATCAATCGCGTTTTCGACAAGCTCCTTGAGCGCTGCCGCAGGACGTTCGATGACTTCGCCGGCCGCAATCAGGTCAACGACATGACCTGAGAGGCGACGGATAATGGGGCGAAGAATTGACGATTTTTCAGACAGGACTGTGTCTCACGATCCTGGAGGAACGTGCTGTCTTACAGCACGCCCAGAAAATGCGTGGCCTTTTTCTTGACCGTCGGTGTGGCGCCTGTAGCAGGGTTACGACCCAGAGCCGAGTTCTCACGAATGCGACGATTTTCGGCGTCTCCATCCACAACAGAACCAGCCTGACCGCCCTTCCAGAACATCAGGTTATCAACGAAACCAGCGTCAGCTGCTCCGAGTTCCGCATTGTTCGGCGCATTGGAGGCCTTGTCCGCTTGACCAACCAGCGCGGACTGACCGCTGCTGTTCTCACCTGTGATCGGGTGGAGAGCCGTATCAGGCGAGAGGGTTTCCAGCGCCTGCATACGCGGGCTCTCATCGGGACGATGTGCATCATCAGCGCCCGGAAGCTGCATCTTTTCTGAGGGTGGCATGGAGAGCGGTGCACGCGTCGTGACGGTGTATTCGTCCGGCATGTAGCGTTCCATGCCGAAGGCGCGCTCCAGATCACTCCCTGAGCAACCGGACAGCATCAGGCCAAATGAAGCGATTGCACCCATCTGTACGCTGAGACGGGCAACTGGAAGACGGTTACGGCGCATTGAGGGACCCTGGGACGCGATCATGATGGGATAGTCCTACAGTCCGCGCCGCGTGGGGGCAAGCTCCGCTTGTTCAGCGCGGCTGACTGTTACGTTCAGCAAGAAGGGAGTCGATCAGCCAGACGGCCACGCCGCAGACGATGCCGGCATCCGCCACGTTGAACACATACCAGGACCAGCCAAACGCATGCGCGTGCAGAAAGTCCACGACCGCGCCATAACGCAGGCGGTCAATGACGTTGCCGATAGCACCGCCCGCAATGGCGCCACAGGCTCCGGCTACCAGCGTGCGGCGGGTCTTCGTCATGGTCCAGACCAGCAGGCCGACAGCCAGCAGCGAAACCGTGCAGAAGACCAGGGGGCCTTTGCTGCCCAGACCGCCGAACATTCCGAACGTCACGGCATGGTTCCAGACCATGGTGAAGTTCAGGAATGGCAGAATCTGGACGGACCCTTTTTCTGGCAAATTATAACCGTAAAGAATCCAGTCCTTGCTGGCCTGATCCAGAACAAGGACCAGAACCAGCAGGGCGAGCCCAAGAACAAGCCGCCCCATGCGGCTCATACCTTCCTGCCAGAGGGACATCAGGCACTCACCACGCTGACGCAGCGGCGGCACAGGGCCGGATGCTTGGCATTTTCGCCAACATCAGGCAGAACCTTCCAGCAACGGGCGCATTTGTGACCCGGCGCACGCTCGACCTGCGGACCGCCATGAGCGGTTTCGCCGGGTAGAAGCTCGATCTCTGCATGGGAGGTGATGAGCAGTTCGGCCCAGTCGATCCCCGTGAGAGACGCGGCTTCTTCTTGCGAGATCGGCAAAGTGACACTGGCTTCGAGGGAAGCTCCGATCGTACCGTCACGGCGGGCTGTTTCCAGCTCTGTCGTGACAAGGCGACGATAGGCGCGGATTTCGTCCCAGTTTGCACCAAGTTCCGGGTTATTCCACTCAGCATCCGGTTCAAAGAACTGCTCCAGATGGATGCTGCTTTCTTCACCGAAACGGGCGTTCCAGGCTTCTTCCGCTGTGAAGACCAGCACCGGAGCAAGCCATGTGCAGAGCGCGCGGTGCAGGATGTCCAGAACCGTGCGGGCCGCACGGCGCGTTGGGTCAGACGGCGCATCGCAGTAGATCGCGTCCTTGCGGATATCGAAATAGAAGGCCGACAGATCTGTTGTACAGAAGCCGTGCAGCGCCGGGTAGACGCCGACCCACTGGTGCGTTTCAACCGCCTTACTGATCAGGCCACGCAGTTCAGACAGGCGGTGCAGGATATACTGCTCAAGCGGCGGCATTTCGGCATACGAGACAGCTTCCTCTTCCGTGAAGCCATCCAGCGCGCCCAGCAACCAGCGCAGGGTGTTGCGCAGACGGCGATAGAGTTCGCCCTGCTGCTTGAGGATCTCGTTGCCGATCCGCAGATCTTCGTTGGTGTCGGAGTTCAGAACCCACAGGCGCAGAATGTCAGCACCCAGCGAGTCCGTCACGTCTGCCGGAGCAATGACGTTGCCAAGGGACTTGGACATCTTGCGGCCCTGCTCGTCCAGTACGAAGCCGTTCGTCACAACAGCCTTGTAAGGAGAGACGCCGCGTGTCCCGACACTTTCCAGCAGGGACGATTGGAACCAGCCGCGATGCTGATCAGAGCCTTCAAGATACAGGTCTGCCGGGAAATTCAGGCCTTCCTGCCCCAGCGCGAACTGATGTGAGGAGCCGGATTCGAACCAGACATCCACGATATCGAAGACCTGCTCGTAATCTGCCGGATCACGGTTCGGACCAAGGAAAACAGCGGGGTCCGTATCATACCAGACGTCCGCGCCCTTTTCGTTAAAGGCTTGGACGATGCGGTCCATGACCTCGGCGTCACGCAGGACTTCTCCGCTCCGCTTCTCGACGAAAACGGCAATCGGCACGCCCCAGGCGCGCTGACGGGAGATACACCAGTCCGGACGCTGCTCGACCATGGAGGTCAGACGGCGACGGGCGGCTTCCGGAACGAAGGTGACGGGATCAAGCGCTTTGAGGGCTTTCTCACGCAGCTTCGTTTCCCCATCCATCGCAATGAACCACTGCGGCGTGGCGCGGAAGATGATCGGAGCTTTGGAGCGCCAGGAATGCGGATAGGAATGACGGATCTTGCTGCGGGCCATAAGGCCGGTTGCAGGAGCATCATCATGTTCAGCGGACTGGCGCGCTTCCGTCAGCAGATCGCAGACCGGATCGGCGGCCTTGAAGACATGGATACCCTCGAGATGCGGCACCCAAGCGGCATAGCGGCCGTCATCCTGCACCAGTTCTGGCACTTCGATGCCGAACTGGCGGCAGACGATAAAGTCATCCTGACCGTGCGACGGCGCCATGTGGACAAGGCCCGTACCAGCGTCTGTCGTGACGAAATCGCCCGGCAACATCGGGACATCATATTCGTAGCCACGGCCACGCAGCGGATGGGCCGCAATGGCGCCTTCCAGTGCGCTGCCGGGCAGCGTGTAGAGGATATGATGAGCACTGATCCCGGTTTCGGCACAGAACGCCTCGACACGGTCTTCCGCGATCAGGAGACGCGCGCCCTGCGGCACAACGCTGGCTTCCGTGATCTCGTCAGCACGCAGAACCACATAGGTGATGTCCGGACCGTAAGCGAGTGCACGGTTGGCCGGAATGGTCCAGGGCGTCGTGGTCCAGATGACGGCGGAGACGCCTTCGAGCGCATCGCCGGGGGTCGGGTCTTTCAGGATCGGGAACGCGACGAAGAT
This sequence comes from Gluconobacter japonicus, assembly GCF_002723975.1. Taxonomy (GTDB): domain Bacteria; phylum Pseudomonadota; class Alphaproteobacteria; order Acetobacterales; family Acetobacteraceae; genus Gluconobacter; species Gluconobacter japonicus. Next base: position 85,815 of record NZ_BEWO01000008.1, read on the forward strand.
CGTGGTGGAGTCGACGTCGTGGTATTCGATCTCGGCTTCGGCCAGGGCGGTCTTTTCAACCGGGCTCCACATGACGGGGCGCAGGCCACGATACAGACCGCCGTTCAGCAGAAACTTGCCGATTTCCGCCACGATTTTGGCTTCGGAGCTGAAGTCCATCGTGACGTAACGGTTAGCCCATTCCGCCTGAACGCCGATCCGCTTGAAGTCTTCCGCCTGCTTGCTCACCCATTCGGCGGCATACTGGCGACATTCCGCGCGGAACTGGAGCAGGGGCACCTGATCCTTGTCCTTGCCGGCCTTGCGGTACTGTTCCTCGATCCGCCATTCGATCGGCAGACCATGACAGTCCCAGCCCGGCTGATAGCGGACTTCGAAACCAGACATACGATGCGCGCGGTTGATGACGTCTTTCATCACCTTGTTGAGCGCATGGCCAATGTGAATGTGCCCGTTGGCGTAGGGCGGTCCGTCATGCAGCGTGAAGACCGGGCGTCCCTTCCCTTCCTCACGGATCTTGCCGTCCAGGTCCATGGCTGCCCAGCGAGCCAGCGTTTCAGGCTCGCGCTTCGGCAGGCCGCCCCGCATGGGGAAGCTGGTGCGCGGCAGGAACACGGTGTCGCGGTAGCGATCCTGCTGTTCTTTGAAGGTCGTATCGGACTTGTCGGACATGGGACGGGCCAACTTTGGTCATTCACACAAAATAAGGGGGACCATATGGAGATTGGGCGGGGATGCGGTCAAGTCTTCTCGCGGGCAACCTCTGCTTCCAAACGGCGGAAAGACGTCTTTATGTGTGCCGGAGACGCTTTTTCAGCAGATTTCATGGCGAATGCGGCAGTTCCGTGAAAAAACTTTCCGCTGGATTGTTTTGGCAGGGCCGTCATGGTGGGCTTCAAACTGTATTATTTCTGCGTTGAAAGCATTCTGATGAAAAGACTTTGGCTGGCTGCCCTTCTTTTTGCGGTTCCCATGCAAGCAATGGCTCAGGCGTCGCGCTGCCCCGCACCGGCCTCCGTCCCCCCAAAGTCTGAACTTCTGCACCTTCTGATGACAGCGCAGGATCGTGGCTTCCTCTGGAAAATCACGAAAGATGGTCATTCTTCCTGGCTCTATGGGACCATTCATGCCTCCCGGCAGGAATGGATGCTCCCCGGCCCCCTGACACGCATGGCCATGATGAAAAGTAATATCGTTGCGCTGGAACTGAATCTTCAGGACCCGGCAACGCTCGCGACGTTGCGCAAACCAGAAGATCCGGACCGCCTGCAACATCTGATCCAGACTGGGCGGAAAAAGAAGCTGGATGATCTGGCAGAAACGCTGTGCCTGCCAGTCGCCAATTTCTCGAAAACGGCTGTAGGGCTGGAGGCAGCCGGGTTGAGTACAGCCGTGGGGCGTGTGGACGGATATTATCCGGACTATGCTGCTGATCTTGTGATTCAGGGCATAGCAGGGGGCATGAAGAAAGATCTCATTGCGCTGGAAGAGGCCCAGACCCAGCGCGATCTGGTCATTGCTGCCAATCAGGCCGATGAAGACGATTTCATTGATACCACCATCAAAAATATCTCTTCTGGCGAGGCTCGCACGGATGAGAAACGCATCGTCGAGATATGGGGACAAAGCGATATGGCACAGCTCCAGCACTACGATGCATGGTGCAAATGCCTTCGCACTCCAAAAGAGCGGGCCGAAACCAAGCGCCTTCTGGATGACCGGAACATTGAAATGGCACGGAAAATCCTGTCGCTGCACGAATCCGGGAAATCCCTGTTCGTTGCCGTTGGTTCCTTGCACATGGCGGGACCCAAAGGTCTTCCGGCTCTGCTAAAACAGGATGGTTTTGACATTCAGCAGGTTGTTCCAGCTGCGACTAATCCCAGTGCACTTTAGCCCGATGCCGGCTTTGCCAGACCTGATGCAGAGGATACACTGAGTTCGCAGTATTCTCTGCTTCGGCTGGCATGGGCGGGTTCGACATGAAGCGTGTTTTCAGAAAAGTTTTTCCGCTTCGGAAAGAGCCAACTCCCGTTCCGTCCCTGCCAGAAAATATTGAGGACATCCGGCAGAAAGCCCTGAAAGGGCATCATCTGGAAATTGTGCAGTGGGGGCAGGTGCTGCTGGACAGTGTGTATGTTCCGAAAGATCCCGCTGGCGCGCTGGAATGGTTTACGATTGCTGCAAAAGCAGGGTTTGGGCCGGGCCATAACATGCGAGGCCGATGCTTCCAGTTTGGATGGGGATGCGACCAGGATCTGACGGAAGCGGCACGCTGTTATGAAGAAGCCGCCAAAGCCGGGGATGAGTGGGGCCGATACAATCTGGGCATTCTAACCATGCGCGGGATCGGTCAGCCTCAGGATCTGCCCAAGGCACTCGATCTGTTCCGAACAGCCGCACAGAACGGCCATGCAAAGTCCATGAACCTGTATGCGCGCTTTCTGGAGGAAGGCTGGGTTGTGTCGCAGGATCGTGCGGCGGCTCTGGACTGGTATCGGAAGTCCGCTGAAGGCGGGGATTACCGGGGACAGCATAATTTTGCGACGGCACTGGCGGATGCGGGTAAGATTGATGAAGCTCTGGACTGGTGGCGCAAGGCTGTTGTGGATGCCACGTCTGACATTCTGCTCGCGATGAACCAGAAGCTCGTTTTGTTAGGGGAAAAGCGCGATACGGCGTTGGAAACCCGCGTTCAAAGACGGCTGCAGGAACTTGGTGTTCCGGTCCCCAACAGTGCGGCTATCAGGCCGGCATGAACCGGCCTGATGTTTTGGGTCAGTATGTTGCGGAAATATTCGCAAGGAACGAGCGACCCACAGACGGCGTCGCACGATCCGAGAAAAGATTGCTGTAGTTGAGACGGTTATCGAGGTTATAGTCGTTCATGGCGATACGCCAGTGCTTGCCAAAATTATGGGAAATAACAGCATCCCACTCCATCGTCGCAGGCACGCGCGCTGTATTGGCCGCGTTGAGCCATACCCCGTCACGCCATGTCAGCCCACCGCCGAAGGTGAGGTTCCAGGGCTTGTTTGGCGCAATCGTGTAGGTGGACCAAATGGTCGCAGAGTTCTTGGGAGCATATTGGATCCGCTTGCCCACATTTGCTGCCGTCAGGGAACTGACGGTGGTCGCATCGTAGTAGGCGTAAGTGCCGATCATGGTCCAGTTCTTCAGGATCTCGCCTGAGACGCTAAGTTCGACGCCCTGATTGCGCTGACTATCGCTGGATGAGGAAACGGTGCCCGTAGAAGCGTCCGTCATGAGGGCGTTGCCCTTTTCAAGACGGAACACCGAGGCTGTGAAGCCCATACGCCCCTGAAACGCATTATATTTGGCGCCGAGTTCATAAAGGCTGCTGCGCTCCGGGCTGAATCCCTGCGTGGAGGATTTCAGAGGCTCGGAACTGTTGGTCACATACAGGCCCATAGGGGTCGTGGATTGTGCCCAGTTGAAATAGACCATGATGTTACTGGTCGGCGTGTACATGAGGCTGACGGTCGGATTGAAAGTATCCTGCGTCTGCCCATAAGACACGCCTGCTCCGGTCGTTCCGCCGTTTGCTGAGTAGTGGCTGTCCCAGTGATCCCAGCGGAAGCCGCCTCGTACGGAGAACCAGGACGTCAGCCAGATCTGGTCAGAGAAGAACGCGCCAACATCGGTGGCGTCACCTGTCTTGTACAGCGCATGTCCGACACCGGAAATATTGACGAGGTTTCCGCTATACTGGCCGACCGATCCAAGCAGCAAACCCGATTGTGTGGACGATGGGTGAAGCAGGCTTGTGGTGTCTTTCTGCGTGCCGTTCTGGCCATTGAAATTATAGGCTTGGTTCGTGCGCCGGTCATACACATGCTCGATATCCACACCGGCAATGATCTCGTGACGCAGGCGCCAGGTCGAGAATTTTGCGACGCCGGAAAATACATCCTGCACGGACCAGTCATTCTGCTGATAAGGTTCTGGGCCGCCCAGATGTCCGCGACGATTGATCTGGGCCGCAGCCGGGTTTGTGAAAAATTCAGCCGCGCAGGTCGTGTCGCAGCCCGGCTGGGAGGCTGAGAAATACCGACTATACAGTCCACCGCGTAAATCATTGTACAGGGTGATATATTTGTTGAGATCAAACTTGAGGCGGCCGGTCAGCATGTCCACGTTCGAGACATCCTGATCATAACTCGTTCCATACCAGTTGTTCCGGTTCAGGCCATATTCTGTACCGGGCTTCGCAATGGCTGTTCCCGGTTTTGTAATCACTGGAACGCCGTAATCCGGAATACGGTTATCGGTCTGGTGGAAATATTCGAGCGTAAACGTCGTTCGCTTTCCGAGGCCAAATGCAATGGAGGGCGCTATGCCCCACCGGTGGGAATAAACATCGTTCCGGCCAACCGTATTGTTCTCGTTTCCCATGCCGGTAATGCGGATGGCTGTGGACTCACCAATTTGCTTGTTGAAATCGAGCGTTCCACGCGCATAGTCGCCAGATCCACCTGAAAGGCTGGCACCGTAGCTGTCCCCCAGATGCGCGACTTTTGTGGTGATATTGATGGCGCCACCGGTCGTACCGTTGCCGAAGACTTCCGAAGATGGCCCCTTGATGACGGTGATGTGGTCGTAATCGAAGCTGTCGCGTGTGTAGACGCCGAAATCACGCAATCCATTCTCGTAGATGTCGTTCTGGGCCTGAAAACCGCGGATCAGGAACTGGTCTCCCGCCATTCCGCCCTCGCCCTCCCCAACAGACGCTGTGATGCCCGGGACATTCCGCAGGGCTTCATCCAGGGATTTCACGTTCTGCTGCTCCATCAGAGCCTTGGGGACCACGTTGATGGTTTGCGGTGTATGCAGAACGTCCTGAGGCATGCGGCTGATGCCCACGGGCGATTGCAGAATGTTCATGGGAGAACCCACAACATGCAGATGCTCTGTCTCGGCAGCGGCAGCTTCGATGCTGTTCGCCTGCGTGGAGACTGACTTTTGCACAACGGGTTCAGGTTGGGTTTTCTGAGATGCAGGAGGCACAACAGCCTGATGGCGACGTCCTTGCGGATGCTTGACTTTATGATGTGGCGAACCGCTCTGGGCGTAGGCCGCAGAAGAGACCAGAGTTAGGCTTGCCGCGAGGGAAACGGCCCCCAGAGGGCGGTTAGAGTGTTTCGAGGACATCGCATCAGGATCCTGTCGTGAGGATAAAAGCGACTTCCTTAGAGAGATAATGCGAATTATTCGCAATATAGCGAATGGGCTTATTTACACATTAAATCATAATATAGAAATTAAGTGACATATTTACCACGCAGGCTTGAGCTGAGCGGGAGAGCGCAAAAAAGAAAGCCGCTCTCGAAATGAGAAGCGGCTTTCTAAAGCAGTATCATGACGACGCGCGAATCAAGCGGACAGGAGAGCCCGAGCCTCCTCGGCGTCCTGAGTGATCCGGGCTTTAAGTTCATCCAAACTGGAAAAACGCTTTTCTTCACGCAGCAGGGCGATCAGAGCAACGCTGAGAGTCTTGCCGTACAGGTCTTCTGAGAAGTCGAACAGATGTGCTTCCAGCCGGCTTTCCTGACCATCATTGATCGTTGGCCGGCGGCCAAGATTGGCGACGCCGGGAATGATGCGTCCGTCAGGCAAGGTCACGCGAACCGCATAAACGCCCCGAGCGGGTTCAAGATGCTGCCCGAGAGGGATATTGGCCGTTGGGAAACCGAGAAGACGGCCTCTCTGGTCCCCGTGTATGACGGGACCGACAATGGACCAGGGTCTTCCCAGCTCCTGAGCAGCGCGTTCGGGATAGCCTTCCTGGAGCAGGCGACGAATCCTGCTGGAAGAGATGGGACCACCTTCATCCGTAAGCTGAGGCACGATCGTGAGTCCAACCCCATGGGGGGACAGAAGGGCTTCGAGAGTCTCCGTATTCCCTGTCCGGCGGTGCCCGAAAGCAAAATCCGCCCCGCAGGCAACATGCACAACACCCAGATGGCGGAGCAGAATATCTTCTACGAAGGCTTCGGCACTCAGATGTGAAAAAGCTTCATCGAACGGAATCTGGAAAACTTCAGAGACGCCCTGCTCTTCCAGCGTCTGCGCCCGGACGGACGGGAGCATCAGGCGACAGGGAGGATCCTGCGGACGAAACAGTTCTCTTGGGTGCGGGTCGAACGTGACGACCGACAGCGGATGATCCGGGCGGGCAGCGCGCAGAGCATGCAGCAAATGAACATGCCCGCGATGGACACCATCAAAATTGCCGAGGGCCGCGACTGTTCCGCGCGCGCTGTCTGGTATGGATCGCCAGTCCGTATGCAGGGTCATGTGGGGAGACTGAACTTCTGGGTGACGTCGTTCAGGTCAGCTGCGTGAGGTGCACCTTCATAGGGGACTGTTTTGTCCTGCGGGCGCACGAGCTGGCAGATCTGAAATCCAGCCTCTTTCGCGGCATCCAGTTCTGCGCCGATATCGGACAGGAAAAGAATTTCTTCTGGCTTCAGAGCGCAGGCCTTGGCGATTTTCGTATAGGACGCCGCGTCTTTCTTGCCGCCTGTCGACAGATCGAAAAAACCGTCGAACAGAGACGTCAGATCACCCTGTTCCGTATAACCGTACAGAAGCTTCTGGGATGGAACGGAGCCCGAAGAATATACGGCCAGACGCAGCCCCCCTTTGGACCATGCTTTCAGGGCTGGTGGCACGTCTTTGTAAAGATCCGCCCGGAGGGTGCCATCTTCGAAGCCCTGCCGCCATGTGATGCCCTGCAACGTCTTAAGCGGGGCGGCTTTCTCGTCCTTTGCCATCCAGTCCTGACAGACCTTCAGCGGATCCTCGCCGGGATGGGAAATCGCAATATCTGCCCGCGCACCGACGACCTGTGGGTTTGTGTGGTCTTCGATCAGGGCTGGAAGTGCCTTGGCCGCATAAGGGAACATGACGTCCCGCACGAAAGAAATCGGCAGGGTTGTGCCTTCGATATCAAGCAGGACGAGACGGATCATAGTGGGCTTTCAGGAGGCCGGTGAGACATCTGCGGGGAAGCGCTCGGCAATGTCGTCCCCAGTATATTTGGCAATCCAGCCGGTCGTATCGGTGAAGACACGCAGGGCGACCACATCAGGCGACGGGCCGGCATCGAACCAGTGCGGGATGCCTTCCGGCACTGAGATCAGGTCTCCGGCAGTGCACAGGACGGAATAGATCCGGCCATGAATATGAAGAACGAACGCGCCCTGACCATGCACAAAGAAACGGACTTCATCTTCGCTATGGATATGTTCGGAGAGGAATTTCTTGCGCAGTTCCGGCAAATTGGGTGTGGAGGCGTTGATCCGCACGACGTCTGCACTGCCTGCACCCGTCTCGCCCATCAGCGTATCGAGATAAGGGCGATAGGCGGCCAGAACTTCATCTGTCGTCGCGTCCTTGGCGGGCGTAACAGGCGCTGCCCAGCGTTCGAAACGGATATTGTGCGGGCGCAATGTCTCCGCGATTTCGCCGGGAGACGTTACGTCCAGAAGGATCGTGTCGGGAGCATCGTCCCGATAGACGGTCAGTCTGCTCATGGTTCAGCGTGCTTTCTGAAGACGGGCGAGATGACAGGCAAGCAGGAACTCCAGGCCTTCAAGACGGGCCAGAGCCGTGAACATGTCCTTGCCCCACACGTAAACACCATGCCCGCGGATCAGATAACCCAGACGCATATCCGGCAGCTTCGGAGCAACAACTGTCGCAAGCCGGGCAATATCCTGATCGTTGTGAAACAGGGGCAGATCAAGGCTGGTGTCGTGGGTCGTCTGGCCTTCGAAGACCTTCAGAACCTCGTAGCCTCCCAAGGTGATAGCGTCTGTTGGCTCATCCATGGACAGGATAGTGGCCGCGACGGAATGACCATGCAGCACTGCCCCGATCGACGGATCATGCGCGTAAAGCTGGGTATGCAACAAGGTCTCGGCGCTGGCACGGTTCGCGGGATCAAGCGGCACGCCTTCAGGGGTGATCTGAATCACGTCCTGTTCCGTCAGGAAGCCCTTGTGGCCGCCAGAACGTGTGATGGCGATACGGCCATCGTCCAGACGCATGGACAGGTTGCCAGCCGTAGCCGGAACCCAACCGCGCTGATCCATCCGCTGACCCGCCCTTACAATCTGCCGGGCAGCCTCGGTCCATGCCGTATCAGACGTCGTGTTCAACATCAGACCTGCGTACGGTGCGTATCGCTGTTGGTGGTCGTCTGGCTGTAACCGGGCGACTGGTTGGGAGGCGAGATGTGACCAGGTGGCTGGCTGTTTTCAGCCGGCGTCATGTTCTCGTCTTCGCCCATGTTCTTCTTGAAGGATTTGATTCCCTTCGCGAAGTCTCCCATCAGGCCGCTGATCTTTCCACCGCCGCCAAATACGACGAGCAGGACGACCGCCAGGATCAGCCAGTGAACGGGGCTCATGCTGCCCATAATGTATTACTCCGAAAAGCCAAGGCTACACCTTCATGTGGCAAGGCTTGGGCGTTTGTGCAAGCGTTCGCTCAGGACGCATCATCCGGACCGGAGGCCGAAACGAAGCCGTAGGTTGGATAGGCCCTGCGTCCCAGGCCGTGAATGGGTGCCCACCAGACGCGAACGAGCGTCCAGTCATGATCGGGTGAAACATCCGTAATGGGAACATTGCGATCAATACGTCCCGGCTCCCAGTTAGCATGATCCACAAGGATCGTGCGTGAAGAAATCTGTCGTCGCACGATGGAAACGTGTCCGCTGGGTACGCGCGACGTCGCGCGGAAGACCAGAACCGAGCCCGCTATGGGACTATGACTGCGGGCGTAGTGCCCGGCGGACTGACGCCACCATGATGCTGCGTCTCCCCGAAGCTGGAGGCCGGTTCGGGAGCGGGCATAAGGTGCGCACTGGAGGGGGCCATTGAAACTGGCGCGGCTGAATTCACGGCTTCCCCCACAGGCCGTGAGGGATAACAGCAGGCAGAGCGCCAGTTTTTTCACGGGCGGCTCCGAAATGCGATAATCCGGTCTTCTGCTTCCTCAAGGTCCATTTCAAGGGCTGTCTGCACGACGTCTCGTGAAAAGCCATTGCGTGCGAAGATTCCCATGATACGCATCGGGTCTTCCTGAGGTCGGTCAGAACGACAGAAAGGCCCAACACGACGCTTGCGCGCCAGAACGAGTGCTGCGGCGAGTTCGGCCTCATGGGCGGAATCATCAGATCGTTCGCCCAGCGATTCGTTGAGCGCGTCCTGTGTCACGTTCTGATCGACGCCTTTGGTCGCCAGATGGGCAGCGACGGCGCGGCGGGAACGTCCGGTGCGCGTCAGGTTCAGGGCGCGGGAACGTGCAAATCCGGCATCATCCACTGCGCCCAGTTCTGTCATGGCGGAAACGACATCATCTACGGCGGGACGCAGGGAAGCGATCGTAGCTTCAGCCTCTTCTTCAGGCAGACCGGCTCGAACAGCGCGTGTTGCCCAGCGGCGCAGACGCCGCTCCAGCATCTGGCGCAGGCCGTGTTCGGTTGTGGCGAAACGGGCCAGATGAGCCAGAGCCGTTTCACGCAACACCTTGAAATCGGGAGCGGTTGGAATGTCCTCCATAGAGAAGGAGTATGCTGCCAAGTAGGCATTTACGGCAAGATCGGATGAGGCCATCATCGCCCCATGAGCGACTCTTTTTCAGCCCGTCTCGAGGCGGCCGTCTCCGCCATTCCTGCCCGCTATCCCGGCCCCGGCGGGGCTATTGCCGTTGTAAAGGACGGCGAAGTTCTGGTGCGCCACACCTGGGGATACGCCAATGCGGAACGACGGCTTTCTTTTACGCCCTCTACCCTGTTCCGCATGTGCTCGATCACCAAGCAGTTTACCTGCGGTGTGATGCTGGATCTTTTTCAGGACCCCACAGAACTGGATGGGGATGTGGATGACCGCCTGCCCCAGCTTGATGAGCCTGCTCCGGGCGCCCTGCATCTGGCACATAACCAGTCAGGCCTGCGGGATTACTGGGCCGTGGCTATGCTGCATGGAGCACCGATCGAAGGAGACTTCGGAGACCGGGAAGCGCGCCGCGTTATTGATGGAACACGCACCCTCCAGTTCCAGCCAGGCACGTCCTATTCCTATGTGAACCAGAACTTCCGCCTTTTATCCGATATTCTGGAAGACAGGACGGGACGGAGCTTTGCGGAACTGCTTCAGACGTCCGTGTTCAATCCTGCCGGTATGGAACGCGCCATTCTGGCGGCCGAGACCCGCGCCATGCCGGACGGTACAATCGGCTATGAAGGCACTGTTGAAAGCGGCTTCCGACCGGCGATCAACAATGTTCTGTGGACAGGCGATGCCGGACTAGGCGCCTCGCTGGATGACATGATTGCCTGGGAGCGCTTCATTGACGCCACCCGTGACGATCCGGACGGGCTTTACAATCGCCTCACAAGCCCGGTGACCTTTCTGGATGGTGCAGCTGCCCCCTATGGTTTTGGACTGCAACGCACCTCCATGTTCGGGCGGGATATGACGATGCATGGGGGCGCCCTGCGTGGCTGGCGTTCGCATCGTCTGCATGTGGCATCGGAGCGACTGTCCGTGGTGGTGATGTTCAATCATATGGCACCTGCTCAGGTGGCCGCAGCCCAGATTCTGGCTGCAGCTCTTGGCGTTCCTTATGAGCCGGAGCGGACGACCCAGCAGCCCCTTGAACTTTACGGGACGTATCTTGAACAGGAAACGGGCCTGTCTGCCCGAATCGAACCCGCGCCCGGAGGCGCACAGCTTCGCTATCTGATGGTTCCTGAAATGCTGGAAGGGGTTGCTCCTTCACGGGCAGAAACGCAGACCGTCCGTGTGGTGCGTCAGGGCGACGAAGTTCGCATGGAGCGTCCCGGTGAAAACCGGGTTGGTATTCTAACAGCGTGTGATGAAACGCCGGGCGAGGATGTTGACGCTCTTGAAGGTGTCTATCGCTGCGAAGAGCTGGATGAGGCAGAAGTCACCATCACACTGACAAATGGTGTCGTTTACGGCGGTTTCTCAGGCATTCTCGGCAATGGACGTATGGAGCCACTCCAAAGGCTGGCGAAGGATGTGTGGGTTCTGCCCTGCCCGCGCGCTCTGGATCATACCGCCCCGGGAGACTGGACGCTGGCCTTCGAGCGGGATGCGGCAGGTGTAAATGCGCTTCGCGTTGGGTGCTGGCTGGCCCGGGATCTCGTTTACAGGCGTGCCTGAAGCCGTTCTTTCCCCGCAAGGGGTTTGACGGATTGCATTTCTGCCGCACAGTATGTGTCTGCGGAATCTTTGGCCCTGCCCCGGGCGACCGGGGCAGGGTTTTCCGATTCTGCAGCTTTTCATTCACCCCGATTCAGGATCGTCGATCATCATGATCTCCGCCCTCATGCCCAATTACAAACGTGCCGACCTTGCTTTCGAGCAGGGCGAAGGCGTCTGGCTGACGGCATCGGACGGGCGACGATATCTGGATTTCGGGGCTGGCATTGCCGTCTCCTCGCTTGGCCATGGACATCCGAAACTGGTGAAGACCATCGCGGATCAGGCTGCGAAGGTCATGCATGTCTCGAATCTTTATCGCATTCCGCAGGCTGAAAAACTGGCGGATCTTCTGGTGAAGAATTCGTTCGCGGACTCTGTCCTGTTCTGCAATTCGGGTGCCGAAGCCAACGAAGGCATGGTGAAGATGATTCGCCGCGCCCAGTTTGAGAACGGCCATCCGGAACGGACGCGTATTCTGTGCTTTGACGGCGCTTTCCATGGCCGGACTCTGGCCATGATTTCCGCCACAGGGAACCCCGCCTATCAGAAGGGTTTCGGCCCTGTTGTCGAAGGCTTTGACCACGCGCCGTTCAACAACACGAACACGCTGCGGGCGGCCATTACGCCGGAGACGGCTGGTATCATCGTGGAGCCAATTCAGGGCGAAAGCGGTATCAAGCCTGCGACAGAAGTCTTCATGAAGGCACTTCGTGCGGTTTGCGACGAGCACGGCATTTATCTTGGCTTCGACGAAGTTCAGACGGGTGTCGGCCGGACAGGCAAGCTGTTCGCGCATGAGTGGTACGGCATCAAGCCGGACGTCATTTCCATTGCCAAGGGCATTGGTGGCGGCTTCCCGCTGGGGGCCGTTCTGGCGACGGAAGAGTTGGCCAAACACCTGACGCCGGGATCTCACGGCACGACATTTGGCGGCAATCCACTGGCCTGCGCTGCCGGGACAACCGTTCTTGAAGAAGTCCTCAGCCCTGGTTTTCTGAACCACGTTCAGAGCGTTGGAGAAACATTTGGCGCCCTGCTCCAGGACGTTGTGAAACGCTCTTCCGGGGTATTTGACGATGTGCGCGGCATGGGCCTGATGCGTGGGCTGCACTGTGTGCCTCCGGTCGGTGAGGTCATGCCGTTTGTAACGGCGGCTGGTCTTTTGACAGTTGGAGCGGGGGACAATGTTCTGCGTCTTGTGCCGCCGCTGATCGTGACGGAAGAAGACTGCAAAATTGCGTGCAACAAACTGATTGAGGCAGCCGAAGCCTTTGTGGCTGCCGGGAAACTGGAACAGGAGACAGTGTCGTGAGTCTGGCTATCGCCCCCCGGACAGTTGGAACGGAACAGCAGATGCCACGGCATTTTCTTGATATTCGGGATTTTAGCGGAGACGTTATTCGGCAGATCATTGATCTGTCGGCCCGCGTTAAAGCTCTGCAAAATAATCGTGCGCGCCCCTTGCATCCAGAGCGTCCCCTTGAAGGCCGAACTCTTGGCCTGATGCTGGCACAGCCTTCCACCCGGACGCGTGTGTCGTTCGAAGTCGGAATGGGTCAGCTTGGCGGCCAGGTTTCGGTACTTTCGCCGGGAGATATGCAGCTTGGACGCGGGGAGACCATTGCAGATACGGCACGGGTTCTCTCACGCTTTCTGGATGTGATTGTTCTGCGAACGGGCAAGGATGAAAACCTGCGCGAACTGGCAAAGTGGAGCACCGTGCCAGTTATCAACGGTCTGACGCCGGTGTCCCATCCGATCCAGATTCTGGCGGATGTTCTGACGTTTGAAGAACATCGCGGCCCGATTGCGGGCAAGACGCTGGCCTGGATTGGCGATGGCAACAATGTTGCGACCTCGCTGATGGAAGCTGCGGCTCTGCTGAAATTCAATGTGCGTCTGGCAACACCTACCGGATTTGCACCCAGTGAGCGTGCGGTACGATGGGCGCGCGAAAATGGCGCTTCCATCGAAATCTTCCATAATCCGGCTGAAGCCGTTGCCGGAGCAGATGCTGTTCTGACAGACACCTGGGTCAGCATGGGGGACAAGGACCGCGAAGAACGCCTTGAAGCCTTCCGCCATTACCAGGTGGATGCTGCCCTTATGGCGAAAGCTGCGCCTGAGGCCCTGTTCCTTCACTGCCTCCCTGCCCATATCGGGGAAGAAGTGACGACGGATGTTTTCGAAAGCCCGGCGTCTGTTGTTTTTGATGAAGCGGAAAACCGACTTCATACGCAGAAGGGCCTGCTTCTCTGGGCTCTTGGGAGAGAAAACGGGTGATCGATACACCTCCATTTCTTGACAGGGACCGTCCCAACGTCCCGAACATGGTTGTTTCCGGAGGGATTGTTCCCTTCCATCTGGAGCGATCGCCGGTGCGGGGGCGCCTTGTCAGGCTGGGGAAACTGGCTGACGCTATCCTCGCCCGTCATGACCTGCCGGACGTTGTTCTGGAACTGGGCGGTCAGGCGTTGGCCCTTGTGGCGGCCATGGCTTCTGCCCTGAAGTTCAAAGGCTCTTTCTCCCTGCAGATCAAGGGCGATGGACCGGTCACGATGCTGCTGGCGGATGCGACGGATACTGGTGATCTGCGCTTTATGGCACGTCTTTCAGAAGACGCGGATCCAGAGAATCTTCCGCAGACAACGCCCGAGCTTCTGGGCAACGGGTTCATGGCGTTCACGATTGATCAGGGGGCGGATATGGACCGCCATCAGGGCATCGTGGAACTGACGGGAGACACACTCTCCGGCATGGCCATGCACTACTTCCAGACCAGCGAGCAGCATGATTGTCTGATCCGGTTGTTCTGCACGAAGACGCTGGAAGGCTGGCGGGCCAGTGCGCTGGTTCTGGAACGCATTGCTGCGGAAGGTGGCATTGAAGCCACCGCGCAGGATAACGATGCGTGGGAAACGGCCTGTACGTTTGCCGAAACACTCCAGCCTGTTGAAATTTTTGATGAAGATCTAGGCAGTGGGGATCTGATCTATCGTCTGTTCGGGACGTTGGATGTGCAGATCGCGACCCCCCGCGCTCTGGCTTATGGCTGTCGCTGTTCGCGCGCCCGTCTTGCGGCGGTACTCGACAGGTTCAGCACGGGCGATCTGGACCACATGGTTGAAGACGGAGCCATCACGATGAACTGTGAGTTCTGTAATGTCGGTTTCCGCTTCACCCGCGACGAACTGGGAGACAAGCCTGAATGATGACTTCGCTGCTGGATGGTATCGAGATTGATGGTGCGCCTGCCGGGGCGCTGTACCCCGGATGGGTCGCACTCCAACGTCAGCCGGTCGTCGGGCAGTTCGAAGTTGTTGTTTTTCAGGATGAGATCAGCCGCAGACAGGCCTGCTGGTGGCTGGAGAACGGAATTTACAGGGGTAGCCATGTTCTGGCCTTGGCTCCACCTGTTCAGAACGATCTTCTGACCGCGATGGATCCTCTGTTCTGGCCTTTGGCGGAAGGCGTTCTGGGAGGGGACATCAAGGAAGATGCACGCATCTTCAGAACGGATCTTCCGGAAGTTGCCTTTCGTGAGCTTTCAGGGGCCTGGCTGGGACGCCATGCCCCTCATGCCATCTTCATCGCGGCAGGCCATGCGGATAGCGGGGAAGCCCTGACCTGCCCGGACGGAAAACCCGTCGCGGAAGGACGGATGAAAGCCCTGCTTTCTGCAAAGCGTACTGGTGGTGCACTGATTGTGTCTTCGCCGTTTTCGGCCCTGCCTGTTCGTGCCCAGATTGAGATGAAACTGGGGGCTTCCGCAACTGCCTACCGGTTTTATGACGAAGCCGAGAACACTGTCTTCTACCTTGTCTGGGATGAAACAGCGCCGGACCGTCGACCGTCTTTCTATTATCCCAAAGGCCCGCTGCTGATCAGCGATGCTCCTTCCGGGCCGCTCTTTCCCGGCTGGATTCTGGAATGGTTTGCCAGCCATTCGGATCATGCAGAGACAATCCGTTCAGCGCGTCCGTTTCTTCCGGAAGATTTTGGAGTAGGTCAGGCATCTTCGTTGCGCACGCCCAAAACCCCTCGGGATGATCGACCCACCTCTCCACTTGCTTCTACAGAGGCTACACACTCTGTTAGTAGGTCTTCGATCCCTGAACCCACAGAGATTCAGAGCACACCAGAGCCTATGGCGGCTCCACAAAGATCCTTTTTACCGGAGCTTCCACTGGAGACCACTCCGGTATTAAAGTCAGAGCCTAAAAAGGGGCTGTTCGGGCGACTGAAATCCCTTTTGGACCGCCATAGCAAGTAGGTTTCGGGAGACTGGGTGATGGGTATGAGACGCTGGATCGGAGCAAGTGCTCTGGCTTTTTCCCTTGCTCTTGGGGGATGTGCAGACGATGAGCCTGCGCAGACATTCCCACCAGCCGATTATAGCTATCTGTCCCAGCTTCACCTGAATGTTGCTACGATTAATATTCAGGACGAGGCAGTTCCCTCCCCAGGCACACTGAGCGCCAAAGCCCCTACTCCGCCTGATCAGGCGCTCAAACAAATGGCCAGCCAGCGTCTTGTTGCCAGCGGGCAGACCGGGCAGGCGGATTTCATCATCAAGCAGGCCTATATCTCTGCCACAGGAGAGAATGCCATTTCTGGCGCAATGGATGTGCAGTTGAATGTTGCGGATGCGGGTAACCTGCATACAGGTTACATTCATGCCCGGATCAGCCGCAAACTCGACACCGGCTCCAAGAGTGCCACGTCACGTGCCTCCCTGTATGAACTGGCCAATCAGATGATGCAGGACATGAATGTCGAACTGGAGTTCCAGATCCGCAAGAAGCTGATGAGCTGGATGACGGATGCCATCGGGAATCCACTCGTTGATGGCGGGGTCAAACAGCAATCTCTTGGCGCGCCTGGTACTGCGGCCCCTCCGGCAGTTGTACCCTCCGTCACAACCCCGCCCACGACCACCAGCGTTCCGCAGGCAGCTCCCGTTTCAACCCAGCCCAGTGTGCCAGACGCCATTTTTCCAACTGGCTCAAGCGATGATGGCACGCCAGCGGTTTCCGCTCCAAAACAGAAATCCCCTCCCATGGGAACTCTGCAATTACCATCCTCCTCGCAGGCCTCTGGTTCAGGCGGTTAAAATTCATCCTCCTAGGGTTGTGATCGCGTAGGGTCTGGCTTCAGACCTGACGCTTATTCTATGGGGTCATGCCCTTACTTATTTCGGATATGTTCATTTCCCGAACATGGCCCTACCCTCGTTCTGGAGACAACTGTGCCCCCGAAGGAACCCACCCTGACACGGCCCCTTCGCCGTAGTTTCGTCAAAGGCCTTCTGGGCTCCACATCATTCTGGATGGTGAGTGGACATTCCCACTGGGCTGATGCTCTGGCGCAAGAAGCACAGAAGCCTTATCAGCCCACGTTCTTCACGCCTGATGAATACCGTTTTCTGGAAGCGGCGACAGAACGTCTTTTTCCACAGGATCAGCACGGATCAGGGGCGCGCGCCTTAGGTGTAGCCGAATTTATTGATCGACAGATGGAGTCTCCGTACGGGCATGGAGACAACTGGTACATGTCCGCCCCTTTTGTACAGGGACCGGCCAATCTTGGGTATCAACTCCCCTTTGTCCCTCGTGATCTGTACCGGAAAGGTATCGCAGGGCTGGAGGCCTATACTCATCAACAGCATGGAAAAGTTTTTGCCGATCTGCCCTTGTCCGCACAGGAGCAAATTCTGACAGCACTTGAAGGCGGATCTGTTCCGCTTGGGGACATTCCGGGGCGTGTTTTCTTTGAGCAACTGCGCACAAATACGATGGAGGGTGCTTTTTCCGATCCTCTTTATGGCGGCAATAAAGGCCTGGGCGGCTGGCTCATGCTCGGCTTTCCAGGTGCCCGCGCGGATTTCATGGACTGGGTCAATCAGGATGGAGAGGCATATCCCTTTGGTCCGATTTCGATCTCGGGTGAGACGGCCTGAGGGACACAGATCATGACCAAAAAACACGTAGATGCCATTGTTGTTGGCGCAGGCTGGGCTGGGTCCATTCTTGCCAAGGAACTGACGGAGGCCGGTCTTTCCGTCGTCATGCTGGAACGCGGCTCGGAACGCGCCACTGCCGTCGAAGGCGCTTATCCAGAATCCATTGATGAACTACGAGGCGCCATTCGCAAACGACTGTTCCAGAATCTGTCCCAAACGACGGTGACTGTTCGCAATACGATTGACCAGACAGCCCTGCCTTACCGGCAACTAGCAGCCTTCCTGCCCGGCGAAGGGGTTGGAGGGGCTGGTCTTCATTGGTCCGGCGTTCATTTTCGGGTTTCCCCGGAAGATCTGCGTCTGCGCAGCTCAGTCGTAGAACGCTATGGTGATAAATTCATCCCTGAAGGTATGAACCTTCAGGATTACGGCGTCACCTATTCCGAGCTGGAACCGTTTTTCGACAAGGCTGAAAAAGTCTTTGGAACCTCTGGTGAGGCATACAAAGTAAACGGAAAGATCGTCGGAAACGGTAATATCTTTGATGGAGACCGGTCCGACAATTTCCCACTCCCCGCCATGAAGGATACGTTCACCGCATCCACATTCCGGGCAGCCGCGACTGAAGCCGGATACCATCCCTATTCCCTGCCGGCTGCAAATGCCTCTCGCCAATATACAAACCCCTATGGCTGCCAGATGGGGCCGTGTAATTTTTGTGGGTACTGTAGCGGATATGACTGCTACCTTTATTCTAAAGCCTCTCCCAATGTGAATGTTCTGCCTGCCCTAAGGCAGGACCCGGGCTTTACGCTGATTTCAGATGCGCATGTTCTACGTGTGGATCTGGATGACACGCGCTCCAAGGCAACGGGCGTCACGTATCTGGAAACCAAAACGCAGAAGGAAGTTTCCCTGTCTGCAGATCTCGTTATCCTGAGTGCGTTCCAGTTCCATAACGTTCATCTGATGCTGCTGTCAGGAATTGGAAAACCTTACGACCCTGTCAGCAATACGGGCACAATAGGACGTAATTTCGTTTATCAGACCATCACCTCTTCCCGGATCTGGTTGCCGCCGTCCAAGTACACCAACCAGTTCATCGGTGCTGGTGGCGTTGGCGTTGCCATAGATGACTTCAACAGTATGAATTTCGATCATGGGCCACTTGGCTTTGTTGGCGGTTCGCCGGTCTGGGTGAATCAGGCAGGTCTCAAGCCCATTGCCGCCGCTATCGGGACAGGCGGTGGTGGCACGCCGCGGTGGGGATCAGCCTATAAAGGTGCACTGATTGACACATATAAACACTCGATCGGTGTCGATGCCCATGGCAGTAACATGGCTTACCGAGACGTCTATCTGGATCTGGATCCGACATGGAAAGATGCTTACGGGCAACCCCTCCTCCGGATGACATTCACCTGGAAAGACAACGATATTCGAATGAACCAATATGTTGTCAGCAAGATTGAACCCATTGCCAAAGCGATGGGAGCGACAAAGGCCAATCTTGTGCATCTGAATGCGGGGCAGCCCTTCGACACCCGCCACTATCAGACGACGCATCTTGGTGGGGGCGCAATCATGGGAACTGATCCTCAAACCAGTGCTCTCAATCGCTATCTCCAAAGCTGGGATGTTTCGAACGTCTTCGTTATCGGATCAAATGCCTTTCCACAGGGGATGGGTTACAATCCGACAGGTATGGTTGCAGCCCTTGCCTATTGGGCGGCCTATCACATTCGCACAACCTACCTGAAATCTCCCGGACCACTGGTGCAGGCATGAAGACTTTCCCAATCCTGGCCTTTGCTTGCAGCATCTTTGCTCTAAGCCACCAAACAGCATCTGCTCACGATGACAAGGCCACTCTGAGAGAGGAAGGCCGATATCTTGCGGCGGCGTCCGACTGTGCCGCATGCCATTCAATCAAGAACAAGCCAGAATATTCCGGTGGAGTATCTTTTGCACTCCCGATTGGCACCATCTATTCCACAAACATCACTCCGGACATGGATCACGGCATCGGAAAATATACCGAAGCCGAATTCGGGCGTGCATTACGTGAAGGCGTTCGACGGGACGGCTCAACGCTCTATCCTGCGATGCCTTATCCGTCTTATGCACGCCTGACGGATCATGACGTTCATGCTCTTTACACCTATTTTCATGAAAGTGTTCCAGCAGCAAGCATTCCGACGCCGGAAAATGGTATTCGATGGCCTTTCTCGATGCGCTGGCCGCTCATGTTCTGGCGATGGGCTTTTTCTCCTGCCCCAGTAAAGGCGCAGGAGAAAACCCTGCATGAATTTGCTGATACCCAGATGGCGAGAGGCGCTTATCTCGTAGAAGGCCCGGCGCATTGCGGAGCCTGTCACTCTCCTCGCGGTCTGACCATGCAGGAAAAAGCGCTGACCGCCTCAGACAGCCCGTCTTTTCTTGTGGGGGGTGCTTTGATTGACGGCTGGATCCCAACCTCCCTGCGCCAGGAGAACCGAACAGGCCTGGGGCGATGGAGTGAGCAGGATATTGTCGATTTCCTGAAAACCGGTCGCAACATGCAAGGCGAGAGCTTTGGTGCAATGACTTCCGCCATTGTACATGGCACACAGCACCTGTCAGACTCTGACCTCCATGCCATAGCAAAATATCTGCGGGCTCTTCAACCTTTCGATAGAACACAGACAAACTGGGTCTATGACCCGAGCGCAACCAATGCCCTTCGCAAAGCAGACGTCTCTGCACGCGGAGCGAAACTGTATGTGGATAACTGTGCCGCATGCCATCGTACAGATGGAAAGGGTTATCCGGCTGTCTTCCCGCCTCTGGCGGGAAATCCTGTTGTCATGGGAAAAGATCCGGCGTCTCTGGTGCATATTGTCCAGGTCGGAGCAACATTACCAAAAACCGAGACAGCCCCGTCTGCCTTTACGATGCCAGATTTCATGCATCGTCTGAACGATCAGCAAGTCGCTGATGTGGTGACATTTATCCGTCACGCCTGGGGCAACAACGCTCCCGCTGTCAGCGCGGAAGATGTTGCGAAACTTCGGAAAGATATGCCGCCGCGCAATATGGCAGACGGTGAAATTTCACTAAACTGATAGTCTGCGGGAGAAGGAGGGAGATAATCCTCCCCCTTCCCTAATGCCCTAAATATCAAGGTAAAAATCGATACATTACGCAGCCTGAAAAGCCTGCGCCGGCTGTGGTCGGAGTGCCATCAACAGCAGCAGAATACGAACCACCACCACCCGCGCCAAAGCGGGTTCCGTCGCGCCCGACCTGATTGCCGCAACGGCCACCGCCACCCCATGGGCCGCCGCCGCCATAACCGCCAAAGGTCGAAGCGTTACTCTGCCCGTCTCCTCCCCAACTTCCAGTCTGATTCCAGATCGTTCCTCCGGAGGCGGTCCCCCCATCACCACCGGCAGAGCCAGTATTGTCATAGAAAAATCCGCCATGGCCTCCACTGGCCTGCAAAAGCGTCTGACCGTTATAGCTGACAAGAGAGGTTCCTCCTGTCTGCCCTGCCGTTCCTCCTTGACCAATGGTGACGCCCAGAGCGCCTCCACTGGTGGCACTAACGGTATAAATACCCCATGCGTCGCCACCGCCACCGCCTCCACCGCCTGAAAAAGACCCAGTCAATGCTGTGGAACTCGATGATGCACCGCCGCCGCCGCCGCCAATCGCGCGCAGTTCGACGCGGCTTGCCCATGCCGGAACGGAAAGAGACGTGTCATTCGCCACAAGCTGCATTGGTTCTGCAATGGCACGCAGCAATGTCTGCGTCGCAAGTTCGGGAATTGTTGGCCAGAAAGCCTGTCCCGGTTGCGGCTGAACACCAGCCAAAGAAGCCACACCTTGCGGAATTGCCAGTGTATAAAGCGGAACCACAGTCCCACCATCGGGAGCAGAAGGCGCATCCGTTGCAATCACAAAAGACATTCCAGCCCAGCGACGGGTAGGAAGTACGTTGCCGCTATTGTTCAGCCCTGCCTGTGTCTGGGACGGATTGGAAGCATTGAAAAATGCCAGAACTGTCTGATCAATATCCTGTTCGGAACAAATTGCGAAAACAGTATAGTTTGCCCCCGTTCCCGGCACAGTAACCGTTACTGCCGTCTCACTTGAATACTGGCAGGTGGTTTGTGTCGGGTCAGCGCGATAACCACCGCCAGCGCCTCCAAGAGGGGCCGCATCCATCACCCCTGGAGCCGTAATGGATCCAGGATCAATCGTTACGGCTAAAGAAGAAGAAGAAGGCGTACAACCAAGCCCGGAAGCCGCAATAACACCCCGGCCATATAACATGTCAGACATATGGCCTATTGCAGCCTTGCCATACTTTCCAACACGTAAAAGGTCCGTATCCAGCGGGATAGACCCCGCATATACAATCGCCCGATCCATTACTGCTCCACCCGAACCCAGCCCGTTACACCGCCGGCTGCGGTCCGTTCAATGACTTGATAAATAGCCTGTGCATCAGAAGCCTGACCCAAAGCAGTCTCCAGAAAAAACTGCCCTCCAGACTGGCTGCCATACCGTAAGTCAGCACAGCCATATCCAAAACCTCCGCCACAGGACGGTGAGGCAAAAGACGCCTGTGCATGACAATCTGCTGCATTCAAAGGCTCAATAATAACGGGCTCCACACCCGTGACAGCGACCAGAGCATCTCTGACGGCTTGCCGGGTATTTCGCGGCGCTACCAGAGAACTCACAATCCGTTTGCGATAATCGCTGTCGCTTTCCGAGACTCTCCTCGGCAACCCGTCCACACCGAAATAATCTGCCGCCAGCATATCCAGGAAGGCATCGCTCATTGTCGAAAGGCGCGTCTGCTTGCGGCATTTCTCCATAAGAGCCCAGATTCCAGAAAGAACCGTGGAAAACCCTGTCAGAAGAGCCACCAGCACCGGTGCTTCTTCCTCTTGCAACCCCTGAGGAGGGGCCGGGAACCAACCAGTGGGAAGGAGCGCACGCAAGCGGGCCGTAAAATCTTCAATAGAGCCCGGGACTGGCCCGGTATCCAAAAGGGCTTTTCCATCCGTAGCCTGGAGAACTAACCCTTCTTCGTCATAAAGCGTACCCATCGTCAGCTTCCAACCTGAGCCGGGCTCATCAACGGAATACGATAATCAGATCCATTGATGTTGATATGCAAAAATCCGCCATCAGCAGTTGTCGGCAAGGTCATCCCTTCACCGCTGACAGGAGAGGATATCTGCAATTCACCACCCTCTGCTGGAAAAAGCCCCAGATTGGCGGATCCATTTGCGCCCTGTTGTACATAGAGGCCAGCCGCCTGACTTCCTGCACCCGCCTGCACCTGAAGAGCATTATTGGGGGCCGCGATACTCCCAACTGAAAAAAGAGTATGTCCTTCGATATTACTGAAAAGAATCTCGTTATCGACAAAATCCTGGCGTACTCCTTTTGCGCGCTCCGTAACCGTAGAACGTACAAAGGCGCCGACATTGCTACCCACAGCACCCGAAACTACTTCTGGGGTATGCCATTCCATGGCATGATTACGCGCCAGAGAAAGTGCCGAGGCGTAACCGTCGTCTGTTCCATCCGTTCCACTAAGGGACGTGGCACCAAAAACAATTCCCGTCTGCCACGAATTCGGATTCGAAACAAAAACCATTCCAGCAGCCGCATCCGACGTGCCATCCGTCTGACCTCCGCCTACACCAAGCTGAATACCGTAGACACCGCCGCCCACATTAGGAGCGTAGGGATTGGACTGGCCAATAGCCAACCCACCAAAATTGACGGCTTCCAGTTCCATGACGAATGTCGGCTGATAATTCACGCCTGCCAGACGCCATGCTTCTCCATAATATGCATAGGCAGTCGTGGTTGTCGGGGTAGAGGTGTCATCGGCCACACCCCAAGACGCTACGCCAATCGAACTTGGCTGGAAACCAAGTGTCGCAGGCGCCGTTTTTGCATCGGATGTGCGGGATGCTGCGACGAAAGCACTATTACCAAACTGCGCAACCGACGCACACTGAGCGTCCTGTAATGCCCATGGCCCAATAGACGTCTCTCCCATCGTGCGGGAAAGCCAGTCCTTTTTTGATGCCGCGTCACGATCACTCAAGCCAGGATTAGACGCAGCATCTCCAATCAGAACCCGATCCGCAAACCGACTGATTTTTGCCCCTTTATCCTCGTAAAAGCTTCCTGTCGGCGTCGAAACCGCAGGTGCACCGGCAATCTGCGATGCAGTTGCCGTAACCGTATGTTGACCACTGGCATCGGCAAGGACAAGAACCTCGTTTCCAGTCAGCGCCTCAAGTTTTGGATATCTATTAAAAACAGGCATAGTCTTCCCCATCCTCCGCAAATATTCATGCAAGAGGCCTGTTTGTCAGTTTTGAATGACGCTGATCTGAATACTACCAACCGCCAAAGCCTGGTCGCCGTTCGCAGGAATATCCAACTGACTTCCGTTGAGGCGCACATCAAGAACGGACGTAACGGTGACGCCCGCGCCCACATAAGCCAGATAGGAGAGTCTACTGAAAGCATACCCACTGCCTACAGTCGTTCCTGCAATATCCTGCGTAATGGCATTCTGAATGGCAGTTGTCGCCTGCTGTATTCCGACAGATAAAGGCACCACAACAGTCATGGAAACATTCAGAATCAGCAAAGATGGCGCCCGCACGCCAAACCCGACCCCGAGCGCCTTAACCTCATTCACTGCGTCGTAAATCTGCTCCAGCAACTGATCTGCCGGAGCCCCACTGCCATCATTCAAAACGACTGTAAAATATCCAGAGCGGGCAGTATCATCCGCTACCAATCCGTCCCGCAACGAATAGGAAAGACCCGTCTGAACACCCAAAATGGCATTCCCCACGGCGGCTCGACTGGCAGATGCTTTTGCCGCCAACCACAATGGAAAGCGGGTCCGCAACTCTGCATCGGTTTCCTGATCTGAACCATTCAGGAACGCCACAGGATTAGTCACTGTATCGATACCAGAAATAGCTGTACCCATGAGACAGATCGCACCCACCGGGACATTCCCAATTCCTCCAGCACTCTGACACTGAACCGGAACGGAAATATTCGACATACCAGCTGTCCGTACGTAGCCTCCGGCCGTTTCCGACCACCCCGAGAGCATACTCTCCTTCACAACAACAAAAGAGAGGCCGGAAACAGTTCGTACAATCGTGCCGGGCACCACAACAGCCGATTGCTGTGCAGGTGAGAACGACGACATAATGACCATTCCGCTTGAGGCCGTACCCGGAAGACGTGACATCCCAAAATCCTGGACGAAACTGTCACAATCCTCAGCAGTACATGTTGCCAAACGGGTTCGAAGCAAAATCTGTAACACCAGATATTGCAACCATAATCCGATACCCCCTACGCTTTCCATCAGCGCGCGAACCGGAGACCCGACAGAAACATCCAGTAATTGCGTACAGGAAGATTGCGCCGTTACCACGGCGGTAGACACCGTCGTGGTGAACGAGCGAAGAGAAAGAGACATTACATCCTCCAGATACACCCGACTGAAACAGGCACATCCTTTTTACGAAGAAAAATCCAAGGTCTGCTGCTGCCCAGTCTCAGCATCCACATAAGAAATCTTGCACAGACACATCCCATCGGAGCCGGAGCTAATCTCGACTTCCACAGGAGAGTAAGGATCTACGCCTGCATCTTTCTGGACCTGAACCCTGATTTCAGCCTGCATTGTTGATGGCACAATGACGTTACCAATCATGCCCTGCAAACCAACGCCATAATCTAGCTGCCAAAAATAATCACCGACGTTGGTCAACAATCGTCTCAAAAGGCGTTGCCGAACCTCTTCCGAACCGGAAACAACAGCCAATCCGCCATCTGCAAGCAGCAGATCACCACCGTAAAAATGACCAACGGAACTCATCCTATCGGCCCTCCCGTGGACTGTGTTCCTACCAGATGAATATGATTATCCAGTGAATGAGCCTCAGTCTGAATATCGCCAGAAAAAACCTTCAAACCACTAGCGGACAAGACGGCCCTAACATTTCCAACCGTCAAAACAATCTGATCATGAGAAATAATAAACCTTGAATTACCAGCCCCCAGTGTCACGCCCTGTCGGTCAATCTGACACCACCCCGCTTCCGCACTTTTCTGCACGGGAACCGATAACGTATTCTCAACCGGCGGCTCACCACACCCAGCACGGATCAAAAGCTCACCCGGTTGAATGACACTTCCATCAAGAGGCGATACAGGCGCCGTTACAACAGTATCGAAGACCGCACCAACCGCGACAAGATGCTCCGCATCTCCTTCAATCGGAAGCAAAACAACATGCGTTCCGGGTTCGGAGGGGCACGCAATCCTGAGATCTCCAGCCTGGACACCACCAATATCTGCAATCCAGCCCGTTTCAATATTATCAGGCTGCACTCTAACCTTGATGGCATGGTTCACAGGATCAACAGCAGAAACCACCCCAAAAACAGCGTGAGCGCTCCTGTTGAACAAAGCCGCAGTAGCTATTTGCCCTTGCGTCATGTTTGCCCTCCCCTTCTGCGTAACACGACATGCTGAACAAAACCTTCCTCCAGAGAAAATCGCGAAATAACCTGATCCACTCCAAGAATTTCCTCTGTCTGCCCCACTACAACTCTCATAAACTGGCGTGGGCCAAGCCCAATCAAACCGGGCATCGACACTCGGGCACAGACGGCATGAGCGGCTATTCGTTCATATTTCCCACGTGCCAATCGTCGAAGATCCTCCATTCGACGCCCTGGAACCCTGAAAGTATGAAGTGTTTTCTCTGTTACAGGTGCATTCTCAGAAAATGTTTTTCCATCGTAATATAAATGCGTACTATTGCGCTGCCGGGAATCCCAAGACGCAAGATGCACTATAATTCCGGATGATAGCTGCAAATCTCGAGCGAAATCCGTATCAAAAACCAGTCCACGCACATCGATGACATCTTGATTTTGGTATGAGCTCTGTATCGGTTCACAGACCAGGTTTGGCCCGTCGGCATACAAATCACACAATGCTTCCCGGGCAACAGAAAATGCCAGATCAGCTGCAGTCTGAAAGCGATGCTGAGACAGAAAAGACCCACGCTTGTGCTCAATCTGCCAGAACTGACCCAACATATGGTCAGGCATATCAGCCGGAAACGACACTCGAGCGCCCAAACCGGAAGCCTTGGCCAACACAGAAAGGAGATCGGCCCCCGTATGATTCAGCCAGGAACCCTGCATACGCAAATCTATAAGTCGAGCAAGGGCGTCTCTACATTCCATTTCCACAACGGAATTTTGTGAAAAAACACGAACATGATCAACGAGCCCATAAAAAATCATGGTCCACGCCGCGTTATTTTCTTTCAGATCCCGGATTTCCACAGATACCCAGGAGCTATTGAGAATACTCTGTTCAAACCAAAGTGCAGGACCGTTCTCTGCAACGTTGTTACGAACAAAAGTCAGAACTGCTGTGTCACACCCTTCATATCTATGGGAATCAATTTCAAATTTCTTCAAAGAAATTATCGAATTTTCTACACCTTCCCACAGAATACGAACTTGCAGTTGGCGATCTGTCATTGTCCTTTATCATCAGGAAGACCTGACGAACTTTCCGATATGATTCCTGGAATTTTCAGTGTCAGAACAGTCTCAATCCATGACAAATCAGGATCACTGAGCCCATTGAACTCCGCGATCCTCCACCATTGACAGGCATCATCCAATTCTCGTGCGGCAAGATGAAAGAGAGACCTATCCGCCGAGGTTACGATAATATCTTTCATGAATCCTCACGAATGAACTGGCGGAATTTGCGAGGTAAGCCCTTGTGTCTGCCCCACATAGGCATTTGACCGGTTAACAAGCCCTCCCACATCTGCTCCTGTGCTCTGTATCGCGGCATTTCCGACGACAGCAGAGAGAGACGCGGCGTTCCCAATCTGGATATTTTCAATATTTTGGCCAGACACTTCGAGTGCTGACATCAACCCTTGCCCAGAAACGCTGAGTTGCTGAGACAGACTTTCAAGGGCTGTAGATGTTCCCGCCAAATTCGTGACACTTTGGCTTAAAGTGCTCGTTGTCGTAAGTGCCTCACCAACCTTTGCAAGAGGCCCACCCACACCGAGCAAAGCTCCCAAAGGCATGATTTGCCCCACAATCGAGCCAACCTGCCCACTTTCAACAAACAAACCGTCAGAAACATCAGAAATAACGCTGCTGATTTGCGTTAAGCCACTGGCGACATCAGTGCCTAGAACATTCGAAAGCGTCTTTCCCATATCGGGAGACACAACACTTTCCGCAGGTCTTTCAAGAGTCAGTTCATACGAACAAAGTGCACCCTTCGCTTCGTATGAATAGACAAAGCGTACAATCCAGACCTGCAAAGCCATGCCAGCCACAGAAAATACAACAGGCACACCACGGAGACGCATTTTTTCAATGGTCTGAGCTCGCGTCTGGGCGTTAGGCCCAAGAAATTTACCCGCCAGTTCCAGACGCCCCGGATCATTGCCAAGCGTATCCACAACACGCCCGCCACCAGGAAGCCGATGAACCACCATCATCTGCCGTCCCCCGACCTGCAGACGATCCGGAACTTCAATCCCGGTTAGCACAAGATCCCCAAGCATTACCGGAGCCGTTGCTCCCAAGCGCCCAACAGATCCAATAGCATTTTCAATCGCAGAGAGCGTCAAGCCCATCAATGCTCTCCTATATTTTAATTTATTCCAATGCTTCGACCGGGATATTGCGGAAACCTGAGTTCATCGACACCTCCGTGCCCCTGACGCGCCGAAATCCTCGAATTTTTTTCAGGATCATGACGTACAGATAACTCCGTACGGAATGACGAAAACTGTGTCTTGAAGTCACCATGAGAGATGTCTTCTTTTCCAACTTGATGCAGACTGTTTTTTTCCTGCATCGCATTTTCCAGACTTCTATTTCTTATCCCTGGCGGAGGAGCCATACTCTTTTCCAAAGCCAGCCCCCTCCTGCTTCCAATAGGAGCATGCCCATGCACTCCGAAATTCAGGCGGGTATTTTCCTGCGATACAGGAAAAATTTTCCTGTTCGGATAAGGAATAATATTCCGGGTAACCTGCCCCTTCGGAGAGGGCATGAGTCTTTTTGCTTCTTTTTTTGGAGGCTGCATCACTGCAGAAACAAGTTCAAAAGAGCGCTGGGAAACTAACGCTCTTTTTCGTTCAGAAAATACAGAAACCGACTTCGGAAAGCGCTTTTCACCCTGATCTAGGTGCGAAAAACTAAATTTCTCAGCCAGCACCCCGGGCAAAATTCTCGCTACCTGCATGCTGAGTTGGCTATTTCCCAAGCTGTTACGGTTTACCTGTTCCAGCTTGACAGACAACAACGCACCAATTTTTTTATCTTTCCTGGACAAAACTCCATTCCGTTCATCTGCCTCCATCACACTCGCACCAGGCACTGTGTCCGACAAATATCTCGCACGATCTGTCTTATCAAATAGAACCGGGTTTTTGTATCTATTCCGCAATGGAACAAACGAGGCACTCGATGTTATGGACCGACCACTGAAGACATACCGTGCCACTGGCAAATCTAACCGAAACGCCCCTCCTTGTACTGTAGATGTAAGCATCTCTATTCCCGATATTGCCTTTGACTCCAGTCAAATATATGGCCGTCGCGTTCTGCTGTAATAATACACGCTGCCATGCGCCGAGCCCGTGACCACGATGTCAGGATATTCCACGGCACTCCATGATCCAGAAGATAAAGCATCTCCTGGAACGCAGAGTGCCTGCTTAGTTTTTTGCTGTAGCAACCATCTCTTCTTCATCCTGCCCTTGCTGGAAAAAAGGATGAAGCGCCGCCACCCCAGTTTTCCCTAACCGGCGTGCCAGTTCACGAATTTCTTCTTTTGTTCCAGGCATCTGTACAGGAACTCCGTCAATTGCTGTGACAGAGCAGATCATTTCCGCATAACCAAGCCAGGTCGCCGCAGCAGGACCATTGACCGCCGACCCTGCTGCTTCGATCAGATCCAACATATCAGCCGGATCAATCTCTTTAAGCGCAAGACAGCGACCATCCGAAAGAGATACGGTTTCCGGAAGAATACTCACGAAATTTTTGTCCTTGTAGAAGCAAAGAACTGAACTGTCTGATGAACCATCTGATCAGACTGCCACGCGTCATTTTTCAGCTTGATAGAAATATTCGTATATTCCCAGGTACTGGTAGTCCCGTCAGGCTCCGTCACATACTGATAAATCGTACCACTCCCGACAGTACCAGCATTCCAGTAAGCGGCTTCAATTGCTGCGACCAAATTATCAAGCGCAGCGCTAGCCCGAGCAATCTGAAAAGAACCTCTCCACCCATTGGGAACATTGAATTCCACGGGCATTCCGTTCAGCGGACTGGCCCGCAGAGCCTGTGTCTCCTGTGACGCTCCAAAAGAGGTCACATCCCGAAGATCAACGCGCTGTCCATTCCATAGAACCGTAATCCGACAGTCACGACCAATACTGTATGGATTTGCCATGCTCAAACGCTCCCCCCACCAGATGTTACCGTCACGGAGGTTCCACCCTGCAAATTCACTACAAATTTTTCGTTGATTCCCTGATAACGCACAGCAACATCGGCCTGAACGTAACCAAGAGCCGTTCGCGTCTGAGGATTATTCGTACTGTCGCAAACAACACTGTAAGGTAACTCGCCGTTCTGAACAGCCAGAATGCCCTGCGATAGCAGAGATGACAGAAAACCAAGAAGCGTTGCACGAATGTCCGAAAAGAGTGTGTCGTTCACAACCTGACCAACATAAGCCCCCATTCCTCCTGCCAAAGAAGACGCAAGGTAATTGGTCAGTCGCGTGTAGTTATCACCATTGACGATTGCCTTGCTCGAAGCATTATGCCCACAACGCACCGCCCAATACGAACCACCCGGCGCAGGATTGCAAATAACATCTATTCCCGCCGTAAACAGCGTAGAAAGTTCTGCCGTAGAGTATGTTGCACTGCTTCCTGTCAGACCTGATTTCTGACTCCCGACAATCCCGGCCAACGCCTTGTTAAGGCTCGACTGCTCAGGTGACAGCGCGGCCAGAATACCTGCGGCAAAAGCCTGCGGACTGACAAGCATCATTCCATTAACGTCATCATTCCACCACAGCCAATCCCCAAACATCAGTTTGACCGCAGGAGAATCCAGTCCACTGGCAGCTTTGATCGACACAGCATTCGTAACGCTGTCATAAGAAGGGCCAGACGCAATCATGTACGTCCCTTCTCCAAGCCCAAATGCAGCTTGGGAAGAATACGACACACTGTCCGTAATGCCATGTAAAAGCGCGATCGCACAGCCTTGCCCTCTCAGAGCATACATCCCCGTACGAACGATCTCGTCTTTTCCCACAAAAGACGCCACAGAAGGCGCAGCACCATCCAGCCCTCCCATCAACGTCACGCTACCAGAGACCATGTCCGGAACAACTTCTGGCAAACGTACGGTAATCAGCGCCGACAGATCCTGTGCGACAGCCGCAGCAATTGTAGTCCAGTCATGACCCGCATAGCTGGCAAATCCTAGTACAGGATGTGAAACCGCCAATGCATAACCGGAACCGGTTGCACTCACCGTCACCACAATACTGTTGCCCGCTGTCCCCGTATGAACAGCTTGAAGTGCCACATCCCCAAAACTGCCGGACGCCGCTACATCCGTACCATCCGTAACACGGACAACCACAAAAGAAGATGCCCCCTGCAGGGCGGCAATATTCACAGCAAGTCCAGCATCCGTCACTGCATCCTGCTTTGCACCGAATGCCACCAGGTAATCCCCCATGCCACCCACAGGCACAGGTGAACCAACAGGCCCCCAACCGGCAGTTCCCACAATGCCAAGCTTGGACGAAGGCGCACCTGTCAGGCCAAGCGTCTGTGGCTGTGCAATCTGCACATAAAGATTAGGCACCGTCAGTGCCGTCGTATTTAGCGTACCCGCCTGATAAACCAGAGACATCCGCTGGTTTTCTCCTTTTAATAAAAAAGCTCCATTCCAATTTCGGAATGAAGCTTTTTCTCATTAAATTCTTTTATTTTTCAGTCTGTAGAACACACAACCGTACCAAACTGATTCAACGTCATGCCCGGATATTCAGAACAGGAGGATGCCGACAACCTCGCAACATTCATCGCACTCAGCGCCTGTGTTACAACGCTTTCTTCCAATGCAGGCACAAAGGCACCAAAGCCACTTCCTCCCTCCGGAATATCAGATGTTCCTACTCCAAACATCATGTCAGCAGCCCATTGGATCTGGAGCACGTCAAAAATCAGTTCGTAGAGATAATCCCGGCGATAAATTGCCTGATTTTGCATAGCGTCCACATCTTCGACGCTCACAAATTTCAGTTGTGCCTGTCGACCATCCAGCGTCGATATCCAACTTTTCTCTGCAAGTGCCATATCCAGAGACAATCCAATCTCATCTCGAACACTCGCATCTGCTGTCCAGACGGAAACACGATACAGCTGGCTCTGCCGACGGCTAACCCGGACAGATTCCCCATACCCAACAACATTTCCCAAAAGAGAAACATCTGGAACACTCACAACTGCCTCATCCGCAACACCGTGAGGCAACTGCTTTGCCAAAGCCGCCGCTACACTGTCTGGAGTATCCTGGGCCGTCACCGCATAAGCAGCCGTTGTCTGACGCACTCCTGCGTACCAGAGACCAACAACCCCCGAAGGAACAGTATCCTTCGGGAAAACAATCTGAACTGTCTGCCCCGCCTGCAGAACAGAAACAGTCGGCAGAATGCGCGCCTGAACATGCCATGGTCGCCCCAAGGGTTCTGGTACAGCCGCCCTCTTCTGCGCAGCCATCGTCACAGTCACATAATCCGTATGACTCCGAATATTCTGAGCCGCAAATATATCACTGGGCAAAAGCCAGCCACGCCGAACAACAGTCTGCCGCCCGGTAAGGGACGGTTTCTCTAACCCATCCGGATACAATATCCCCGCACATACATAAGCGAGAACCTGACTCATCTGAGAGGCATCCGCCATTTCAATTTCCCATCAGATCTGCTGCAACGACATGGTGCAACGCAAACCCCAGTCAGACATTTCGGCGGTATTTATCGTATAAGTGACATCAAGATCTGTTGTAACCGTCATGTAAGGCTGAAGCAGGACACCAGGAAGACGCGGCAAATACATAATAAACTGACCTGGCTTGACCGAGCCTGGCACACCGCTTCCAGACGCCTCTCCTTTTGATTTCAGGACAATTGCAGCAGGGCAGTCTTCAACGACATTTCCCGTTGTTCCCGTAACCCCACTAACCTGAACAATACGGCTACATGCAACACACAAAGGTGGCCTCAATTCCTCCACCGCCGCTACGAAAAACGTTTTTCCAGCGCATGTCAGAATATCCCCGACCAACGTATCATCCCGCCGATCCGTCAGAACATATTCCATGACTTTACCCCAACCGGGCACACGCGAAAACGAAAACGAGTCCTGTGCGTCAAAAGCCAGCATGGGATGAGCATAAACATCCTGCATCGGCGCCAATGGATAAGCAGGCCGATACTGCATACCAGCCTGTCCCAAAATACCCGCAGCCTTCGCATGGCCCTTACAGACCCGGGATGCAATCAATTCAAGATGCATCATGCTTCCTTCAAATCACTACAGCACGACCATCCTGCAACTCCAGACCGCCCGTCACACCTAGAAACGCACAGAGACGACGACGCCAAAGCGTCAGAAGTGCCACCCGGTCCCGCAATTCATGCCCATTGTGATACCAGCTCGCAGCCTGCGCCGTATCCAGATTGTCCGAAGCTCCAAGAAGGGCCGTTTCAAGTGGGTAAAGCTGTGACAGATATAGTCGAACCTGCTGAAGTTCCGCACCCGACAGATTTCCCATACGCCATTCCAGCGCCCCCTCAACCTGAAAAAAGCGCCAGGATTCTTGCCCCGTTTCCCGAGATCCAACAGCCGGATACCCGCAAAACCTCCGGACATCCATTTTCTCTCCTTCCGTTAAAGGAGCAGAAGACAGACTTGCCGTTCCAGACATACTTTTCCCCTGACCTGAAAGGCCTCGTGTCACCACGAGGCCCCAGTCGTATTCAGAACGTCATACCCAGCGCGTCCGTGCCCAGACTCTCAATCACAACACCACGCTTCAGATAACTGTTGGTCGCCGTCGGAATAACATTCGTATCCGCCGTCACGTCTGTCGGCAGCGCAAAACCGCCAATCCAGTACCAGGACTGCGCAATGATCTGCCGCAGACGATCCAGCGGCTCACGGGTCACCATCGCCACCCCGTCAACCATCTCAATCAGCGCACGATCAGCGTCCGGAATATCGGAATGACCCGTCAGCGCACAGTCGCCCTCAATCAGTGCCCCCTGCCCCAAAAGTAGTGCACGATGAATCGGTCCAGCACCAAGAGACAGCTGCTGAGGCGCTTCAGTCGTCGGAATAAAACGAACACCCAGCAGTTCAATAACCTGCCCAGAACGATACTCTTCCGAACCATATGCGCCACGATAAAGATGCTTGAAATCATCATCCCGAAACAACGACAGAAGCTGAATATCATCCAGATAACAGTGATATGCCCCATTAATCATCGGCACGTTATTCCGACGTAGTGTCGCAACACCCGCAAGAACCTGCTGAATACCAAGCGTATCTGCCAGACCGCTCGAACTCGCCGTCTGAAGCGCCGCCGTCGTCAGGCGACCGTTAGGACGAATAACCTTCGGCGCAGTCGCAGCAACCACAGGCTGACCCAATGCACCATCGGAAACAGACACGCTACCAGAGAACGTCATCTGCCCAGAGATACCGCCCGGCGCCGTAGAAATATTGGTCGCATCCGCCACAACCCGGACAAGCGTGTAAACATCCGAACCAACCGTGACGGTCATCCCACTGCTGGATCCAATCAGCGTCACCTGACCATTGACAATAACCGATTGGAACCCGCGAATATCATCAACCTGAACGGTGTCCCCTTCCGCATCCAGCGCAACATTGACACGCGTATTGCCACCCAGATAACCACCAACACCATTCTGAGCGCCACCAAAAAGCGTATTACGCGCCAGGCGATCCAGAGACTGCATGGCCTGAACACCATTCGTGTTGGCATTGGCGAGGAACTGGGACGCAATGCCGACGCCACTCGTAACCATATTCAGATCAATCGTGTCACCATACTGATTGATCGAAAGCGTATATTGCTCAACAGACCAGCCCGCTGGGCTCATCCCGTTATCAAAATTGGTATTCCCGGTCGGGTTGAGCGGTGTCGTGACAGGCGCCTTCAGGCTTTTGCGCGTCTTGGTCAGCGTCTCACCAATCGCGTTCGGGAAAACCTCCCGATCCGCAACCTGACGGAAACCGAGACGAGACTTCAGACCGTTTTCAAACTCACGGGCCAGAAAACCCTGCTGAATGGCGGCCTGAAGCTGAACTGGAAAATTATCAATGCTCATAAATTTCGTTCCGTAAATATTTATAGAAATTTTCCGGTAGAATTTTACCGGACGCACTCAATCACTTCACACCCGAGCCATCATGCTCCGGCCAAGAACTGCCATTTTCGGGCTTCGTAATCGGAATCCGTCGCAGATCGGGCATTAAATGCCTCAACCTCTCCCGGCCTGGGCGCAGGATGCCCAACCGTCGTCCCGCTGGAATACCCAGGACGCAACACATCACCGAACAGATATCCACGGTCGTTCCGGGATCGTTCCAGAACCTCCGTCACACCCATAACCGTACCGTCTTCGTTTCGGGTCACACCCTCCATATCGATCAGACGCACAA
Source organism: Gluconobacter japonicus (assembly GCF_002723975.1). Taxonomy (GTDB): domain Bacteria; phylum Pseudomonadota; class Alphaproteobacteria; order Acetobacterales; family Acetobacteraceae; genus Gluconobacter; species Gluconobacter japonicus. The sequence goes on from NZ_BEWO01000008.1 coordinate 120,949, forward strand.
CATCGTCAGGATTATGTGCCCCCATCCGAATGGCTTCAGACCGCAATGCAGCGACCATGACATCATGATTACTTTCCCGCTTCACACGGGAAATAACTTCCTCATGCGTGCGCTGAAGCTCCTCCTGTCTGGCTTCAGCTTCCGCCATGGCCTGACGAACGGATTTCACTTCGTCCATCGCTTCTGCAAGCGCCTGACGAAGTTCTGCCACATCTTCAATAGTATCTTCAGATCCGGACATTTTTTCTCCGCTCACTCTTATGCGTCGTCCGACGCAACCCAGTTTTCCAGAAGCCGCCATTCCGTACCGGGATCAGAATTTCCCGACGCCGTCGCATACATTCGAACGGCCGTCTCCCGGCTCAGAATTCCATTTGAAACCGCCGTCACAAGCCCTTGCGCCAACGACAAAAGCTCAGGGTCTGTCGCCGGGAACCAGGCAGGCCACCGCAACGTCATGCGGCAATACGGCAAGTCCTTCACCAGAACACCGCCAAGACGCAGACCATTTTCCAGCACACACGAAAAACGACAGGCCATTCGATAAATGGCCTGCAATCCACTCTCGCCATAAGAATGACGCAGCCGATCCACCAGCCAGATCAATGGCTGACACATCATCTCCATGGCCTTGCCAGATTGCACGCCAGAAATCCGGTCACCATGCGCCCGGTTTCCATGAAGCTGCTCAAGCGCAATCTGCCGAAGCTCCCGATAGTGCTCCAGCACCGCCCCCGCTGCATTACCATTGATCTCAAGCAGCTTGGCATCCCCTTCGGGTGGCAATGTCAGAGCCGAAGATGCTCCCCCCTGATGCGCCACACCATCCGAAAATCCACCCGTTTTCAGAACAAGCGTCGGATCAGAGCCATATTTCAGCCCGCGCCCAGCTTGAGACAGCAGATAATCCGCCTCAATGACTGTATCGATCGCACGCTCAAACGTGCATTCGCCTTCCGGGTCTCGCCCCTGACGACCACCAAGATTCCGGATCCAGACAATCGGAACAAACCCCAGTCCATGCCGAACAGACCGGCTCTCGTCCCGCACGCCTCCATCCATCCCAACAAGCCAGGGAACGGACACTGCACAATCCATCGGCGTCCAGACCCGCTGCCACCAGAACTGAGCACCCAGAAGGTCTTCGCCAATCGCATATCCCTGCACAGCCAGATCACGCCCCCGCACCAGGAAACGCTCTTCAACGCGCAGTAATTCGCCGCTGACATCGTCCCAGAACGGCGTCAGATACGCCGTATCCAGAACCGAAAGTTTCGGCACACCAGCCGAAACCTCAAAAAGAACCGCTACCGAACCAATAGACCCAACAGTGGCAGCTTCCATCATCAAAGATGCCAGCCGCGTCTGAGAGGCAAAGACTCCCATCGCATCTGAAACCCGCGTGTCATCGGCAATCAGACTAGGCCAGTGCGTATCCCCAAACAGCAAAGAAACAGATTCATCGACAACCGTTCGGCAAAGGTTACTTCTGACGGACGGACGTCTGTTAGAAAGCGGAATGTACTCCCCCGCTCCCGATCGCTCCATCGAGAACGGATGAGGCAATGCATCATACTGCGTACCGTCCAGAACACGTCTCAACGCCAACAGGCGCGCAGTCCGCGCAGACGCACCCGCCGGCACGGCATAACGCCGCTGCAGGGACAACCAGTCCATGAGTTCTCCAGTGCTAAAGCCCACCTGAAGCCCGAAGGCTTTTCAGCGCGCCAACGAAAATCCTGACGGGCTCCAGCCCGTCACACCGCTGCTGCCAGACAGCATCAGTTCACTCAGTCCCCAGACCATCGCATCCGCCCGATCCGGAGACCTGGAGCCGCGATATCCACTGACCGAGAAATGACAGAGCTGATCCTCAAGCGTTTCAAAACGCCCATGATGAACCACCTTGCCAATTTCATAGAGTGCCGCGACCGGCTCCGCGCGCGCTGCTTTTCCGCGCGCTGCTGTCACGAGCCGTACCGGCGCATGCGCCCGCACGCTTCGAATTGTATTTTCCACCAGAGCACCACCAAAATTGCGCTCGGCGACAATCCGCTCAGCCCGCCAGTCATCCAAAGCATGCAAAGCGCGAGAAGCCCACCCTGCAGGGCTATCCCGTGCAGACAGGTCTTCCAGAACATGCCCGACACCATCCGCATCTACCCCGCAAACCACAATTCCAATTTCATCGGAACGATAATCTTCCGGCCCCGACGCGCCCGACGGATCAACAGACACCAGAATACGCCGCATCCGTGATGCAACATCCATCCGATTTGCAGACGTAATCACAGCGTCCCGGCGAAACGACTCAATACGCCACAAGGCACCTTCAACAGCCGCCTGATATTCCCCATAAAGAAAACGTCGTTTCTCACGTTCCGGCAGCGCTTCCAGTGCCGCAATATATTCTTCTCCCAGATTATCCCTATTGGAATGGGGATTAAGAATCATTGTGTCGTACAAGGAACAGTCTGCAAGAGGTTCTCCGGATTTCGGCTCAATTCCCATTTCAAACAACGCATATAACCAATGCCCAACACTCGGAGGATTGGCATCAATATATTCGCGATTCACGAGACCTGATTTTTGAGCCAAACGCGTCAGCAGCATATTCCGCGCGCCATAGCTGATCTGGCTCGCTTCGTTCAGATAAACAGTCGAAAATTCGAGCCCCAGAATTTTCTCAGTCCGCTGCTCATCATCCAGACCACCAAAAAAAATCATCGAGCCGTTCGGAAACGTCACAATGTTTTCCTGCCGCTCCAGGCGCCAACGCACTTGAGGAAAGCAAAGGCTCATAACTTTGGGAAACGTGTCCCGCAGAACAGACGCCCTCAGCGCCGTCAACCGATGCCGGAAAATTCCATGCCGACTTCCGGCAGCTTTCAAAGCACGAATCACAATGGCCCGTATCAGAACAAAAGTCTTACCGGACCTTGACCCCCCTCTCAGCAAAATATGACGAGCAGGCCCTCCCAAAAGCCGAACAGCATCACGCTGTGCCTCATTAAGTCTAAAGGACGCTGTCATCATAACTGATATTGATGGAAACAGGCGCCGTAGAAATCTCTTCCTGCCCAGCCCTGAAGCGCGCAGGGCGATGCGCCCTCAAGAGAAACGCCATCAACCCATCACTATATTTTTTCCTGACAAGCGGATGACCAGTCTCCGGATCGCAAACCACTTTTCCTGCATAGGTAATCGGCTCGTCATAACCTTCCAGAGCACGACGTCTGGCTTCAGCTTCCAAAATATCTGCTGCATCTTCCAGTGCGTCCTCCCACTGAGAGGCAAACGCCACATCTGTTTCCTTCCAATGGTAAAGCGTGCTTCTCTGAACACCAGCAAATCGACCGGAGTCAGAAACATTTCCACTTTTCGCAAGATGTTCCAGAAACCGTTCTTTACGCCGACGTGAACGCCCACTTCGCCCTCGCAGCCCGTCAGCCTGTGTTTCGCTCATCTGCTCATATCCCCATACGGCCCCATATTTGACCGTCAGCCCATTTGTAGGCGTTCCTCACGTCGGCTGTTCATTGAACCTCCGTCAAACCAGACAGCCGTCGATTGTCTCGAATGAAACGGTTTCTTGTGAAACCGGGATGACGTCTCCTTCTCCTGAAGACGATGTTTCCACTCTTTCTGCGCCACATTCCTGAGACGCTTCACCGTAACATCATCAACGCAGCCAATAGGCTTGAGAGAAGATATACGACGGAGGCAAGGAACAGCCCGACACCGCACGTCCAATCGCGTCAAACCAGCATTCACAAGCTCATGCCATTCAAGGTCACAATCTGCCCGGTGGAGCGCCTCATCCATAGAGATCAGCGGACAGGCGATCACTTCAGGTTCTTCACACCACAAAACAATCATTGTCTGTCGCCCGGAAAGAACAATCGCTCCGGAAACGATATTAAATCGTTCCATTTTCAATAATTCTCTTAAATAAAAAAAGACCACCCCAAAAAGAGATGGCCTCAGAAATAAAAATTATTCAATGTAATCTTTTTATAAAATAACCGAACGCAAATTTCAACATATTTCTTAAAAAGAATTCTTTTTTATTTTTTTATATACATGAACAAGCTGCTCTAAAATCAGACCACACTGCGCCGATACCTTCATACGCCCTCGTCCTTCCGATATACCGGGATACAATTGACGTGCCATAGCTGAAAAAGACATTTCTCGAGCCAGCAACATCTCCAGACGAACATGACCACACAAACCCAGTGTCTCTCTGATTTCGGAAATCCGAGCAGAACATTTTCCTCGCCCTAACATCCAGGTATGAACATCTCCCTTCTCCCGAAAATGACCATCAGACGGGCGCTCTTCAACGACCCCCAGAGTTGCAAACAGATATTCCCGGTACCAACGATCAGCCGCAGAAACCTCGTCATCACCAATATCCCCAGCATCGTACATGGACTGGACCGTGTTCACGACACGGTAAACACCATTACGGTCCTGAAACTCCTGATGCTGAAGACGCTCCAAAGTCGGTTGCATGGTCATCATTTTCTCACATGGAGAAATTTCACGAATCAAAGGCTGCATCAGTGAATATTTTCCCACGCTGAAGACGCACCCATCGGGGTTAAGGCAGGGAATGCTGGCGCCAGATCTGAACCCCAAAGAGCTTTCCATGAAACCGGGTGCCCCGGAGGAAGCGCTTCTGCACTTTCCCTATCGAAAACCTGTCGTTTTTCTGTTCCCCCAGAAACTTTTGAGATTTTGCGTCCCTTGCCCAAAGACTTCTTGTGCGCAGGTTTCCGCATTGGCTGCCAACCGTCAGATGCCAACATCGCGGCAATCGCGCTTGCGGAAACCCGGCGGGGAGTATGACCTTCTTTCATCTGCCTCATTATCAATCCCTTTACGAAAAAACCTATTTAGTGGCAAAATGCCACAAATCGTAAGAAAAAAAACTTCTTCTGGATTTGGCATAAAGCCATTGCTAAAAAGGCCGCATGGCCAAACATAAGCGCTCGGACTCCCTGACTATCCTCCAGAGAGCCATCGGAACACGTATTGCCTGGGCCCGGGAACTCGTTATCCCCAACCAGAGTGAGTGTGCCCGGCTTCTGGGGGTAGATGCTTCCACCCTCAACAAGATTGAGCGTGGAGATCGCGCACCCAGCGTCTTCCTCATTGCCGCTCTCTCGAACCGGTTGCGCGTCTCGACTGACTTCCTCCTGAAAGGCGTCCTGAACGGTCGAACCGACGAAGAACTGGCCCTGAGGCTGGCTGCCCTGCACCCAGAGTTGGTGCTCCAGCGGCAAGACATGGCTCCAGACACGGACAAAAACACGTCTTTTGGCACACCTGATCAACCCAAGAGACCAGACGAGGATCTGCATTGACGGTATCTTCGCTGACTTTATCACGCATTCAAACGCTCCCCCATTCGTCATGGTGCAATACGCTTGCACCAGCGATGGAATGAACCAATCAGAAACGTTTCCAGATTTCAGCGAAACATCACGCATCAACCGGCCCCCTTCCTTCCTCAGCAATCATCCCCACGACAACCGCCGATTAACGATAAATTAATGGCAATATGCCACTGGGTCAAGGAGCAAATATGGCTCTTTGCCACTACATTTGTGCGTCTAACTCCGGCGCCTTTGAAATTATCCCGTTAGTTTTTCAAGCTTTTTGCGTCCTCGAACAGCCAAAAACTGCAGATTTTCACAATTCTCGCACAATGAAATGTCACGCTGTTTTCAAAACACCAGAGATGTTCCTTTGTTTTTTATGACAAAATATTTCCAACACATTAATATCAAATGCGAGTTTCTGAAGCTCTTTTTTCAAACATTTTTTTTCTATCGCCTGAATCTCCAGACCAAAAAAAAAGCGGCCCATGGGCCGCTTTGACGTTCTATTCGTGAATAATATCCAAATCACCAAACCGAGTGTATTCGCCTTCAAAATACAATTGAATCATCCCTGTCGGCCCATGCCGCTGCTTCTCAAGAATCAGCTCTGCCTTATTATGAACTAGAGCCATTTTCCTTTGCCACTCTTCAGTCGCGGCCTGGAATTTTTCGTTACTGTCATACGCACTATCCTTCGGCATTCGCTGCTGAAGGTAATATTCGTCACGATAAACAAACATGACAGCATCAGCATCCTGCTCAATGGAACCCGATTCGCGCAGATCCGAAAGCATGGGACGCTTGTCTTCACGAGACTCCACCTGACGAGACAACTGGGACAACGCAATAACAGGGACCGAAAGCTCTTTTGCAATCGCCTTCAAACCCTGAGTAATCATCGAAATTTCCAGCACACGGCTATCCGGCTTCGTTCCGATCGCGGGTCGCATCAATTGCAGATAATCCACCACCACCAAACTTAGGCCCTGCGTGCGCGCGAGACGCCGACACCGTGTTCTCATAGCCGAAAGAGAAATCGCAGGCGTATCATCAATATAAAGAGGCAGCCTCTGCAATTCGCGGGACACGCGAACAAAACGGTCGAATTCCTTTTGCCCAATATCACCTCGACGAATTTTCTCACCCGAGACTTCAGCTTCACCTGAAAGAATACGGGTCGCCAACTGTTCGGACGACATCTCAAGTGAGAAGATTGCTACCGACCCATGCGGCTTCTCACCCTTTTCCTCTGCATCTCGCATGATCGAACGTGCAGCCGAAAACGCGATTTTTGTCGCAAGCGCCGTCTTTCCCATCGCAGGACGCCCCGCAAGAATCAGAAGATCGGAAGGGTGCAAACCACCCGTTCGCTTATCCAGATCACGCAGACCAGACGTGAGCCCAACAACATCCCCAGTTCGTAAAAACGCCTTTTCCGCAACGTCAATGGCGCCTGTCAGAGCCTTTCCGAAAGAGACAAAACCACCTTCCTGACCGCGCTCCGTCGCCAGTTTGAATAAAGCTTCTTCAGAAGCAGCAATCTGGTCACTGCCATCCAGATCAGGTCGGGCACCAAAAGCATTGTTGACGACGCTTTCGCCAATATCAATCAACTGACGCCGCACCCATGCATCATGAATGACCCGGCCATAGTCGCCTGCATTCACAATCCCGACCATCGCCGTCAGCAGCTTGGCCAGATAAGCAGGCCCCCCAGCAGCATCAAGAACGCCCGTATGCTCGAACTCGGCTTTCATGGTTACCGGATCAGCCAATTGCCCACGTTCGATACGGCGAGCCACCGCTTCGTAGATCCGCCCATTCACAGAGTCAGCAAAATGCTCCGGCTCCAGAAAATCTGAAACCCGTTCATAGGCCTTGTTGTTCGTGAGGATAGCACCAAGAAGCGCTTGCTCGGCCGCGATATTCGCTGGCGGAGAACGACGCAAAAGCGCGCTTAGCCCTCCATCGTCGGAGGAAGCATCAGACGCCGCTGAAGAAGGATAGGATTCGATCATAGTCACGCCAGTCTTTTACCACCAGCATGCCCTCGAAGCAGAGACCGAATGTGCAGCCATCTTCCTCATCAGACGTTCCCACTCAGAATCGGAAAACCGTACCTGAACAGGAAACCGCACCATGCTATCGCTGACAGAGTTCCGCAGTAGCCTTCAAACCCAGACACCTCCTTCTAACCTCTCCCTCTCCCAAACCGCCCTCTGGTGGATTGGGAAAAAGAACTGGGCAGAAGCCCACCGTCTGGTGCAGTCAGCAGAAGGCACACGTGAATGCGACCGCATCCACGCCCTTCTTCATCGTCAGGAAGGCGATCTCGCCAATGCCCGCTACTGGTATGCTCGAGCAGACGCCAGAATGCCTGATCAGACCATCATTCAGGAGTGGGAAGACTTGGTCCGCCGAGCCTTCCCTCAGACCGGGACCCAGCCATCCTGAGCAAGAGCCACACCTGCAAGATAAAGACTGCCACAGATCAGCACACGTGCAGGCACAGAGTTCTGCGCTGCAAGACGATCCAGAGCTTCAATAATCGTGGGACCAGCAATCGCCACGCCACCTGACGCGGCAATCAGTTCCTCGACCGGTGTTGCAAGATGCTGCTCCTCTTCAGCCACAACCTGAAGACTGGCAGCCCGTCCAATCAACGGCTGAAGAAAGCCACTGACATCCTTGCTCTGCTTAACGCCTGCAATGACATGAACAGGCCTGTCGCTCCATCCATCCATCACAGCACCAAGCACTTCTCCAGCACCAGGGTTATGCCCACCATCCAGATAGAGCTCCCAGCGGGCCGGAAGCCTTTCTGCAAGGGCTCCATGTAATCTCTGAAGCCTTGCAGGCCAGTCCGTTCTGGCAATACCGCCATACGCACTGACAGGAATATCCAGTCCGGATACTCTCAACGCCGCAATTGCAAGAGCCGAATTCGTTCCCTGATGCGGCCCCTTCAGACCCGGTGACGGCAGATCCAAAGCTCCTTGTGGATCAGAATAGTGAAGGCCATCGGCCTCTATGCCTACCTGAACCTCACGCCCCAGAACCCACATTGGCGCGCCAAGTGCCTCAGCCCGCAATCGAATCGACTCCAGTGCTTCGGGAGCCTGAGGCGCAACAACCACCGGTACACCAGGCTTGATAATTCCGGCCTTTTCGCCAGCAATTATATCCAGCGTCTCTCCAAGAAAAGCCTGATGATCCACACTGATGGTTGTAATGGCACAGGCCACGGGCTTCGGAACCACATTCGTGGCATCCAGCCGTCCGCCCAGACCAACCTCCAGAATTACAAGATCTGCAGGAACCCGCGAGAAAAGAAGAAAACCCGCTGCCGTCAGAACCTCGAAAACTGTGATCGGCGCCCCATCATTGATGCGCTCAACCTCTTCAAAAGCCTCAACCAGCGTATCTTCATCCACCAGCTTACCCGCCAGACGGAATCGCTCGGTAATGCTAACAAGGTGCGGGCTGGTCATCACATGCGCCCGAAGCCCGGCAGCCTCGGCAATGGCCCGCAGATTGGCGCAGGTGCTCCCTTTGCCATTCGTTCCCGCCACATGGATCACCGGCGGCAAATACCGCTCCGGATTTCCCATCTTGGCCAGAAGAATTTCAAGCCGCCCAAGGGAGAGGTCAATCAGCTTCGGATAGAGCTGATGCAAACGGGCAAGAACTTCACCCGGTCGCCCCTGATACTCGCCAGGAAGACGCACAGGTGCCCCCATGTCCCCCTCCTTCTGGGCGTTCATCAGGCCGCGACGTCCGGCGCTGCCTTCTGGCGCGTCAGCATCCCGAGAATACGCCCCAGAAGCTCCGGCAACTCAGAACGCTTGGCCACAATATCCACCATGCCATGTTCGCGAAGATATTCGGAACGCTGGAAACCTTCCGGCAGCTTTTCCCGAACCGTATCCTGAATCACACGCGGCCCAGCGAAAGCAATCAGCGCATTCGGCTCGGCAATGTGAATATCACCCAGCATCGCAAAGGAGGCGGACACACCACCCGTCGTCGGATTCGTAAAGACCACAACATACGGCAATCCGGCTTCCTGAAGCATCTGAACGCCAATAGTCGTTCGCGGCATCTGCATGAGGCTGACCGCCCCTTCCTGCATCCGCGCACCACCCGAAGCCGTATAAATTACGAGGGGCGCTTTCTGCAGAACAGCCAGACGGCACGCTGCCACGAAAGCCTCTCCCAGTCCGGCACCCATCGTCCCCAGCAGGAATTCAGGCGCCATTACAGCCACAACAGCCTTCTGTCCCTGAATACGGCCGTGAGCAACAACCAGCCCCTCATCAAGATGGGACTTGTTCCGCGCGTCCTTCAGACGGTCCGCATACCGCTTGGAATCCTTGAACCCCAGCGGGTCAACCGGCATCTTCGGAAGCTCGATCGTGGTGTATTCACCATCATCAAACGTCCAGGCCAGACGCTCCTTTGCCGTCGCCCGCATGTGATGCCCACAATGTGGACAAACCTTCTGGGACCGCTCCATCTCCTTGACGAGCATCATCTGCCCACAGGATTCGCAATTCGTCCAAAGATTATCCGGCACGTCCCGCTGAAGCAGGCCACGCAGCTTGGGTCGAACGTAATCGGTCAGCCAGCTCATGTCTTCTCGTTACTCTCTGCCTGCCTTCGGGACGAAGGCCAGAATGGGGGGAAGGCCCTGTTTCAGACCATCAATATCCGGCGCGTTTTAACGCCACCAGCATATTTATGCCAGCCTCACCAACCAGAACTCTCCCAGACACCCAAAAACATGGCATCTTTACCCATACGCCGGTTACAGCTCTGATGACTGGAAACCATCCCTGCCTTACAGTCATTTTATCGGGCAAGGTCGGCATACAAAAAGACATTTGCAATGCCAGCCATGGAGAAATCTCATGTCCAACAGCTTTAATACCCTGCAATTCCCTAACAACAGATCAGGCTTGAAACCAGGCTGGTTCATCGGTGTCGGCGCCGTCCTTGTCGTCCTGGGCCTGCTCGCCGCCTTTGATGCCGTCGCCACGACCCTTGCCAGCATGGTTCTCCTCGGCGTCCTGCTCATTATCGGTGGCGTCGCCCAGGTCGTGCAGAGCTTCGCTCACAGAGGTCTTCCGCTCCCCAATCAATGGCTTTCAGGTCTCGTTGGCGGCCTCTATATCCTGGGCGGCCTCCTGCTGATTGAAGAACCCGCAACAGGCTCAGTCTTCATCACAGCCATCCTCGCAGGCTGCCTGATCTTCGCGGGAATCAGCCGCGCTTTCTGGGCAGCAGGTCATCGGACAGCCGGAGGTTGGAGCCTTCTCGCTGTCAGCGGGATCTTCACCCTCCTGATCGGAATTCTGCTCTACATGACGCTGCCATGGTCTGGCCTCTGGCTGATCGGCACCCTGATCGCCATCGAACTGCTCATGGCCGGAATTTCCGCAATCCTGTTCGGTATATCCCTGCGTAACAGAGCCTGACCACAACAAAAAAAGCGCACCGGAATAATTCCCGATGCGCTCCCCAATCCTGCAAATCCAAAAACCGGAATTCAGGCCCGAACCGCCGCAGACAATGCCATCAGTTGCTCAAGAACAGCCGGAAGCGTCTTGTCCGTCGCCTTCCCCTCAGACAGCGTCCCCGCCATCGTCTTGATCAGAGCAGATGCGACAACAGCCGCATCTCCGATCCGGGATGCCGTCCAAGCCTGCTCAGGCGTCGAAATCCCAAACCCGATAGCAACCGGCAGATCCGTTGCTTCCCGAATCTTCGGAAGAGCCTCTTCAAGCTGCGCTTGGCTGGCACTACCCGTTCCCGTAATCCCCGTGATGCTCACATAATACACGAAGCCAGACGCATCTTTCAGCACATGGAACAAACGCGTCCGAGACGTCGTCGGCGCCACAAGCGAGATGATATCCAAGCCCGCTTCCCGCGCATGGGAGTCCAGAAGATCCGCTTCTTCCGTCGGCATATCCACGACAATGATGCCGTCTACACCCGCCTGAACCGCATCAAAGCAGAATTCCGCCGGTCCATAGCTATCAATCGGGTTCAGATATCCCATCAAAATGATTGGCGTCTCGGCATCGGTCTCACGAAAAGACCGCACCATTTCCAGCACACCGCCCAACGTCGCGCCAGCCTTCAGCCCCCGCAGCGCCGCCGCCTGAATCGTCGGACCGTCCGCTGAAGGATCAGAGAACGGCACCCCAATCTCAATCAGATCCGCCCCCGCAGCCGGCATTGCCTTCAATAGTTCCAGCGAGGTCTCATAATCCGGATCAAACGCCTGAAGATACGGAATCAGAGCACCCCGTCCCTCCTTCTTGAGGGCTTCAAAACGGGCTTTGATACGGCTCACAGGTTCACTCCCAGATGGCTCGCCACAGTGAAGATATCCTTGTCTCCACGGCCAGAGACGTTCAGCACGATGATCTTGTCCTTCGGCATCTCCGGCGCAATCTTCATCACATGCGCCAGTCCATGCGCGCATTCCAGCGCCGGGATAATACCTTCCGTCCGCGTCAGAAGCTGGAACGCATCCAGCGCTTCCTGATCCGTCACACCAACATACTCGGCACGGCCAATATCATTCAGCCAGGAATGCTCCGGCCCAATCCCCGGATAATCCAGCCCCGCACTGATCGAATGCGCCTCTTCGATCTGGCCATGCTTGTCCTGAAGCAGATACGTCCGGTTGCCATGCAACACACCCGAACGCCCACGGGAAATGGACGCCGCCGTCTTGCCGGAATCCAGTCCCAGCCCAGCAGCCTCAACACCAATCAGACGCACATCCTCATCATCAAGGAAGGGATGGAAAATCCCCATCGCATTGGAGCCTCCACCAATGGCCGCAACAATCACATCCGGCAGACGCCCCTCAGCCCGGACAATCTGTTCCTTCACTTCCGTACCAATAATGGACTGGAAATCACGAACCATCTCAGGATACGGATGCGGCCCCGCAACCGTGCCCACCAGAAAATATGTATCGGCCACATTCGCAACCCAGTCGCGCATGGCTTCATTCATGGCATCCTTGAGCGTCCCCGCCCCAGCCGTTACCGGCTTTACCTCAGCCCCAAGCAAATGCATGCGGAAGACGTTGGGCTTCTGACGCTCAACATCCGTCGCGCCCATGTAAATAACGCATTTCAGCCCGAAGAGCGCACAGACCGTCGCCGTCGCCACACCATGCTGGCCAGCACCCGTCTCAGCCACAATCCGCGTCTTGCCCATCCGCCGCGCGAGCAGGATCTGGCCCATGACGTTGTTGAGCTTGTGAGAGCCCGTGTGGTTCAGCTCCTCACGCTTGAGATAAACCTTCGCACCACCCAGCTCTTCCGTCAGGCGCTTCGCAAACCACAATGGGCTCGGACGGCCAACATAGTCCCGGTAATAATAGTCCAACTCCTCACGAAACGCCGGGTCAGCCTGAGCAGCGCGATATGCTTCCTCCAGTTCAAGAACCAGAGGCATCAGCGTTTCCGCCACAAAGCGTCCACCGAAGACGCCAAAACGGCCGCGCTCGTCCGGTCCGGAGCGCAAGGAATTAGGCAGGGAAGAAGATGGGGTCGTCATACCGGGCTCTGTTCCGCTTAAAAGGCTGACCAGCGATACCAAGGCAACGCAGGAACGTCCATCCACACATCTGTCAGGAAAAACGTAGCTTACCGAATCCCGACGTCCCTCTTGCATGGAACGTCACCGCACGACATGACTCAGACCTTCCTGTTTCCCGACCAAGGACTCCTGCCTGATGCTTCTCGCCCGGCCCGCCGGCACACCGGCCCGCGAGATCGGCCCAGACGTCGATATCAACACCACCAACTGGATTGACCTCATCAATCCAACCCACGACGAAATCACAAAAGCCGAGACACTCCTTGGGGTCCACATTCCCAAGCAGGAAGAACTGGAAGAGATCGAAAGCTCCTCCCGCCACTATGAACGGGACAACTGCCTCTATCTATCAACCCCGCTTGTCCGCCGCGCTGATGATATCTCATTTTCCAAACCCGTCGGCTTCATCCTGACGGAAAAGAGAATCATCACAGTCCGCTACACAGACTATTTCGCCTTCGACCTTGTCGGAAGAAAACTGGCGGAATATCCGGCTGGAAAAATTTCCCCCTCATCAACGGAACTGCTAGTCGAATTGATAGAGGAAATCATCAATCGCCTCGCAGATATTCTTGAGGGCCTTGGCCGAACCCTGGACACCATCTCCCGTCGTGTCTTCAACGCCGAACAACCCAGAGACCGCGCCCGCGTCGGCGCCATGCTCCGCGAAACACTGCGCCGCCTCGGCTATGCCGGAGATCTGGCATCAACAGTCCGCGACAGCCTTCTCGGCATCGACCGGGTCCGCATCTATCTGGAAGACTACATCAGCCAGAGCCTGCAAAAGGTAAAGGATCAGGGAACTTCTCCCCTGCCCACCAGAGACACAGCAGGCAAATCCCCAACCCCGGCTGACACATTCAAATCCCGCCTCAAAGTCGCAGGACGCGACATCGCCTCTCTCAGCGACTTCGACGCCCAGATCGTCAGCAAGGTTCAGTTCCTGCTGGATGCAACACTGGGCTTCATTAGCATAGAACAGAACGACGGGATGAAAGTCCTCACCGTCGCCAGCTCGATCGGAATCATGCCAACCCTGATCGCCGGAATCTACGGCATGAACTTCAAGGATATGCCAGAACTGACTTGGAAATACGGCTATCCTTACGGACTAACCTTGATGGTTCTGTCCACAATCCTGCCGCTCTTCTGGTTCTGGCGCCGAGGCTGGTTCGGGACTCGTTAAGTCCCTTCCTCAACTCTCAAACCAGCCCCAACCGGCCGCGAAGGCAGAACAGACCGCTGATAGGCCACCGGGAATCGGCTCAACTGACGCTCCCAAAGCGCTGGGTCGCTGCCGTCCGGCAGCACAACACTATCCACCCCACAGCGCTTCAGAAAAGCAGCCTGATCCGGCAGAACATGCCCCTCAGCCCGGATTTCTCCGGAAAACCGTAAATATTCCCGCAATTCTCGTGCCTGCGTGAAAACACGCCCATCCCGAAAAATCGGAAATCGCAGAACAACAAGTTCAAGCCGGTTCAAATAAGGCTTCAGCGCCGCTGGATCATCCGCAATATCCAGCAAAACCGCCCGCACATCCGTGTTCTCGGCAAGCTCCGGCAACGTCACCAGAGACTCATGAACCTTCGCAATCCGCTCACCCAGTTCAAACAGTCTCATAAGCCGCCTCCTTGAACGGAGCATCCCCAAGCCGATCCAGCGTATCGAGGAACGTCTCCCCCTTCTCCCTCATCCCGAGATACCGGTCAACAAGCCGCGCAATTGCATCAACCGTATCATCTTCCGGTAAAGCCGGACCAAGAATCGTACCAATCGAGGCCCCGTTCTCTGCCCTGCCACCCAGCGTAATCTGGAAGAATTCCTCACCGCGCTTGTCCACCCCAAGCAGGCCAATATGTCCCGCATGATGATGCCCACACGCATTGATGCAGCCAGAAATATTGATCCGAAGCGCCCCGATCTCCGCCTGAAGCGACGCATCCCCAAACCGTGCACCCAACTTCTGCGCAATCGGGATCGACCGCGCATTCGCAAGCGCACAATAATCCAGACCAGGGCAAGCCACGATGTCCCCAATCAGCCCAATATTGGCAGACGCCAGATCAACCTCTTTCAGGCTGGTCCACAGATCATACAAACGATCCTGCCGCACATGCCCCAGAACAATGTTCTGAAGATGCGTGATTCTCAGTTCCCCAAAGGAATACTCATCAGCCAGATCCGCCAGACGATCCATCTGCGCAGACGTCGCATCTCCTGGAATCCCACCCGCAGGCTTGAGTGAAACAACAGCAATGATGTGCCCTGCATCACGATGCGGATGCGTATTGCTCCGAACCCACAAATCAAACTCCGGGTTTTCGCGCCGTTTGTTCGCCAACTCCTGAGCAGGATTGCCTGGCGCAGACAGTGTAGGAACTGCGAAACGGGCCTGGATGGCATCCACCATGTCTGGTGTCAGGCGGTAATGCTCCAGGTCCATCTGAGCCAGTTCAGCCTCAACAGCCTCCCGGTAAGCGTCGATACCCAAAGCCTGAACAAGAATCTTGATGCGGGCTTTGTAGATGTTATCCCGCCGCCCATGAGCATTATAGACTCGAACAATCGCCTCAAGCGTCGCCAGCAAACGCTCTTCAGGCACGGCATCAAAGATTTCCTGCCCGATAATCGGCGTCCGCCCCAAACCACCGCCCACGAATATCCGGAACACCGTGCGCCCATCATCCCCCGGACGCGCCAGAATGCCGATATCATGAAAGCGTGCCGCCACCCGATCATTCGGGCTACCAGAGATGGCAATCTTGAACTTGCGCGGGAGGAACGTGAATTCCGGATGCAGCGTTGACCACTGCCTCAGGATTTCAGCATGAATTCGCGGATCAACAAGCTCATCCGCCGCTGCACCAGCAAACTCATCGGATGTCACGTTCCGAATGCAGTTTCCGCTGGTCTGAATAGCATGCATGTCCACTCGCGCCAGATCGCGCAAAATGTCAGGTGTTTCCTCCAGCTTGATCCAGTTGAACTGAATGTTCTGGCGGGTCGTAAAATGCCCGTAATCCCGATCATAGCGACGGGCAATATACGCAAACATCCGCATCTGCTTGCTATCGATCGTGCCGTAAGGAATGGCAATACGCAGCATGTAAGCATGAAGCTGAAGATACAGCCCATTCATCAGCCGAAGTGGCTTGAACTCATCTTCAGTCAGGGTGCCGTCAATACGACGAGCGACCTGCTCTGAAAATTCAGCAATTCGCGCATCAAGAAAGTCACGGTCAATCTGATCGTACTGATAATGGCCGACAGGAACACTCACTGCACGGTCTCCACTGCAAATTCAGGATGTACCGTCGGGCCATACGCACGAATACGCTCACGAACGGTTACAGGTTCGGGCGGCTCAACATCCTTAACCGCCACTTCATACACACCAACGACACCATCAGCCTGAGCACGGGCCTGCGCCAACTCCAAAACAGGAGCAACCTGTTCGGCATCAAGCTTCTCGGCAACGCCAATATGCGGCCGCCACTGGCCAAGCCGATCCCGCCAGACAATCACTCCATCCAGAAGACGATTGGCCGTCAGCACGAGTTTCTCATCGGTACCAACACGTACTGCTCGCTTCATGATGCCCTCGACTGAAACAGAACTGACGTAAGGTGAGCCTCAAACCAAAGTTCAGGCGTATGTCTCGCCGGTCTTTTCATCATAAAAAAGACCATATCAGAGAAACACAAAAACAGACTGCCCTTACAGAGCGGACGATAATTCACCATAACATTTAAAATAATGATCCATTATGGTGAATTATCCAAGCTTTATCGCTGTATCTTGGTGATATTTTTTTATAACTATTTTATTTTGTTATATAGAAAACGAGATCGGAGCGCGACTTGGCCGCTGCATTCCCGCCTCTTCTGCCTGACGCAGCAACCCTTCAAGCGTCACAGCTTCCATTTTTTTGGCCAGTTCCGCGTTCATCATAGACCAAAACGGCTCCAGAACTTTCTCTACAAGAGGATTCGCCGCCTCTCCTTCGGTGCCCCGTTCTTCAGTTACGGCCTGAACTATTTCATGAAGAGTAATCGTCTGCGGCGGCCGGCCGAGCCGATACCCTCCCTTGGGACCACGGACACTATCCAGGAGCTTCTCGCGCGAAAGAGCCTGAAGAACAGGCTCGATTCCACGCCGCAGCATATTGCCCCGCTTGGCAATGTCTGCACCACTCACCACACCGGAACGTCCCGCATGAAAAGCAACATCCAGCATAATTGAAACTGCTGTCAGGGCGCGATCACGGCGGAGATACATGAATTTTCCGAATTCAACGTAACAGAAAGAGCACTTGCAAAACTCGCGATGCTCATTCGTGTATTTGGGTGTTTCAGAATGTTCTGTCAATCATTCGAATTCAAGAAAGCCATACACCAGCGCCTTAGTCGATATATTCACGATAATACCGACCACCGAGAGACGTCAGAACTTCATAGCCAATAGTCCCAGCAGAGGCCGCAACATCATCTACGCTCCTTCGAGCCCCGATGAGATCAACATGCATATCCACCTGAAGCAGAGCCTCAGGCACAGCCGAAACATCAAGCGCTAAAGAATCCATCGAAACACGCCCAACAATCGGCAGTCTGATATCCCCAAACCAGGCACACCCCGCCCCCCCATTCTGGCGAGAAAATCCATCCGCATATCCGACAGCGACAGTCGCAATACGACAAGGACCCTGTGGCCGATACGTCAAACCATACCCAACGCCGTCTCCCGGACCCACATGCCTGAGTTGAAGCACCCGAGCCTGAAGCCGAACAGCCTGCCTCAAAGGATTGGCTTCATCAGCATTAGGAGCAATTCCGTAAAGCGCCGCCCCAGGACGAACCAGCCCCATATGATACGCAGCCCCAAGAAAAATCCCGGATGACGCTGAAAGACTCAGAGGTGCCGCGGGAAGATAAGCTGCCATCTCCAGCAATTTCTGCCGCTGCATCTCATTGGCAGGATTTTTAGGATCATCCGCACAAGCAAGATGACTCATGATGAGGTTTGTCTGAATACCTTTCAGGCGCTCAGGATCATCTGCCAGAACCTGTACATCCTGCCACGACAAACCAAACCGAGACATCCCGCTATCGACCTGAAGCACCGCATCAAGCACTTCCTGTTGGCGGATAGTTTCTTTTTTCCAAAGCTCAACCTGTTCCAAAGTATTCAGAACAGGGCGTAAATTAAAATAAACACACTCAGATGCCGCATCAGGACGCGGGCCGTGCAAGACCGTAATACGCGCGCTTTCAGAAACAATCTTACGAAGTGCAATTCCTTCGTCCACATGAGCAACGAAAAATTCGCGAGCCCCAACTTTTTCAAGAGCAGGCGCAACTTTGTCGGCCCCAAGTCCATAAGCATCAGCTTTAACAACAGCCGCGCATACAGCTTCACCTGCCTTACGGCATAGAAAGCGATAGTTGTGGGCAACAGCCGCCAGATCAACTGTCAGCGTAGCGCCAGCACGGGATGCGGGCCACAAATGCGGGCCTGATAAGATCGTCATAGATTTATCCTACCCATAACGTAATGAAACTTCCTGCATATCTTCAGCATATTCTTCAGGAAAAAAACCTATATATGCATCGTATGCGCAGAAAAGACGGAAAATTGTGACATGATCTTCGACCGCACCACAGAATCGATTCTTCGTCTACTCCAACATGACGGACGCATGAGTAATGCTGATCTAGCTGAACGAGTGGGTCTTTCCCCATCAGCCTGCCTGCGGCGTGTTAAAATGCTGGAGGAAAAAGGGATCATCCGAGGATACCACGCCGTAATCGATGATCGCTCCGTTCACAATCTAACGACCGTCATCGTGCAAATCACCCTGGAACGCCTGACGGACGAATCCCTGCGTCGCTTTGAAGCCCGGATCAGAGAATGTGCCGATATCCGTGAATGCTATCTCATGACAGGAGAAGCAGATTACCTCCTCCATGTCGCCGCACGCGATCTGGCAGATTATGAGCGAATCCACAAAGAAGAACTATCCAGACTCCCTGGCGTAGTGCGAATTCAAAGCAACTTTGCCATCAGACCCGTTGTGCAAAAATGGAACGGCAATCTCCCGTCATAAAAAACAGCCTCACCAAAAATGCACATGTCCAAAATTTAAACGAATTGCGTTTGCGAACCACTCTCAATTGAACTATATTGACTTACCGCATCCCTTCTGGAACCACGGGCAGCTAATGATCGTTTGTTCATGTAACGCTCTGTCACATAAAGATATTGAATCTGCGATTGATGCTGGAGCTTCT
>NZ_BEWO01000009.1 GCF_002723975.1 Gluconobacter japonicus
GGTGGCGCAGATCAAGGTCTGCTGTCTCTTGCGACATAATATAAAGTCCTTCATCCGGAAACGGGCAGTTCTCTATCAGTGAATTTTGACTACTATCAAGCAAAAACAAGGTGCAGACGAGACATGACAGAATATGAAATATTTCCACTCGACATCAGAGACAAGCGTTGCCCAATGACGACTGTGTATGTTCGCACCCGTCTGGACTCCATGACTTCCGGCCAAAAACTCCGGGTTTTAATCAAAGGTGAAGAACCAAAGCGGAATGTTTCCACCGCCGTTCGAGCACTTGGACACCAGATAATAGACGAAACTCACGTTCAGGAAGATAGCGGTTTTTATTGTCTTCTGATTGTCAAATCTTAGAGGTCATGACGATGGCATCACTTCCATCCTGATAATAACCACGCCTTACGCCAGCCCGGACAAATCCACAGGCCTCATAAAGCGCCATCGCAGCCGTGTTACTTACGGATACTTCCAGAAATATTTGACCTTTTGGAAAGATTTTCTCAATCAGCCGACGTCCCAATCCCCGTCGCTGAAAGCGGGGAGAGACAGCAAGTGTCAGGATTTCCGTTTCATCCAGAAGCGTTCTGGTCAGAATAAAGCCCGCAGGCTGCCCTTCCAGAGTCACAACCAGCGCTTCAGTTCCAGGGATGGAGAGCAACGAGGCAAACTCCGCCTCATTCCAGACTTCCCCGCCCTGAAAGGCTTCTTCATGCAAGGCCGCCAGCAAAGGCGCCCCCTCCACACCCAGATCCTGAAAGACCTGGTCCGGTTTTGCGGCTATCATTGGGGAAGCGGGCGCAGTCCAGCCGCAGGCGGCTTTGCTTCCGGAGGATCAACATAAAGAGGGCTGAGAGGCCCGGCAGCCTGCCCCTGCGCTGCACGGACGATTCCAAGCGCATCCGGAGCAACACAGTTAATCGTGGGACACCCCCAGGACAATCGTTCCTGAACACCGTCCCCCGCTATCGCAGAAAACACTGTCTCATCCAGATCGTCCGCAGAGATTGCGAAAACATCTCCCCTCGGCGGGTCAACAAAGAACCGCCCTCGCCGCGCGAGACTGACACAGGCAACATCCGGCCGTCCAAGCGTAGCCCGGATCGCAGCTCCCAATGTGACGCCAATCGTCGGACAGTTCCACCCAGCGGCCAGTCCTGCGGCCAAAGACAGAGACGCCCGCAAACCCGTAAAAGATCCTGGCCCTATCACAGCAACGACCGCATCCGGAGCCTCGACCCACTGCTCTTCTTCAAGAAGGGATCTCAGGGCAGGCGCGAAATGCTCGGACGCGCCTCGTCCGGTCAGAAGCTTTTCTGCAACGACACGTCCGTCTTCAACAAGAGCAATAAGATTGGTCGTTCCCGTCCCTGCACCTGCGCCATTGAAAACCACAGTCCTCACAGGCACAGACACGCCTCGCCAAAGTCCAGACGCGGAGCACGGGGTTCAGCATGATCCGGATGAGGCTCGTTTTCTGCCGGGTAACCAAGGCCAATCAGGAAATTCGCCCGCCACCCTGAAGCAGTCAGCAAAGCATCTTCCACCATGAAGGAATCAAATCCCGACATTGGCATCGCCGCAAGCCCCAGCATCCGGGCCGCCAGAATGAGATAGCCGCCCTCCAGCGTCCCATTCCGGAACGCTGTTTCTTCAGACAGACCAACATCCGCCGCAAACCAGTCCCGCAGCCCTTCATCGCTTCCAAGCCGGGGGAGCGCTTCAAAGAACAGCGGATCATGGCACACGACAGCCAAAACAGGAGCGGCCATGGCGCGTTCAACGTTCCCGGGCGACAAGGCAGGGCGCAAACGCTCCTTGGCATCCTGCGTCGTCAGAAACACGAACCGCCCCGGTGAGCAATTTCCAGATGTCGGACCCAGCTTCACCAGATCGTACAAATGCCGCAACACGTCTTCCCCAACAGCCCGCGGGGAAAAAGCCCGTGGTGTGCGGGCCTGTGTAAACAGAACCTCGGCGCCCGGCATAGGGCCGGAACACGGGGCCTCCGTCACGGGGAGAGACGTCTGGTCGTCCATAAATCAGTCCTCGACCTGCTCGACAGACTGCACTTCCGGCACATAATGACGGAGCATGTTCTCAACACCATGCTTCAGCGTCGCGCGGGAAGACGGACAGCCGGAACAGGCGCCCTGCATCGTCAGGTAAACAATTCCGTCCTTGTAGCCCCGGAAAGCAATGTCGCCACCATCTCCAGCCACAGCCGGACGAACACGCGTATCCAGCAAATCACGGATGCGAACCACAACGTCAGCATCTTCCGGCGCAACATCGTACTTCAGGGCTTCATCACCGCCAGCGAGTACAGCTTTGCCGCTCTCAAAGAACGTCGTGAGCGTGCTGAGCACAACCGGCTTCATGTCTCCCCAACTGACGTCCGGCGCCTTGGTGATGGAAACGAAATCGCTGCCCAGAAAGACGCGCTTGACGTCCGGCAGAGCAAAAAGCGTTTCAGCCAGCTCGGAACGCCCTTCAGCAGCTGAGGCCTCTCCAAAATCAACCGTGCGCGAGTCTCCGGTTACAGGGCGTCCCGGAAGAAACTTCAGCGTCGCAGGATTCGGGGTATCTTCGGTTTCAATGAACATCGTCGTCATGTCCTCAGTGTCCAGTCCGTCCCTGACATGTGCCACTTCAGCCCTCGGCGCAAGGGTCTGGACCAATCCAGTCCCACTTCCCGGCCTTCAAACCTGTGGCCGTTCACCAATCGTCGGCTTGCGGGCAGGCGGCAGAACAATTGTCGCACAGAGCCCGCCGTACCCCTTTTCGGCATCGCCCCGCCCCAGACGTAAATAGCCCCCTTCCCGGGCAATCTCGCGGGTCACAATGGCCAGTCCCAGCCCGATCCCGCCCGTCTGACGGGAGCGGGACCCTTCCAGACGGTAGAACGGTGTCAGAACACGCTCATATTCACTTTCAGGAATACCCGGACCATTGTCCTGAATGGCAATTTCTATGGAGTCATCGTCCCGCACCGTCAGCGTGGCCAGAACATTTCCCCCGTAATTCAGGGCGTTCTCAATCAGGTTGGACAGAACACGCTTGATCGCCAGGGGGCGGACGCGGACCAGCGCCCGATCCGGGCCTTCGTAGCGGGCATCCTTGCCATGATCGGCGTGGTCATCGATGAGCGTCGTCAGCGTAGCGACAATATTGATGGTCTTTGGTTTTTCCGGATCATCCGCGCCTGCGAGATACGCGAGAATGCCATTCACCATTCCCTCCATCTCATCCAGATCCGATTCGATGGCGGCCTGCGCCTCCCCATCGTTCAGAAAACCGCATCGAAGCCGAAGCCGTGTCAGAGGTGTTCGCAAATCGTGAGAAACGGCCGCCAGAGCCTGCGTCCGGTCATTGATGAGGCTCTGAATACGGCGCTGCATGGCGTTGAGGGCGCGCGCAACATCCCGGACTTCCCGGGGACCACGCTCCGCAAGTGGCACCCAGGTTTCATTGGAACCAATCTTGTCCGCAACGGATGCCAGAGCCCGCAAGGGCATGCTCAGGCCACGAATGAGCATGGTCGCCGCGATTGCCACGGCACAGGCTGCAATCGCGGCGGAGGCCAGACCACGGGTGAAATGATGTCGTCCCAGCAGCCCCGGAACCCGGAAATGGATGTAACTTCCATCCGGAAGACGCTCGGTTCCCAGCACGTCAGGGGATCCGCTTCCCAGCGTATAGAGATCAAGCTGGGCCTGAGCGAGGATAGGATCATCCTTGATCAGCCGCTTCGTCAGGTCCAGCAGGACCTGCGGCCGGTGTCCCGGCAGCAGCGGCATGGATGTCACGGGCTGCCAAGCAACGCTCAGTTCACTGCCCGAAAGCATAACCGCCAGAAAGGAGCGCTGCGTAACAGGTGCAGCCGCCAACACACGCAAATTGGTGCTCAGCCCTTCTCCAAGCTGTGCAATCCGCACGTCATCAACAATGTAGGTTTCAGCCTCGCCATAAAAAACGGCATTGGCGAGGAACACCAGTGTGACCGCTACGGTCAGGACGACGCAGACACGCCCGACCAGCCCCAGCGGCCACAGCAGGATCCGATTCTGAATATTCAGACCCGTTCGACCTCAGCCACGAAGATATAGCCCAGCCCCCTTACCGTACGGATAAGCTGGTCCGCATCAGAACCCAGCTTACGGCGCAGACGGCTGACGAGAACGTCGATACTGCGATCCGAGACATCACCCAGACGGGTACGGGACAGTTCCAGCAGACGATCACGGGCAATGACGCGCTGGGGATTGTCGAGGAAGCTGGTCAAAAGATCGTGTTCAGCTCCGGAGATATCGACCGTCGCACCGCTTGGATCAGTCAGTTCACGGCGACGGAGATCGAGCGTCCAGCCCGCAAACTGTAATTTTTCACGCCGAACCTTCTCCGGTGCTGTCGTGCCGGGAGTGCCTCGTCGCAGAACCGCACGGACACGAGCCAGAAGTTCACGCTGACCAAAAGGCTTGGGCACATAATCGTCTGCACCGGTCTCAAGCCCCATGACACGGTCACGCTCTTCACCACGGGCCGACACCATGATGATGGGAACCTGTGACGGCGGCGTCTCATCAGGATGACTTGCCCCTTGGCCACTGCGCAGCGCACGGCACAACTCTATGCCGTTCGTACCAGGGAGCATGATGTCCAGAATAATGAGATCGACCGGAGCCACCTCAAGGGCGGCCCACATCTCATCACCACTGGCGACACCACGGGCGCGGAAACCGCCGCCCTGCAATGCACGCAGAATGAGGGTACGCATACCTGCATCGTCTTCAACGACGAGAATGCGAGCGGGAAGATCGGGGTCTGAAAGATTTGGCACCATACTTTTCCATAATCTCAGCGGGGCAAACACTACAAGCAACAAATCTGGGCTGGAACTGTTCCCTTATCTTGAGCGCTCATGACGGAAAGATTTTTCTGCCTTACAATACATGAAACGCAGGGCCAGCCTAATCAGGGTTCCTGCCATTCGACCGGAGTCTCTCATGACAAGCGTTTCTCCCGGCGTCGTAACAGGCGCCGATTATAAAACTCTTCTTCAGGCATGCAGGGACGGCGGATATGCCCTCCCAGCCATTAACGTCGTTGGAACCAACAGCGTCAATGCCGTTCTGGAAGCCGCCGCAGCCAACAGGTCCGATGTCGTCATTCAGGTCTCGAATGGCGGGGCCCGCTTCTTCGCCGGCGAAGGCTTGCCGGATGCCCATCGCGCCCGTGTTCTTGGGGCAGCCTCAATGGCGCATCACGTTCATCTTCTGGCGAAAGAATATGGTGTCGCCGTCATTCTTCATACCGATCACGCTGATCGCAAGCTTATTCCCTGGCTTGAAGACCTGATTACCCTCAGCGAAGCCGAGTTCAAGGCTCAGGGTCGCCCGCTGTTTTCATCCCATATGCTCGATCTGTCCGCCGAGACGCTTGATGACAATCTGGCTCTCTCCCAAAAACTTCTGACGCGCCTTGCACCCCTTGGCATGGGCCTGGAAATCGAACTGGGCGTCACGGGCGGCGAGGAAGATGGCGTCGGACATGATCTGGAGGAAGGTGCGGACAATGCGCATCTCTATACCCAGCCGGAAGACGTGCTGAGAGCCTGGGAATTGCTCTCGCCTATTGGCATGGTCTCCATCGCCGCGTCTTTCGGCAACGTTCATGGCGTTTACAAGCCAGGTAACGTCAAACTCCGTCCGGAAATTCTGAAGAATTCACAGGATGCCGTACAGAAAGCCACAGGAAGCGGGCCGAAGCCTCTGCCGCTGGTCTTCCATGGCGGGTCCGGGTCCAGTCTGGAAGAAATCCGGGATGCCGTGGCTTACGGCACCTTCAAGATGAATCTGGATACAGATATCCAGTTCGCTTTCGCTCACGGCGTCGGCTCTTATGTCAGCGCGCATCCGGTTGCCTTCCAGCACCAGATCGACCCCGCGACAGACAAGCCTATGAAGTCCCTTTACGATCCTCGCAAATGGCTCCGCGCAGGTGAAAAATCCGTTACGGAGCGTATGGGCGAGGCTTTCGAAATCCTTGGCTCAAAGGGCAAATCCATCGCCCAAAGCTGAAACAGCCCCGGGAGACAGCCCTCCAAACTCTGACGCCGGGTCTCAGGGACCCGGTGTTGCGGAAGCAAGCTTCGTTCTGGTGACGTCCTGCGATGCCGGAACGACGTCTTCCCATCCGCCGCCAAGAGCGTTGTAAAGACGGGCCAGATTGGTCGCGACCGTTGCATCGCTCTCGGCAAGGCTCATCTGGGCGGACTGAAGCTGACCCTGCGCATTCAACACATTCAGGTAGTTGGTCAGGCCACTGCGATACTGGCTCTGGGCCAACTGAAGCGCCTTGCGGTTATCATTCACCGCACGCTCCAGACCCTGATGACGAAGCTGCTCGTCACGATAGGCAATCAGGGCATTATCAACGTCATGCCAGGCCTGAATGACCGTCTGCTGATAGGAAATTGCCGCAGCCTTCTGCGCATATTTCTTCAGTTCCAACTGGCCGCGCAGACGTCCACCCTGGAAAATCGGCAGGGAAATGGATGGCCCCACATTCCAAGCGCGGGCATTCCAGAACCCGAGATCCCGGAAGGACAGGGTCTGGAAACCGAAATCCGCATTGATGGTAATCTTCGGATAGAAGTCCGCTGTCGCCTCACCCACTTCTGCTACGGACGCGCGCAGTTTGGCTTCGGCTTCCCGGATATCGGGACGGCGATGAGCCAGTTCAGACGGAAGCCCTACAGGCACAACCGGCGGCACAACCGGAATACCGGCATTTTTCTCGAGTTCTGCATTCAGGCTAGCCGGAGGCGCACCGAGCAGAAGGGCCAGGGCATTCTCTTCCTGCGCGATACTCTGCTGAAGCTGCGCTGCCTGTGCTTCCGTATCGTGCTGACGGGCCTGTGCAGAATCCACATCCACTTCCGTCACCAGACCGCTGTGATAGCGGCTCTGGGAAATATCCACGATCTGCTTCAGCGTCGCGAGGTTATCCTGAAGCACTTGAAGGCGCTTCTGGTCTCCCCGCAGGGCCATGTAACCGCGCGCCATATCGGCCTGCTGGGCAATCAGGACTGACCGGCGTTCCTCGTCCGTTGCCTGAAGATCTGCTTTCGCAGCATCATACTGATGCGCGACACGGCCCCAGAGATCGATTTCGTAGCTGGCATCAATAGAGGTTTTCCACTGATTGAGCAGCGGAATTGTGGCACCACTGGCGGCACCGCTCAAAATGCTGCTGCCCCGATCACCAAGAAGCCCATTATCGGATTTGGCAATACTGCCCCCTACCCGGCTGATGATTTCCTGCATCTGCTTTGTGCTGAACTGGCTGCGGGTATAGGAACCAGAAGCACTCAGCCCGGGAAAGCGCTCAGCACCCGCCATCAGAAGCTGTGCACGGCTCTGAGCCAGATTGGCCGTCGCAAGGCGGAAGGACAGGTTCTGCTGAACCAGACGATCTTCCAGAGAAGCCAGTTCCGGATCGTTGAAGACCGTCCACCACTTGCTGGCGGCCTTGGCTTCACTTGTCACGCTCTCAGGCGCACCAGCCGTATGGTCGGCATAATGCGCGGGGGACCAAGGGTGTGGTTCATGATATTCCGGCCCAACCCGCAGGCAACCGGACAAAGCGACGAGGGCGCAGCCTGACAGCAGCGCGCGGGACAGAAAGGCTGCGCTCACAAAGAAACTCCTGATACGGAAATGATCTTGCGGTGACCGACCAGTTCGGTCAGCATAATGAAGACGGTAGAAGAACCACAAAAGGACCCTGTCCCCTCATGACCAGTACCCCTGTCCCCCGCACCCAGAGCACGCCTGACGAAACCAGCGCGTCTGTGTGCCAGTTGCGCGCCAAGCGCGAGCAGATCCTGCAGGGGGCGGAAAAGGTTTTTCTGGCGAGTGGATACGAAGGCGCGTCCATGTCCCAGATTGCCAGAGAGGCTGGCGTTTCGAAAGGCACGCTTTACAATCATTTTGACGGTAAGGCGTCCCTGTTTTCTGCGTTTTTCGAAGAACGTAGCAAGACTAAACTTGCCGCCATCGAGGCCATCTCGCGTGAAGACGGACAGAATGTTCACATTGTCCTGCGGCGTCTCACGGAAAGCGCCATCAAGATGATGCTCAACCCCACTTCCATGGACCTGTACCGCATCATTGTTGGCGAGGCAGGAAAGTTCCCCAATCTGGCCGATGCGTTCTGGCGCTATGGTTTCGGGCGCACCCTGCACAATCTGGCGGACTGGCTCCGCCGTCGCAGCGATGCGGGAGAACTTCACATCGAAGATCCTGAATTCGCCGCCGAACAGCTCATGATCCTGTGTCAGGCCCGCATCGTTCATCGTCGTCGCCTCATGCTGCAGGTCGATGACAGCCCGGAAGCGATCAGCCTTTTGGCGAGCAGGACGGCAGATTCGTTCATGAAAATGTACGGTCCCCGTCATCAGTGACCCCCAGCCGGTTCCGTTTTCTTCGTGCTGTTGGGTGACAGCAGGAAGCAAAGCGGAACCACGAACATCGCGATGATACCGATCCAGCGGAATACTTCGTTGTAAGCCAGCATCGAGATTTGCGATGTGAACTCTGCAAACAGGCGATGAATTGCAAACGTATGCGCGGCGGCAGGTGTGAGGCCATGCGCTTCCCCCACGGCCTGCGCCTGATTGATGTAGTTCGTAAACTCCTGCCGTCCCGGCGTCATGTTGTCGGTCACATAGGTCTGGTGCCGCTGCCGGGTCTCGATAATCGCCGCCGTAGCCAGAGAAATGGCCATGGATCCCACATAGTTTCGCGCCATACTGAAGAGCGCCGATGCGTCCGAGTTCAGTTCTCGCGGCAGAGTAGAATAGGCGATCGTGGAGATCGGCACGAACAGGAACGCGAGTGAGGCCGTCTGGGTGATGCGGTAGAAAACCAGATGTCTGAAATCAATCCCGGCATACAGGTTGGCCGCCTGGAACATGGCCATGCCCATGAAGAAAAATCCAAATGCGATCAAATAACGCAACTGGATGAACTTCATCAGTCGTCCCACAAAGGGGATGAGAATGATGATCGCTACACCGCCCGGTGCAAGCAGAAGCCCTGACGTTGTCGCCGTATAGCCCAGAACCTGCTGCGCAAACTGCGGAACAATGATCGCGGAGGAATAAAGCGTCGCACCGACCATCGAGATCAGGAACATGCCTGTCGCGAAGTTACGATCTTTCAGAACCGTCAACTTCACCAGCGGATCCTTGGCATAGCACAGCCAGACAATCGCACCGAGAACGCCGATCACGCCCAGAACAGCCATGGTGATGATGAAGTTCGATCCGAACCAATCATCATCCTCGCCACGATCGACCATGACTTCGAGACAGCCCAGCCCCAGCGTAATGAGACTGATACCAATCACGTCGATTTTCTCGCGCTTCTGTTTCTCCCATGGCGGATCTTCCACGAAAGCCGTAACCGCCATGACCGTCAGGATACCGAACGGAACGTTGACGAAGAAAATCCAGCGCCAGGAGAAATTGTCCGTCAGATAGCCACCCAACATCGGACCGAGAACCGGACCAACGATGGTCGCAATAGCCGTCATGCCAAACGCTGCGCCGCGTTTTTCGGGCGGGAAGGTATCCAGAATGATGGACTGCTGGCTCGGCTGTAGCCCGCCACCAAAAAATCCCTGCATCAGACGGAAAACGACGAGCATGGGCAGCGATGTCGCCAATCCACACAGGAAGGACGACACCGTGAACATGGTGATACAGATGAGGAAGTATCGTTTCCGCCCGAACAGCCGGGAGAGCCAGCCGGAAATCGTCAGAACGATACCGTTTGCCACCAGATAGGACGTCAGCGCCCAAGTGGCATCGTCATAGGAACTGCCGAGCGATCCCGCGATGTGTGGCAGCGCCACGTTGACGATGGTGGTGTCCAGCACCTCCATGAAGGCCGCCAGCGTGACCGTAATGGCCACAAGCCACGGATTATGACTGGGTTTCCAGTCTTGATGCCCGGCAGTATCGCTCATTTTACGTAGACCGTGGGAACAACAGACATACCAAGAGCCAGCGGCAGATGAGGATCAAGACCACTGTCGATCAGGATCTTCACCGGAATACGCTGAACCGTCTTCACAAAGTTACCCGTCGCATTTTCCGGCGGGAACGTGCTGAAGGATTCACCCGAGCCAAGCTGAATGGAATCCACATGGCCCTGAAGCTTGAGCTGCGGATAGGCATCGACTTCGATATCCACCTTCTGGCCCGGACGCATATGCGTCAGCTGCGTTTCCTTGTAGTTAGCGACAACCCAGACTTCCGGCTCAACAATAGAGAACATCTGCTGCCCGGTCTGGACGAAGTTGCCACGCTCGACGCTACGCTGGGATACCCAGCCATCGTTCGGCGCGCGAACCTGCGTCCATTCCATGTTGAGCTCAGCCTGCTCCAGAGACGCCTGGGCAGACTTAAGATTGGCCTGCTCCTGTGACACGTGAGCATCAGCATTCGCCACATTAGCCTTGACCGGCTCAGCCTGCGTCAACTGGCCCTGAGCCTGAACCACGCGGGCCCGGGCTTCTTCAAGAGCCGCACGCGCATAGTCGATATCCTGCTGGGACGTTGCCGCGCGGGCAACGCTGCGCTGGCGCTTGTAATCCGCTTCGGCTTTCGTCAACTGAGCCTGCGCTGCTGAAAGATTACCCTGTGCCGTCACAAGTTGGCCGGGATAATTCTTGTGCGCGACCTCAACCATCAACTGATAGGCCTGCATGTTGGCTTCGGCCTGCTGGATAGCTGCCTGAGCCTTATGCAGGGATGCCGCGTAGTCGCGGTCATCGATGGTCAGAAGCAGGTCGCCACGATGAACATACTGGTTGTCGTTCACCAGAAGCTGGGTGACATACCCGTTCACATGCGGGGCAATGGCAACCTTGCGGCCTGCCGTATAGGCGTCGTCCGTCTCAATATTATTGCGGGTCAGGAAAAGGTAGAGACCAATTCCGACCAGAACCAGAACA
Organism: Gluconobacter japonicus; assembly: GCF_002723975.1. GTDB lineage: Bacteria > Pseudomonadota > Alphaproteobacteria > Acetobacterales > Acetobacteraceae > Gluconobacter > Gluconobacter japonicus. The sequence goes on from NZ_BEWO01000009.1 coordinate 11,035, forward strand.
ACCACCAGAATCAGAATAATCCTGACAAGTGGATTGCGCTTTTTCTGCGGTTTTCCGGACGCTCCGGACTGCTGGTCGGCCTGCGCCTGGTCGCCTTGCGCCATTATCGTCTCTCTCGCTTTAACGGGTCTGTCCGAAGTGACCGGCTGGAAGAGTACCCTGTAACGGGCCCATTGACCGATCGGTTCGGTCATCCATGACATATCGTCTCTCAGCCTTCAAGCCGGAAAAAACTGATGCGTTTCCTTTCTGGAGGGAACGCTTTTTCTTTTTCGTCGCAGCCTCACAAAAAGAAATTTTTCGCTCTTCAAGAAAGGGTCAGCGCAATCCTCTGACCATGTGTCTTTTTCAGAGAACACCCTTGATCTTACTCAGCCCGGCAATCAGGGCCTGACGCTCCCGCTCCGCCTGGTCTGTCGGTCCGAGACGGAGAATCCACGAAGGGTGGGCCAGAGTGAGATGCGCCCACCCCTCGCCTGCATGCTCTTGCAAGGTGCCACGGACGTCTTTCAACCGATCCGAGGGACCACTCACCGCTCGCAGAGCCGTTGCCCCCAATGAGACAATCAGTTTCGGCTTCACCAGGGCAATTTCTCGCTTGAGCCACGGCTGACAGGCAGAAATATGCTCGACCCCAGGTGCCTGGTGGATGCGTCGTCGACCGTTGACCGTAAATCGGAAATGCTTGACGGCATTCGTCAGGTAAAGCGCCTCGCGGGCGACGCCGGCTTCTTCCAGACATCCCATCAGAAGCTGCCCGGCTGGTCCCACGAACGGACGGCCTGCCAGATCTTCCTGATCTCCAGGCTGCTCCCCTACAATCATCACCTTCGCCGTTTCCGGCCCTTCTCCCACCACTGCCTGTGTAGCGTGACACTGCAAAGAACAGGCCCGGCAGGCCCGAATATCCTGTGCAAGCTCCGTCATACTCCCGGGAACATGGGCCTGAATGGTGATAGCGCTTTGTCTGGCCTGAATGGCCTGATGAAATTTTGGCGCAGGCAACGCTTCTCTCGCAGCCATTTCCGCAACACGCTTTTCAGCTTCCGCCACGAGCTGAGGAATCAGGGCGGCTTCCGGCAGATTCTTCCAGTACCGGCGTGGCATCTCATTTCGCATGGCTTTTGTGCGAACACGGGCCGGATTGAAAGTCGAGGCATAATAGGTCTGCCACAACTGTTCGACATCATCCTCAAGAGCCTGCTTTTCACACGGCTTGAACGAGCAGTTCAGCGTGGTGCCATTCCAACTTATGGAACCTCTCGGCGTCAGGATAAGCCAGTCCATGTCTGCGAAACGCTTGGCAAAAAAGGACGAGACCTTCTCCAGAACATGATGATCCGGCTCGAACCATGACAGGAATCGTCGTCGACCGTTTTCGGTTGGATCCTGCTCACGGAAACGGACAAATGCTGTCATTTTATGCGCGGCCCGGCGAACCTGTTGCACCATGCGCCGGGCCTGACCCACGTCCGGGTCAGTGGGAACGGACAGAAGATCCGGATCCTCCTGCAAACGCCAGAGCAGACGATACGCCAGTGCGAACCGCTCCGGGCTGGAATGGCACAGAACATCTTTCAGAACAGGCAGATTGGAGGCTTTCAACCTGACGTCCCGCTTGATCTCGCCGGTAAAAGACGTCGTCTCCGCACAGGAGAAAAGATCTGCGTTCTTTCCCTGCAAACACCAGACAATCTGCTCAGGAGGAACTTCACGCTGGAGGGCAGCCCGCGCCGTCTGGCGCCAAGGCTCGAACGCGCTGGTGTCTGCCAGAGTAACAACAACAGACATCAGAGAAGGCTCATCTGCTGCGGCGCGGGCAGGAACAGAGTTCGCAAATCCTGTCGATCGGTCAGGCGCGCGGGGCTCCATCCGATCGCTTTCACAAACGGACGCACCTTTTTAATGGACACATTCAGGCGTCCCAGATCTTCCAGACGGATCGCCCTGTGCTTCCGCGCCATTAGAAGAGCCTGAACGGTTTTCACCCCCAGACCGGGCACCCGGAGCAGCATTTCCTTGGACGCCCGGTTCAGATCCACCGGAAACTGTGCACGGTTATCCAGAGCCCAGGCAAGCTTTGGGTCGATTTCCAGATCCAGCATTCCACCGGGCCGGGATGCCGTCAGTTCCCCAAACTCGAAACCATAGAACCGAAATAACCAGTCGGCCTGATAAAGCCGATGCTCGCGCTGAAGCGGAGGACTGCGAACCGGCAGAATAGCGGATGCATCCGGGATAGGACTGAATGCCGAGTAATACACCCGGCGCAATCCGTAAGAGCCATACAGACCGGAACTGCTGGCCAGAACGTCCCGATCCGTCGCAGCATCGGCTCCGATAATCATCTGGGTGCTCTGACCGCCCGGTGAAAACCGTGCTGCACGGCGGCCGGTATGCGTTTTTTCCTTTGCCGCATCGATCTTAAGCCGCATATCTCCCATGGCACGCCGGATGCCACCTGCGTCCTTTTCAGGCGCATAATCCTTGAGGCCCGTTTCTGTCGGCATCTCGACATTGATGGAAAGGCGATCCGCGTAAAGACCTGCTTCTTCCAAAAGCTTGGGAGACGCATCCGGAATGGTCTTGAGATGAATATATCCCCGAAATCCATGCTTCAATCGCAGATCACGCGCGACCTGAACAAGCTGTTCCATGGTGTGATCCGAGGACTGAATGATTCCCGAGGACAGGAACAGACCCTCGATACAATTGCGCCGATAGAACTCCAGCGTCAGCCAGATTACTTCGTCTGGAGTGAAGCGGGCACGTTCTACGTTTGAAGAAGACCGGTTGATGCAATAGGCGCAATCATACACGCAGAAGTTGGTCAGCAGGATTTTGAGAAGCGAAATGCAGCGGCCGTCTGGCGTATAAGCATGGCAGATTCCGTTACCGGTTGTGGACCCAAGACCACCCGTTTTGGCAGAGTCCCGGCGCGTGGAACCACTGGATGCACAGGACGCATCATACTTCGCGGCATCGGACAGAATCGCGAGACGTTCGGACAGAGATTTCTTCATGCCATGTTCTTATTTCGTTCTTATTCATAAAATGCAAGAACTGCATGAAATTTACCGGTTGTTTGCCATTTTCCCGTCAGACCTCGTCGTCGTTTTTTAACGATGCAGATTCAGGTTCCCTTAACCATTCAAAGACTATCGTGAAGGGGCAAAACTGCACCGACGGAGAATATCTCGATGTCCATGTCCATCAATACAAATACAGCCGCCATGTCGGCTCTTCAGGTCCTGAACCAGACGACGGACCAGCTGAGCAAGACGCAGAATGCTGTCTCCACAGGCAAGAGCGTCAGCTCCGCTTCTGACAGCCCGGCCATCTACGCCATTTCCCAGACAATGAACTCCCAGATTTCGGCCCTGTCCGGCGTCTCTACGGGTCTTCAGTTCGCTGGTCAGGTGCTCAGCACCGCCACGAAACAGGCATCCTCTATCTCTGGCGTCCTGAGCAGCATGTCCGAAACGGTCACGAATGCTGCCAACAACGGCGAGAACCAGGATACGCTGAACTCCCAGCTGAGCAGCTATCTGTCCCAGATCGACGTTGCCACGTCCAACTCAACCTTCCAAGGCGTGAACCTGCTGTCCGGTTCTACCAGCAACAGCGTCAAGTACACGCAGATTTCCGCAGCGCAGGACATCAACGGCAACCTGTTCACGCTGAACGGTGCTGACGCCACGTCGACGGGTCTGGGCCTTCAGGGCCTGAGCACGGACATGAAGGGCGTCACGATTTCCACGAGCGGCATCACGGCGCTGGCTGGCACAGGTGCGACCGCTACGACGCTGACTCTGAAGAACCAGTCTTCCGCCGACAGCGCAAATGCAACCGCTTCCAACCCTGCCATCACGACATCTTTCGTGCTTGATTCCAAGCCGGGTGATGCCACGAATGGCGCCGCAACATCCATTGGAACCGCCATCGCAGCAGGCCTCACAGATAACACGACCTCGGTAACCGTCGGCTCCAACGGAGCACTGACCATTACTGGCGCCACGTCCAAGACGGCTTCTGACGGCACGACAACTTATTCTCTGACCAATGGCGACAGCATTACAGCCAAGGCTGATGCCAGCGGCAACATGACCTACAACATCGCCAAGGTTGGTGATCTGGATGCCAACGGCAATGCCAAGACGCTGACGCAGGTTGTCGATGTTGACGTCTCCGGCGCGTCTTCCACCACCACGAAGAACGATCAGCTCTCCACGCTGGTAACAGCTCTTGGTAACGCTGGTTATGGTGCCCAGATGGCCAATGATGGCACCCTGACGATTGCTGGTGGCAACCTCGACGCAGCAGACGCAACGGCAACCACGCCGTCTGTCAGCCTGACAAACGCCACGGGAACCTCCACTGTTGCAACGACCTCCGGCACGGATGTCGTTCAGCTGGCGGTAACAGGCGCCATCAACAAGATGAGCCGTATTTCTTCCAGCATCGGTGTGGCCTCTAACACCGTTACGCAGCTTCAGACGTCCAACAGCACCCTGTCCGACGCTCTGACAACCGGCGTTGGTGCTCTGACGGACGCTGACCTTGCAGCAGAAAGCGCCAAGCTGACCTCCCTACAGACGAAGCAGCAGCTGGCCATCCAGTCCCTGTCGATTGCGAACTCGCAGTCTTCCAACATCATGTCGCTCTTCCGCGGCTGATGATGGTGGGGCATCGGTTCTTCCGATGCCCCTCTTCGGACTGCTTCAGACGTTTTCCGGATGCATTCAGTTCTCTCACCGGGAAACATCTGAAACCGTCCTTTTGAAAAGGAGCCTCTTTTCGTGACCTATGGCATGTCACAGTACCAGAACCAGTCCGGCACTTATCTGCCTCCCCGTGAAGTGGAAGCCATGGCGTTCAGACACGTCAACGATCTGCTTTCCAAAGCCAAGACTCACTCTGACCGGCAGTCTGCCCTCTCTGCAAACCTCAAGCTTTGGGGAATTCTGTTGCAAGGCGTGCAGCGCGTTGATTGCCCTCTGGACGAGATCCTGCGCAAGGACCTGACAACTGTTGGCACCTGGTCCATGCGCTACGCCAACGTAGCTCTGAATTCGGACACGTCTCTCAAGGCACTGATCGACATTAACGAGGACATGATTGAAGGTCTCTCGGCACCAACGCCAGTAGCGGCCACTCCTTACGGAGCCTCCGCCCCTACCGAAGGGCATATGGCCATTCAAATGGTTGGCTGAGCGGTCCAACTCCTTTTGTAAAGAAAACCCCCTTCGCCATTTGACGAAGGGGGTTTTCTGTATTGTGACCCTGATACGCTTTCCACATCAGCGCCTGTCAAACTTTACTTCCGGTTATCAGCCCGGTCGATGTCCGGAATAACGTGATCCGGGTCCAGTGTTACGGCCTTCACCGCACCGTGCGGTTCAAACGTCACCTTGAGATCGCTGGTCTGGCGCCATGCTTCCGTCGGGATACGACGGTCCACCACTGTACCATCCTGATATTCAACACGCAGAACAACCGGAAGAGGCAAGGTTCCGTAGTTGAAGACCTGAACGGATACGGGATCATTTCCATGCTGTTCAACCGCCCCCACAGCATAATCCGGGGCCGCATTGGTGAAATACCATCCACGCCAGAACCAGGAGAGATCCTCGCCTGCTTCGCTGCTCATCAGGCGGAAGAAATCGGACGGTGACGGATGATGGTAAGCCCAGACAGCAATATATCGACGAAAGGCAGCATCGAAGCGCACTGGCCCCAAAATCTGCTCGCGCAGCAGTTTCAGACCATATGCGCCTTTGAAATACGTCACGCTGTGGCGGTATTTCTCGGAAATTTCGTCAGCACCCGTCATCAGGTTAGGCGCAGCCGGGTCTATCAAAACAGGAACGATATCCTGTGCGGGATTGCCGGTTTTCGGTGCAAACTCGGGGTCACGTTTGGGCGCGAATTCGCCATTATGAAAATGGTCTGAGGCGTAGGCGTCAATGAAAGTATTGAAGCCCTCATCCATGAACGGATTCCGGCGCTCGTCAGACCCGACAATCATCGGAAACCAGTCATGACCCAACTCATGCGTCGTGATCCAGAAGAGCTGCGGGTCACGGTCGCTCATGCCATCGAACACGATGCCTGGATATTCCATACCTGCACCGTGACCACCAAGATTAATGGCGTTCGGCCAAGGATATTCATACCACTGGGATGAGAAGTACTCGATGGCGTGTTTCACATACTCCGTCGAACGATCCCAGCCATGCGGACCAATACCTTCACGCGGATAGACGGACATCGCCAGACGCGGAACCGCATGATAATTCGTCCAAGGCACGACCGGCGGAAGGTTAATACGGGCTGCATCCCACAGAAACGCTGGAGAGGCCGTGAAGGCCACGTCGCGGCTATTGCGCATGACGTAATGCCAGGTCACTTCGCCGGACTGCTTCAGATGACTCTTGGGATCTGTCACATCATCAATCGTGCGGATCATGACGCGACTGTCACTTTGTGCAGCCTGTGCCAGACGGGAGCGTTCTGTAGCAGTCAGCGTTTGCTCAGGATTCAGAAGAGCGCCTGATCCGACCAGCGTAAAGTTCCATGGCACCGTAACCGAGTAATCGAAGTTCCCATATTCCAGATAAAACTCCTGCCCCAGATACGGCAGCGTGTTCCATCCCGCACGGTCATCATAAACGCTCAGCCGCGGATACCACTGGGCGATTTCATAGATTTCACCTTCGCGGGACGGCGTGACAGCCGTGCGGCCACCCCATTCGCCCGGGATGGTGTAATGCCAGTCGATCTTGACGAACGCGACGCCGTGGGAGTCCAGCATCCGGGGCAAACGAAGCTGCATTCGGGTATCGGATACCAGCGGTGTCACGTCGACTTCGCGTCCACCCTGCACAATCGACACATGCTCGATTTCCATCCCCGACGAATGACCGCCAGACGGAAACTTACCCCAGAACGACGCACGAGAGTCCTGCCGATACAGATTCTGCTCAAGCTGAACCCACAAAACGTCCAGAGCTTCAGGGCTGTTGTTTGTATAGGTGATGGTTTCCGAACCATGCAGAACATGGGTTTGCGTATCGATCCGGGATCGAATCGTATAGTCCGTGCGGTTCTGCCAGTATTGCGGGCCCGGCAGACCGGAGCCCGACCGATAGACATTCGGAGCGTCTGGCAGGGTTAACGGGGCAAAGACTGGCGCTGGATCGGAGAGGGTTTTAGCGGAAAGTGCGGCTGGAACCAGCACGCCTCCCAGAAGCGGTAAGAGGAAAAGACGTGCGTGCATCCGGGCTATGATCTCCGCTCTCGTTAGTTCTTACCCCGTTATAATATCACTCAGTCCACCCAGATAGGACGCAAGATCAACTTTCAGTGGCATCAGATAGGTATTGTCGTTCTTTTCGCGCACCAGCGTCAGCATCTGGCGAGCGAGACGAATGTTTCCGTCCAGCGTGTCATCATAGTCTTTCGGGAACACCACATGGTTAACGCGTTCCCAATATCGCCGGGACCGTTCGCCCAGAACCGGTGAAATCCCCCAGAACACCGTGTCATCGCGCAGCCAGTCCATGGACAACTGAAGCATATGCAGATCAAACAGGGGCTGCGTAAAGAACCCGCAGGCGCCGGCGTCTTTCTTGCGCGCAACGTCTTCCAGCTCCTGCCAGGGGGCACGTCGATAGGGATCGAAGACCGCATAGACATCCAGATGCGGCGCTTCGCGGCGATACCGCTCGATAATCTGTGCAGACGTGTTCGGATAAGCCACCCGATCACTGCCAGCAGGGAGCGGGTCACCCGCGACAACGAGAACAGCGTTCAGTTCCGGCCGGTCAGCACCCGGCAGCGGCGCATTGGGCGCAATGTCGATAGCGCGGATATGCGGGATGACAGTCAGGCCAGACGCCCGATTGACGCGCGCCGCAGCCTCATCACTGCGCAGATCAAACCGGATGAGGTCCGGAATATTCAGCAGATCAACGGACGGCAGCACCCTGCGGACCACCGACACGTCTTCAAACAACGCCTCTTCCGAGCGTGGAACAAGTTCAACAGAAACGCGCATCAGAAAAGATCGTCCTTCCCCAGACCCTGCGTAGCGCGGGCCGCCTGAAGCGTGTTGTGCAGCAAACAGGCAATGGTCATCGGACCGACACCGCCCGGAACCGGCGTAATATGGCCAGCAATAGGAAGCGCTTCTTCAAACGCCACATCCCCAACAAGGCGGGTCTTGCCTTCAGGTGTCGGAATACGGGTGATGCCGACGTCGATCACGGTTGCACCCGGCTTGATCCAGTCCCCGCGGACAAGACCATGCTTACCTGTCGCAACGACGAGAATATCTGCCTCACGGGCCAGTTCGCGCGTATTGCGCGTATGGATATGGGCGATCGAGACCGTACAGTTCTCTTTCAGAAGAAGCTGCACCATGGGCTTACCCACCAGGCTAGATGCGCCGATGACGACTGCATTCTTGCCCGTCATGTCCTTGTGCACGGACTGAAGCAGCATCAGGCAGCCAAGTGGCGTGCAGGGAACGATACCCTCAATGCCCAGCGACAGACGACCCGCGTTGACTTCCCCAAGACCGTCCACATCCTTGTGAGGGGCAATGGCATTCGTCACCACGACCGGATCGATCTGCGGCGGCAACGGAAGCTGCACGAGGATGCCATGGATCTGCGGGTTGGCATTCAGTTGCGCAATCAGATCCAGCAACTCCCCCTGCGATGTGCTCTGCGGAAGCATATGCATGAAGGATCGCATTCCGGCGCGATGCGTCTGGATGGCCTTGTTCTTCACATAGACTTCCGAAGCCGGATCGTTTCCGACCAGCACGACGGCGAGACCCGGCAGGGTATTGCCCTGCTCGATAAAGCTGGACACTTCTCGGCCGACACGGTCTGTCAGAGACCGGGCAATGCCTTTGCCATCAATGAGTTTGCCGGCCAGTTCAGGGGGAAACGTGCTCATGGGCTCTCCGGATGACAACAGGCTGCGGTTTCAGTTACGCTTTACGCCAGCCCGCGTTGTGCGCAGGAAAAAGGATGGTTTCGTGTCCGAGGAAATACGCAAGAACTTCGCCAGTGACAATGTCACACCGATCTGCCCTGAAGTCATGGCCGCCCTGATCGCGGCCAATGAAGGCAGTGTCGGGTCCTATGGAGAAGACGATCTGACCCGTTCCCTGAACGAACGGTTCGGGGAAGTTTTCGAAACCGAGGTCGCTGTTTTCCCGATCGCCACAGGGACAGCCGCCAATAGTGTGGCCCTGTCAGCACTTGTTTCGCCGTATGGCGCCGTCCTGTGTGATGAGAGCGCACATATCAACATGGACGAAGGCGGGGCTCCCGAATTCTATATGCACGGGGCCAAACTGATCTGCATTCCGTCTGCGGACGGAAAGGTGGACCCCGTGACGGTCCCTCCCGTTCTCAAAAGCAATGCGGAAAGCGGGATTCTCAGCCCCGTCATTCAGGCACTCTCCCTGACGCAGGCCAATGAATGGGGCACAGTTTACAGCCCGGACACTCTGGCCGAACTGTCCCGCATCGCGCATGAGCATGACCTTTCCGTACATCTGGATGGCGCTCGTCTGGGCAATGCCCTCGCCCATCTGGGTTGCACCCCAGCGGAAGGGACCTGGAAAGCGGGCGTAGACGTTCTCAGCTTCGGGGGCACAAAAGCAGGTGCCATGGCCGCCGAAGCCGTGGTGTTCTTCCTCAATGATCGTACACGACCGCTGATGAAGAATTTCCTGCGACGCATCAAGCGCAGCGGAAATCTGTGGTCCAAGCATCGCTTCCTGAGCGCCCAGCTTCTAGCGCTTTTGCAGAACGATGTCTGGCTGAAAAATGCCGTCCATGCCAACGCTATGGCACAACGGCTTGTGGACGGGCTTCGCCGTCATGCCGCGGCACAGATGCCCTATGAACGGCAGAGCAACGAGGTTTTCGTCATTCTTCCGGACCTTCTTTTGAAGGATCTGGAAGAGGCAGGATACGGTTTTTACCGCTGGCCAACACCGGAAGGTGTTCCCGGCACGCTGATCCGTCTGGTGACGAGCTATTACACACGCCCAGAAGACGTGGACGCACTTCTGGCCGAAATCGCCGCCTGAACAGGATGGTTGATCCGGTCAAATCCCGGATCAACCCTTTCAATCAATTGCCAGCCTTAAGAGATGCATCAATCTCCAGCGCCAGACGCGCCATCTTCAAGGCCCCTTCACGGCTCCCTGCGCCGCAGATGAAACGGGCGGGGTGAGCGAAAACTGCGTCAGGCACGCCGGAAATCTCGGCCAGTGCCTTCTTTTCCAGACCGCCCCAGGCTTCCGGCAGGGAAACGCGCTGACCGAAATCCCCGCGTACAGGCGGAATGGCCTTCACATTCCACTGTTCCGGGCCAGCGGGTGACACAACGTACACGACCGGAAGATCACGCTCGAAAATGACCTTTTCAGTCGGCATTCCCGTTTCCATGAGCAGAATGCGCTTGTCTTCCGCAGCTTCGTAAGCCTGCACGACGCGATTGGCGGCTTTCAGGCTGGCGCGAACACGATCCACCATGTTGACCAGATGCGCCGCAACAGCCGTGGCAGCGTTCGCAAAGCCGAGAGATTCCTGCTTTTTGGCTTCTTCCGCACCATAAAGTTCGGCTGTATCCCAAGGCGGGCTACAGGCTGACACGATATCGGCCAGAGACAGCTTGCCCATCTTGGCAACGCCATTGTCGTCCTGATCCACCGGGATGATCAGGGACTTGTCCAGAGACTGCCAGATGGCGGTCAGAGTTGCCTCATCCACCGGCGTTTTGACGATATTGCGGACAGCAGCGAGCCCGTAGTCCTTCCACAGCAGACCAGCAGCGCTATACGGCGCTCCGTCTTCACGCAGCGGCTTGTCCTTCATGTGGTGATCGTAGCGGCCCTTGGTCGGGTCAAAAACGCCACCCACGTCAAAGACGATATCCGCTTCTGTGATACGGTCTGGCGAGCGGGTACGTACAAATGTCAGACGGTCCGTGCCCGGCTCTCCGAGAACACGTCCACGCAGATCGCCTTCTGGTGCCAGCGCATAATGCAGGATGGCGTAGCCCAGCGTTTCATCAGCATGGAAATTGCCGGAATGGGTGAGCGCCTTGACGGCTCGGGTCTCGTTTTCGAGCCCGATAGGAGTGTGTTCTGACATCTGGAAAACCTGCTGACAGCGAAGAGGAGTTTCTGAGTGTGCCCCCTCATGCCGCAGGGACTACGGCCAGACAACACGCTTCCTCAGGAAAATGCAGCCACTTTCTCTTTCTGCCGCCTCTTGATGATACCCATAAAGCCGCTTTCGCGGGATCACGCGCAGCCCTGCAGGATTAGCGCGTCACTGCCGGAATTCATGCTATGAGCTGCCGGATGGAAACCGCATCCCCTACCCCGCTCGCCGTCCTTGTCGGCATCCAGACGCCCGACGTCGATGACATCGCCCATGAGGCAAGCCTTGAGGAACTGGGGCGGCTGGTCAAAACGCTCGGCTACGAGGTCGTCGGCTCCGTCTCACAGAAGCGAGAAGGCACTGGGGCAGCATCCATTCTGGGCGCTGGCAAGCTTGAAGAACTGGCCAACATCACGGGTGGTCGGGGCATCATCACGCCCATCGTCAAAACACCGATGACGAAAGCGCGGAAACGGTTTGAAGGCGCGGCAAACTCCCATGAAGATATTGAAGAAGAGACGGATGATCTCCGCCGTCCTGAATTCGTCATCGTCGATCATGAGCTGACCCCCAGCCAGATCCGAAATCTGGAGCGGGCGACCGGCGCGCAGGTGCTGGATCGAACAGGCGTTATCGTTGAGATTTTCCATCGTCATGCCAACACACGGGAAGCAAAGCTTCAGGTCGAGATGGCGCGCCTGCGTTATGTCGCGCCACGCCTGCGGGAGTCGTCGAATGGCGGAGGCAGACAGCAGGGGCCAGGCGCAGGTGAGAGCAACCTCTCCCTGGACCGCCGCAAGATCCGGGACCGGCTGGCCGAACTCAAAACCCAGCTTGAAGCCGTGCAACGGGATAGCGATCATCGGCGCTCTGCCAGAAAAAACCAGCTTCGCGTGGCGCTGGTTGGCTATACCAATGCAGGCAAATCTTCGCTGATGCGGGCCCTGACAGGCAGTCAGGTTCTCGTTCAGGACAAGCTGTTTGCGACCCTCGACACGACTGTCCGCACGCTCCAGCCGGAAACACGGCCCCGTATTCTGATTTCAGACACGGTGGGCTTCATCAAGCAGCTTCCGCATGATCTGGTTGCATCTTTCCGCTCTACGCTGTCCGAAGCGCTGGAAGCGTCCCTGCTGCTGTTTGTCGTGGATGCGTCGGACCCGACATATGAAGCGCAGCTTGAAGTCAGCCGCAGCGTTCTGCACGAAATTGGCGCGGATGTGGTCCCTTCCCGGCTTGTTCTGAACAAGATGGATCGCGTTGATGAGGCCAGACGCGCCGAGCTTCTGGAAAAGCACCCGGATGCCATTCCGCTGTCCGCGCACCGCCCGGAAGATGTGAGCGCCCTGCGGGAAACGCTGATTGCGTTCTTCGAGGCCGACATGGTGGAAGACGTTCTGGTACTGCCCTACGCAAAACAGGGCCTAATTGGCGAAATCTATGAGAGTGCCCGTGTTTTGTCAGAAGATCATGACGAAACGGGCAGGATTCTGACGGTTCGCGGTCTTCCCGGCGCTCTTGCCCGTCTGAAGCGCAGTCTGGCCGGTTAAAACGCCATAAAAAAAAGCCCGTCATTCCCATTCGGTGAATGACGGGCCTGTCTGATTTTCAGCAGAAATGCTTCAGCGTTACGACGCAAAGACCTTCGAAATCGCGGCCTGCGCCTCGTCCTGAATGGCCTTCAGGTGCTCTGGGCTTTTGAAGCTTTCGGCATAGATTTTGTAAACGTCTTCCGTGCCAGACGGACGGGCTGCAAACCAGCCGTTTTCTGTCACAACCTTCAGGCCTCCAATCGCCGCGCCATTGCCCGGTGCCTTCGTCAGCTTGGCAATGATCTTGTCTCCAGCAAGGTCTTCGAGCGGGAACTGCTCGGGCGCCAGCTTGCTGAGCTTGGCCTTCTGCTCCGGGTTCGCCGCAGCGTCGATCCGCGCATAGTACGGCGTTCCGAGACGGGCTATGATCTCATGGTAATGCTGGCTCGGGTTCTTGCCCGTCTTGGCGGTGATTTCCGCAGCAAGAAGGCCGAGAATGATCCCGTCCTTATCGGTCGTCCAAACAGAACCATCACGACGCAGGAACGTCGCGCCTGCGCTTTCCTCACCGCCAAAGCCCAGCGAGCCATCCATCAGGCCCGGCACGAACCATTTCAGGCCAACCGGCACTTCGACCAGCTTGCGGCCCATATCCGCGACAACACGGTCAATCAGACCACTGCTCACCAGCGTCTTGCCGACGCCAAGATCCGGCTTCCACTCTGGGCGATTCTGGAAGAGGTACGAAACCGCCACGGCCAGATAATGGTTCGGGTTCATGAGGCCATCCGGCATGGCAACAATGCCGTGACGGTCTGCGTCCGTGTCATTGGCGAATGCAACGTCAAAGTCCTCGCCCATCTTGATGAGGCGCGCCATGGCGTAGGGTGAAGAGCAGTCCATACGGATCTGCCCGTCCCAGTCTGCCGTCATGAACGCAAACTGCGGGTCCACGACATCGCTGACGATCGTAGCGTTCAGGCCGTACTTCTCAACAATCGGCTTCCAGTAACCAACGGCTGCGCCACCCAGCGGATCAATGCCAATTTTTACACCCGCATCACGGATGGCCGCCATGTCGATGACGTTTTCCAGATCGGCCACATACGGCGTGACGTAATCATAGCGCTTGATGGACGGTGCGTTCTTGGCTTCGTCGTAAGGCAGGCGCTTTACGTCCTTCAGGCCATCCGCCAGCAGCTCATTCGCTATGTCCTGAATGGCTTTCGTCACGGCCGTATCCGCCGGGCCACCATTCGTCGGGTTGTATTTGAAGCCACCGTCCGTCGGCGGGTTATGGGACGGCGTGACAACCACACCATCAGCCAGACCGGTCGTGCGGCCTTTGTTGTAGGTCAGAATGGCGTGGGAAATAACAGGGGTGGGCGTGTAGCCGTCGTTCTGGTCGATGCGGACGTCAATGCCATGCGCGGCGAAGACTTCAATGGCAGAGCGCTGCGCGGGAGCGGACAGAGCGTGCGAATCAATGCCGATGAAGAGCGGGCCATCAATGCCTTCCGCCTTGCGATAACGGCAGATGGCTTCGCAGATGGCGAGGATATGCCCTTCATTGAAGCTCGTATGGAACGAGGAGCCACGATGGCCTGAAGTCCCGAACGAAACACGCTGAGTCGGGATGGAGACGTCCGGCTTGCGATCGTAATAGGCGGCTACCAGAGCCGGTATGTCCGTCAGTTGTGACTGATCGAGCGTTTTCCCGGCGAGTGGGCTGATATTGGCCATTGATCCAAAAATCCTTAGACAGATCCGCGTTTTAAGCGACCGTAACGCACGAACGCTTCAGCGGATCACAAAAACTCATCCGGACAGGACTGTCCAGTGACAGAACTCTGACTTCACTCCGCAAAACGGGCATGAAAAAGGCGGAGAGACATCATCTCTCCGCCTTGGCGCTATCAGATCAGGCTGGGATCTTACGGTGCGTCGTCCGAACCGCTGTCATCAGAACCATCTGGCGAGACTGCGACGAAGAGCTGCTGACCATCACGCAGGATCCGCAGAAGCGGCGGCTGCTTGCGGCCCAGAGCCTCCTTCACCTGTGCGACAACAGCCTTGGGCGATGGGGTGATGTGGTTTCCAACACCTACGATGATGTCACCCGGACGAATGCCGGACTGGTCAGCAGGCGAGCCCTGGGCAACATCCGCGACAACTGCGCCCTGAACACTGTCATCAAGGCCCAGTTCCTGACGGGCACGCGGCGTCAGGGATGCAAGAGACACACCCAGCTTGCCGGCACCGGCAGACTGGCTGCTATCCGCACCATCACCGCCATGATCCTGATTGGCGAGATTGCCCACCGTGAACTTCACGTCCATCGGCTTGCCATCACGCAGAAGGCTCACCGTCGCGTCCGTACCCGGCGCGATCGCAACGACCTTGACGGCCAGATCATGACCATTCTTCACCGGATGACCATTCAGAGTGAGGATTACGTCCCCGCTCTTGATGCCAGCCTTCTCGGCCGGGCTCCCCTTGGACACGGACGCAACCAGCGTCCCATGCGGCGGAGCACCAGGTTCCGGGGACTTCAGATTGAGGGCCTGCGCCATCGTCGGGGAAATGTCCTGCCCTTCGATGCCGAAATACCCCCGTGTGACGTGACCGGTCTTCTCAAGCTGCTCGACGACAGACTTCACGGTGTTGGACGGAATAGCGAAGCCAATACCAATCGAACCGCCACCGTTTGGCGAGATAATCATGGAGTTGATGCCAACAACCTTGCCGTCCTGTGTGAACAGCGGACCGCCGGAATTGCCATGATTGATCGGCGCATCAACCTGAATGAAGTCGTTATACGCACCAGAATGGAGATCACGCCCCAGAGCGGAGACGATACCCGCCGTGACGGTTCCGCCCAGGCCATAGGGATTACCCACTGCGATGACCCATTCACCCGGCTGAACGTCATCAGAATCGCCCAGATCAATGAACGGCAGCTTGCCCGTCGGCTTCACGCGAAGCAGGGCAACGTCCGTCTTCGGGTCACGGCCAATGATCTTGGCCTGAAGCGTTGTGCCATCGTCCAGCGTGACCGTAACCTTGGTGGCGCCATTCACAACATGGTTGTTGGTGACGACATAGCCATCAGCCGAGATGATAAAGCCGGACCCGCGAGCTTCGACCGTACGGTTCGGCTGCTGTTGCTGCGGCATCATCTGGAACGGGAAGGGGAACGGAAAGGGCGAACCCTGCATGCCGCCGCCGCCGCCGCCCGGGCCGTTTTCTTCCTGCTCGGCAACGTCGGCCTTGATATGGGCCGTGATGGAAACAACGGCAGGCTTCACCTGCTTCACGAGCGTGACGAAATTCGGCAGCGCCTGAACGTTGGTCTGCGGCTTGATGGCCCCATTGTCCGCCATGGCGGCGGGAGCGGCGACCAGAAAGGTCGTCGCAGCGAGAGCAGCAAGGGAGGCGCGGAAACGTGTGGTCATGTCAGTCCCGATTGTTACAGAGGAACGGTTCGGTCGTTATACGTCAGACTATGAACTGTGTTCCCGTTCACCAAGCTGACCGGGACGTGAAACATCCGTAAGTCTTTGTTTGTTACGCTCTCCTGAGACGTCGGAAAAAAGCCCGGAGTTGCTCCGAGGCTTCACGCTCCCGTACGCCCCCGATGACTTCCGGGCGATGCAGACAATTCGGACGTTCAAACAGGCGAGGGCCATGATCCACGCCACCACCTTTCGGATCGTAAGCCCCAAACACCACACGCTCGCAGCGGAAATGTACGATCGCCCCCGCACACATCGGGCATGGCTCCAGCGTAACGACCAATGTGCATCCGGTCAGCCGAGGGGACCCAAGTTTCCGCGCGGCTTCCCGCATGGCCAGGAGTTCAGCATGCGCTGACCCGTCATGCAGTTCTTCCACACGATTACGGGCCACGGCGAGAATCTTTCCCTCCGCATCAAGCACGACAGCTCCCACGGGCACTTCCCCATGACGGGCAGCCTCGTCCGCGGCATCGAGCGCCATCTGCATGGCGCGGCTTGTATCGGCCTGAATCATGATGCGATGATGCGGTGCATGACCCTGTCCCGTCCATCCCGCTTTCAGAATTCTGCCCCCCTCATCGGCCTAACACTGGATCACGAGCCCGGCGGCGGCGGAAAATTCTCGCGTTATCCTTTTCACGCGCTGCGTGAAAATTACCTGACAGCTCTCAGTGAGGCTGGCGGATTACCGGTCTGTCTGGGCTACACGGCCGATGCCGAAGCCATGGTGGCGCGGCTGGATGCGCTGGTCATTACAGGGGGAGCTTTTGACGTCGACCCGGCGCTTTATGATGAAGATCCTCATCCCCTGACGAGCCCGCGTCCCGCACGAACCTCGGCGGAATTGGCACTCCTGCGGGCCGCATTGAAACGGGATATTCCCATCCTCGGGATCTGCGGCGGCATGCAACTGATAGCCGTGAACGCAGGTGGCACGCTGATCCAGCATCTTCCGCCGGAACTGGAGCACGAACAGCCCAATCCACGACACGAACCGGGCCATGCCGTGTCGATCGTGCCAGACACCCGATTAGCGGAAATTGTCGGCATGCCCACAATGATGGTAAACTCCTCCCATCATCAGGCCGTCCGCAGCTCTGGTGAGGCACGGATTTCGGCTCTCGCACCGGATGGTGTGATCGAAGCGATTGAACTGGACGGTCCGAAATTCGCCATTGGTGTACAATGGCATCCCGAATTCACCCTCGACCCCGGCGACCGTCGCCTGTATGCGGCGCTGGTGGAGGCAGCAGCACGATGACCGAAGATTTTACCCCGACCCCTGAAGAAACATCCGACGCACCAAGAGGCGAACGCATTGCCAAGTTCCTGGCCCGCGCTGGCGTAGCAAGTCGCCGGGATGTGGAACGCATGATTGAAGACAATCGCATCAAGCTTGGTGGGCAGCCGGTCACGCATCCGGCGACCTTTGTTCAGCCGGGCGACATTGTGCTGGTGGATGGCAAGCCCGTGGATAACCCGGAGCGCACCCGCCTGTGGCGTTATCACAAGCCGGACGGCCTCCTGACCACGCATCGTGACCCGCAGGAACGCAAGACGGTCTTTGACTCCCTTCCGGAAGGCATGCCCCGCGTCATCAGCGTTGGTCGGCTGGATATCAACTCCGAAGGGCTTCTGCTGCTGACCAATGACGGCGAACTGGCCCGCCGTCTGGAACTGCCGGGCAATGCCTGGGTGCGCCGTTACCGTGTCCGCGTGTTTGGCGTGGTAGACGAGAAGCGTCTGGCGTCGCTGGTGAACGGTTTCGAATATGAGGGCGTGAAATACGGCTCCATCGAAGCAGAACTGGATTCCAAGAAGGGCGATAACTCCTGGCTGACGGTCTCTCTGCGTGAAGGCAAGAACCGTGAGATCCGTCGCGTGATGCAGGGCTTGAACCTACATGTGAGCCGTCTGATTCGTCTGTCTTACGGGCCGTTCCAGCTTGGTTCCCTGAAAGCGCGTGAGCTTGAGGAAGTGAACGGCAAGACGCTGCGTGAGCAGATCCCCGACCTGCCTGCCCCTACCCGTAAGCGGACCCGCTGATCCATGCGGATTGTTGGCGGAGAGAACAAAGGCCGCGCGCTCGTAGCCCCAACCGGCGAGCGGACGCGCCCAACCTCGGACCGGACGCGTCAGGCCATTTTCGACATGCTGGCCCATGCGCCATGGTACGGTCAGGAAGAGCTGGAACAGGCCATCGTGCTGGATGGGTATGCCGGAACAGGCGCACTAGGCCTGGAAGCTCTGTCCCGTGGAGCACAGCGTGCGGCCTTCATCGAGCGGGACCGCAACGCACTGAATGCCTTGCGCACCAATCTGGATATCTGCCGGGCCCGTGACCGTTCACGCGTATTGAGTTGCAGCGTTACGCATCCGCCAAAAGCCGCGGAGCCTCACACGCTGATCTTTCTTGATCCGCCTTACGGGAAAACGCTGGTCGAATCGGGTCTGCGCGCATTGGCCCGAAACGGCTGGATTGCCGAAGGAGCGCTGGTCGTTGCCGAGACAGGTGCGACCGAGGATTTTGCCCCGTTTGTGCCACCTTCCGAACACTTTTCCCCCACACTTCCGGCCGAACCGCTTTCAATCCGGAAATTCGGCGCGGCGAAGGTGACGATCTGGCGACATTCCTCCACTGTTCCTTAATTTTCCTACTGTATTCAGTGGCCTGTCAGGTATAATTCAGACGTAATCTGAAAGCCGTAATCCAAAAAACCGACGGGGTGACGAGACTTGGCCGTGTTCAGCCGATCGACCAGCACAGTGCGCAACATTGTCCGTGAGGCACACGACCGTCACATGACACCCAAACTCCGGAGCGCGCTGAATGCGCGTCTGCTGGAGTTGCTGGGTCTCGGATTTCTGATCGCAGCCGTTGCCATCGGCATCGCGCTGTGGAGCTTCAATCCGCACGATCCGTCCTTCAACACCTCGACAGGTACGGAACCCACAAACCTTCTTGGCCGTACGGGCGCAACCATTTCCGATGGTCTGGTGCAGTGGCTTGGCTTGGGTAGTGGTCTGCCGATTGTTGTTCTGCTGGCCTGGGCGTGGCGCATGGTCCGCCATCACGGCATGAGCGCGCCAATCCTCCGCATCGCGGCGGCTCTCCTGCTGCTTCCAGCGGGGGCGACCTTTATCGGTACGCTTCAGTTGCTCATTCCGGGACTTGAAGTTGCATGGCCGACGGCGGCGGGTCTTGGGGGCGAAATGGGCGTTTCCTTTGCTCACCGCCTGCTGGATGCTGCCCATGCCGAAGCCGGGTCCGCCGGAAGCGCACTGGCTGTGTTTCTGGTTCTGCTGTTGATGGGCATTCTGATGCCGCTGGCCATGGGGCTTCAGTGGCGCGAGTGGCGCGCCATGGGTCAGGGTGCAGCGCTTCTGGCCCGTCAGCCCGTGCGTCTGGCGCGCCGTATGAACGGCCCGCAGACGTCTGATCGCCCGGCACCTGATCCGCGCCAGTACGAATTTCAACCCGGTAGTGCGGGAGGCGTTCCAGCTCCTGATGCAGCCCCGCTTTCCTTCCTGCGTCGAAGCTTTGGAAAGAGCGATCCGCGAACGCGCCCATCTCCGTTCGTGCCGCAAAATACGGGGTGGATGCAGCCCCCTATGGAGACGACGGAAGACCCGTACGAGCACCCTACGGCACTGCGTAAAGAACCACCCGCCCCTGCTCCACAGTTGTCGGAAGAAGAAGAGGCGCCGTCCAACCCCTATGCAGAACGGCTGGCGCAGATTGCACGACAGCGGAATGTTCAGACGATCCAGCGCTCGCATGTTGAAGACGATGCGGAAGATGATGTTCCACAGAGCAGCATCGAGCCCCCTGAGCCGGAGCCCGAACAGCGCCGCAGCCTGTTCGGGATGCGCCGCCCGGAGCGCCCGGCACAGCCTCAACCGGTGGCACGCCCCATGCCGGCCCGCACTCCTGCCGCGACGGGTTGGGTCCTGCCACCCCTGTCGCTGCTGAACCCGCCACCGGCCCACGCCACGACAGGTCCTTCACAGGAAACGCTGCAATCCAATGCGCGCCTTCTGGAAAGTGTGCTGGCTGACTATGGTGTTCAGGGCACAATCGGAGACATTCATGCGGGCCCGGTCGTCACGCTTTATGAACTGGAGCCCGCTCCCGGCATCCGCTCGTCCCGCGTTATCGGTCTTGCGGATGACGTAGCACGCTCCCTGTCCGTGCTGAGCGTCCGTATCGCGACTGTACCGGGACGTAATGTCATTGGTATCGAAGTCCCGAACGCCAAGCGCGAAACCGTTTACTTCTCTGAACTCCTGCTGACGCCGGAATGGACCAACGGAACGGGCCGCCTTCAGATTGCGCTCGGCAAGGATATTGCGGGCGTGCCGGTCTATACCGATCTGGCCAAGATGCCGCATCTTCTGGTGGCTGGTACGACAGGCTCCGGTAAGTCGGTCGGTGTGAATGCGATGATCCTGTCGTTGCTCTACCGCCTCAGCCCGGAAGAGTGCCGCCTGATCATGATTGATCCGAAGATTCTGGAACTGTCGATCTATGACGGCATTCCGCATCTTCTGACCCCGGTTGTGACGGAGCCAACCAAGGCCGTCAGCGCCCTTAAATGGACGGTGCAGGAAATGGACCGCCGCTATCGTCTGATGGCGCAGCTTCAAGTCCGTAACATCAACGGCTACAACGAACGCGTCAGCCAGCTTCGCGCCTCCGGCGAGATGGTCACGCGTCGCGTTCAGACCGGCTTTGACCCTGAGACGGGTAAACCCGTCTTCGATGAACAGCAGGTCCCGCTGGAAAACCTGCCGTATATCGTCGTCGTCATCGACGAAATGGCCGACCTGATGATGGTTGCGGGCAAGGAAATCGAGACGGCAGTACAGCGTCTGGCTCAGAAAGCCCGTGCCGCTGGTATTCACGTCATCATGGCGACGCAGCGTCCGTCCGTTGACGTCATTACTGGCACCATCAAGGCCAACTTCCCGACCCGTATTTCCTTCCAGGTCATCAGCAAGTTCGACAGTCGCACCATTCTTCAGGAACAGGGCGCCGAACAGCTTCTGGGCCAGGGTGACATGCTGTTCATGCAGGGTGGCGGTCGCATTACGCGTGTCCACGGTCCGTTCGTGGCGGATGAAGAAGTTGAAGAAGTCGTGGCGGATCTGCGCTCCAAGGGCGACCCGATCTACAATGACGATGTGGTGTCTGGTGAAGATGAGGAAGGCGGCTCGTCCGGCGGAAGCATGGGCGGCGGCGGAAGCGGTGGCGACGGAGAAGGCAGCCTGTTCGAGCAGGCTGTGGATATCGTCATGACCGAAGGCCGCGCTTCGACCAGCTTCATCCAGCGCCATTTGTCGATTGGGTATAACCGCGCCGCGAAGCTGATCGACCAGATGGAAAAGGAAGGCATCATCGGGCCAGCCAACCATGTGGGCAAGCGCGAGGTTTTGGCCCGTCGCCCGTCTTCCCATGAGGAATGATCGACGGCGCCAGCGGCCTGTCAGGCAGGACGCGGCCCCTTCCTCTGCCCCAAGAGGTCTGTTTTATCTGGGGCAGGATCTTCCGGTCCTGCTGGAAACGCCACGCTTTCTGGTTCTGAACAAGCCCGCAGGGCTGGCGGTTCATCCCGGTCCCTCAACGCAGGATTCCGTTGAAACACGACTGGTCACGCATCCGCGCGGCGGTCCATGGCTGGCCCATCGACTGGACGCAGATACGTCTGGCTGCCTCCTGATCGCACGCCGCAAAACCGCGCTGCTCGAAGCACAGGCGGCCTTTCAGAGCAGGCAGGTTCGAAAACTTTACTGGACTGTTGTTGAGGGCACACCAACGGACGATGAGGGCGAAATTTCCGCCCCCCTTTTGCGCCAATCCAATCCATCAGGATGGCGCATGATCGTGGATCCAAAAGGAGACGTTGCCGTGACACGCTGGCGCGTTCTTGGTCGTGCAGAGGGACGGAGTTGGCTGGAACTGGAGCTTCTAACTGGCCGAACCCATCAGGCCCGAATTCATTGTGCATCTCTAGGCACACCGATCGTCGGTGATCGGGTCTATGGCAAAAGCGATGCAAACGGCCTGTACCTTCTTGCGCGCAATCTGCATGTCGCTTTGCCGGAAGGTGACCTGGAAGCCGTTGCTCCACCGCCCCCAGCTATGGCGGAGGCGCTGAAGCGTCTGGGGTGGCAGGATCAATCCTGAAGAATTCGCACTTTCCCGGAAACACCGTGGATCGTGACATGATCCCGACCATTTCCGACAGTCCCGGTGGCTGTGATTGTCCTGCTTTCGCTGGACAGAAATCCTTGCTTCTCCCAAGGACCAAACTGTACCGTCAGACCGAGAGACTGCTCTAGCGGAACAGCACTTTGCTGACGGCTCTGACGAAGCGTAATATCGAATGTACCGCCAAAATCATGCGGAAGATGAAGCGTTACGTCGCCTGAGACGGTTTCAAGAATGATCTTCCGTGCGCTGCCGGTAGAAACCAGCGTGACGTCCTGATCCCCGCTGGTGCTTTTAACCGTCACATCTCCTGCGGCCTCGCCCAACTGCGTGTCACCACTGACTGTCATAAGGGCCGCTCCGCCTGCAGCATGGGCGACGGCAATGTCTCCGCTGACAGTCTTGATCTGCACAGCCCCCAGACCCTGACCAATCTGGGCATCTCCACTCACTGTTGTCAGAGAGGTTGGTCCCTCGTTTTTTGATATCTTGATGTCACCACTCACCCCACGAATGGAGAGAGGGCCATTGGAGGTCTGAATCTGCACATCACCGCTCATGCTGGAGATAACACCCCCTTCTGGCAGCATGGTGTAAGACAGATCATCAGACGTGACGCTCTGGTTGAGCGGCGCGGCGAACGCTCCCGAAAAAGACAGGCAGGTTGCGACCAGAAGGGCGGGAAGAATCATACGGAAAGAGGACATCGGTGGAGCTTTCTCTGGCATCAGAACGATGAGGAGGACACAACGGAACGATTCATGAGCGCGGCATGGATGCCTCGGACAATCGCCCAGGCTGTCAGGATCCCCCACGTCAGAGTCAGCCCCCAGGGAATGACCATGAAGACCAGACCCAGACCACCCGTGATCGCGCCCAACCCGGCCACCATGAGATGGATCATCCCAATCGCAGCCAGCGCCAGAAAGCCATACCAGAACAGCCTGATCTGCCAGTCCAACTGGGCTCGCTTGAGACCCGTAGCGGAACGGCGACTCATGTGAGCAAGTGTCACACCGACGAAAGCGGTAATGCCGGTGAAAAACCCGGCCAGATACAACGCATAGATCAGCAGAACGTAATCCCGTCCTGTATCCTGATAAACCCGGCCGTAACCCGGCATTGCTGTAGTGTACATGACTGAACTCCTCTGGAGGAAGACCCTCGACAAAGGAATTCATGCAGAAACCGTGCCATTTTAGGTTTTCAGGACAAATCCGGGAAAACAGGATCGTCAGAAAACGATCAAATGGCGGATTTCACCAGTTTATTCGCCCAACGTACGAAAACGGTCGGGAAGTGGTCCTTTGCCCTGCGTCAGGGAACGCACGCCGTACAGCAACGAGACGAGAAGGGCTATGTTCCAGAGCGCAAAAATGCCGATCGGGATAAGGAACAGAAGCTGCCCAGGCCCTGAACTTCCCGGTGGTTCCGTGATGAAACACGCTCCGAACAGAACCGCACACCCAATGATAAAGGCGACGTCATACCAGAACAGGCGAATGAGCCAGCTCAGATGAGACCGTACAAGCCCGGCGCTGGAACCCTTAAGGATATAGGCCAGAATCACCCCGACCAGCAGGGAAATCCCTGTGAAAAAACGGGCAATATACAGGCCGTAGACCAGAAAAACCCCGCCGCGGCTTGGCCCTTCGGACGAAAGAGAAAAATTGCTCATGACAGCCTCCTTAAGCTGACAGTGTATAACAGAAACGCCCAGCCCAAGGGGCTGGACGCTTTGTCAGACAAAATTCATTCAGATGGGTTAGCGACCGAGTTTACGCAGCTTCACGCCCTGCATCAGACGCTTTTCAATCACATGCAGAGACATGCCCTTTGTCTCGGGAACAAACAGGATGGTGAGCAGCAGAAAGAGTGCGTTCAATCCAGCGAAGAGCCAGAATGTACCGCCTGTCCCGATGGTGTTCATCAAAGAGAGGAAGCTCACACCCACCAGAAGATTGGTTATCCAGTTGGTGAAAGTGGACATGGCAATCCCGAAATCCCGACCACCGAGAGGCTGGATTTCAGCACACAAGACCCACATGAGCGGCCCGGCGGACATCGCAAACCCTGCACAGAAGATCATAAGCAGAAAGACAGCCGCAATCTGCGAAGACTGCGTTGTCATGCCCCCCTGAAGCAGAATGGCAAGAATGCCCATTCCAAGTGCCATAACCGTAAACCCTGCGTAGAGGATGGGTTTACGGCCCCAGCGATCCACAAGCCCGACAGCCACAAATGTCGCGAGCATGTTCACGAGGCCAATGATGGCCGTACACCACATCTGGGCGTGAGCATCGAAATGAGCAGCGGCCAGAATATTGGGCGCGTAATACATAACAATGTTGATGCCAGCGAGCTGCTGCATCGCCTGAAGCATGATTCCCAGCGCAACCGAACGGCGGAAATTGCTGTTCGTGCGGAAGAGTTTGAAGCCCTCCTGCTTGGTTTCAAGCTGCTCGCGGATCGCGCGGATTTCCTTGGCGGCTTCCAGCGGGTCGTTGCGCAGGTCTACAAGGATTTCACGAGCTTCCTTGTGCCGCCCCTGCATGATCAGCCAGCGTGGGCTGTATGGCAGGAACAACACTCCGATCAGGAACAGGACTGCAGGGATACCTGCGACACCAAACATCCAGCGCCAGTTTTCGCTATAGGAAAAATAGGTGTCCGACAGGAAAGCCACAAAAATACCGACTGTCACCATAAGCTGGTAAGTCGAGACCATTGCGCCACGAGACTCTTCGCTGGCAATTTCGGACAGATAAAGCGGCGCGGTAAATGCCGAAATACCAACCGCGATTCCCATAATGATCCGGAAGACAATGATGGATGGAATAGACCACCCCATTGCACAGCCTAGCGTCCCGACGACGAACACCGCCGCACCGAGGATCAGGGACCGCTTGCGCCCCAGGTGATGGGACAGCCAACCCGCGCCCAGAGCGCCAGCCGCCGCACCAGCCATCATGGAACTGACAACCCATTCAAGGGCCAGCGTGGACGCATGATATTCCTTGCCGATCAGGTCTAGCGCTCCAGCCACAACACCAATATCCAGACCGGACATCAATCCCGCGAGGGCCGCGATCACACCGATGGCAATAATCTTGAAGCGTGTTGCGTCAAAAACGGACGTCGCACTGTCATCTGTCTGAGGGGGTTCTACGGTCCTGCCCTGATCTGTCATGCTGGTGCACATTCCTTTCCAAAAAAATGACACCCACCTGTCTGGTGGATGTCAGAACTGTAATCTTTATAACACGATCGCACTCAGATCGTGAGGGCAGCCCGGATTTCGCCCACCGTCACGCCCTGCCAGTTCCGCAGCGTCTGACGCGCTGTATCCGTCAGAACGGCATGATCCTGAGGCGTCCGGCAGAGTGCCTCGCCACCAAAATGGTGAAGCAGAGCAGACATCGCAACTTCCGCGGCCCTGTTAGCACCGTCATCCGTCTTGATAGCAAAACCCAGACCCTGCTCCGGCAAGGCCGCGATCATGACGCCTTCGGCGCCCATTTTAATGAACGCACGAGTTTCGAAATTGTTCATGACCGTTGTGTCATATCGTCCCGTCCCCGCGACCATGAACGGATTGGCGGCCACAGCTTCACGCAAACGCTTTGCAGCGCCAGCGCGGCCCGCGGAGAGGCCGACCCCACTTCCGAAGCGCGCAAACCCATGCGCCAAAGCCTTAAGCGGGACAGCGTAGGTCGGCATGGAACACCCATCCGTTCCACGATTAGCGTCCGTATGCGGCGTTCCGGTCATGGCTGCCAGAACATCCGTGACACGGCGCTGGATCTCATGGGACGGGTCGATATAGCCCGTCGGGTCCACGCCCTGATCACAGGCGAGGCAGATCAATCCAGCATGTTTGCCCGAACAGTTATTGTGAAGCGGACAGGCCGTTTGATGAGCAGCAGCGAGCGCGCGAGCAGCTGGCTCGTAGGTAGGCCAGTGTGTTCCGCACTCCAGAGCCTCCACATCACGCCCCGCCGCAGCCAGCATGGAGGCAGCAACTTTTGCATGAGGCTCCTCTCCTCCATGGGAGGCGCAGGCCAACGCAAGCGCTTCAGCCGTCAGGCCCAACCGATCGGCAGCACCACTTTCCACAAGTTCAATGGCCAAAAGGGATTTGACGGTAGACCGGGGGAAAACAGGCTTTTCCACGTCCCCACAGGACCAGACGACTGCACCGTCCGCATCCACAACGACGGCGCGCCCCAGATGTCGCGATTCAACCTGGCTGCCACGCGTCACTTCTGCGAGCAGACCTGAGCCTGTCTGTACTGTCATTCATTTTACCCTTTGCTGTCAGCCCGATGAAGGCTGTTTTGAGACCAGCACATAGCATGGCTTCCCGCCGTCGCGATGGGTCTCCAGCCAGGCCTGGATCAACCTGCGGCGTACGCGAAGGATGCCGATTTCCTGTTCTGGCGGCAGTTCCGCAATTTCATTGACGACGTCCTTGCCTTCGAGAAAGACCAACTGATCTTCAAGAGGCAAACCCTGTTCCATCAAGGTCTGCGCGTAAGAGAGGTCCAGAAGGGCATAGAGAAACGCTTCCCCCGAAGCCGGACGAAACCCTACAGCCTCCAGAATGTGAGCATCAGTTTCCTGGACAGACAGATGCGTCTGCGGGGGCTGCCAATCCAGCAAATCCGGCTGAACGCTCTCAGGAGAAAGCGTACGATTTCGGCGAGAGGAAAGCGATTTGGTAGCACGCTGCTGCGGAAGATCAGCGAACGGAAGGGCGGGCGGAGGAGAACGTCGCACGCCCATGGTCGTTAGTGCCCGCCGCTAAGAGCAGCTTTCTGGCATCCGGCGCAAACACCTTCAATTTCGACCGTGGCAGCTTCAGCACGGAAGCCAACAGCTTTCGCCGCAAGCATCAGGGCAGGCACAATGGTCTCTTGCTCCAGTTCCCAGGCCCGCCCGCAGGACTTGCAAATCAGGAACTGCGCGCGGTGAACACCCCATTCCCCATGATCACAGCCATGATGGCAATCTGTCGCGTGCGAACAGGCAACGAAAGCGCTCAGTCGCTCCAGACGGTGAATCAAACCCTGTTCAAGAAGAAAATCTATCGCACGATAAACCGTAGGCGGAGCAGCGTTCGGATGCGCCGGTCGCAGACGGGCCAGCAAATCGTAGGCCCCGGAAGGCTTTTCTGAAGAGAGGATCAGACCCAGAACCTGACGTCGCGTTTCCGTCAGACGTTGCCCACGGTGGCGACACCAGTCTCCAGCCCGTTCAAGACGGGCTGTAATGGATGGGGAAAAAGACAGGCTCTCCGCGGGGGAGGTCTCATAAGGCGAATCCGGCATGATCTCTCTTATATGGCATCGAGCGGCAGTTTTTTCGAGAGAGACCGTCCAGAACGACTGGTCAGAGCGCGAAATCCCGGATCAGGGACTGAATGGTTGCAGGATCTGTTTCCACCATGATCTGTCGTCGCAAATGATCGCAGTCTTCCATCTTAAGAGTGCGGATCAGGCGTTTTACGCGCGGCAGAGACGCCGAGTTCATGGAAAAAGACCGAAGGCCAAAACCGATCAGAAGCGCAACCACTCTGGGGTCAGACGCCATTTCTCCACAGACGGAAATGGGTCGATGAGTACGCAAAGCCGCTTCAGCCGTAGCTTCGATGAGTTGAAGAACCGCCGGGTGAAGAGGGCTATATCGATCAGCCACCATCGAATCCGCCCGATCTACAGCCAGCGTGTACATCGTCAGATCATTGGTGCCGAGCGCCATGAAATCAGCGTGTTGCGCCATCGTGCTTGCCGTCAGAGCGGCTGCCGGTGTTTCCACCATGATCCCGAGCGGAGGAAGCACATCAGGTAGCGGAACCTGTTTGCGCTTGAGGCGGCGCGCCACCTTCTCGTAAATTTCCCGCGCCTCCAGCACTTCATCCGGAGACGTGACCATCGGAAGCAGAATACGGACCGGACCGATGGCCGTATTGCCCTCTTCAGGCGCAGCAGCCCTTAAAATCGCAGCGAACTGGGTCTCCAGAACATCGGGAACGCGGAGGAGAAGACGAATACCCCGCAGGCCAAGGGCTGGGTTATCGCCATCCGCGACCTGTTCCGCCAGACCGAGACGGCGCATACACGCACGGCCTTTTTCGCCACCCCAGTCCAGAACACGGATCGTGACCTGCCGTCCGTCCATGCCTTCGATAATGGACCGGTAGGTGGCAGTCTGGCCGTCCTCATCAGGCAGATCATCCCGTTCACCAAACAGGAACTCGCTTCTCAGCAGGCCAATCCCTCTGGCGCCATTGCGAAGCAGCATGGGGAGTTCGGCGGGAAGCTCCAGATTGGCCAGAAGTTCAATCGGCTCGCCGCCCTGCAACTGGGCCGGGAGCTTTTTCAGACGGCCAAAAGCGCGCTTTTCCTTGGCTTCCTTCTGGGCAGCTTCACGGGCCAGACGCAGTTCGGTCTCGTTCGGGGAGAGCGTAATCGTGCCAAGATGCCCGTCCACGACGAGCATATCGCCTTCATTCACTTGTGCCATCAGATTGGGCACAGCCAGAATCGCAGGGATATCAAGCGCGCGTAATAGAATAGCGGTGTGATCTGCACCGCCACCGCCCTCGGTTACGACAGCCGCAATCCGCGCGGGGTCAATCATTGCAACATCGGCAGGTCGCAACTGTTCAGCAACAAGAACCGAGCCAGGAGGTAGGCTGGAGAATGCCCTATAAGATACGCCGGTGAGGTTACGGATCAACCGGCGACCGATTTCCTCAAACTCTCCGGCAAGCCTGAAATTGGCATCCTGTTCCTGTGCGCCATGGTCACCCGCCATGGCTTCGGCAGTCCTAAGGACCTGAAGGGCCAGCGCCTCACTGACGTCTGACACGGCTGCTTCGGCACAGAGTCCGTCTTCGTTGATCCGCGCCCGAACCTGACGCGTCAGGCGGGACGGGCCGAGCATGCGCTCATAAACCGTAAGCAGGGTTGCGATTTCTTCGCGCCCTTCTTCCGGCAAACCCACCAGACGGTCCCGCATTTTCTCGATCTGACGAAGAGCCCGGGTAATGGCAGCATCCAGCCGGGCAAGCTCAGCTTCTGGGCCGATCTTGCTATATCGCTCCGTAATGTCTGGAAGAGGCAATTCCTCAACACGCCCAGCCGGTCCCAGCCCGATAGACTGGGTGATGGCCTTACCGTGCAGGGTCGTGGAACTGGGAGGCGTCTTGCGTGAACGGGACGCTCTGGGTCGACTGGAACGGGAAGGCTGGTCAGTCACGCTCACCAAATCCGTCCGCAATCAGAGCTTCCACAGCGTCGAGCGCCTCAGCAGCCTGTGGGCCGTGTGCATGCAGGGTCACCGTCTCCCCTTCCCCGGCACCCAACATCATCAGCCCCATGATCGAAAGGGCAGAAACGACGTTTCCCCCCCGCTCTACCGTCGTTTCTGCATCAAAGCGCTCTGCTGTCGTGACCAGCTTGGCTGCGGCACGAGCATGGAGGCCCAACCGATTGACGATGGTCAGGGTGCGGGGGGCAAGGGCTGTTTCGCTCATCAGGGGACCGGTATGACACAGGGGCGCGGCCCCCCGTGAAGACAGGGATCGGGAAGCTGGGACGCAACCGCGATATATTTACGCCCGGCCATCGTTGCTTTTTCAATGCAGCCTTCGAGATCCAGCCCCGCGCGTGTTTTCGCGAGCTTGACCAGCATGGGCACATTCACGCCTGAAACGACTTCGACATGCCCCGGTTTCCGAAGAGACAAAGCCAGATTTGACGGTGAACTTCCGAAAATATCCGTCAGAACAAGGACACCATCGCCCGTGTCCAGCTGATGCAACAGCCTGTCTGCTTCAGGATGCAGAAGAGCCGGGTCGTCATCGTCGCCAACACCCACGATTCCGATCTGGGCTTGTGGCCCCACGACATGCACCATGGTTTCGAGCAGGACTTCGCCGAGCCTGCCATGCGTGACCAGCATCAGTCCGATCATGCAGATTTATCCTGCCCGGACAGGTTGTGTGGCGGAACAGCCCAACGCCAGGAGGAAAGGCCTTTCCGGGCCAACTCACGGTGCAGCACCATCATCGGGCCGACAGGTGCCGTTTTTGGAAGCAGGCGCGCCAGTTCCTCAATGATGGTGACGGAACGATGACGCCCACCGCTGCATCCCACAGCGATGGTGGCGTATTTCTTACCTTCTTCGACAAAGCGCGGAAGCACGAGATCAAGAAGACCATGCACATGATTAAAGAATGCCGGATAAGCCGGGTCCTGCTTGACGTGTTGCACGACAGCCTGATCAAGGCCTGTCATGGGCTGGAGGGTTGGATCGTAATGAGGGTTCCGCAGGAAGCGTGCGTCGAACACCATGTCCGCTTCTCTGGGCAGGCCAGATGGATAAGCGAAAGACATCAAGGCAACCGTCAACCCATCTTCCGCGCCACTACCAAAGCGCGTCTCGATCAATTGCCGCAGTTCAGGCGCTGGCAGGTCAGACGTATCGATGACGAAATCCGCATGAGCCCGCAGAGGAGCCAGAAGCCGGGTCTCCTGCTCAATTCCGGGCAGAATCGTACCACTGGTCACAAGGGGATGGCGGCGGCGCGTGGCTGTAAAGCGGCGAAGAAGGATTTCCGGCTCTGCCGTGGCATAGAGAAGCTGGACCTGACTGCCAGGCAAAGCTTTCAGCCGGTCCATTTCCTCAAGCACCCGGGACGCCTCGAACCCGCGACTACGAACATCAATTCCAAT
Organism: Gluconobacter japonicus; assembly: GCF_002723975.1. Taxonomy (GTDB): domain Bacteria; phylum Pseudomonadota; class Alphaproteobacteria; order Acetobacterales; family Acetobacteraceae; genus Gluconobacter; species Gluconobacter japonicus. The sequence goes on from NZ_BEWO01000009.1 coordinate 42,232, forward strand.
CGCAAGACGTGACCCACCTCGTGCAGCCAGAGCTTCAAGAAGATGCAAAGGCGGATTATCTACGACTTCGTGGCCGAGATCTTCAAGCACTCGTAGAATGGATGATTTTCCGGCGCCGGAAAGCCCTGTAACAATCAGGATCTGTCTGGAACCAGGACCATATCCTGCCGAAAGTTCGGACTCGGGAATATTCGCCGGTGTCATGCGCCCTACTCTAGCCCTTTTTCGAGCGATAAGGAACTATTTCGCCGCTTCAGAGTCCCGCTCCCTCACCACCTGCTCCAGCATACCATTCATAGTCCCCACAGCAGGCTTTGAAGGCGGCAATAATACGGTTCAAATCTCCCGGAAAAGCCCCATTAAGGCGCAGAACAACGACCCCCGTCCGTGGATCTCGTTCGGGCATCGGCAAGCGCGCGCCCTCCTCCCCAAGAAAGACCTTCAGAATGACTCGCGCATTCGTGACAAAAGATGTCCTGAGAATGCCGACGCCCCGCACCTCCAGCAGCCCCGCCAGTTGCGGCGGAGGACTGGCATAAACCCCTCGCATCACAACGCGATCATCCGCCACAAGAGAAAAACCCGCGTCCATCAACTGCAGAGCCAGAGTCGATTTTCCCGTTCCGGATGCTCCGCACAGCAGAATAGCTTTTCCGTTCCGGACAACACAGGACGCATAAATATTTTCGCCATCAGGAAACCGTTGTCGAGATGACACGGATTGCGACCCTTCCAAGTCCGGTTTAGAAGGCTGGGTAACGGATTGCGCTGCATCGCCGTCAGCGCCTTTGTCCGGAGAGGAATTTGCAACCTCTGACGACGGATCGGGAATACGGATCATATGGGCGAACCTTCCAGACACGAGACTGTCACTGTCTATGGTGACGAAGTGACATGCACGGATTTTAATGGTCTTGGCCCCTCCGGCGAACGCCCTCAGCGTCTTTCAGAAGAATGTCAGGCCGCACTGGACGCTATTTCCGAAGAACTGGCCAAGCACGATCTGACACTGGATCAGACACGCCATATTGCAGCAATGCTTCGAGAAGGTGATGGCTTCAGTCAATGTCAAAGCACACTTGGCGATGCTCTTGCTGGAGCCCGCCCCACGCTCACGCTACGGATTGTGCAGGGTTTTCCAGATGCCAACCAGCGTATTGCTTTAAGCCTGATCGCCAGCCCTTCCCCATAACAGCGTACTTCACCATAAAATGGCAAAATTGACCGTTTTTATAGGGAAAATTTTGGATCAGCATTTTTCAATCAGAAAAAACTGCTGAAAATCGAGTTTGGCACACCTTCTGCATAACGATGTTCAGGCGACATGATCGCCGCATCTTTTGGACAGAAAGGCTTTTGCCATGCTTCGCATATCTTTGCCCGTTCGCACCCTGCTCCTGGCTGCACTCACCCTTGCACCAGTGTCCCAAAGCATTGCAGCTCCGCTCCCCCTTGTCGGTATTCCCCTGACCTCAAGCCAGCAGGTTGATGTGAAGAACATCGATCTGACAAACGAACAGGGCTGGAAGCAGGCGCAAAGCCGTATTGAAGATGCTGCTCAAGCAGTATGCTCCGTCAGTAGTCCCATGGACATGACGACGCTGGACGATATTTCGAACTGTGTTCAGTCTGCCAAAGAGAATGCTCTAGCAGATCTGCGCGACATTCGGACCAATCAGCGGCGGGATCATCGGGTCGGACATGTCCTGCTTGCCGCACGACCTGTTGCCGCTCCCCATGGTTAAGGATTGCCTCTCGCCCCTCTGCATTCTGACGCTGGCCATGCCCTTTGCCTCTACGCTTCTGTTTCAGGACATCGGAGGCAAACAGGAAGCCAGCATAACAGTCAGTGGATTTGAAACGCTACACAGACTGTCGCAGAGCCGTTCACTGACCCCGTCAGGGTGCGCGGGGAAGCCGAACGACAAAACAGGCGCCGGAGACTGCACCCGAAGCATCGAGAATGTTTTCAGCGAACAGACTCCCGCGCAGCGCGTGAATAATCTGACGGCTAATAGCCAGACCCAACCCGGAATGCTGCCCGAAATGCTCAGTCTGCGGCCGCTCTGAATAGAAACGGTCAAAGATGCTTTCGAGCTTTCCGGGTGGAATTCCGGGTCCTTGGTCACTGATGGTGATTTCCACCACACTCCCTGTCCCATGGCCATTACCCGCAATATCCCTGGCACTGGCATGCAGGGCAATCACGCCATATGGTGGCGAAAACGACACCGCATTCCCAATCAGATTCCGCAGAACCTGAACCAACCGGTCTTCCACGGCAAAAGCGCGCAACGGCGGCTCCTGATCGCGCACATCCAGACGCAGGATCGGCGCATCCTCCTTGCGCGTTGTCTGATGCATTTCCGCCAGAATGGACAGAAGCGCCACAACAGAGACTGGTTCAGGCCGAACGCGCGACAGTTCAGCATCAATACGACTGGCATCCGAAATATCGGTAATCAGTCGGTCAAGCCGCTTCACGTCACTGTTGATGATTCCCAGCAGCCGGTCACGTCGTTCCGGGATGGCGATTCTTGGAAGCGTTTCAATAGCAGACCGGATCGACGACAGCGGATTCTTGATCTCATGACTCACATCGGCGGCGAACCGCTCGATATCATCCATACGCGCCCAAAGCGCGAGCGCACTTCCTCGCAGGGAACGTGCCAGAACACCAATTTCGTCCCGCCGCGCCAGAAGACGCTCCGGGACCAGATCCTTGCGCCCGTCCGATTCCCGCATTTCATGCGAAGCGCGGGCAAGTGTCAGCAATGGTCGCGCGATCGTCAGGGACAGATACCAGGAGAGCAGAATGGTAACGACAAGCGCAGCCAGCACCAGTGACAGAATGGAAGAGCGCACCGCGAACAGCGAACGGTCCACTTCCGGAGCATGACGGGTAAGCTGGATTTCCCCAACCGTCAGACCTTCATGCACCACAGGCTCAACAACCGTGACCACAAGCTGATGATCTTTGGTGCGGCGGATAAAGGGCGGAAGCTCCGACTGGGCCCGCAAAGGCTGCGCATCATGTGGGCCATCGGTTGCTGAATCCGGCGTATCCAGCGTGACGATCCCCTCGCTGGACGTCAGCGGCAGCAGGGACAGGAGCCAGTCGTAAAATGTTTCCAGTGCATTGTTGCGGGGAGGTTCCCAGGGAACCCCATCCGTTGCCGCATCCGGAGCAATGGCTTTTGGCGGGTGCCGAGGCTCCGTCCGGCTATCGGCTACCAACTTTCCATCCGGATCGAACAGCAGCGCATGCGCATTCGGGCTGGGCTCGGTCAGCCGCGCCAGCAACGGACGGGCCTGCGAGGGGTCCAGTACGAACTCTCCGCCCGGAGCGGGCTTTCCAGCAACTTTTGGCGCGGGAATGACGGCGGACTGTCCCACGGCGGCGGCGTAGATATGCGCCTGCTCACGCAGGGCGTTAACGTCCGTCTCCAGCAGGCTGTTCTGAAACTGGTCAAGAAACAGAAGCGTCACCGCCAGAAGCGCCAGCGGCAGGATATTCAGCAGAAGGATTCGCCCCAGCAGCGGAGAAGCAAGCTTCCGCCGTGGATCAGACGGCCCTTTCCGGCTAATCAGTCTACGCAGGGAGAACAGAATCCCACGCCGTGCCGCAGCGGCATGACGGCGATCGCGCCCCTGTTCAAGGCGATCCGAATCAAGATCATACGCCAGTACGGAAGACGGGTCGGCCTTAGGCACGCAGCTTTTCTTTCCGAAAAGGGGTCACGCTGCGTCACTCATCCCGGTAACGGTATCCGATACCATACAGCGTTTCGATCTGATTGAAGCTGTCATCGACCTGACGGAACTTCTTGCGGACACGCTTGATGTGGCTGTCGATCGTCCGGTCATCGACGTAGATATTATCCCCATAAGCCGCATCAATAAGCTGATCGCGGGATTTCACCATTCCGGGCCGCATGGCCAGAGCCTTGACCAGAAGAAACTCCGTGACCGTCAGGGCAATATCCTGCCCCCCCCAGAGGCACTGGTGCCGGGTTTCATCAAGCGAAAGCTGCCCACGCACGATGGCCGACCCCGTTGCCGTCACTCCGGAAGCTTCAGCGCGGCTTGCATCCTGACGGCGCAGCAGGGCGCGAATACGCTCGATGAGCAGCCGCTGGGAGAACGGTTTGGTGATATAATCATCCGCGCCAAGGCGCAGACCCATGAGTTGGTCCAGCTCTTCGTCTTTCGAGGTCAGGAAGATGACGGGCAGGTTGGACCGGGCACGCAGGCGCTGAAGAAGCTCCATACCGTCCATGCGCGGCATCTTCACATCCAGCACAGCCAGACTGACCGGGCGGCTGATAATTCCCTGAAGGGCACTTTCACCATCGGTATAGGTGTGAACGGTGAAGCCTTCGGATTCGAGGGTCATCTGAACGGAAGCAAGAATGTTCCGGTCATCATCCACCAGCGCAATAATCGGTGTCGTAGCAACGCCAGATGGCGGTTGGCTACTGGCCGGCTGGGGCGCGTAAGGCGTGTGTGGCGTCTCCATAAGGGGTCCGTCTGCTGAAATCTGATGACAGGATTATCTATAACGCATGGCGCACCATGGCAGAAAATAGGCATTTCAATGACATCGTACCACGTTGCAACCCTTGTCTTTGAGACAATCCGCGTTATCTCCTGAAAGAGAACGGGGCCAAAGGATGGCCCGTCCCACAAGATAAGGTCGTGACATGCCAGACCAGAAGACTACGCCGGAAACCGTGAACGACGCGCCTGAGCAGGGCGTCGAGACACCCGGCATGAATGAAACCGGCGGCGAAACGCTGGAAGACACCACCCCGGAAGCCCGTATCGAGGCCCTCGAAGCAGAAGTTGCGGAATACAAGGACCGCTGGGTCCGTTCCGAAGCGGAAAACCAGAACATCCGCGCCCGCGCCAAGCGGGACGTGGAAGACGCACGTCAGTACGCGATCCAGAAATTTGCGAAGGATGTGGTGGAAGCAGCTGAAAATCTTCAGCGCGGCCTCGCCTCTCTCCCTGCAAAGACTGAAGGCGAAGAAACGCTCATCACCAAACTGCGTGAGGGTATTGAAGGCACCGAGCGTTCCTTCCTGAACATTCTGGAACGCCACGGCATCACCTGCGAAGATCCGACAGGCAAGCCTTTCGATGCCAATCTGCATCAGGCTATGGCTGAACAGCCGTCCGACCAGCACAGCCCGGGCCATGTCATGCAGTCCTGGACGCCGGCATGGCTTCTCAAGGGCCGCCTGCTGAAGCCGGCCATGGTCGTGGTCGCCAAGGGTACGCCTGAAGCCGATGCTGCCAAGGCTTCTCCAGGGCTCGACACCACGGCCTGATAGGCAGATCCAATCCTGATGCAAACAGGATTTCTTTTGCGGAACGTCGGCTCTGGGAGTTGGCGTTCCGTCAGACCCTGCTAGAAATCAGGGTATGAGTCGTATTCTCGTCATCAAGCTCGGCGCTCTGGGCGATTTCGTTCAGGCTTTTGGAGCCTTCTCTTCCATTCGGGCTGCGTTCCCGGATGATCACATCACGTTGCTGACCACACCGCCTTTTGTGGATTTTGCCAAAGCAGCGCCATGGTTCGACGATGTGACGACAGACCAGCGCCCTTCCCTGAAACACCCGATCGCGTTATTCCGGCTCTCCCGGACGCTGCGGGGATTTGATCGTATTTTCGATCTTCAGACATCTGGCCGCTCAAAAACCTATTTCCGGCTGGCAGGTCGCCCAAGAAACTGGTCCGGGATTTCCAGTGGCTGTTGCCACCCCCACGCCAATCCTTCCCGCAACGACATGCACACGCTCGCCCGTCTGGATGATCAGCTTCGTGCCGCCGGTGTGCCGCCGCTCCCGCGTATCGTCCCAGAATGGCTGCAAGGTCACGGACCGAAGATTCAGGGGCGGTATGTTATTCTGGTGCCTGGAGCAGCCCCGCATCGTCCTCAGAAACGCTGGCCTGTCACACGATTTGCCGAAGTAGCCCAAGCCCTGTTTCAGCGCGGGATCACACCCATTATTGCGGGAAGCGCGGCGGAGACACCTCTGGCCGAGCAGATCCGAACCGTTTGCCCACAGGCCATAGATCTGACAGGAAAAACCAACCTGATCGAGTTAGCTGGTGTACTGGACCGCGCCGAACAGGTCATTGGCAACGACACCGGCCCGATGCATCTGGCCGCCGCCATGGACCGACCGGTCATCGCCCTGTTCTCGCAGGATAGCGACCCCCGCCTGACAGCCCCACTGACCCTGACCCCAGGGCGCACAACCATTCTGGACGTTCCGGATCTGGCGTTGTTGCCCGCTTCTAGGATAGAGGCCCTCCTCCCGGCATGACCGTCATCCGTTGCATCACGATGCAGAAGAACGAGGCCACGCTTCTTGAGCCGTGGATTCTCTGGCATGGGGCCATTTTCGGCCTTTCCAATCTGACCGTGATCGACAACGGCTCGACGGACCCGCACGTCAAGGCCGTGCAGAAGCGCTACGAAGCGCAGGGCGTTCAGATTATCCGCAAATACCGGTCTCACAGGGATTTCCTGCGGAAGGGAGACATCTTCGCGGACGTTATCCGTGGATGGGATGCAGACAATGCCTGCGATTTCGCCCTTCCTATGGATTGCGACGAGTTTCTCGCATTCTTTCTGGACCGGCTATCCGTCGATCCATCAGAAATCCGGGCACAGTTCGAACTTCTGAAAGACGAGCAGGCCACGCTGATTACAGACCGGCTGCTCCTGAATGTGCCGGATGCACCAGGCTATTACCGTCCGCAATCCGTACCGCGCGCCCTGTTCAGAGCCCATACGATTGTCGGGCTGGACCGTGGACTTCATGCGCCGCAAACCATTTATCCTGAACGCTGCGTCCGCACGCCCTTTGTGCATATTCATCTGCACAACCGACCGGATTATGAAGAGATCCGCCGCTTCGCACGACAAAAACTCTCCCATATCGCTGGCGCCATTCCTGGCGAGAAACCAAAAGCAGGCCAGATCACGCCACAAAACCCGCAGGAAGGGTATCATCTCCGGTATTATTTTCAGGCAAGTCGGGAAGATTTTCTCCGGAGCTATCTGCACACACCCGATATCTACGCACCTGCCATCGCACAGCATTTCAGCGCTCTGGGTATAGATCCCGCTCTCCTTCTGGGCGATGCTCCGGCTCCACAGTTTCCAGTCCATATTCCACAGAATTTTTTAGCGCACCGCCGGATTGAAGATGGATCACAGCACGAATACGTTCTGTTTGATCCGCTGTTTTACGCCCATGAAAACGCAGATGTGGTGAAAGATGCGTTCTACGGCATCTGGCCCCTGATCCATTATATGGATGCCGGATGGCGCGAGGGACGCCTGCCAAACGGAGCCGGACTGGCACCTTTTACCCTTCAGACAGCGACTAACGACCGATAAATCCGACTTCCCACCGGTGCAGGGCTTGCAGCCCATACCGGATTGGGGCCATTTACGCGTGTCTTTTTCCCGGCAGAGGGCTGCCGGGAGCCATCGCAGAGGAGCGATCCCATGCCCGCCATCACACTCCCCGACGGAAGCGTCCGCACGTTCGACGGGACCGTGACGGGCACGACTATCGCGGCCTCCATCGGTCCGGGGCTGGCAAAAGCCGCCCTGGCCATGGAGGTGAACGGCAGGCTCGTCGATCTCGCGACCGAGATTGCGGACGATGCGGCCGTCAAGTTCGTCACCAAGAAGGACGACGCCTCCCTTGAAATGATCCGCCATGACGCGGCCCATGTTCTGGCAGAAGCCGTACAATCGCTCTGGCCGGAAACGCAGGTCACGATCGGTCCGAGCATCAAGGACGGCTTCTATTACGATTTCTCCCGCGAGAAGCCGTTCACGCCGGATGACTTCGAGGCCATCGAAGCCAAGATGCGCGAGATTGTGGCGGCCAACGCTCCCTTCACCCGTGAAGTATGGGATCGTGACGAAGCCATCCGCTTCTTCGAAGAGAAGGGTGAGGACTTCAAGGCCGAGCTGATCCGCGATCTGCCGGAAGACGAGCAGATTTCGATCTACCGTCAGGGCGAATGGCTCGATCTCTGCCGCGGTCCGCATCTACGCGGGACGGCAGACGTCGGAACAGCGTTCAAGCTCATGCGTGTGGCCGGTGCCTACTGGCGCGGTGACCATCGCAACCCCATGCTGACCCGCATTTACGGCACAGCCTGGCGTGACAAGAAGGAGCTGGACGCTCATCTGACGCGTCTGGAAGAAGCCGAGAAGCGCGATCATCGCCGCATTGGCCGCGAGATGGACCTCTTCCACATTCAGGAAGAAGCCGTCGGGCAGATTTTCTGGCACCACAAGGGCTGGCGTCTGTACACGGTCCTTCAGGACTACATGCGCCGCGCGCAGTCCCGGAACGGGTATGAAGAAGTCCGCACCCCGCAGCTCGTGGACCGTGCCCTCTGGGAAGCTTCCGGTCACTGGGACAAGTACCGCGAGAACATGTTCATCGCGCAGGTTGAAGATGAGGACAAAACCCTCGCCCTGAAGCCGATGAACTGCCCGTGCCATGTGCAGATTTTCCGTCATGGCCTGCGGTCCTACCGTGAACTGCCACTGCGTATGGCCGAATTCGGCGCCTGCCATCGTTATGAGCCGTCCGGCTCACTGCATGGCATCATGCGCGTTCGTGGCTTCACACAGGATGATGCCCATATTTTCTGCACGGACGACCAGATTGCGGATGAAACCGCAAAATTCGTGAAGATGCTGGCCGAGGTTTACACGGATCTGGGCTTCGAGAGCTTCCGCGTGAAGTTCTCAGACCGCCCCGAGACGCGTGCTGGTTCTGACGACGTCTGGGATCGGGCCGAAGGATCACTCAAGAAAGCCTGTGAAATTGCTGGCGTTGAGTACGAATACAATCCAGGTGAAGGCGCCTTCTATGGTCCGAAGCTGGAGTTCGTTCTGACGGACGCGATCGGTCGTGACTGGCAGTGCGGTACGCTTCAGGTGGACTATGTTCTGCCGGAACGTCTGGATGCGTCCTATATTGGCGAGGACAGCCAGCGTCATCGCCCGGTCATGCTGCATCGTGCGATCCTTGGTAGTTTCGAACGCTTCATCGGCATCCTGATTGAACAGTATGCTGGCAAGTTCCCGCTCTGGCTGGCTCCGACGCAGGTTGTGGTGGCCTCTATCGTGTCCGACGCGGCGGATTACGCCACGGAAGTTGCCGCGAAGCTGAAGGCTGCCGGTCTTCAGGTTGAGACGGACGTTCGCAACGACAAGATCAACGCCAAAATCCGCGAACACAGCCTTGCCCGTGTCCCGGTCATTCTGGTCGTCGGACGCCGCGAGGCAGAAGAGCGCAAGGTGGCCATGCGCCGCCTCGGCGGGGCGCAACAGGAAATTCTTGGACTCGACGAAGCCGTCAAAGCCCTCTCAACTGAAGCAACTCCGCCGGATATTGCGCGCTTTTCTGAGGATTGTGCTTAATCCTCTTGCACCCGGAAGGGCGCGGGACTATGTGCAGAAGGAACGGGATCGGTAAAGACCGCATCCCGCCCTTTTCCGTGAAGGGTGGGCCATGTCGTCGAGACTGTTCCTTGTATGAGAATTACGACAGGAGCTGACCATAGCTAGACCGCCGATGCAGGCCGCGCCCACACGTGAAGGACCGCGCGTCAACGAGGAAATCCGTGTTCCGCAGGTTCGTCTGATTGACGAAGAAGGCGAAATGCAGGGTGTCATGTCGACCCGCGATGCCCTGATGCGTGCTTTCTCGGTTGGCCTTGACCTGCTGGAAATCAGCCCGACGGCTGTCCCGCCTGTTGTGAAGATTCTGGACTACGGCAAGTTCAAATACGAACAGCAGAAGAAGAAGAACGAAGCTCGCAAGAAGCAGAAGGTCATTGAGATCAAGGAAGTGAAGGTTCGTCCGGGTACGGGCGAGCATGACTTCCAAACAAAACTCAAGGCCATCAATTCGTTCCTTGATGACGGCGACAAGGTGAAGGTTTCCCTGCGCTTCAAGGGCCGTGAAATGGCTCACCAGGAGCTTGGTGCCAAGATGATGGAGCGCATCCGCGCCGAAGTCGAAGAAAAGGCCAAGGTTGAGCAGATGCCACGCATGGAAAACCGCCAGATGCTGATGGTCATCGCACCACGCTAAGGCTGTTCTCCGCTCTGGATTACGGAAAAGCAGTTACCTTCGGGTGGCTGCTTTTTTTGTATCCGATCTTCAGATGATCGGCAGCTTTTCCTGACAGGAACGATAAACGCTCATCAGACGATCAAGAGTTCCGCGCACGTCTTCTACGACACGTCCCCAGTCGCCTGATTCGGGCTGACGGAAAATCCGCATTGTCGGATACCATCCAGTCTGGCTACCGCTGTCTCCCCATCGCCAGCACGCATCCGCACGAGATAGCATCCACACGGGCAACCCAAGTCCACCCGCAAGATGGGCGATGGATGTATCAACCGTAATCAACAGATCCACACCGTACAGCCGCGCTCCAGTATCCTGAAAATCCAGAATACCCTCCGTCCCCTCCATCAGAGGCAGCCCTGAAGCTTCAATCTGATGCCTTGGCAGTCCCATCTGGAAGCTGACAAAGCGTATGCCCTGAACCGAGAAAAGAGGCGCCAGATTTTCCAGCCGGATGCTTCGGCGACGATCCGTTTGTGTCGCTCGCAGATCGTGAGAACGGGGATCTCCTCCCCAGACAAGCCCGACAATGAAATCTGGCTGTTCTGGATTTCCCTGCGCCAAATTCCGCAGAAGATTTCCCTGTCGTACACTCTCGTCGGCCGGCACGGAAAGATAGGGCACCGGTCCGACACAATCAGACTCCAGCCTGAGGCGGGCCGGAAGACTCATCAGCGGGCAGTGATAGTCAAAACGCTCTTCAGGTGGGATCACAGAAAAAACCCGGTCTACACCCTCAACGCGTTCCATGAGACGGACAAGTGGAACTGGTACCTGCATCACAACACAGGCGCCTGCGGCTGCCAGCAGGGAAACAAGACGCACAAAATGTAACGTGTCTCCATAGCCCTGCTCATGGTGCACAAGGATCGTCTTACCCTGGAGGTCTTCCCCTTCCCAGACGGGAGCCTTGATGTCTGTCCTCACTGTGCGGGAAGACTGCCAGCGCCATTCGTATTCCTGCCACCCTTCCCGAAAGAAGCCTGCTTTCAATAGCGCTGCCGCACGTCCAAAACGGATAACAGGATGAGACGGAGCCTGCAGAAGCGCGGTATCATAAAAGGCTATCGCTTCCGCAGACCGGTTGAGACATTGCAGGACATGGCCTGCATTATTAAGCGCATGGATATCGTCTGGCCGGAGGGTCAAGGCCAAACGTACCAGACAAAGCGCCTCCTCGAATCGTCCCATTCTGGAGAGCACCATACTCAGATCCGTGGCATAGTCAGGAACTTCCGGGGCCTGAGACACCGCATGCTCCAAAGCATCCAGCGCTTCCGGCAAATCTCCCGCATGAAGACGCACGATGCCAAGCCTGTGCCATACGCGCGACGCTTCTGGCCTGGACTGAAGGGCTTTTTCGTAAAACGCTGCGGCTTTTCGCCAATACTGGAACCGCTCATATAGTCCCCCCAGAAGGAAAGCGCTTTCCGAACGATCGGGTAACAGGCCCTCAGCCTCTTGCAAGGCCTCCAGAGCATCCCCTCTGCGTCCGGCCTCGTCCAGACTGACGGCAGCACGAAGAGAGGCCGTAAAATTATAAACATCAGGAGAAAACGGGTCGGGGGCAAAGAGGGTCATGCGGGCTCCTACCGCCCCATCTCTAGGGACTCTCCCTTAAAAACTTCCTAAAAACCTCAGATTAGCCTTCTGTTATACGCGGCCTTGTTCTCAACCATGATGAGCCAGACCGAAGCTCAATCCTCCCCCAAGCATGGAAACATTGCCCGGATATGCGGCCATGGCTCCACTTCCATCAGGGATGCAAACTGGCTGTGACATCAGAGGTAATTTTCTGCGTCTCTTCCCGACCGTCTTCTGCCCGGTCATTCGTATAGAACTCGCGAACCACGGCATCATCCAGTTCCGTCATGGCAAAATCGCCTGACTGTGGTTTCCTGTGCTTCACGAAACTGCCGAGTATCGTCTCGGACGTGTCGTAATCCTTGAGCTGCGGATTGGTGAGCGCCACCATGGAGACATATTCGAACAAGGATGGCCAGGAAACACCTTCCATTTTGGAGAGGTCCACGGTGATGGCCATGTACTTGATATCTTCATGCCGGATCGCCCCAAGAAACGACGTCATCGGAATTTCGCCAATATATAGCGCCGTTGCTCTTCCTCCCCCAAAACGTGGAGGCAGGTTTCCATTCAGGAGATGCGTTCCTGTTTGTCCGTTGTATTCGATCCCCACATCAGAAAACCAGCGGACAGGATAATCCTGTCGAATGGCATGCCGGACATCGGCGGGCGGCAGACGAAAATTATCCGCAAACGCAGCAGAAACGTCGATCCCCTGCATCAGATAGGGATCGCGCTCCAGAATATGATCGATAAGATCGTTTTCATGAACCGTGGCCAGAATGAAAAGCTGCGGGATTGGACAGTGCGCTTTGACCGGAATCCCGTATCTCGCAAACCGGTCTTCCAGATGGGCCTCGAACTGCCTTTCCACATCCGCAGGAAAGCCAACAAATTGCGGGCAAACCATCTGGTTCCAGCGGGCAATCTGGCGATCGGTCCTTGGTTGGACGATCTCCTCAACCGCATGACTGGTCTGGTCTGAGGAATATCCTTTAACGACCAGATGCTCCTGCGCATGAGCGCCAGAGCTTGCGAGGCATAAAAAAACGACAACAGCAGAAAGCCAGACCCGCATGACACATCCCCTCCCGGTGAATCATGTCAAAATATGTCTGAAAGTTTCTACCAGCAAACCGTTTCTGAGAGAAAATGGAATTTAATGCCCGATTTTTCGCATAATCTTTTGAAGGACGGGCCGCACCCTCAGGAAATGGCCATACAGATACTCAAGTCCCCGAAGCATAAGCGGAAACCGCGCGATTTCGCCCAGTAGCCTCAGGGGTGGAATGGCGCGCCACATGGCGGCAAAAGCCGCGGCACCGTCATATATCTGCTCCCCTTCTCTGGCATGGAAGCGCTCCAGAAGCTCATGCCGGCTTAAAGGACAGTCTGCTGTCTCGCTGGTCGCATCAATGAACTGGATATTTCCACGCCAATCCAACCGACGCATCAAAGCAATTTCTTTCTGGCACAAGGGACAGTTGCCATCGTGCCAGACTGTCACCTGTGGCACGTCAGGGAGCCAGTTCAGCCTGAACACTAACGGTTACGCGCAAGGTCTGCTCCTGAGGTGTGCCCTGCGGAGGCGTAAAAGAATCCCCTGACGCACGCGCAGCCATAAGCATGACCGGACGAGGCCCAGGTTCCATGGAAGAAACGCGCACCTGCTTCAGGCGAACAACATGTAGCCCGAGCGTTCTGGCGCTCTCCTCCGCTTCCTTACGGACTTTTTGAAGAGCCTGCGTGCGGGCCTGCGCGAGGAGTGTCTCACGGGTTTCGGAATCCAGAGACCACTCCAGACCATCCATCATCAAGCCATGGCTCTGCAGCTTGCCCGACAGATCCAGAATCGCCACGGCTTCCTTGCCGCTCAGACTCAGGTCCTGACGCGCCGTCCAGCGCGTCGGACCACGCTCGGGTGTCTGGTCAGACAGGGAATAGCTGTCCGCCTGAGCCTCAATCCCCGCTTGACCGGACGCCATCTTCATCGCATCGGCCATATGCGCATTCAGGGTTTTCTGAGCCTCAATCGCAGACGTGCTGTCAGCCCGCCCAAAGAGGCGCACGGTCAGAAGCGTAGGAGCCGCATGGGCTTCTCCCGTCACCGTGAAATCAAGCTGAGTTCCGTTAGGGCTATCCTCGGCGCGGGCCTGACAGAAGGCGGCCAGAGACAAAACGGCCAAGGGCGTGACCAGACGGAATAAGCGTTTCATGAATGCTCCTGACTATGTTCCAGCAGAACCAACGCACGACGCAGCCTTGCGATCCCAGCGCGAAGATGGCGATGCTTGCAGAGCGTATCTCCTTCCGTCCGCAGCCGCTTTGCATCATCCATGACACCAACCGGAATCCCATGCGGCATGGCCAGAAGCTGATCCACATTCCGGGTAAGTTGCGTACAGTATTCGGCACTGTCCGATGTCACGGAAATTGCGCCATCCTCTTTCCCGACCGCAGGGCGGGAAACCAGCGACTGAGACGGCCCATGCCCGGCGGGAGCAGCCGCAAGGCTTCCCATTAGGCCAAGACCCAGAAGACAGACAGTGGTGGGGGACAGAAGGCGCATTTCGCCTTCTTTAAGCCTTTTCACCTAAGCCAAGTGTGAGGGAGGAATGAAACTTCCGTCATGCTGGCAATGTGCTTTTTTTCTGAGCAACAGGTAGGTGCAGCATCACCCGTAACCCCGGATGACCATTCGCCAGCTCCATAGTGCCGCCGTGCAGGTGCACAACAGCCTGAACCAAAGACAGGCCCAAGCCTGCCCCCGGCGTATTACGAGCAGCCTCAGCCCGAAAAAAGCGTTCCGAGGCCCGCATCATATCCTGCTCCTCCATTCCTGGTCCCTGATCGGCCACCGAAATCGCAACGCTGTCATTCTGCATGGCGGCGGACAGGGTGATGGTTGAGTTGGCCGGAGCAAACTTGATCGCATTATCCAGCAAGTTGGCGACCGCCTGCTGTAAAAGATGCGGATCGCCGTTTACGGGACCAATCTGGCCTAGCTTCAGGTCCAGCATCAGACCAGCCTCCTCCATGGAGGCCTCATAAAGCTCGGTCAGACCTTCGAGAAGAGGGCCGATGTCCAACACCGTGAAGGCAGCACGCCGCGCGCCCGCCTCAAGCTGGGCAATTCGGAGCAATGCCTCGAAAATGAAGGTCACGCGATCCAGATCCAGCACAGCGCGGTCAATCGCCGCGCGGAGTTCGTCTTCAGACGTCGCAGTCAGGCTCGCATCTTCCAGCCGGGCACGGGCACGGGTGATGGGAGTGCGCAGATCATGCGCAATGGCATTCGACACCTGTCGCACACCGTCCATAAGACGATTGATACGCTCCAGCATGGTGTTGACCGTCTGCGCCACAAGATCGGTTTCATTCCCCGTCAGAGGAATACGACGGCTCAGGTCACCCTGCGCCACGGCGGAGGTTGTGCGGGCAATCGAATGGACCACCTGTCGGAAAATCCGGCGGATGGCCAATGTTCCGCCTGCCGCCAGCAGAGACACCATGACCCACGCCCAGATGAGCGTATCGGTCAGAACATGCCGGACAACCTGACGCCCCCGAACGTCCCGGCCAACAATCAGGCGGAACCCTTCTGAAAGCGGGTAAGCATGCATTTTGGCCTGTGTGCGAAAGCCATCCCGCCGGATGGAGAGTTCGTAAAACTCGTCCATCTGCGTGATGACGACCGGCCATCCGGGGAGGTTACCGGCATATTTCCGGCCGTCCGGGCCGACCAGAAGATAGAGTTCGTCATCCTCGACGTTCTGATCCAGCCGATCCTGAATAGCGAGGGCCAGAGCAGCAGGGCCACCATGAACCCAGCGTTGGGCCAGATCATGCGCGTCAACCTGAACGGCGGCCTCGACCTGCCGATCAAGCTGGCCAGTCGTGTTCCACCAGATGAAAGACAGGAACACACCGGCCGAGATGATAAACACCAGCCCGTAAGCGAGCGCAAAGTTCAGCCCAGCAGACCGGATCGGCCAGCGTAAACGCTTTCCCAGCCGCTTGAGCCCACGCCAAATGTTCACGGATCAGTCCGCGCGCAGGATGTAGCCGGCGTTCCGGATCGTATGAATGAGGGGAGTCGCAAACGGCTTGTCCACCTTCTGGCGAAGGCGGGACACATGCACGTCGATCACATTCGTCTGTGGGTCGAAGTGATAATCCCACACGCGCTCCAGCAGCATGGTACGGGTCACGACCTGTCCCGCATGGCGGATCAGGAATTCCAGCAGACGAAATTCGCGGGGTTGAAGATCAATCTTTTCATTGCCACGCTTCACCGTCCGGGACAGCAGATCCATTTCCAGATCACCGACCGTCAGACGCGTCTGGGGAGCAGATTCCGGGCGCCCACGCCGACCAAGAGCTTCCACGCGAGCCAGCAGTTCGGAGAACGCGAACGGCTTCGTCATGTAATCGTCGCCGCCAGCCTTCAGGCCGGCAACACGTTCATCGACATCCGCGAGAGCCGAGAGAAGCAGAACAGGCGTGGCGTTCTGCTGGCCGCGCAGCGTTTCCAGAATACGCAGACCATCAATGCCGCCCGGCAACATGCGATCCAGGATGACAACGTCGTAATTCTCGCTAACCGCCAGAAACAGACCGTCCTTACCGTTATCCGCTTCATCAACGACATGCCCGGCCTCGCGCAACCCCTTGAGAACAAAGGCGCGGACTGTGGAATCGTCCTCGACAAGCAGGATACGCATGGATGTTACTCTCTTCTTTCCGGACAACTGAACGCAGCGTCAGACCTACAGAATACCGGCTTGTTTGCGTGGGTCAAAGTGAAGCGTTGTTCAGTTATCCGCATTCTTCGGGCGCGGGCCGATATGAACAGGAAGTGTCAGATCCTTATCTCCACGACGGACCCCAAAATTCAGCACCATGCCCGGCTTGGCAGCCGCTATGCTGCGCAGCAGCATTCGGGCGCTGATCACGGGCGTTCCATCCACCTGACGGACGATATCGCCACGGCGCAGGCCACTTTTCTGGGCTGGCCCACCGTTATCGACACCCGCGATGCCGACATCGGTATCACTGTCATCAAGCGTGATCCCAAGCCAGCCATGTTCGGCGTGACCCGTGGCTTCGATTTCCGCAACAATGGGCGCCACGATTTCGGACGGGATGCCGAAACCAATCCCCACCGAGCCACCCGCAGGCGTCACGATCGCCGCATTCACGGCCACGACCTGTCCACGCATATTGAAAGCTGGCCCCCCGGAATTGCCCGGATTGATCGGCGCATCGAGCTGGATGAAATCATCCAGGGAACCAATCCCGAGATCACGCCCGACGGCTGAAACGATACCAGCCGTAACGGAAGATCCGAAACCGAACGGATTACCCGCTACGAGAATCCAGTCTCCGATATCCGTCTGTCGGCTGTCACCCCACGTGACGTGCGGAAGAGGCTCAGGGCTATCGACCTTGATGACGGCAATATCCGTCAGCGGGTCAGCCCCCAGAAGCCGGGCTGGCATTTCGTGGCCATTGGAGAGGGACACGACCACCTTGTCAGCGCCGCCAACAACGTGACGGTTCGTGACAATGATGCCGGTCGCATCCACAATAAAGCCAGACCCCGCGCCAACCATTTCATCCTGCTGGCGCTTCATGCGATCATGATAACGCTTTTCCAGCGGTGTTCCCTTGATTTGCGGGGGAACGTGGTCGTGGCCGTCAGGGCTGTTCTGGGTAATAGCAATATTGACGACAGCCGGAATGACCTGTCGGACGAGCGGCGCAAAACTCAGGGGGCCGTATTTGACCAGAAGTGGTGGAAGAGCGGGCGCTGCTGCGGGGACCGGGGGCTGCGTCGGGATACCGTGTGCATCCGTGCTTTCACCGGCCAAAGAACCGCCAGAAACAACGGGTGGCAGCGATTTGGCCACGGGCGGCTGAACCGTTGCAGAAGAGACCTGTGATGAGGGTGAAGAAGTCCGTGAGCTGCTGTCATGCGCGCGCCATGCGAGCATGACCCCCACTGTCACGACAGTCGCTGTCCCTGCCCCGATTACTGCGGCCTGAAGAGAGCGATTCATAGGAAACAGGTCACGAACATCGTCATATTTCAGCTGCTAACACAAAATAGCCGAAGCTCCTAAAAGAAGCGCTACACGGGCGTTTTTTGAACGTCCAAGCATTGCGTCTATATGCTACATAATAAAATTTTTGGAAATCAAACAATTCTATGATTTCTATTTTTCGACTTTTTAAACTCACCTATCTTTCAGGCAGTTCTTCTCCTCCCTGAAAGATAATCCAATGTTCGCTTCCCTTCTTCCCCGTGATGCCCTCCTCCTTGCTGGCCGCCTTCTGATGGCCATCCTGTTCCTTGTCATGGGATGGGGAAAGCTGACCGACTTTCAGGCTGCAGTAGGCTATATGGTGCAGACAGGTGCGCCCGTACCGACCCTTTCTGCCGCTCTGGCCATCATCGTCGAACTGGGTGCCGGACTAGCGTTGGTGACCGGTTTTCTGATTGAGCCCGTGGCCATCATTCTCGCCCTGTATACGATTATTACAGGGCTGATCGGCCATCATTTCTGGACCATGTCTGGAATGCTCCGCTACGACATGATGATCCATTTCTACAAGAACATCAGCATTGCCGGTGGCCTTTTCATCCTTGCCTCTGCCGGAGCTGGGCGCTTCGCCCTTCGACTACGCTGAGCGCTTGCGGCAGACAGGTCATTCCCGGATAGTAACGGTCACTTCAATCCGCAAGGATCCGCCATGAGCCTGTCCCGCCGCTCTCTGCTCGCCCACTCTGCGGGATTAGCATCCCTTGCGGCCTTACCGATACAGGTTCAGGCACAGGCGCCCGGCCGCAAGATCATTCTGGATACCGATCCGGGTGTCGACAATGCCATGGCGCTTCTACTACTCCATGGCACGCCTGGTATTTCAATCGCCGGGATCACCACAGCGGCCGGCAATGGTCTGATCGAAACCACGACACGCAATGCGCTGTATCTGGCAGACAGGTTCGGCATAACCGCTCCTGTCGCAAAAGGTCAGGGAGCGTCTTTGGATGGCGTAATATCCTCACCGCCTGTCACCATTCATGGACGAAACGCACTGGGTGACATCCCTCTTCCCGCAACCCGGAAAAAGCTCGATCCCCGTCCCGCTCATGACCTGATTATCGACCTTGTGCGAGCCAACCCGCACGAGATCACGCTGGTTGCAACGGGACATATGACCAATCTGGCCCTCGCCCTGCGAAAAGCGCCGGAGATTGCCGGGCTGGTTCGGGAGGTCGTGCTAATGGGTGGAGCGTTCGGGTATCATAGCGCGCGCGGAAACGTCACACCCGCTGCGGAGGCTAATTTCCATGGTGATCCCCGTGCAGCAGACGAAATTTGTGCCGCAGGTTGGCCCCTGACGATCGTGGGGCTGGATGTCACGACGCAAACCATCATGACGGATGCGTATTTCGCCGATCTGCGCCAACATGGTAGCAAAGCCGGGCAGTTCCTGTGGGACATTACCCGCGTTTACATGACTTTCCATCACGGTCTCGGCCTGAACGGCATTTACGTCAATGACGCCTCCGCCGCTGCCTACGTCATCGCCCCCGAACTCTTCAAAACCCAGAAAGGAGCTGTCCGGATTGCAACGGAAAGCGTCGCTTTGGGAGAATCCATTCTGAAAGCTGATGGACGCGTCTATCCGCCGGGCGACTGGGATCATCGCCCTTCCGTTCAGGTATGTACGGACGTGAATGCGGAGGGCGTTCGGGCACTTTTCCGCAACGCCACCCTACGACTGGGCTAACGTTTTGGCCTGGGCTTGGGAGGCTCAGCGGTCGCCGGGTCTTCCGGCCAGTCATGCCTAGGGTAACGGCCTCGCATGTCCTTACGCATATCCAACCAGCTTCCTTTCCAGAAGCCTGCCAGATCGGCTGTAATCGCCTGCGGACGACCAGCAGGTGAGAGAAGCGCACATTGAAGCGCGACCTGACCGTCAGCCAGCACAGGCGTAGAGGCTGTTCCATAGAAAGCCTGCGCACGAGCAGAAACTGTTGGAATCGCACCCGTATAATCAATCTCGTGCGTGCTGGCTTTCAGCGTCAAACGTGGCGGTAATTTGCGATCCAACGCCGACAGATCAGCGTAATCCAGTTGCGCACGCAGGATGGACAGAAGATCCAGCGCCTTGACCTGCGTTAAACGGTCACACCCCGCCAGATAGGGTTCGAGCCATTCCAGATTTTGCGCCAGAGCTTCCAAAGACAGGTCCGGCAGATGAGGCGCATAGGCTGTCCGGGCATGAGCGACACGCGCCTGAAACTGTCGGGTCGCGTCGGACCAGTCGAGGGCTCGTGGCAGATCGGACTGGATCTGCTGGAGAAGGAGCGCCTGTGCTTCCTCCGGCGTTACTTCCGTATTGCGGTCTCGCAGAATCAGCGCGCCAAGACGAAGACGGCGCCGGGCGATGATGCGTCCGGAAGCACCATCCAGACTGGTCTCCACCTGTTCGGTGGTCCGGTCCAGCAGCATTTGGGGCAGGTTTTCCGCATCCAGAGGCGCGGCAAGAGTGATTTCCGTGGACGTCCGGGTATGAAAGGCCGCAGCAGCCAGCAGCTTTTCCCGTGCCAGACCATCATTAGCCGAGACGCGCGCACTTCCTCCGCCTGCAAGACGAAAGCGCCCCAATTCGCCAGCCGCCTGCGCCACCCGGTCTGGAAAACCGGCCGCCAGAAGTGGTCCGGCATGTGCAGGCATTGGGCTAAGAGGAAGATCCTTGCCACCCATCCGGCGCAGGAAGCGCTTGGCAGATTGGCGCATGTGAAACAGGCTGGCCCGGTCGGCACGAGGGTCATCGCGTTCGAAAAGAGCCAGACGCGTGCGAATATCCGCTCCTGCTGATGCGCCTGCGGACGTATTCGGTCTTGGACGAAGAGGATCGCGCTCTTCCAGAAGGGCTGCAAGACAAGCCGCTGTAACGCGTTCGGGAATGGTCTTTGCCGCACAGAGCATCGCGGCCAAACGCGGATGAGTTCCCAATCCCGCCATCCGTTTCCCGAGCGGTGTGATGTGCCCCGCTGCGTCGATGGCACCAAGGTCACGGAGCAATTCGCGGCCTCCTTTCAGAACCCCGGCAGGCGGCGCATCCAGTAGAGGCAGATCATCGAGAGACGTGCCCATGACGTCCTGCCAGGCGGCAGTCACAAGAGCAAAATCCGTCAGGTCTGCGACAAGAATTTCAGGCGCATCCTGTGGACGAAGCGCACGCTGCGTGGCTTCAGACCAGAGACGAATTGCGATACCGGGAGACTGTCGCCCAGCGCGCCCGGCCCGCTGGGTTGCTGTCGCACGGGAGATCTTCAGCGTTTCCAGCCGGGACAGACCCGTATTCGGGTCCAGACGGGGCGCCCGTCGAAGGCCACCATCCACGACAATCCTGACGCCTGAAACCGTCACGGATGTTTCTGCAATGGACGTTGCCAGCACGACACGACGGACGACGGACGGTGCAATCGCACGATCCTGATCTTCCATTGTCTGTTCACCATGAAGCGGGAAAACAGGCACGGACTCCCCAAGCAGTGCCTGCGTCCGGCGAATTTCACCAACACCTGGCAGGAAGGCGAGAATATCGCCATCTTCTTCCGACCATGCCTGTCGGATGGCTCGAGCACAGGCCTCCGGCAGATCTCGTGGATGCGGGATGTCACGGGTGTGTCGGACATCAATCGGGTACTGTCGCCCTTCACTCTCGATGAGAGGCGCATTCATAAGCGTTGTGAAAGCGCGACCGTCTGGCGTTGCAGACATCGCCAGAATACGTAAATCGGGCCGCAGTTCTCGCTGAAGATCCAGACAAAAAGCCAGCGCGGCATCCAGATCCAGCGACCGTTCATGAACTTCATCGAACAGGACAGCACCAACGCCATCAAGTGTCGGGTCTGCCAGAAGGCGGCGAACGAGCAGCCCTTCCGTCACGACTTCGATGCGCGTGCGACTGGAAACAGCAGAATCCGTACGGGTTCGAAAGCCAACGGTCTCGCCGGGACGCTCGCCAAGTGTGCTGGCCATCCGGGATGCGGCACCACGCACGGCAACACGGCGCGGTTCGACAAGAATGATTTTCTGCCCGGCAAGCCATGGCACATCGAGCAACGCCAATGGGGTCAAAGTCGTCTTACCGGCGCCCGGAGGAGCCACCAGAACAGCATTGGGCTGTTGTTCAAGTACGCCCAGAAGCTCTGGAAGAATAGCCGTGACCGGGAGGTCCGGAGAAAGAAACGCGCTCAGGACGGAACTCCCGTGGAAAACAGAGGAAAAGGCAGAAACCGGTTATTTCAACGCAAAGCCCATCCGGTTCAGAACGTCCTTCATGACGTGCCGTCCACTCAGCCCGCGATAGCTGTCCACGCGAGCCGCAACAGTCCCGGACCATGCACGGGATGGAAGACCCTGCTCCTGCTGGTAAGCGTCGGCCACGCGGTCATAGGCGGCGATGCCTTCTGGTTCCTGCGTCGCATCATACCGTTCCCGATGAACGACCACATCCTGACCGAGACGGGGCTTGTACCCGTTCTGATAGGCCGGATCGGGGCGACCAACACACAGGCCGACAACCGCAACGGTTTTGGGAGGAAGGTTGAGCAGCTTGGCAACATCTTCCGGGTGGTTCCGCAGACCGCCAATATAAACAGTGCCAAGGCCCATGGACTCAAAGGCCGTCACGGCATTCTGGGCGGCGATGCCGACATCCAGCGTGCTCATGAGGAAAACTTCCTCATAATCCAGCGCTTCGCTGCCCTTTCCAGCACGCTCTGCAATCCGCTCCAAACGGGCCAGATCGACGATCCAAGCCAGAAACAGAGGTGCGACTTCAATGTGCTTCTGGTTACCGCAGAGTTCGGCAAGCTTCGCGCGCGTCTCGGGATTTTCAACCGCGACAACAGACCAGACCTGAAGGTTGCTGGACGTTGCCGCCGAAGAGGCCGCCGCGATTCCGGCTTCCAGTGTTCCGGAAGGCAACGCATCCGGAAGATAGGCCCGAACCGAATGGTGCTTCAGAAGGGTTTCAAGAACCGGATTGTCCGGCAGGTCTTTCGGGGCGTCAGTGCGATAGCGGGTCTGCCACAGGGAAGAAATGCCGGACATGCGTGTTCCTCAGTCTTCGTAAGTGATGAGTGCGTTCAGCGGAACGTCCAGTTTGTCACGTCCCTTAAGACCTGCAAGTTCGATCAGCACGCTGGCGCCAACAACTTCTGCGCCAGCCTTGCGCAGCAGATCGATCGAGGCTGCAAGAGTGCCGCCCGTAGCCAGAAGATCATCGAGAACGACAATGCGCTGGCCTGGCTTGATGGCGTCTGCCTGAATGTGCAGTTCGTCTTCGCCGTATTCGAGACCGTATTTCAGGGAAATCGTCTTGCCCGGCAGCTTGCCCGGCTTGCGCAGCATGGTGAAACCACAACCAAGACGCTGTGCCAGCGGAGCAGCCGTCAGGAAGCCGCGGCTTTCGATTCCGGCCAGAAGATCCGGCTGCCATGCAGAAATGATACGGGCCAGACGGCCTGTAGCAACCTGCCAAGCTTCGGCGGAACGGATCAGCGTGGAGATGTCGTAGAACAGGATCCCCGGCTTCGGGAAATCCGGAACCTCACTGATATAGTCCTTGAGGTTGAGCGGCTGGGGTTCCTTGAACGACATGGCGGCACTGCTTTCTTCTGGGCATGACAAACAGCGCGCCATGTAGGGGACTCTTCCCCTTCAACTCAAGCCCGGATTGCATTCCGGGCCTGATCGATGGCCTCCAGAAGGGCGTTTCTGCGAAACGGCTTTGGCAAAACAGCCACGCTTTCGCCCATTAACTGACCTTCCTCGAAGTCTCCCGACATGAGAACGACAGCCAGCAAGGCGTTCTGCTCCCGCAGTTTCCGGGCGAGCAATAGCCCGTTGAGAATGCCGGGCAGATTGTAATCCGTGACCAGAAGATCGGCTGATCCGCCCCACGCCAAGGCAGCTTCCGCGTCCTCAACCTGATGAACGTCCCAGCCTTCACGCTGCAGAACCGTTTTCACCACCAGGGCAACGGCAACATCATCTTCAACCAGTAGAACCTGCATCGCTTTCAACTCCGCTCAAGACGCCGAAGGGGGAAGCTTTGGCCTCAACAGGGCAAAGAACGTTGCCGCACAGAAGGCAAAGACCAGAAAGCCTGCAAACGGAACAGCCGTCCCTGCAGGCATTAGCCCAAACAGCGCACTGGCAACTGCCCCGAACAGGTACTGCATTGTTCCTGCCAGTGCAGAAGCCGAACCTGCACGTTCGGACTGTTCGGACAGAATGCCAACCATGGAATTGGGTCCAATGATGCCTGTTGGCGCCATTGTGATGATCAGAGCAATGATGAGCGGCCATAGAAAGAACGATCGAAGCTGACCACCAGATGTCAGATCCACCGCGGAAATCACGGCCAACGCCAGAAACAGGACACTTCCTGTCAAGCTGATCCCCAAGGCACTGAAAAGCATGTGAGAGGTACTGACCTTCCCCACGACCAGACCGTTGATAGCAGAGGCGCCGATCATGCAGACGGCAAACAGCCCGAACAGCATGCCGTAATGAAACGGTGACATACCAAAGCGCTCTTCAAACAGGGCGGGCGCCCCGGTCAGATACGTGAAGGTCACGAAACCCAGAAAGCTCCAGACCAGCCCGTTCGTAATGAAACTGCGAGTCCGCAGAATGTAGATATACCGCTCGATGATGGAGAGCGGCATCATGTCGCGCCGGTCCTGCTTGGCGAGCGTCTCCGGGAAGACGGTCAGAAGCATGACGGTACAGACGGCACCATAAAGCGCAGTCGCCCAGAAAATGGATCGCCAGTCCACGAACTTCAGCGCGAATCCCCCCAGCATCGGGGCCAGAATCGGCACAACACCCTGCACCACGATCAGGCGGGACATCAGCTTTGATGCCGTATCGCCTTCCGTCAGATCCCGAAGGCAGGCATTGGGGACCACCAGCCCGGCAGACGCCATCAGCGCGGAGAAGACGCGCCAGATGCACATCACCGTCATGTTCGGAGCCAGCGCACAGCCAACCTCGCCGATCGTATATCCGATCATGCCAATCAGAAGCGGCATCCGACGACCAAAGCGGTCCGAAATCGGGCCAATACTGATCTGACCGATAGCCAGACCGATGACCCAGGCCGCCATCGTGATACTGCCCGACCCTGGAGCGGCGTGAAGCTGGCGTTCCATCTCGGGAAGGGCTGGCAGGTAAATATCCGTCGAGACCGGGCCGACCGCCGTAAAGATGCCCAGCATAAGCGGCAGCCATCCTGGGATGGTGTCTCCACGCCGGAACGCCATGCTCTGTTCTGTCATTCGTTTCTGCCTGTGAAAAAGCAATGGTCAGAAGAAAGGAGAGAGTGTCCGTTCCTCGCGAACGGAATGAACTGTTGATCGTTCAGAATTCTTTGGGTTCTGAACGTTTATTCATCTGCCTGACGCAGTAGCATGGCTCCCAGAACGCCAGAAACCACAAACAGTCCGCCCGCAAGGCCAAGCTGGACTACATGACCAATCCGGGTTCCCGCCCCGACCAGAACGAACACGAGGTTCTGGGGCAGCCCCCCGAGAAGGGTTGCAAATGCGAAGGCCGTGACTGGAAGTTCAAAAAGTCCCGCCGCCATAGACACCAGCAATGCAGAGCCAACAGGCATGAGCCGCAACGTCAGGACTGCGCGGAACGGTTTGTGATGAAGAATTCTGGCCAGCGCTGCATAATTCTTTTGCAGCCGGTCATGCAACCTCTGCCGGAATTTTATGGGAGCCAAAGCCCGCGCCCAGCCATAAGCCGCGATAGCCCCCAGCATATAGGCCAGAGAGCAAAGCCCCAGACCGCCCCAAACGCCGAACGCCAGACCTGCCGCAATGCAAAGAGCCTGCCTCGGCAAACCACAGGCGGAATAGGGCACGGCCAGCAGCAAGAACCAGAACGACGCATACGGCGTCTCGTGCCAGTGGGGCGCGTTCTCCAGAAGATGATGGATAACTGGCAGACGCTGCAACAGGGCCACGAATACCAGCATGGCTCCGATTGTCAGGGCAGCGCGCCAGGGCACGAGATCACGGAACGTCCGGCGCAGTTCTGGATCGGGAGGGGAAGAGATCGGGCTACCCATTTCAGCCGGATACCAGCGGAAACAGCTCACGGCTATGGCGATGCCGGTATTTGAAAACGAATCTCTTGTAGATATATCTTAAGATACTATATCGTACGACATATCGAATGAAGGAAAATAGAATGTTTAGAAATGACACTCATCGCGCAGAGCGCGGTTTCTCAAGATTCTCCCGTGGTTTTGGCTTCGGTGGACACAAGCATCGCAGGGACGGAAAAGTCCGTGGCGAAACAACAGGACATGACGAAGAAAAAATGCGCGATCGCCCGGAGTCCGGTGAAGAACGCTTCCGCTGGGGACACGAAGGCCGACGCTTTGGCGGCCGGGGTGGTGAAAGTCGGGGCGGCCGTGGCTTTTTCGGCGGCCGCGGACCCCGTGGCGGTGCGGGCCGTTTTGGCGGTGGCTTTGGTGACGACGCTTTTGGTCGCGGTCGCAAGCTGACAGCGGAAGAGCTTCAGATTGTCATTGAAGCCCTCCTGCACGACCAACCTGCCCATGGCTACGAACTGATTCGGCGCCTCGAAGAGCACTCAGGCGGCTTTTACAAGCCAAGCCCCGGCGTCATTTACCCCTCCCTCACCTATCTGGAGGAAGCTGGCCTGACAGCCGTTACGCAGGAGGGCAATCGCAAGCTCTACAGTCTGACGGATGAAGGCCGCACGCATTACGAAGCCAATCGGGAACAGGCGACTCGCATTCTCGAAATTCTGGCGCGGATCGGTGCGCGAATGTCGGAAGTGCGGGACGCATTCAGTGGTGTGAATGACCTCGATCCGAGTCTGGGTCAGGATTTCCATGAAGCGCGTCTGGCTCTGAAAATGGCTCTGAAGTCCCGCCGTGGGGCGAATGCGGACGAACTGCGCCGCGTCGTGGGGATCCTGCGTCGGGCTGCAGACGAAATCAGCGGTAAAGCCAACGAAGAAAAGCCTTCAGAAGACTGAAGCCCTTCGTCTGCCAGACGACATGTCTTAAAGGGGTGATCATGATTGTTCAGGACCACCCCTATTTCTGCAACATGCCGGACGACATGCAGTACTACCGGCCGGATGTCTTCCCGCCCGGCTTTATTGAAAAATCCATGGTGTTTGCGTTACCGGACCGGCTGAAGAAATTCCGACGCAATCTCTGGCACGTCCGGCGCAACCCCGGAGAAGATGCGGTCTACATGCCGCTCTTCAGAGTGGACTGCATTCTCAAAACAGAGCCGCCGCCTTTAGGCTTTCAAGGTCCGTTGGACGTGTATCCGTTCTACACACGCACCACGAAAACCCGCAGCCGTGAACTGGATTATTATGTCCTGTTCATTTTCCGCGAAAAACTCTCGTTTATGCGGTGTCAGGAACTGGTCGAAAAAGGTTGAACTTTTCCACTCTTGAAGGATGTGGGCGGGCGGCTCATTGATGACGCGCGCCCACTGGCGCTTCATTCTTTTGGAAACGGATCCAGACTCATGCCCAAATCCCTGTACGCCACGATGAAAGCCCTTCCCGGCTGCCGTGAGAAAGTCCGTGACCTTCTCGTCGGTCTGGCTGCGGACGTCCGGGCAGAGCCGGGATGCGAGCGATTTGTCGTTCACACACTGGCAGACGATCCGGACTTCTTTCACGTCGAAGAAACCTACCGCGACGAAGACGCTTTCAAGGCCCATATGGGGACCGAGCACGGCCGCGTCTTCAATCAGGCCATCAAGACGCTGGTTGAAGGCGGCGGCTCGACGGTCGTGTTCCTTGAGACCGTGATCTGAAAGCAGTTTTCAGATCAGGCCCTTCGCGCGGATCAGCGCGAAGGCTGCCAGGGACACCATGCATTTCAGTTCGCCACGGGCGATCAGGGCTTCGAACTCCGCCAGTGTCATATCCTGCGTCGTGATGTCCTGCTCGGTCTCTTCAAGCTCGGTCTCCCCACGGGTAAGATTGCGCGCCAGAAAGACGTGCCCTTTCTGGTTGGAATACCCCGCGCCCTGATACATCGTGCCCGCGTGGATCATCTCGCCAGCACGCAGGCCGGTTTCTTCCCGGAGTTCTCCCAGAGCCAGTTCTACAGGATCGACGTTCTCTTTCGTCTCCCACATGCCCATGGGGAGTTCGAGCAAACGCTCTCCAACCGGATAGCGGAACTGCTGGATCAGCGTCACGCGGCCATCAGCGTGCATGGGCAGAATCACAACGAACTCTCCCCGCTCAACAATGCCGTAAAGGCCCTTTTTGCCGCTGGGGTGAATGATGATGTCTTCACGCACAGCCGTCCATGGATTGCTGTAGGCAAGACGGGTCGAAACGGTCTGGAATCCGGCGGCGGTACGGGCGTCTTCAATGCTCATGAGGCTGATCCGATCTTGTTTCGTTCCTGGTGATCGGCGACACTATAAGGATGGAGTCCCGCCGGATCGTGCATATCGACATGGACGCTTTTTACGCGTCTGTCGAACAGCGAGATAACCCGTCCTTACGAGGTCGCCCCCTTGCGGTCGGCCGCGGAGAGGCACGCGGTGTTGTCGCGGCTGCCAGCTACGAGGCGCGCCCTTTTGGCGTGCGCTCAGCCATGCCGTCGCTGAAAGCCAAGCGACTCTGCCCCGACCTTGTCTTCGTGCCCGGACGTTTTGATGTATACCGCGCCGTCTCCGCACAGATTCATGACATCTTCGCGCGCTATACGCCCCTGATCCAGCCGCTGTCCCTGGATGAAGCCTATCTGGATTTGACAGATTATCTTGGTGCCTATGGTTCAGCGACGCTGGTGGCCGAAAGAATCCGGGCAGACATCCGCAAGGAAACCGGACTGACGGCTTCGGCAGGCGTGTCCTATAATCGATTTTTGGCCAAACTGGCCTCCGACTACCGAAAACCTGATGGGCTCTTTGTTATTACGCCGGGCATGGGGCCAGATTTTGTAGCGGGGCTGACGGTCGACCAGTTTCATGGAATCGGGCCGGCCACAGCGCAAAAAATGCGAGCATTGGGGATTGAAACCGGTGCCGACCTTCGGAAGTTAGATCTTCCGGCCCTGATGCGGCACTTCGGCAAATCTGCGCCATTCTATTATGGTATTTCCCGGGGCATCGACGAGCGACCCGTCGTCGTAAACCGTGAGCGCAAATCGCTTGGAACGGAACAGACCTATCTGACTGATCTGCAAAAGAAAGACGAAGCCGAATCAGCTCTGGGTCTGATCGCTACAAAACTCTGGCTTCAGGTTCAGCGAAAGCAACTCACGGGTCGGACCGTCACCCTGAAGGTCAAATACGCCAATTTTCGGCAGATTACCCGTGCACGAACCCTTCCCGCTCCCATAACGTCCGAAGCATGTCTGAGCGAAACCGGGCACTCCCTGTTTGCACCGCTTTTTCCTCTTCAGACAGGCGTCCGGCTATTGGGGCTCACTCTTTCCAGCCTTTCTGGCTCGGCGGCCACGGGGAGCACGCCTGCTCCACAAATGCAGCTTCTGTTTGACCATCCCTCAGAGGAACCTCCTAAAAATCCCGAGACTTTTCGCTCACTTTCCTTGTTTTGAACGTTGTTACGCCGAAGTCAGGGGCAAAATGCGCCTGCTGGCTGTTCTGACAGGAGTTGAAAATTCATGGTTCCGTTCCGTTTGCCTGCTCTCCTCTCCGCTGGCGCTCTGGCCACCGTTGCGGCTTTGTCTTTAGGGGGATGTGCCTCTGGCACTTCGGCAGCTCAAAACCCGGAAACCCAGGCCGCCGCAACTGCTGCTGCTACGGCGGCGGCCCAGACCACCGCGTCGCGACTGACAGACGGCCTCACAGGTGCGCTGGGTCTGCCTAACCTGTCTTCAACCTCGTCCAGCAATCTTGCCGGTGTTCTGAATTACTGCGTCACGAACAACCTGACATCTGACGGTGCTGCCTCGGGCCTTTTATCCACGGTCAGCCAGCAGCCGGGCGTAACGAACAGTTCTGCCTATAGCGCAGGCCAACAGGGTATCCTTCAGGCAATCAGCAACCAGACCAATACCTCGCAGCAGTACTCTCTGTCGTCTCTTGCCGAACCCCTTCGTCAGAAAGTCTGTTCTGCGGTTTCCAGCCGTCTGCAAAGCATGCTTTAAGGCGCGCATCCTGCGGGCACAGAGGCTCGCAGGATCACATAATGTTGTTTTTTGGACCTGAGGGGTCCATTCACCGTGACGAATGGTCCAGACTGTCTTATGTCTGAAATGACGTAACCATTTGGTTACTTAATAGAATAGGAGATTGAAGACATGACTGCGGAAGAAACGCCGGTGAGTTCACCGACGAAGCGAGTTCTTACCGTCGTCCTCTTCAACCTTCTGGTCTACATCGTCATCGGGCTTCCCAATGCCGTTCTGACGATCTTCGTCCATCATACCCTTGGCTACAGTACAGCAATCGCGGGTATGGCGTTTTCCCTGCAATATCTGGCGACGTTTGCCGCCCGCCCCTCTGCCGGACGGCTGGTGGATAATATCGGCCCCAAACCGGTTGTTCTTGGCGGTCTGATCACCTGTTTCGTTTCCGGTTTGCTCATGTTTGGAGCGGGATGGGCAAGAGAGATTCCAGCCCTGTCTCTCGGTATCCTCCTTCTCAGCCGCCTGTTTCTCGGCTGGGCCGAAAGCTGGGCCGCGACTGGCGTGATTGTCTGGAATATCCGCCGGGTCGGGGCTGAAAATACAGCCATTGCCATCTCCTGGAACGGAATTTGTTCCTACGGTGGCATTGCCCTTGGCGCACCGATTGGCGCCAAGCTATCGCTGTTACCGACCCCTTATGGCGGGATTGTCTCGGTTGGCATTTTGTCTGCCATTCTACCGCTCATCGGTCTGGCATTAATTGGCTTCTATAAAGGCGTGAAGCCAGTTGCCACGAATGACAAGCCTCTTCCCTTCAGTCATGCACTTCGACTGGTTCTGCCACATGGTATGGCCCTCGCAGCGGGATCTATCGGATTCGGGGCCATTTCCTCTTTCCTCGCGCTTTATTATGCAGTTCTTCACTGGGAAGGTGCAGCAACGGCCCTGTCCGTCTTCGGCATCGTCTTCGTCGTCATCCGATTCTTCTTTGCCTCCCAGATTGCCCGACGCGGTGGTGTGTTTGTCGCGATTGTCTCGCTGTTGATCGAGGCGGCGGGACTGGCCTGTCTGGCCATTTTCCCGTCTCAGGGAGCAGCGCTTATCGGCGCTGCACTGACGGGTGCCGGCTTCTCGCTGCTCTTTCCGGCGCTGGGTGTTCTGGCCGTTAACAGCGCAGGACCGCAGAACCGGGGAGCCGCTCTGGGGGCCTATTCGATCTTCATTGATCTGGCGATTGCGTGTTCAGGTCTTGTGCTCGGGCAAGTCATCGAGTTTGCTGGCTACAAGACCATGTTCGGCACGACTGCGGTGTGTTGTCTGGTCGGTGTGCTCATCAGCCGTTCGCTCGGGCGAAAGCCTGCCGTCTGAGCGTTCTGTCCGCTTGTCTACAGGATCTGCCTTTCATGACCATCCGTTCCTGCGCTGTTTTCTGCGGCTCCCGCTTTGGCAACTCCCCTGTTTATGCTGAAGGTGCATCCGAACTCGGGAAAGCGTTGGCTCAGAATGGAATCAAACTGATTTACGGCGGCGGTCATGTCGGTCTTATGGGAACGGTCGCGGATGCGGCGCTGACTGCGGGCGGCGAAGTCATCGGTGTTATTCCCGGCTTCCTGCACGACCGGGAAGTGATGCATAAGGGCGTCACAGCGCTTGAAGTGACCCCAAACATGCACAGCCGCAAAGCCCGCATGTTCGAGTTGTCTGACGCGTATGCCATCATTCCAGGCGGATTCGGCACGTTCGATGAACTGATGGAAATCCTGACCTGGAAACAGCTCGGCCTGCATCAGGACCCGATCTACATCGTCAATATCGGCGGCTGGGCGAAGTCCCTGGTCCGCACCCTGACCGATGCCGTCGAACAGGGGTTTGCCTCCGCGAACACGCTTTCCCTTTTCACCGTTGTGGAAGACGTTTCCGAACTGATGAGCCATCTGCGCGAAAACGTCCCCGCTTGAAAGATCAGACTGTCAGCGTCTTTTCGAGGGCGCTGACAATCTTTTCCAGCAAAATACGGTCTGCGTCCTGAAAGCGGTTCTTGATCGGGCTGTCGATATCCAGAACTCCAATAAGTGCACCCTCCTTCAAAACCGGAATGACGATTTCGGATTCTGAAGCCGCGTCGCAGGCGATATGGCCGGGAAACGCATGAACGTCTGGAACGACAAGCGTGGTCTTCTGTGCGGCGACCGTCCCGCAGACGCCTTTTCCCAACGGGATACGCGTGCAGGCCAGCCGTCCCTGAAAAGGACCGAGCACAAGCTGGTCTTCCTTCCACAGATAGAAGCCGGACCAGTTGATGTCCGGCAGCGCTTCGAACAACAAAGCCGCGATATTGGCCATGTTGGCAATCATGTCCGGTTCCGAAGATACGACAGATTCCACTGTTGGCAGAAGATCTTCCGTGGTCAGACGATGGATGGGCGCACTCACACTAATCTCTCCTGAAAAAGGGGATTGGACCATAGAGCCGTTGCGCTGATCAGTCATGATGGTCACACTCGGAAAAGCGCATCAGAATTCAGGAGAAGACCATGACCAGACGCCTCTATGGAATTTCGCTCTCCGGTCATGTGCATCGTGTCAGACTCTTTCTGTCGATCCTGAAACTGGACTACACGTTCGTTGAAGCCAGCATGCAGTCTCCGGAAGTTCTCCGCCTCAATCCGCTTGGACAAATTCCTGTTTTTGAAGATGGAGAGATCATCCTTACGGATAGCAACGCTATTCTTGTCTATCTGGCGAAGACCTATGCGCCTGGCAGTCACTGGCTTCCGGAAGACCCGCTGGGTGCCGCTCATGTCCAGAAATGGTTCTCGATCGCCGCTGGCGAACTGCGCTACGGCCCGGCAATGGCAAGAGCAGCAACGATCTGGAAACGCCCTGAAGAGATTGGTCCGGCTCAGACCAAGGCTGAGAAGCTCCTTCCTTTCATGGAAGGAGAACTCACCAGGCATTCTT
The DNA here is from genome assembly GCF_002723975.1 of Gluconobacter japonicus. GTDB lineage: Bacteria > Pseudomonadota > Alphaproteobacteria > Acetobacterales > Acetobacteraceae > Gluconobacter > Gluconobacter japonicus. The sequence continues at coordinate 75,184 of NZ_BEWO01000009.1, forward strand.
ATCTGGCAGGGAATCAACCAACACTCGCCGATCTGGCCTGTTATGCTTACACGGCCCGCGCGCCTGAGGGAGGGATTTCTCTCCAGCCTTATCCAAATATCCGCAAATGGCTTGACGGTGTGGAAGCGCTTCCGGGATTCGTTTCGATGCCGCATGTATCAGAGGCACCATTTGAGTAGTATTGGTTTTCAGATTGCTCTCTCGACATGGAGAGAATTATTAGAAAAAATTCATATTCAATAAAAAGAGTTTCCTCATCACTTCATCTTCTTAAAAGGGATGGGCCTTTCGTTCGGAAGAACCATCATGAAACTGACTTCGGAAACTCTGGCTCATCTTCCAGAGACCATTCTTACCTCCCCTTATGATCGCCAGAAGGTGACTGCGGGGATTGCGCACCTCAGTGTCGGCAATTTCCATCGCGCGCATCAGGCTGTCTATACAGATCGCGCATTGGCTCTTCCCGGTCAGGAAAACTGGGGCATCGTCGGCATTGGTCTGATGGACGTGCCCTCCGAGGTGCAGAAAGCCGAAGCTCTACAAGCTCAAAGCGGACTTTATACGCTCCGTGAATGTCCGGCAGGCCGACCGGACGTGGTGCGGGTCGTGAAGTCGCTTGTGGAATATATTCACGCCCCCGCAGATCGTGCCGCAGCGCTGAAGCGCCTGACCGATCCCGCCATCCGCATCGTCACCATGACGATCACGGAAGGCGGTTACTACATGGATGAGGCCGGTCATTTCATGACCGATCATCCCGCCATCGCCGCTGATCTCAAGCGCGATGTGCCGGAAAGTGTCTTCGGTCTTCTGACAGAGGCTCTACGCCTCCGCCGCGAAGCGGGTGTGAATGCGTTCACGATCCTGTCCTGTGACAATGTTCCGTCCAACGGTGAAATCGCCCGTCGCGCCGTTCTGTCTTTTGCCCGGCTGAAAGACGACGAACTGGCAGACTGGATTTCCCGGAATGTCGCGTTCCCGTCCTGCATGGTGGACCGCATCACACCGGCTGTCGGTCCGGCAGACATCGAGCGCCTTAATCGGGAAAGCGGTATTGAAGACCGTGCCCCTCTCTTCTGCGAAGACTTCATCCAGTGGGTCGTGGAAGACAAGTTCCCCGAGGGCCGGCCGGCATGGGAAAATGTTGGCGTCCTTTTCACGGACAACGTCGAGCCTTACGAGCAGGTTAAGCTCCGGATGCTCAACGCATCCCATTCCATGCTGGCCCTCCCGGCCGTACTGATGGGATATCGCTTCGTCAGTGAAGCCATGGAGGACGAAAATCTCTTCCGCCTGTTGCAGCAGTTTCTTGGTTTTGATTCCGAGCCACAACTCAACGCACCTCCAGGAATGAGCCTGCCGGAATATGGCGCTCTACTGCTCCAACGTTTCCGCAACAAGGCCGTTAGCGACCAGCTTCTGCGGATTGCCTCGGACAGCACATCAAAGCTGCCGGTCTTTGTGCGCCCGACAGCAGAAACAGTCGTGCAGGACAATGGCGATATGCGCCGCATTGCCTTCCTGCTGGCCTGCTACTGCACTTACCTCGGTGGCTTTGATGACAAGGGAACGGAGTTCCCGGTTACGGAGCCGCGTCTCAGCAAGGAAGACCGTGCGCTGGCTGGCTCTTCAGACCCTGCCAAGGCACTTGATATGAGCGTCTTCGCTGGCTGGGGTCTGACTGATAATCCTGAGTTCGTACGTCTTTTTGTTGAAATGCGCATCAGCCTTCAGGATCGTCGAACCGCAGAGACGCTGGTAGACGTTATTTCTCCACGCTGAGCAGACCATGACCTGCTGTCTGACCACGGGGCCGCAGGTCATGATTTTCCAAGTTATTTTCCGAGCCAGGATTGCCGCATGATTATCAAAACTGACGAAACAGTCGATCTTCAGACGCCAACTGGTTCTATGCGGGTTCATGTGTTCCGCCCCGTTCAGGAAGAGCGCTTCCCGGCTGTCATCCTGTATTCGGAAATTTATCAGGTCACCGCACCCATTGAACGGCTGGGCGCAATGATCGCGGGTCAGGGTTATATCGTTGCCATTCCTGAAGTTTATCATGAGTATGAACCCGCTGGGACGGCCCTTGCCTATGACAAGGAAGGGACAGACCGAGGCAATGACCTGAAATATACCAAGCCGGTTTCTGCTTTCGATAGCGACACAGCAGCAATCATTGCATGGTTACAGAACAATCCCCTGTGCACCGGGTCCATCGGGGCTTTCGGAGTCTGTCTTGGGGGCCATCTGGCGTATCGTGCAGCGCTGCATCCTGACGTACGCGCTACGGCCTGCTTCTACGCGACAGACCTGCACTCTGCGACGCTTGGCGCCGGAAAGTCCGATGATTCTCTGGCTCGCGCCGCGGACATCAAGGGTGAACTGATGATGGTCTGGGGGCAATCTGACCCTCATGTTCCTTATGCAGGCCGACGCATAATCCGAGACCGGCTGGAAGAAGTTGGGGCAGACCTAGAATGGCATGAAGTCAACGGACAGCATGCCTTCCTGCGGGACGGCGCTCCCCGTTTTGACGCTGCCCTGTTTTTGCAGGCCATGAACTGGACAAATGCCCTGTTTCAGCGGGCTCTGACACGCGGATAAAACGGAAAAAGGGGGCGTCCGCTTTCGGAAGCCCCCTTTTCTTAGAACTCTTCGTAAACTGCCGGGTCCTGATTCTTCAGACGTCCGTCCGGACGGGCGAGTGTGGCAATGATTGCCATATCCTCGTCCGTTAAAGTGAAGTCAAAAATCGACATGTTTTCGATCTGCCGCTCAGGCGTTGCAGACTTTGGGATCGGCACCGACCCAAGCTGATGATGCCAGCGCAGGATGACCTGACCGACACCCTTTCCAACCCTCTTCGCAATCTTTTCCAAAAGTGGATTGGTCAGCAGATCACTGGCTCGTCCCAAAGGGCTCCAGGCCTGCGTCAGGATCCCATGATCCTGGTTCCATTTCCGCATTTCATCCTGCGGGAAATACGGATGAAGTTCGATCTGGTTGATGGAAGGCAATACACCCGTTTCGGCTTCAAGCCGTTCCAGATGCTCTGGTAGGAAGTTGCACACGGCAATAGAGCGGATCTGACCACGCTTTTTGGCCTCAATCAGGGCTTTCCACGCTTCCACATATTTGCCCTGCTTCGGGTTTGGCCAGTGGATGTAATACAGGTCGTAATAGTCGAGTTGCGCGCGATACAGGGACTCTTCGATGGTCGCCAAGGCCTCGTCATACGCATGGTGTCGACCGGGTAGCTTTGAGGCGATCCGCAGATCCTTGCGATCCCGCCCACTATCCCGTGCAGCACGACCGACAGCGCCTTCGTTTTCATAGTTGAACGCACTGTCAAGCGCGTCATAGCCAACGCTCAGGGCACTTTTCATCGCCTCAACACCAGCTGCACCATTCAGCTTGTATGTTCCAAACGTGATGGCCGGAAACGTCGTGCCGTCGTTCAGGGTAAGCGTCGGGATTGTCACGTTTCATTCCTTTTGAGACGCCACATTCCGAGCCGGGACACTTTCCACCAGGGGTGCCTTTACCTTTGGCCGTCGTCGAATGTGGGATGAATAACGATCTGGTTACAGATACTACGCATGACCAGCGGAAAGCGTTTCATCATGAAAGGTGTTTGCTACGCTACGAAACCACGTCGAACACAAAAAAAGGCCGCTCCCAATCAGGAACGGCCTTCTTTCAAAACCATGCAGACAAAGTGTTAGTCCGAAACACGTTCGATATCGGCACCACAGGCAGCAAGCTTTCGATCCACACCTTCATAGCCACGATCCAAATGATAGATACGGCTGAGTTGGGTTTCCCCTTCTGCTGCCAGACCTGCGAGGATCAGGGAGAAAGACGCTCGCAGATCGGTTGCCATGACCGGCGCACCTGACAGCTTTTCCACACCACGAATGATGGCTGAACGGCCATGCGGATTGATCCGCGCACCCATACGGTTCAGCTCAGGAACGTGCATGAAGCGGTTCTCGAAGATCGTTTCCGTAATCATGGACGCGCCTTCAGCCACAGACAGCATGGCCATGAACTGGGCCTGCATATCCGTCGGGAAGCCAGGATACGGCTCGGTCATGATATCCACGCCCTGAAGACGGCCCGTGCGACGTACCCGCAGACCGCGCTCCTCTTCCGTCACGTCCACGCCAGTTTCTTCCAGCGTGCGGATAACAGCACCAAGATCATCGGCACGGCCACCAACGAGCAGCAGATCGCCTCCCGTGATGCCTGCAGCACAGGCATAGGTGCCGCACTCGATACGGTCTGGCATGACGGCATAGTTCGCACCGTGAAGCGCTTCAACACCTTCAATGATCAGCGTGCCGGACCCGGAGCCCGTGATCTTTGCCCCCATCGCGTTCAGGCAGTTCACCAGATCGGTAATTTCCGGTTCCCGCGCAGCGTTCACGATCTCTGTGCGGCCCTTGGCCAGCGTGGAAGCCATGAGCAGGTTTTCTGTCGCACCCACACTGGCAAACGGCAGAACAATCCGGTCGCCTTTGAGACCGTTCGGAGCACTGGCATTGATATAGCCGTTCTCCAGACGAATCTCGGCACCCAGCGTCTCAAGCCCCTTGAGATGCATGTCCACAGGGCGCGTTCCGATGGCGCAACCGCCCGGCAGGGACACCTTGGCTTCACGCGCACGGGCCAGCAGCGGACCAAGCACGAGAATGGAGGCCCGCATCTTGGAGACAACGTCATAAGGCGCTTCGACAGATGCGATTTCGCCGCCGATGGAGAGCGTACGGGGCCCGGCGTCGTCAACGGCAATGCCCAGACGCGTCAGCAGGTCGCGCATCGTCTTGATGTCGGCAATCTGCGGCACGTTGGACAGCACGAGACGCTCGGCCGTCAGCAGGCCAGCAACCATGAGTTTCAGGCCGGAGTTCTTTGCACCGCCGATCTCGATTTCGCCGACAAGGCGACGACCGCCGCGAATGATGAAACGATCCATGACTATGCGCTCCTTACAGGCGAGGCGTCGTTACGCCGGACTGGCGCATGTATTTACCGGCACGATCCGCGTAGCTGACTTCACAGGGGCTTGCGCCCTGGAAGAACAGAAACTGGCAGATGCCTTCATTAGCGTAGATGCGGGCTGGCAGCGGCGTAGTGTTGCTGATCTCGATGGTGACCTGCCCCTCCCACTCCGGCTCCAGCGGCGTGACGTTTACGATGATGCCGCAGCGGGCATAGGTGGACTTGCCGAGGCAGACAACCAGCGTGTCCCGCGGGATGCGAAAGTATTCCACCGTATGTGCGAGCGCAAAACTGTTCGGGGGAATCGTGATGTCTCCCGTCCGCGTTACGAAACTGTTCGCTGCAAAATTCTTCGGGTCCACGATGGCGCTGTCGACATCGGTGAAGATTTTAAAGTCTTCAGCAACGCGCGCATCATACCCATAGGAGGACAAACCATAGGAAATGACACCTTCCCGTTTCTGGTTCTCCACAAACGGTTCGATCATGCCGTGCTCTTTGGCCATCTGGCGGATCCAGGTATCAGGCATGATCGGCATGGACGCATTCACTCCTACGCGTGGGGACCGGTCTGCTCTAGCGATAGCAGCCCGATCACGCAATGTGTCGGTTCAGCCATTTTCCGTGAGGTGCTGTTGCTTTCTGACAAGCCAGCGCGGCCTCATTTCACTGGCGAGAACACCACACACGATAAGAGCCGCCCCCAGAAGTGTAGTACCGGGCAGATGATCCCCTGCAATCCAGCCAACAAGACCGCCCCAGACAGGCTCACCAGCATAGATGATTGCTGCTTTTGAGGGCGGAACAGATTTCTGCGCCCAGTTCATGACAAGCTGCACCAGAGCACTCAGACTCCCCAGAACTGCGGCACACACAACCCAGATCCACGAGAAAGCGGGAACATGCTCTCCCATGACCGGCATGAGCAGCAGAGCAAACAGCCCTCCCCCCACAAGCTGGCAGACCGTGATTCGCCGACTGTCCACGCCTTGGGCAAACAGACTGATCAGGACAATTTCCAGGGCGATGGCACAGGCAGCCAGCACGGTCAGGAGATCACCATGTGTAAAAGTCAGACTCAGAGCCGCAGGGCCAGCCAAAGCGACAAGCCCTCCGAAAGCCAGAATGATGCCCAGCCAGCTCATGATGTGAGGCGGTTTACGCAGAAGCACCCACTGGAAGAGCGGCACCAGAGGCACATACAACGCCGTAATAAAGGCAGAACGGCTGCTGCTGAGATGTTGAAGACCAGCACTCTGGAGCACATAACCGATTGAAAGTGCGATCCCGATGACAAGCCCCGAACGGACCTCCTTTCGGGTCAGACCAGCCATCTTCTTTCCTGCCAGACACGCCACCATCGCAGCAGCCATCAGGAAGCGCACCCCCACAAAAAACAGCGGTCCGCTATGCTGCATCGCCAGATGAAGCACAAGGAACGTTCCACCCCAAAGGGCTGTGACACCCGTCAGAGCCAGTTCCTGCGGGGTTGGGGTCGGCAAACGGCGTGTCACTCTGGTTTCAGCTTTCTGAAGGCGTCGGTGGCGTTTCCGGGCGGAGACGCTGTTGCTGTTTGCGACGCAGCAGGTTGGCGCGCAGGGCTTTTGCCTCTCGTTCCGCACGGGCATCCCGGGCGGCCTTGGCTTTGTCTGTCAGGTGAACGGGTTGTTTGTCGGTTTCAGGGCTGTCAGGTGTCATGTGTTTGTCCATCGAAAGACGCTCGAAGGTGCGTTCCAAGCAACTCGTCATATACACCGAGCGTCGCAGACTGCATCTGCTGGATCGTATAATTCTGCAAAGCATGCTGTCGGGCATTCTCTGCAAGGTAAGCCCGTGTCTCATCGTCCATCGACAACGTGGCAGCGAGTGCTTCTGCAAGGGCTTGAGGGATGTTCGGCGGTACCACAAGACCGGTCTGACCGGGAAGAACCGTTTCCATCATAGCCCCCTGCGCCGTTCCGATCACAGGCTTTCCCATCATCTGTGCTTCGACCAAAGTGCGCCCAAAGGGTTCTGGCCGCAAGGAAGGCGCGACCACAACCGTTGCCAGCGCACAGGCTGCGGGCATGTCCTGACAGGTTCCGACAAACCGGACATGCTCTTCCAGTCCGAGTGCCTTCACACGGTTTCCAAGGGAGTGTGCAAATTTTCGATCCGTCTCCGGTCCGGCCAGAACACAGATCCAGGGTTCAGGCACCATCTGCTTTAGAAGAGCCAGTGCCTCGACCAGAACACGCTGCCCCTTCCACGCCGTCAGACGGGCAGGCATCAGAATGACATGTGCGCCATAGGGGATGGTCCAGGCTTCAGCGAGTTTCTGAATTCGCTCTCCTGAAATGGCAGCCGGGTCAAAAAGAAGTGGATCGGCGCCGCGCGGAATAGTCCGAAGGCGATCTGCTTCAACGCCGTACTGCCCAGACAGACGCCCCGCAATATACTGCGAGATTGCAATCACTCTTGTGCCGCGTGCCAATACTGAATTGTAGAGTTTTTTGCCCCACCATCCAGCCTCGTGAACGCCATGCCATGTTGTCACGAAAGGGATCTTCTCCCGGCGACAGGCAAGCCATGCCGACCATGACGGAATCCGAGATCGGGCATGCACCAGATCGACCTTCTGCTCCCGGATCAGTTTCTGAAGATCACGGGCTCGCCGGCGAACCGCGAATGGCGACTTCGATTTAAGATCCAGCGGTACATGCATGGTGCCTGCATGGCGAAGCTGCACCAGGAGAGGGCCTGTTTTTGAAGCAACGATGGCTTTTCCGCCTGCCTGCGTAATCGCTGCGGCAATTTCAATCGCCCCCCGTTCCAAGCCACCCGTGGTGAGAGCTGGCAAAACTTGCAGAATAACGGGAGAGCGGATCGTCATGATGGGGCGGAAAACCATTCTGAACGTGAGACGCAGACGAAGCCCTCATGTCAGACCGCCACCCAGGGAAAACAGCCAGAAACGACAAAAGGAGACTTCCCTGCATGGCTAGCACGAAAGTCTCCTTCTGACGATGGAGTGTGGCGGATGTGCACAACACATCTGCCACAGGGTCATGTTACTGTTTTACGGCATCCGGCAGCGCGTAAACCACGAGCTGGTCAGAAACCGGTGTCATCATGAAGTGGTGTCCACCAGCCATGATGGCAACATACTGATGCCCGTTGGCTTCATACGTCATCGGGTTGGCCTGACCACCACCTGGCAGAACGGCACTCCACACGACCTTGCCAGTGTGTTCGTCGATCGCACGGATCTGATTATCCGTTGCTGCAGCGATGAACACCAGGCCGCCAGCCGTCACGACCGAACCACCATTGTTCGGTGTACCGATTTCCCATGGCAGACCCGTCGGCAGACCCCAAGGACCGTTAGCACGAGCCGTACCAAGCGGATGCTGCCAGAGCACCTTCTGACCGTGCTTCATATCGATAGCTGTGATCATGCCGTAGGGCGGACGGTTGCACATCATGCCCGTATACTGATCCCAGAACGGCGTCACGACGATACCGTAAGGCGTTCCGTCCATGGCACCGTTACCTTCGGCACCGCCGCCACCCGGCTTGAAGTTGGGGTCGTCGATCGGCATCAGGCCGAGTTTGTCAGCCTTCTTGCGGTCCACGAGCTGGTCATACATCGGGGTGATGTTCCAGTTCGCGATCAGAATGCCCGACTGCGGATCATAGGACATGGAGCCCCAGTCACTGCCACCGTTGTAACCCGGATATTCGATCCATGGCTTGTCGATGCTTGGCGGCGTGAACTCACCCACATAATTCGCACGACGGAACTTGATGCGGCAGTAGAGCTGGTCGATGGGGGACATACCCCACATGTCCGTCTCTTTCAGGTCCGGTACGCGAAGTGCTGGCATCCCAACGGACCAGGGCTGCGTTGGTGTGCGCGGATCACCCGGAATAACGCCGGGAGACGGAGCTGGACGTTCTTCAACGGGCAGGATCGGCTTGCCGGTCCGGCGATCAAGAACGAAGGTCTGGCCACGCTTCGTCGGCATGATGAGAGCAGGAACCTGCTGACCATCCGGGCCGGGCATATCCATCAGGGTTGCCTGAGAACCAATATCGTAGTCCCAGACGTCCTTATGGGCTGTCTGGAAGACCCACTTCTCTTCACCCGTCTTGACGTCGATCGCCACGACTGCGGAAGAAACGCGGTTCTCGTTGTCACTCCGCAGGGCGCTATAATAGTCAGCCGCAGAGTTACCCGTTGGAACGTAAACGAGACCCAAGGCATTGTCGCCTGTGAGAGCAGCCCAGGAGTTTGGCGTTCCACGGCTATAGTGGCGGTTACCAGTCGGCTGGCTATGATCGGTCGGGTTATTGACGTCCCAAGCCCAGACGAATTTTCCGCTTTCAGCATCGTAACCACGGATCACGCCAGACGGCGCCCAGCGACGCTGACCATCCAGCACTTCGTGGTTCACAACAGCAACACCGTTGATGATCGGAGGAGGAGCCGTCATGGAGACGAAACCCGGTACGGATTCGCCCAGCCCCTGCATCAGGTTGACCTGACCGTTATGCCCGAAGTTGGGGCAGAAATCGCCGGTCTCCGCATCCACCGCAATCAGACGCATATCCAGCGTGCCTTCGATGAGGCGATTGTGACAGGGCTGCCCTTCTGGCACGACGGAAGACGTAAAGTATGTCACCCCCTTACAGGCGGCCGTATAGGGAATGGAGTGGTATTTGACATCCACGTTCCGACGCCAGATCTCCTTACCCGTCGCAGGATCGAGTTTCATGATGTCATTCATGGCTGAACACATGTAGAGGCCGTCACCAACCTTGATCGGTGTAGTTTCAGCTGCCCATTTGTTCACCTGTCCAGGACGCGGATAGCTTCCGGTGTGGTAGGTGAAGGCAACCTTCAGCTTGCCTGCATTTTCAGGTGTGATTTCTGAAAGCGGGGAATAACGCGTCTGGTTATCATCACGCCCATAGGCCACCCAGTCTTCACGTGCCGGATTGGCGCTCTGCTGCGGAGCCATGGCCGGAATCTGAGACGGATCAATCGACTCAATGTCCGGCAGGTTGGCAGCGTTTACGCCCGGAGCCTGCGGTGCATAGGGCGACGGCCCAGAGAAGTAGCCCTGTTCCTTGGGAGAGGCTTCAGTCGGTTCATTTGCATTACCCGGCCCAGGAACGGACGAGGATGGTTCTCCGCCTGACCCTGCGGGAGCGAACTGAGCGTGAGCAGCGAGTGGTGCACAGGCGAGAGCGAGGCCAGCGGCTGTTGCGAGAAGGTGAGACCGGCGCATCAGACGGCTCCTCTGAGAGTACGACGGCTTTCCATGCGACGCAGGACCGGAATGGTCAGCGCGACGAGAATACCGAGGATGGTCGGGCCGAAAGCGCGGGGCAGAAGGTCAACGGGGCTGAACCCGACTTCCCACAGAGACCAGACCCATGTGTAAGCCAGCGCTCCCAGATACAGGAAAGCGCCAAGCGTGCGGCCCATGAGCATGAAGACGCCGCTGGCAATCAGAATGATGCCACAGAGGGCGTAGTAGGTTGAGCCGCCCAGCATTGCGAGGTCAGCGCCTGCAATGAGGAAGAACAGACCCACGAGAAGAATGACGACCCCCAGAAGCAGCGTCAGCCACTCCGTCAGAGTCCTGTTACCTTGAATATTTGGCATAACCAAATGCCTCCCAGACTGAATACTGGGGACGGTAAATCCATAATCAGTTCAGGTCCACCGAACTTCTTTTTGAATGATCCTAACAAAGCCGTGTTTTTGGTAACAAAAAAGTGTTGGAACCATTATAGAGATAGAATGACTTGTACATTTATCCAGCTGGAATAGTCACGACTGCACCACCGGTATGATTTGTTGCAGCCAATGCACTTAAAACCTGCACCATTGTAAAAGCCAGCTTACTCTGGAAGTCCTTTTCATCAATCCAGAACCACATATTATTATATTCAACGGCCGCATAACGCCGTTCAGGCGCTTTATGACTTGAGTGAATGACCACTTCCGGGCGATTTTCGATACCAACCTGACCAATTGTCGGTGGGGTACGACCCACTTTGATATCTTCTTCAGGAACTTCGACTTCGTAAGCCAACTGAGTGAGCATCGCGAGCATGGAACGCGTCAGAATAGCTATCTGCCCTGGATGCTTCGGATATGGTCCATAAACGATCTCCGCTTCCTCCGCGTGAGGATCGAGATGCAGAAGTCTGCGGACTTCAGCCTGAATGGCCAGCAGATTGCTGTCAGACGTTGAAGACAGGACCAGATAGGAATGCTCCTGCCCATTGGGAATGTCCGACTTGGATCCGTTTTTCTTTGTCGAATCATCCGAGGAAGAAGGTGGTGGCGCGTCCGTCGTGATGCGGATGGTCATAGCCCCGGCAATCTGGAGCTGCCGAAGATCATGCAACAACAGATAGAAACGGACAGAGCCTCCTCCGGCTCCAATTCCACGGACATTGGATAACCCGTCAATCGACTGCGCCGTCAGGCGTAGCAACGTATCAATCGGGAGACCACCCAAACTGAGCGGCATGATTACAAGCGGCGAAATCGGACGGACAATATTTTCCGCGTATTGCTGGCCCGTCACAGGCTGATAGGTGAAAGTCGGGCTCTCGCCCGCCGTCATCGTGCCTGTGCCAAAAAGGTAATTGCCAACCGCTGTGGCGGGATAGGCGTAGAACCCACCACTTACACTTTTAGAGACACTGTAACCGGCAATAACCTGTGTCGTATCAAGGAATGTTGGTGGGTCAGCATAGCGAAGCCGAACAATGTTCAGAAGCATCTCATGCTTCTGGGAATCCCCGAGCGCACGCGAATATTCAAGTTCGTCCCGCTGAAGCCTCGACGGCCCAATCGGTCCGCAGGCAGAAAGACAGGTAAGTGCGGCCAGGATCATGGCGCGGGATGTCAGATGAATGTGCATGTCTCTGAGCAAACTGAACCATTCCGACCGCAAGCGGAAGCCACATCCGACAAGGGAAAGCGCTCAACGCATATTTTTCACAAAAGATGTTGCTCCCAAGGCCTTGAAACACTTTGCTGCCCTGCCTAGATTTGACCGTGGAAACACGGACCTGTGAGGGTTCGGATTTGACGTCACAAGGGTTCGCCCCGGTGCCTGACTAGGGCCGAGGTAAACCGCTGAAAGGACAAAAAGTACATGAGCAAAGTCATCGGTATTGACCTCGGCACGACCAACTCCTGCGTTGCAGTGCGTGAAGGTGACGAAACCCGCGTTATCGAAAACAGCGAAGGCGCACGCACGACGCCGTCCATGGTCGCTTTCACCGAAAATGGTGAGCGTCTCGTCGGACAGGCCGCGAAGCGTCAGGCTGTTACAAACCCAACCAACACCCTCTATGCCGTCAAGCGTCTGATCGGTCGCCGTTACGACGACCCAACCGTGACGAAGGACAAGGGCATGGTCCCTTATGAGATCGTCAAGGGTGACAACGGCGACGCATGGGTTCGTGCCCGCGGCGAAGATTACGCACCTTCCCAGATCGCTGCTTTCGTTCTCGGCAAGATGAAGGAAACGGCTGAGGCTTACCTCGGCGAGACCGTTACACAGGCTGTCATTACGGTCCCAGCCTACTTCAACGATGCACAGCGCCAGGCAACACGTGATGCTGGCAAGATTGCTGGCCTCGAAGTCCTGCGTATCATCAACGAGCCGACCGCTGCCGCTCTGGCCTATGGCCTTGGCAAGCGCGATTCCGGCACGGTGGCTGTGTATGACCTTGGTGGTGGTACGTTCGACGTTTCCATCCTCGAAATTTCTGACGGCGTGATCGAAGTGAAGTCCACGAACGGTGATACGTTCCTGGGTGGTGAAGACTTTGATAACCGCGTTATCGATTTCCTGGCTGATGAATTCAAGAAAGATCAGGGCATTGATCTGCGTGGCGACAAGCTTGCCCTGCAGCGCCTGAAGGAAGCTGCTGAAAAGGCCAAGATCGAGCTTTCTTCCTCCAAGGAAACCGAAATCAACCTGCCGTTCATCACGGCTGATGCGTCCGGTCCGAAGCACCTCGTCGTCAAGCTGTCCCGCGCCAAGCTGGAAAGCCTGGTTGACGATCTGGTTCAGCGTACGCTTGGCCCGTGCCGTTCCGCCATCAAGGACGCTGGCGTCTCCACGAGCGAGATTGACGAAGTCATTCTCGTTGGCGGCATGACCCGTATGCCGAAGGTCATTGAGACGGTTAAGGAATTCTTCGGCAAGGATCCGGCTCGCAACGTCAACCCTGACGAAGTGGTCGCTATCGGTGCAGCCGTTCAGGGCGCCGTCCTGAAGGGTGACGTGAAGGACGTTCTACTTCTCGACGTGACGCCGCTGTCGCTGGGTATCGAAACGCTGGGTGGCGTGTTCACCCGTCTGATCGACCGCAACACGACGATCCCGACCAAGAAGAGCCAGACCTTCTCCACGGCTGAAGACAACCAGAACGCCGTGACCATCAAGGTCTATCAGGGCGAACGTGAGATGGCAGCCGATAACAAGCTGCTTGGCAACTTCGACCTGCAGGGCATTGCTCCAGCCCCGCGTGGCGTTCCGCAGATCGAAGTCACGTTCGACATCGATGCCAACGGTATCGTCAACGTGTCCGCAAAGGACAAGGCGACGAACAAGGAACAGCAGATCAAGATCCAGGCTTCTGGCGGTCTGTCCGACGGTGACATCGATCGTATGGTTAAGGAAGCTGAAGCCAACGCTTCTGCCGACAAGGCCAAGCGTGAATTGGTCGAGCTGCGCAACAGCACCGAGAGCATGATTCACCAGACCGAGAAGTCTCTTACGGAAGGTGGCGACAAGGTTCCGGCGGCTGACAAGGCGGAAGCTGAATCTGCAATCGCAGCAGCCCGTGAAGCTCTGGGCGGCGACAATGCCGAGACGCTGAAGAGCGCCAGCGAGCGTCTGACGCAGGTGGCCATGAAGGTTGGTCAGGCCATGTATCAGGCAGAGCAGGCCCAGCAGGGTGGCGAAGCTGCCGGTGCAGAAGCCAAGGACGACAACGTTGTTGACGCCGACTTCGAAGACGTCGACGACAGCAAGAAGCACTGATCGGGTGACTTCCCCAGGTGGGGCTTCCCGCCCCGCCTGACCTGTTTTCCGAAGGGCGCCCGTTCCCGCAAGGGGGTGGGCGCCATTCTTGTTTCCGGCCCTCAGACAAGGACCGATCATGGCCACGAAGATCGACTACTACGAAAGTCTTGAAGTTTCGCGCACGGCGTCTGGGGAAGAGCTGAAGAAAGCCTTCCGCAAGCAGGCCATGCGCTACCACCCGGACCGTAACCCGGGCGATGAGACCGCTGAACTGAAGTTCAAGGAAATCAACGAAGCTTACGAAGTCCTGAAAGACGACCAGAAGCGCGCAGCCTATGACCAGTACGGTCATGCCGCTTTTGATGGCGGTATGGGCGGAATGGGTGGCGGCGGCTTCGGTGGCTTTGGTGCTGGCGGCCTGGGCGACATCTTCGATCAGATGTTCGGCGACATGATGGGTGGTCGTCGTGGCGGTGGACGTCGCACAGGCGCTGACGTTCAGGTTGAAGTCGACATCACCCTGACCGAAGCCTTTTCAGGTGTAACGAAAGAGGTTGAAGTCCGCACGCGCGTCGCCTGTGAGTCCTGCCATGGGTCGGGCTCAGCAGATGCGAGCGGTGGCAGCACAACCTGCGCAACCTGTCATGGTGCAGGCAAGGTCCGGGCCCAACAGGGCTTCTTCCTTGTTGAACGGCCCTGCCCGACCTGTAACGGCTCTGGCCGCACGGTTCGCAACCCCTGCAAGTCCTGTCAGGGTTCTGGCACACAGGCCAAGACCGAAACACTCAAGATCGAGATTCCGGCAGGCGTTGAAGACGGAACCCGCATCCGCATGGCGGGTCGCGGCGAGGCTGGAGGCGAAGGCGTACAGCCGGGTGACCTGTATGTGCACGTCGCAGTTCTGTCACATGAAATCTTCCAACGCGATGGTGCCAATATCTATTGCCGCGTTCCGCTACGTATGACACAGGCAGCACTGGGCACAGAAGTGGAAGTCCCCGTCATTGATGGCAGCCGCAGCCGTGTCCGTATTCCGGCTGGAACACAGACGGGCGAAACCTTCCGCCTTCGTGGCAAAGGCTTCTCTGTGCTGCGGTCTTCAGCACGTGGCGACATGTACATTCAGGTCTCGGTGGAAACGCCACATCACCTGACCAAGCGCCAGCGTGAACTTCTTGAAGAATTCGAGAAGGAAGCTGGTGATGACCACACCAAGGCAAGCCCTGAAAACAGCGGGTTCTTCGCCAAGGTTCGGGACTTCTTCGAAGGTCGCTGAATACGGAATACCCCTCCCGAAACGGAGGGGTTTTTTTTATGGTCATTCGTGATCGTTGTCTTCCATTAAAAAACTAACGGTCACTCTAAAGAGATGAAATAATACTGGACCAGTTTCAGACTAAACGCAGCGTCAAATTTAATCCGAAAGTGACGTCAACTGGTCCAGAATATCCTGATCACGAATACGATTATCTTTTAGAAGCATCGTGATTCTATTAATAATTAAAGCTAACTGATCGTCATCATGCAGGGGTACATATTCAGAACTTTCATCATATGAAAATTTCCCAATATCGGACCGTAGGACAAGATGACGATTATAAGGAATAACCATTACATCACCGGTTCCAATATTAATTTTATAATTATGCCGAACGCCGTTTATAAATACATAATTTCCGTCAACACTAATCGCGTCCCCAGCTTTAAACGACGGCAATAAAGAGACAATTGCCTCACGGCGACTTTGAGCGAGACCGCCGAAGTGTGACTCATTTGATATGGAGATGTTCGCCAGACCCGACTGGCGGCGCCATACCCCGAGATCAGGAATGGACGAGATCGTTTCCGGGTCAAAGGAAATATTGCTCGCAGCCGTGCTGACCATCAGATCAACATCACGCATGATCTCGGAAAACACGACTTGAGAGATATCGCCAAGACGAAGCGGCGTTTTCATCTCAGTCAGTTTACGACCTCCGTCATAGAGCCAGTTTCCTTGATCTTTCAGGACGCAAAACCTGACCCTGTCAGTGATGACGTGAGTAAAAGTCCCGGCACCATGTTCAAGATCGTTTATCCCTACACCTCCGGTTCTTATTTCAGCATAAATACCATGCGCAGGGAGCCCGAACGTCCAGGGAGCACTTTCGGACGATGGTATATGAGGAGAGAGGTTGCGGATACGCCATCCTCTTTTGCGCCCAATTTCAACCACCTGAGGCTGATTTAAAATTCGGCCAGCATAGCGATAGGATGCGGGAGAGCTTTCACGCTCTGCCTGAGTAAGTGTGTATGTTTCCCGCCAGGCTTGCCGAATTGGCTGGCTGATTTTCAATCGTTCCAGAGTTGCTCTCCAACGTGCAACAATGGATTTTCCGTCAGCATCTTTTCCTTCACTGTGAAGAGGATGCCACAGACTCAGGAGTACTCCGGCTTTAAGGGGAAGATGCTTATTTCCGTCGGGGTCATACACTTCCCCATTTCTCCCAAACAGGCAGGTGAAAACCGTCCCATCTGGTTCAGCAACAAGCCATATCTGGCGCCGTGCAAGCCACCCGAGAACAGGATGAGAAAGCCAGCGCTCCTGAAACACGGAGTAAAGCCAGGTTTGCCCCGTCAGCCATGATCGCTCCAACCTCAGGCGATGAGTGGACATATCGGCTGTCAGCATTTTTGCGTCTGCTCTTGCCGCGCGAAGAATCGCTTCAACTCCCGGGGCTTTACGCACTTTTTCAGAAAGCTTGCTTAATTGTTTTCCCTCTGCGTCCTCATAGCGGATCACGCCCTGACCTGAGCCTGTTATGCTCAAAACCAGTCTGATACCGTCTGACAAATCACCTACGCGGCAAAAATGTTCGTTTAACCCGTATTGCGGCGCAACCAGTTCCTCTGCCTCAACTGTCGTTAGCCCGGACGCAGATGCCGCATGCGCAAGTGCGGCATCCAACTGAACTAACATCGTAGAGTGGCGAACTTTCGAGCGCAGTCTCGCAAGTCCACGAATGGCATCAGGCGTTGCGATCTCTCCTACTGCCGCCACAAGGCGGTTAAACTGCGAAACGTCCTCTTTTTTCAGAGCTTGCGTACACAGAGACAATAACCACGGAACATCGGATGAATCCTTCGCCGCAGCAATCATACAGAGACACCCTGGAAAGATGGATGCTGAGACCTCAGGATTTGAAAAAAGGCTCCCGCACTCCGATCGTTTCGGAAGTGCCCCTTTCGTTGCAGGAAATTTCGTCCGTAAGGCGTAATGCTTTCCAAACGTCATGATACCGATATCCTGCGGCCGAGCATGACGAAAAGTATAAAGACCGGGGTTTTGTATTATTGCCTCAGCAAGCCTGAAGACCGAGCCAGCTTTTGGAAAAACCCAGTTGATCAAGCGTACAAAGCGCGGGAAAATCGCCGCGCGATAAAGTGGTGGCACACAAGTCAGATCATAATAAATATGATGAATTTCAGAAAACCTGCCATATTCCTGCAAGAAACATCTTGCAAAATCGAGATCTTGATGTCCGTCCGTTTCACTCAATCGGGCCGAAAACCGTGACAATGTTTTCTTTGAGGGTCTCGGCACATTAGGCACCTGAAAAAGCTCTAATCGGCTATCCATATCGTTGACTGAAGAGGCTCGATCTTCACGAACCATCGCTTCGCGCACCAACCACAGGAGGTGCGGGAAGTCACGACTCATCTCGTCAATATCGCGAACAGCCTGATCAAACCAATGCTCGTCAGGTAAACTATGCCCGGAGCTCCTGAACAAACGCATATAGTTGAGCATTCCCTGCTTTGGCTGATGCGAGGGAGCAATGTCCGACAATTTGTATTTTGCAGGAAATAACCGAGACGTTTCTATTCCAAGCGTATGGCTGATTTCCTGTTTCGCGTATCTCCGGAACCAGTTTGGAGGATGAGGAAGACTCCCAATCCCCAATAGTTCACCCATCATACATGCTGTTAGCGGAACATGATCAATTGTTATATTGTCGAGAAGTGGCTGCTTACTAATTCCGTAATATGCTGCGATTCGTGATTTATGACGAGCAACCCATGCGTCACTTAATTTCCAGAAAATTTGCCCATCAATTTTTTCCATCTCCGCCATCCAGCGGATCAATTGTTTTTCGAGAATCCCGACCTCGGTCAGAACCATCCTTGCAAGTGCAACATCTGTGTCGAGAAGGTAATTTTGGGGCATTGTCTTTCCCGGGCGTAGGTTTCAAATAGTATAAATTTTTGAAAATATTGAGATCTATTTCGATCCAACTCTTTAATTATCCCGCAATGCATATTTATGCATCGCACCGACGACGCCACAATTTATGCGGCGCCTGCCAGAAAACGCTCAACCAAATTCCGGAGCCAAACGCGCCAGACTCTCTGATGTCAGATCCGAAATAGAACTCGCACCCGTAAGGGTCATGGCAACGCGAAGTTCTTTTTCCATGATGTCGAGCAGGTTCTCCACCCCCTTCTGCCCGCCCGCAGCGAGGGCATAGACAAAGGCACGGCCCAGCAGCACGGCATCTGCTCCCATTGCCACCATTCGAGCGATATCAAGGCCGGACCGGACACCGGAATCTGCCAGAATTTTCAGCTCGCCCCTGACGGCTTCTGCAATAGGCGGAAGGGCACGGGCACTAGACAGAACACCGTCAAGCTGACGGCCACCATGATTGGAGACAACGATCCCATCAGCCCCGAACCGTACAGCATCCTTTGCATCTTCCGGGTCGAGAATCCCCTTAATGATCATGGGTCCGTCCCAGTAGTCGCGGATCCATTCCAGATCTTTCCAGCTAATGGACGGATCAAAATTATTGGCGAGCCAGCCAATATAATCTTCCAGTTTGGTCGGATTGCCCCGGTAGCGGGAAATATTACCCAGATCATGCGGTCTGCCTCGCAGGCCAACATCCCAGGCCCAGATGGGATGCGTCATGGCCTGCAGGCAACGCCGGATCGCGGCGTTAGGCCCGGACATTCCTGAGTGCGCGTCGCGGTAACGGGCGCCCGGCGTCGGCATATCGACTGTAAAGACCAGCGTGGTAATACCAGCGGCCTTGGCGCGTTCCAGCGCGTTCTTCATGAAGCCCCGGTCTTTCAGCACGTAGAGCTGGAACCAGATGGGAACAGGACTGCGTCCCTGCACTTCTTCAATCGGGCACACCGAGACGGTCGATAATGTAAATGGAATACCTCTTCGGGCGGCTGCGCGAGCTGCCTGAACCTCACCCCGGCGTGCATACATGCCTGTCAGACCAACGGGAGCCAGAGCCGCAGGAATATTGAGTTTGCGCCCGAACAGTTCTGTCCCTGTGTTAAGCGCAGAGACGTTTTTCAGAATGCGCTGGCGCAAGGCAATATCAGCCAGATCAGAGACATTCCGACGCATCGTCTGTTCAGCGTAAGAACCGCCATCAATGTACTGGAACAGAAAAGGAGGCAGGCGACGCCGGGCTGCTTCTCTATAATCTGTTGCGGAAGAAATAATCATTACCGGCTCCACCATCATTGACTACTCTTGATGACGGGGAGACTGCCAGTCTGTCCGATGCCACCCAAGAGGCGATCCTGCGTTCAGACACTAAGCCGCAAAATGCCATTCGCACAGAGGTGCCATAAAATTTCCACGGTGCTTTCAGGTGTTCAGTTTGCGCAACACCCTTGCGTTACGCTGGAACCCCAGAACAGAGACAGATGCTGTATCAAGAAGAATATTCTCGCCCAGACAGACGTCATTGCTCATCCACATGCTGATGAGGCTGCGTAGGATATGACCATGCGCAAACAACGCAATCGTACCCTGCCGCGTCAGAAGGCGATCAAGCAGACGCCCAACTCTTGTTCGAACCTGTTCCGCAGTCTCTCCGTTCTGGACATCGGATGTCCATAAGGACCAGTCTGGTTCGTCCTTGAGAATGTCAGCGGAGGTTCGTCCCTCATAAATGCCGTAGTCCCATTCCATCAGGTCAGGCTCCATCTGGGCCTGAGTACCAAACCCTGCCAGTTCGCAGGTTTCGCGGGCGCGTTGAAGCGGGCTGCAAAGCACCCGGTCGAATGTCTGATCTGCAAGACGCGATTTCAGGGCGCGTGCCTGTTCCCGACCATTTTCTGTGAGAGGAATATCCGTGCGGCCTGTGTGCTGGCCGCTGATGGTCCAGTCCGTTTCACCGTGCCGGATGAGCCAGAGCGTGGGCGTGTTCATATCCCTTTATCCTTCAGTCTTTTCGAAAAACGAAAAGAGGCCTGTGCTAAGACAGACCTCTCGACTGCTTCAGGTCTTGTTGACCGAAGCATCGTAAATCCGGTCCACCACTTTGCTCAGGATCGCATTGAACTCCTGATCGGACTGGGACACGCGCAGATCATCCACGAGCGCACGGGAGAAACTAGCGATCATGCCGTGATTGGCCTTAAGCTTCTGGCAGGCCTCATCCAGCGGATAACCACCTGACAATGCGACAACACGCTGCATCCGGGGATGCTTCATTATCTCTGCATACAGGTCTGCCTTTTCAGGGATCGTGACCTTCAGCATGACCGGATAATCACCGGGCAGCGCGTCCAGACCGAGGGCCAGTTCCTTGGCAAGAATGGCCTCAGCGTCTGCTTTCTCAGGACTTTTGACCAGAACTTCAGGCTCCATGATGGGAACCAGCCCGTGAGAGGCAACCTGAGCCGCAATGTCGAACTGCTGCTGAACAATCGCCTTGATAGCCTCGGGATTGGCTAATCGGATTACTGAGCGCTCCTTGGTTCCGTACACCCCCAGTTTGGCCGCACGCTCCAGAAGAGCATCCAGACCGGGAATGGGCTTCATCAACTGAGCGCCATCCTTTTCTTCTTCCAGCCCCTTGTCGATCTTGAGGAACGGGACAATGCCACAGTTTTTCCAGAGATAGGTGGGAACAGGGACGTCCCCGACCGTGCCATCCATGGTTTTCTCAAACAGGATTGCGGCCAGAACTTCATGACTCTGAAACGCAGGAGACGTGATGATCCGGACCCGCATTTCGTGCATCAGCCGGAACATGTCTGCATCATTGGAATAGGCATCGGGTTCGATACCATATTGGGCAAGGGCTTTGGGGGTTGATCCGCCACTTTGATCAAGGGCGGCAATAAAACCAGGCTTTTTCGAGACCTGCTCAGCCATTGTTGCATCAGGCATGAACGTCACATCCTTTTCTTCAGTCTGATGACCAGAAGTAACGGCTAACTTTCGCCCGGGATGTCGAACTCTTCCAATCACATTGCACGGATTAGGAGCACGCCATGCACCCATTCAGATGCACAAAAAGTGAAGTCAGCCTTTTTCAGAATTACCCGACAAAGGCTGCGTCAGTTCTGGAAACAACCGCGCCAGATCGGCAGGTCGCAAGAGATCTGCGAGCGTATAGCGATCCAGAACTGCCAGGAATGCACCGAGCGCCTCACCCAGTACGCCGCGCAAATGACAAGATGGAGACAGGATGCAGGCCCGGTTTCCGGCGGCACGCCCTTCGCAATCCACCAGCATCATGTCGTCTTCCGTGAAACGAACAACCTCTCCTATCCCGATTTCCTGTGCCGGACGCCCCAGTGTCAGACCACCGCCACGCCCTCTTGTGGTTGTGATGAATTGCCCCTGTCCCAGACGATGCACGACCTTCACGAGATGGTTTTCTGAAATCCCGTAAGCCTGCGCGATGTCGCGGATGGAGACACGCACGGAAGGTCGTCCACCCAGATAAAGCAGGGTCCGCAGAGCATAGTCAGTGTGAAGGGTGAGGCGCATACGACTCCTCTGGCAGATTGACGAGGCGAAGTCACGCGCCTAAAGATGTATTTGTTATACACCTTTAAGAAGACCTATCATGTCCTCTTCAGACCGCAGCCTTACTCCAGATGTTATCGCCGTCATCAAGGCGACCATTCCTGCACTGGAAGCGCACGGCCTCGACATCACAACCGAGATGTATCGTCGTCTGCTGGCCGACCCTGCCATTGCTGAAATGTTTGACCCGACCCATCAGTCCAAGGGAACGCAGCCTCGCGCTCTGGCCATGGCTGTTCTGGCGTATGCGAAGAACATCGATAATCTTGGCGTTCTGGGTGGCGCGGTAGAACGCATTGCCCAGAAGCATGTCAGTCTGGAAATCCTGCCCGAACATTATCCGCATGTCGCAACGGCGCTTCTTGGAGCGATCCAGCATGTTCTGGGTGAGGCCGCGACACCAGCAATCCTGGATGCCTGGGGTCGGGCATACTGGGCTCTGGCCGATATTTTGATCGGTCGCGAACACCAGCTTTACGATACAAGCGCTCAAGCTGAAGGGGGTTGGACAGGCTGGCGTTCTTTCACGATCGCTCAGGCCCATAGGGAATGTGAGAACGTGACAACGCTCGAACTCAAGCCAGTGGATGGCAAGAGCGTCATTCAGGCTGTTCCTGGCCAGTATCTTGGCGTGGATCTGAATATTCCAAGCCATGGTCAGACACGTCGCAATTACAGCATCACGTCAAAGCCAAGTCACGATGGATACACCATCAGTGTCCGGCATGTGCCAAACGGTATCGTCTCAACATGGCTCAACAGCGCAGACAGTGTGGGGCATGAGGTTCGCCTGTCACCACCGGCGGGCGAGTTCGTTCTCCCGGAGAAGATTGAAACGCCCGTTGCATTCATCTGCGCTGGAATCGGGATCACGCCCATGATCGGCATGATCGAATCTTTGGCAGAAAAATCAGACGCCGTTCCGGTCAGCGTTATTCAGATCGCACATTCTGCGGAAGCCGCTCCTTTTTCCAGTAAACTGCGCGAGCTTGCAGACGCCTCAGAAAACATCAGCCTTTATACTCGCCTGACGTCTGTAGACGGTCGGCCCGATGCGGACTGGATTGCGTCACATCTTCCAGAAAACGCAGCCTACTACCTGTGTGGTCCAACCGGCTTCATGCGCGAGATGGTGCAATCTCTCCCGAAAGCCGGCATTCCAGCCGAACGTCTGCGCTACGAGACATTCGGGCCGGATACCGGCGTAACGGACTAAACTTTAAAGAGCAGCAATGGCGCTCTCTGCTTCCGCAAGGATACGAGGGCGGTCATTGCCACCATTTGTAGCAAGGCCTTCAGCCTCGATGACCTTAATATCCGTAACACCAAGGAAACCAAGAACGGCCTTGATGTAGGTCACCTGATGCTCAAAAACAGCCTGTGGCGTTCCTTCTGAGTAGATGCCGCCACGGGCGCCAGCGATCACGACCGTCTTGCCACCGGCAAGGCCTTCGACGCCATTTGCCCCATAACGGAACGTCTGACCGGCGATTGCAATACGATCGATCCAGGCCTTGAGCTGGCTGGGAATTCCGAAATTGTACATCGGCACACCAAGCACAAGGATGTCGGCTGCCTTGAAATCGGCCAGAGCCTTTGCACCCGCCACGAGCACAGGATTGGACGCGGCATCGGCTGTCAGCTCTTTCCCCAGAAATGACAGTGATTCGCCATCCAGGTGCGGAAGCGGTTCTGCGGCCAGATCAAGGGATGTGACCTCCAGATCCGGATGTTTCTGGCGATAACGCTCAACAATCGCAATGCTGAGCTGACGGGAAGCGGAAAAACCGCCGAGAATGCTGGAGTCGATATGAAGGAGTTTCATCTTTTCTCTTCCGGTTCCTGATCGTAACCAGCACAAGATAAGAAACCTTTCTCACACCTTCGCAAGACGGCACATTCAGGGATCATAGGCACATGGATGTTAGTACCCTTCCTCCCCCCATAACGCACGAGAGCGACACATGCGCCGTTGTCCGCGCTATTTTGGCTCGCGTGGGAGACAAGTGGAGTATCCTGATCGTTCGAATTCTGGGGGACGGCTCCATGCGCTTTAGTGAGCTTCGCCGCTCCATTGAGGGAATTTCACAGCGTATGTTGACTCTGACGCTGCGAAATCTGGAACGGGACGGGTTAGTCAAACGCACAGTGACACCAACAACCCCGCCCCGCGTCGACTACGCCCTGACAGATCTGGGCCGCTCCCTCCAGAGTATTACAGAAGCTTTTGGGCGATGGGCCGTTACCCATCGGGATGAAATCGAGAATGCCCGCCAGCGTTTTGACGCGCGCCAATAATCCCCTAGGTTGCAGCCAACAGTTTCTGACGGTCAGGCACGGATTATGACGATTTCTCCCCGCATCGGTATCGCTGGCATTACAGGCCGGCTGGGCTCACTTTGCGCTGAGGAGGCCGGAACGTCATTGGTCGGGGGACTATCACGTCACGCCGATGAAAGTCGGAACATTACATCCAGTCCGACGCGTCTTGCCGAAGGCTGCGACGTCGTAATCGATGTCAGTCATGGCTCCACGGTTCAGGTCCATGCCAAAGCGTTTACAGACGCAAAATGTCCGTGGGTTCTTGGCACAACAGGGCTTGGCGCTGACGATCAGGCCGCTGTCATGGAGGCTTCAAAGCATATTCCAGTCCTTCAAGCCGCCAATTTCTCCCCCGCCCTGACGCTTTTTCTGGAGCTCGCCAGACAGCTTGGCGCGGGTTTGCCGGGATACGACGCAGAAATTGTCGAAGTTCACCATCGCCAGAAAGTGGATGCCCCATCCGGCACAGCCCTTGCGATTGGCCGGGCTGTCGCGGAAGGACGAAGCATTGCTCTGGAAGATGTCATGCGCCTGGACCAGAACGGCGCCCGCCCGGACGGAGCCATCGGTTTCGCATCCCTGCGCGGCGGCCAGATCGTTGGCGAACACGACCTGATGTTCATGGCGGCAGACGAACAGATCACTCTGTCTCACCGCGCCCTCGATCGCAGGGTCTTTGCCCGCGGAGCCATCATGGCAGCCCAATGGCTCGCACAGCAGCCACCGGGCCTGTACGGCATGGCGGACGTACTTCGTCGAGCAGTTTAACCGCCCGACGAAAAAGAGGTCTATCAGCCTCCAGAAATTTCCAGATTTACACCAGTCATATAGCTGGAATCGTCACCAAGGAGGAACGCGACCACACCGGGGATTTCATTGATATCGCCATATCGACGCATCGGAACGCTCCCGATCATCTGCTTGACGACTTCCTGCGGATTGGTTGAGAAATACTGCGTGTTTGCCTTCGCCTGAAGCTCAACCTGACGATCCCACATGAAGCCCGGCCCCATGTAACCCGGGCTGATTGCATTCACCCGGATATTGTATGGTGCGAGGTCATAAGCAGCGGTTTCGGTCAGGGCAATGATCGCCCCCTTGGAGGCACCATAAGCCGCCATGTTCGGTGGTCCCTTGACGCCCGCCATGCTGGCCGTGTTCACAATGCGTCCGTAGCCATTCTCGATCATGTGCCGCGAGACCGCTTTCAGAACATGGAAAGCGCCCGTGACGTTGATGTTCAGAACCTTCGGAAAATCTTCAGCCGGATAGTCCTGAACCGGAGCAAAAGCGCCCTGATATCCCGCATTGTTAAACAGAAAGTCGATTTTCCCGAAATCGGAGATCACACGGCTGACCACGTCATTGACGGAAGACTCAGACGTCACGTCGCAGACATAAGACTGTACGTTCACACCCTTTTCGCGAACAGCGGCTTCAGCTTTCGCAAGAGCATCCGCATTCATATCCAGCAGGGCAATGTCCGTTCCCATCTCTGCAAGACGCAAAGCGGTTGCAAGGCCGATATTACCTCCGGCTCCCGTCACCAGACATGATTTACCGCTAAAGAAGCTTACAACGTATGCCATGTGTCCCTCGTTGAGATACGGCGTTTTTGACCCGGCTATACATATCTTGAAAAAAAGCGTTCGTCTGCCCCTGTTTCTTCACCATGCCGGATCGTAGATAACGATCTATATTCTTTCTTGTTTCACAATATCTTACACAGGACGTTGAGAGAAAATTCCCTTCACCTTCCCCAAGGCACTTGACCCCTGCGTGCAATTCCGCCAAGCCGTGCCTTCCTGAATGCTGCAGTCCGTCCGTCATGGCGTCTGCGGCCCTTTTCACCACTCATTCCCTGCGAGGTCCCTGAGTGCGCAATCACGGCGATTTCCTGTTCACCTCTGAATCCGTTTCCGAGGGCCATCCCGACAAGGTGGCAGACCGTATCTCCGACACCGTCCTGGACGCTTATCTTGAAGCCGATCCGGAAGCCCGCGTTGCCTGTGAAACGCTGGTCACGACGAACCGTGTCATCCTGGCCGGTGAAGTCCGTGGCCCGAAGGCTGTCGAAGACACGCTGATCGACCGCGCACGCGGGGCCATCAAGGACATTGGCTACGACCAGGAAGGCTTCTCCTGGAAAAATGCCGAGATCACGTCTTACCTGCACGCGCAGTCCGCTGATATCGCCCAAGGCGTGGACAGCGGCAGCGACAAGGACGAAGGCGCTGGCGATCAGGGCATCATGTTCGGCTTCGCAACACGCGAAACCGAAAACCTGATGCCGGCTCCGCTGTTCTACGCCCAGACGATCCTTGAGCGTATCCGCGACTACCGCAAGAACGGCGACGCCCGTGGCGCCGGCCTTCTTCCGGACGCGAAGAGCCAGGTCACGCTGCGTTATGTCGATGGCAAGCCGGTTGGCGTGACGTCTGTCGTGATTTCCACGCAGCACGCTGAAGGCATGAGCCAGAACACGATCCGCGAAACGCTTCGCGGCGTGGTCAATGACGTTCTGCCAAATGGCTGGAGCTGCCCGGAAGACGAGTTCTATGTGAACCCGACCGGCAACTTCGTCATTGGTGGCCCGGATGGTGATGCTGGTCTGACAGGTCGTAAGATCATCGTAGACACATACGGTGGTGCAGCCCCTCATGGTGGTGGCGCATTCTCAGGCAAGGACCCCACGAAGGTTGACCGTTCGGCTGCTTATGCTGCGCGTTACCTTGCCAAGAACGTCGTTGCCGCTGGTCTCGCAGATCGCTGCACAATCCAGCTCAGCTACGCCATCGGCGTCTCCAAGCCGCTTTCGGTCTATGTGGACCTCGACGGCACAGGCAAGGACATCGACGAAGCACGCCTCGGCCTGCTCCTCAATGAAGTTGTGGATCTGTCCCCGCGCGGCATCCGCAAGCATCTGCGCCTGAACCGCCCGATCTATGTTCCGACGTCCGCCTATGGTCACTTCGGCCGCGTGCCGAATGCTGCTCTGGACAACTTCACCTGGGAACAGACGGATCTGGTTGATACCCTCCGTAACGCACTGAACAGGTAAGACCCTGACACAGTCTCTCAAACCCCAGCCGGAGCGGCTTTACGGCCGCCAGCGCGGCCATCCGCTCCGGGCAAGACAGCAGCATCTTCTTGAAAAGACGCTGCCGCGCTTCACTTTTGCGTCCGCAGGGAACCCAACCGCCGGGTTTTCCTCGCCGGTCTCGCGCGTCTTTCTTGAAATCGGATTTGGCGGCGGCGAACATGCTGCTGCCCAGTCTGAAATGAACCCGGATGTCGGGTACATTGCCTCAGAGGTTTTCGAGAACGGCCTGTGCTCCCTGATGTCGCGCCTCGTGCCAGACGGTGAGGAAGATACAGCACCACCACCCGAGCATTTCCGGATCTGGCCAGAAGACGCACGTCTTCTGCTCAAGGATATGCCGGATGGCTGCCTGGACCGCGCCTATCTGATGTTCCCGGACCCATGGCCCAAGTCACGCCATGCAAAGCGTCGCTTCGTGCATCCGGAGAACCTTCGGGAGCTCCATCGGGTTCTCAAGCCGGGTGCCATCTGGCGCGTGGCGAGCGATCACCCTGTCTATCAGGACTGGGTGATCGAAGTGATGGGCAAGCAGGATCTGTTTGATGCCCCCCCTCCGGAGACGGAACGTCCCGAAGGATGGTCCCCAACCCGATATGAGGCAAAAGCCTTCCGGGAAGGCAGACAGCCCTTCTACTGGACCTTTACCCGGCGCCCTTGAGGCGCCGTCCCTTTATCTGACTACAGTGAGTTCCTGACATCATGACCCAGATCGAACGCGAAGAAATGGAATTCGATGTCGTGGTGGTCGGTGGTGGCCCCGCCGGTCTGTCCGCGGCGATCCGCCTCCGACAGATTGCGCCGGACGCGTCGATCTGCCTGATCGAAAAAGGGAGCGAGATCGGTGCACACATCGTCTCTGGTGCCGTCATCGAACCGCGTTCGCTTGAGGAACTCCTGCCAGACTGGCGCTCTCTTGGAGCGCCGCTGAACACGGAAGTCACGGAAGAACGTATGCTGTTCCTGACGGAAAAGCGCGCCATTCAGATTCCGTATCTGGACCGCGTCATGCCCCATATGGCGAACCACGGCAATTATGTGGTGTCCCTCGGGGAAGTCTGTCGCTGGCTGGGTGAACAGGCCGAAGCCCTCGGTGTTGAGATCTATCCCGGCTTTGCAGGCGCTGAACTGTTCATTGAAAACAATCGTGTTGCTGGCGTCATTACGGGCGACATGGGCATCGAGCGTGACGGCACGCATGGCCCCAACTTCACACCCGGCATGATCCTCCGTGCCAAACAGACAATCCTGACCGAAGGCGCACGCGGCTCCCTGAGCGCCCACGCCATGAAGCGTTTTGGCCTACGCAAGGGTGTCGATACCCAGACTTACGGCCTTGGCATCAAGGAAGTCTGGGAGGTCCCGAAGGAAAAGCATCGCCCCGGCCTCGTCCAGCACAGCTTTGGCTGGCCGCTGGATGACCACACCTATGGTGGCGCATGGCTCTACCATTTCGGGGACAATCTGGTCAGCTATGGCTTCGTAACCGGCCTAGACTACAGCAACACCTACCTTTCGCCCTTCGAGGAAATGCAGCGCACGAAGCTGCACCCTGCTTTCCGGGAACACTTCGAGGGTGGCAAACGCCTGATCTACGGCGCCCGCGCGCTCTCTGAAGGCGGCCTTCAGTCCATTCCTCGCCTGACATTCCCCGGCGGCGTTCTGGCGGGTGACTCAGCAGGCTTCCTGAACGTTCCCAAAATCAAGGGAACACATACCGCCATGAAATCCGGCATGTTGGCCGCCGAGGCTGTGGCCGAAGCGCTCCAGACCGAGTGCACGGAAGCCTCCAGCCTGACAGAACGCGTCCGCAATTCCTGGCTCTGGTCCGAACTGCGCGATGTCCGCAATATCCGTCCGGCTTTTGCCAAATGGGGCATGAAGGCTGGTGCGCTTTACGCGGGCATCGACAGCATGATCTTGCGTGGCCGCGCCCCTTGGACACTGCATCATCCGCATGCCGACAATGAGACGCTACGTCCATCAGCACTTTGCGAGCAGATCGATTATCCAAAGCCAGACAACGTCCTGACCTTCGATCGCGTCAGCTCGGTTTTCCTCAGCGCCACCAATCACGAGGAAAACCAGCCTGTCCATCTGAAGCTGCGTAACGAAGCCATTTGGCGCACCGTCAATCATGATGTGTTTGACGCACCAGAGAGCCGTTACTGCCCGGCAGGTGTCTACGAGCAGGAAAAAAGCGGGGAAAATGAGTGGTCCCTGCGCATCAATGCGCAGAACTGTGTCCATTGCAAAACCTGCGATATCAAAGACCCGACGCAGAATATCGAATGGTGTACACCTGAAGGTAGCGGCGGCCCAAACTACCCCGTCGGGATGTAACTCTTTCAAGCACACGGGCCGCTTTCTGACCGGAATGTGACTTTCTGATCCATTTCCGCTACGGTGGCGCCCGTTTTTCCAGCGGCGTCAGCAGCGAAAGATCACGATGAAAATTCTGGTCCCAGTCAAAAGGGTGGTCGATTACAACGTCAAGGTGCGTGTAGCGGCCGATGGTAGTGGTGTCGAAACGCAGGGCCTAAAAATGTCCCTGAATCCGTTCGATGAAATTGCGGTGGAAGAAGCCATCCGCCTGCGCGAAAAAGGCGTGGCAACTGAAGTGGTCGTCGTGACCATTGGTGTCCAGGCGGCGCAGGACATTCTGCGTACCTCAATGGCCATGGGTGCAGACCGGGCCATTTTGGTCAAAACAGACGATACGCTTGAGCCGCGCGCCGTCGCCAATGCGCTGAAAGCCATTGTCGAACGTGAGCAGCCGGGTCTTGTCTGCATGGGCAAGCAGGCCATCGATGACGACATGAACGCAACCGGCCAGATCCTGGCAGCCAAACTTGGCTGGCCACAAGGCACGTTCGCCAGTGCGGTGACCGTTGCGGACGGCCGCATTGAAGTTTCTCGCGAAATCGACGGTGGTACGGAAGTTGTTTCTCTGGCACTTCCCGCCGTGGTGACAGCCGATCTGCGCCTCAACGAGCCGCGCTATGCGTCCCTCCCAAACATCATGAAGGCTCGTAAGAAGCCGCTTGAAACGCTTGAGGCTGCCGATCTCGGCGTTGATCTTGCCTCCCGCCTTACTGTCGTTTCTGTCGCAGAGCCGGCAGAACGCAAGGAAGGTATCAAGCTAGGCAATGCGGCCGAACTGGTCGAAAAGCTCAAGACAGAAGCGAAGGTGATCTGATGACCGCTCTTGTTCTGCTCGAAGTCGAGAATGGCGAAGTCCGTCAGGCATCACGTTCAGCCCTGACAGCCGCCGCACGCTTTGGCGATGTAGACGCCATCGTTTTTGGTGAGGGCGCCAGCGCTGCCGCAGCCCTGCCTGGTGTCAAGCGGGTTCTGTCCGTGCCCGGCCTAGCCACGGATCTGGCCGAACCTGCCGCCGATCTGCTGGCGTCCATCGCAAAGGACTACAGCCACATCGTGGCGTCTGCCTCTGCCAGCGGAAAGAATATTCTGCCGCGTCTGGCGGGCCTGCTTGACGTTCAACCCATCCCGGATGTGGTCGAAATCAAGGATGCCGAAACGTTCGTTCGTCCGATCTACGCAGGCAATGCACTGGCAACCGTCCGGTCTTCAGACGCCATCAAGATTCTGACGGTTCGGGGTTCCAGCTTTGATCCCGCTCCGAAAGACGGCGGCTCCGCTCCGGTTGAGACACTGGACGCACCAGTCAGCGAAAAGTCCGTTTTCGTGAAGGTGGAACTCTCTGCCTCCGATCGCCCGGAACTCGAAGCTGCCCGCGTGGTCATCTCGGGCGGCAAGGGCATGAAAGACGCAGCAAACTTCAAGTTGCTCGAACCCATTGCCGACAAGCTGAACGCCGCTATCGGTGCATCCCGTTCCGCTGTGGACTCCGGCTTTGCCCCGAACGAAATGCAGGTCGGCCAGACCGGCAAGATCGTGGCTCCGGAACTCTACATTGCTGTTGGCCTGTCTGGCGCAATCCAGCATCTGGCCGGCATGAAGGACAGCCGCGTCATTGTAGCCATCAACACGGACCCGGAAGCCCCCATCTTCCGTGTCGCCGATTACGGTATCGTGGGTGACCTGTTCGAGGTCCTTCCCGCACTTGAAAAGGCTCTCTGAGCATTCTCAGCAGGCGATCCATGACGGATTGCCTGCTTTTTTCCTGACACAAAGTGTCCAGAACTTAAGTTGCAGACGCCCTTCCGTGTGACATTCTATTGCACGACGGAGATACCTAATGACCCTGCGACGTACATTCCAAAAAATTTTTCCCGCGCTTCCTTTGCTGCTTGGCGCGTTTTTCATTCACAGCGCATTAGGTGCTGGTTATGTCGTGCCTTCGGCCTCAATGGAGCCAACACTCGAAATCGGCGACGAAATCATCGCTGCCGTACCATCTTATGGATGGGGAACAGCCAATCTTCCTTTCGCAGCGCGACTTTCGGTTCTTCCGCATTTCCGTCTTTTTACCCGCTTGCCGCATCGCGGAGATGTGGTCGTTTTCCGAGCCCCTGCCAACCTGAATGAAACCTGGGTCAAACGTGTCATTGGGCTGCCGGGGGACACGATTGCTCTATCCAACGGTCGTGTCGTTCTAAATGGAAAAACCCTTCCCTGGCACGACAAAGGACAGGGCCAGGCAGAACTCCACCCGGGAATATCTACCCCTGCAAGACGATATGAGGAAACATTCCCCGACGGGTCTCACCACGACATTCTCAAATTAACAACCATAGGAACACTCGACACCGTTCCTATGTTTACGGTTCCAGCAGGCAAGCTCTTCGTGATGGGCGATAACCGTGATGACTCTGCAGACTCAAGAGTCCCCGTCGAAGACGGCGGCGTCGGTCTTTTACCAGTCTGGAACCTTCAAGGAGAAGTAACCACGGTGCTATTTTCATGGCGACACCTCAAAAGATTGCTGCTCCCCGTCTGATTTTCAGACGCGCCCTCTTGCGCATTCTGTAAATCCCCGTTAGGAGAAGCGCCATCGGCACGGAGTGTAGCTCAGCCTGGTAGAGCACTGTGTTCGGGACGCAGGGGCCGGAGGTTCGAATCCTCTCACTCCGACCAGCCGATTTAACGGGAATCAGAAAATCTGATGAGAGCAAAGAAGAAAATGCTCTTCCGTACGCATTCCATATACAACTTTGACCTTACGCTTTCTGCTTCTCAGTACTCATGTAGTCCTACGAATGGACGAACAGGCTGATCGGCTTTGCATAGTTTCAAAACATCCAGCTTTTGAAGCTCCAGAATATGCGCCGCCAACGTCTGCCGAGACATCAGAATTTTCTCCCCTTCGCTTTCACGAATAGTGTCGGACTGGCTCATCAAAGCCCCTGCATATTCAACCTCACGCTGCATTTCTGCATCCGGCAACGCAGAGAGAGGCACAAACTGCACGGGCAAACTCAATTGCTGTGTTTTTGAACGGCTGGCCTCTGCCGTAATGCCCAGAACAGGAACGCTCGTCAGGGCCGAAACAGAAAAAGAACCAGACTGGGTCAGAGTACCATTCAATTGCATGGCTACAGGTCCGGAAACAAGCGCAACAACAGGGTCCACGTTTCGCTGCGCACATTGCAACGCACGAACATTGGCATCAAAATGGGCTGTCTGCGCTTCAGACCAGTTCTGCACATCCGAAGCGCTTACAACACCCGCTTTCGTCAGGTCTTTTTGAACACCAGCCAGTGCAGCGCTAATTGAAGTCTGCGCACCGCTGGTAAAGACACAACCCGACAGCAAAAGCCATACGGGCAAAACATAGAACAACCTCATGCCGCACTCATTTCCGCAACGAGTGCATGAAGATCTTCTGCTTTGGGAGAAACACCGCACACTGTCAGCCAATTCTGCCGACTGACGAGCCCGTAAGCCTCATCGCAGATCCGCAGCAATGTATCCCAGGGCATAAATGTCCGATTGCCCCATGTATTGAAAAATACACCCTCAGCCGTGTAACCCGTCAGTGCGATCGCATGACCGCCTACATAGGCATGATCCTGAATGGCGTCCCAATCCCAATTCGCACCCAATGGAAGATCAAGGAACCCACGAGGCACCTGCACCCCCGCCAGAACGCCTCCAAGATAAGAAATACCCCGCTTGATCCCATTGACGGAATGGGAATCAATAACCCCGTAGGCCGTCAGATAATCTTTGGTCTGACCAGGCCGTACAAAGCCGTTTCTCTTCCAGTATCCCAACTGTTCAAGCAGAACAGTGCCATTATCGTTCTGGCCGGTTACCGGATCAAATCCCGTAACTGCGCCATAATTCTGCAGAACCTGCTCGCTGGACAGAAGAACCAGCCCCTGAGCCGCCTTGGTCCAGGTAGCCGTAAGAGCCGCGTGCGCAGCAAACGCACAGCACCCGAACCGATCATTGCCCCACATTTGATAAGGCACACCTTCAGACCAGTCCTGACTTTCCGGAACCTCTGGAACACGCGCCGCCAGAACGGGCGAAAACCGATAGGTCCGCGCATCATAACGGGGTGGCAGCTTTCCGAGCCTGCGTTCCATCATCAATCAACGCTCCAGAAAAATGAAAAGCCACCCCCACGCAGGGGATGGCTTTCACAATGTCTCAATCCCGATTTTCAGGCAGAACGAACCCTGCCTTTATAAAAATCAGGCGCGAACGTCATAGGCCAGAGAAGTCGGCCAGGCGACCTGCGCAAAAACCTGAGCATAGTCATGAACTTCCGTCAGGAACGTCCGGTCACCATCAAGAACCAGACGCACCGTCGGAGCAAGCGTGCCGCCAATACGATAGGTATCAGGGCTTTCAGCATTCTGGCCAGCCGCCGGAATCGTATCGATAAACGACTGAACGTAGCCCTGCGCATCCACAAAATGCGAATACGTCGAATACGGCTGCGAAGACGGGTTACCAAGTACCAGACCCGAGCTGTTCAAAGGCTTGTAGGGACCAAAAATTCCCTTCTCGGAGACGAAACCATACACACCATCAGGGCCCGTACTTTTGCCCGTATAGGTGGAATGATGGCTGATGGTGAACAGATAGGTCAGACCGTCCTTGAAGACGAAATGCGGACGCTCCGTCTGGTCATTCACGCCCAGAGCCGTCACCAGAGCAGGCATCAGCTCCCAACGGGAATAATCGCCCTTACGCCAGTTGGACACACACCGGGAGAGACCGATTGCCGCAGCACCATATTGCGCACCCGGATCCACCGCATAACCTGGCGGAACATGGCCCATCTCGTCAGAACCGACGACAAACTGCCCCCGCATGCCAGGAACATTGCCTTCGAACAGCGTATAAAGCTCGCCATCGCCCGGATTGATGAACGGCTGCGGGTCACGAAAATCGAAATACGCATCTTCAGAAGCGTTGGCATAATAAACGCCATCCGCCTTGAACATTTCCGTGCTGGCCGAGAAGCCCTCAAACCAGACACCCTTGTCATCAGCATGAATGGTGCCGGAGCAAACAGCCGGAACAGAATTACCATCCGGCGCACCAACGGACGTGTAGAACATGTCGACCTTGTTCTCGCTGCCTTCACGCATCACCAGAGAACCGGACCACTCCCAGGGACGCAGATCAGCAGACGTCTGAAACAGGCGGCCACCCCATGTCCACTCAACACCGTCGGCGCTGTACCAATAGCCGATATAGGCGCGATCATTGCGGGAGTGCCATTCGTCATAAATCTTGGCATTGGTCTTGTCGATTTTGTCCACAGCCAGGGACCAGAGAACAAACCAGCCCTTATACGTCACAGTGCGCATATGCATGTCACGAAGGGTGCCACTGTCCCAGATCATCACATCGTTAGACATGACCGGGAAATTGTAGTCGATTACCGGCATTGTCGTTGTCGGATCGTCCGTACGAACCTTCAGCGCGTCAGCAATCGTCCACCGGGACGAGCGATAGTTCGGAAGCACGCGACGAACAGCCGTGTGCTGATCCAGAATTCGGCTGGAAATAGCATTCATATTTTCATGATCCGTATTGAATAGTGTTTGAAAAATAACCCTGTCAGGCGCCTTGTTGCGGAGCCTTGCCAGGAGAAGGATCAGTTGCTCCCGGAGCAGCGTCTGTTTTCACGCTCTCTCCGTCTTTCGGGACAACGACCTTCTTGCTGACCTGCCGTTCCAGACGGTTGGCAGCCCAGCCAATATTCAGCCCCAGAAGGGCCACCAGACGGTAAATTCCGTTGAATCGTGATGTATTCTGTGGGGGAGGCAAAAAGACCGTAACCAGTTTGCATCCAATAATCAGTAAAGCCACCCACAGCTCATATCGAGCCGGGATGTCGGCGAGCAGACCAGAAAGGTCGAAACCGGAAATATCCACACTCTGAAATCCTGCTTGGCGCACAAAAAAAAGAGGCTGCATCCATCGGGATGAGCCTCTCGTAAAATCTTATTTTCAATATGAATTATCGAACCATCAGCTAAGCGACTTATGGCTCAATGCCACAGTTATATGAAAAATCCGGATGCAGTTCAAGCGTAAAATGTCAGATACGCCCAAGATGAGTTGAAACCTCTCCTGCACACCCCTAATTTCGACATTGGGAAAGTCTCTTTTTTCCCAAAGAGACATCGACGAGAGATCACATCCATCATGACGATCCGTTTAACGCGATCCGCACTGGCTTTTGCAGCCCTGCTAACCGCTACTCCAGCCCTTGCCGAGCCAGGCGGCTGTATCAAATACGGCGCAGCCGGTGCTGTCGGCGGTCACCTTGCCAATCACCATGCCGTTGTCGGTGCCATGGGAGGATGTGCTGCCGGCATGTACCGCCGTCATCTGTATCGCAAGGATCTGCGCGAGAAAGCAGCTCTTTGGGACAAGGAACACCCAGCAGACCCGAATGCCAGCTGGTGGCAGCGTCATCATGATGCAGCATCCACCAAGCAGAAAGCAGAATGGTATGACGCCGAACACCCTGAACCAGGCCCCAATACACCGGCGCCTGCGCCCCAGGCTCAGCCCAACCAACACTTCTGAAAACAGAAACGCCCGGCCTGAAGCCGGGCGTTTTCTCTTCCAAACGCTCTCAATCACCTCTCAGGAAAACTGAAATCCCTTAAGCGCAGACCGGGAAAGACCCTCCAAAAGGTCGATGGCTTCGTCCGTATCGTTCAAACACGGAATCATGGCGAACTCTTCACCGCCAGCATGCATGAATTCCTCACGAAGCTCATTGCCAATTTCGTCGAGTGTCTCAATACAATCCGACATAAAGCCGGGCATAATCACCGCAATCTTGGTGACCCCCTGCTTGGGCAGCGCGGTAACATAAGGTGCCGTATAAGGCTGGATCCACTCCAGCGGCCCAAAGCGAGACTGGAATGTGAGCGGCATCTGCTCATCACTAAATCCCAATGCTTTCCGCAAGGCTACAATCGTACGCTGACACTCTTCCTGATAGGAATCGCCTTTTTCAACGCAGGTTTTCGGCAATCCATGAAAGGAGGCAACAATAGCCTGAGGCTTGAAAGACAAACCCTCCAAAGTCTTACGAACAGACTGTTCCAACGCACGGACAAACAACGGGTGATCCGGAAAAGACGGCATCGTCAGCACAGAAGGCTGACGGCGTAACTTCATAAGTGCACGGAAAAGATGATCGTTCGCTGTCGCAGTCGTCGTCGCTGAATACTGCGGATAAAGCGGAATGCTGATGATCCGGTCACACCCTTTATCCATCAGGCTTTCCACACCCTGTGCCACAGACGGCTGCCCGTAACGCATTCCCCATTCAACAGGCACGCCATCGCTCTCGAGACGCAAAGCCAGCTTCTCAGCCTGTCGCTGGGTATAAACTCGCAATGGCGAAGCATTCTCTTCGCGATCCCAGATGCGTGCATAATTAGCACCACTGGCGAATGGACGTTTTGTAAGGATGATGCCCTGCAAAATGGGCTGCCAGATCAACGGCGGACTTTCAATCACGCGTCGATCAGAAAGAAACTCACTCAGGTAACGACGTACAGCAAAGTAGCCAGTATCGTCAGGTGTCCCGAGATTGAGGAGAAGAACGCCAGTCCGCCCATGAGGAGGAGAAGCATTGCGTGGTTTTTTGAAAAAAAAGGCCATAGTGCCCTTCAGTGTGAAACAGGGCTAGCAACGGCGAAAGAGGAAAAACGTATCAAGTGTAGGGATACGCGTCCCTTTCGGGACGCTATCGTCGGCGCTTTACACGCGCATAGGAGAAGCTTGGTCGCTCAGCCCTTAGGGATGCATTGTAAATAATAACCGCCGTGACGGCACCGATTGATCCGATATACGGCATGAAAGTATTCATCAGAGCCATATTCGCCTCCTTGAACCCTCTGGGAAAGTTTTCCGTGGGCTCAATATTGAGAGTGGTCATATCGCCGCCGGGTTTCAAGAAAAAAATTCATATTCCCCGCGGAAATTTTATCTTCGCACGAAATAACTTTTATTTTTCTGGATCTTAGCGCTTCGGGAATCGGTCAGAATCCTCTTGAGAAGGCAACTTCCCGACACCCCACCCGTTAAAACAGAGACACATTTGATTGTTCGGAAGGACCACTCCAATGGCGACTCAAGATCCAGTCATCTACGTCATCGCTGACGGCGAAAAAGGCCGCTTTCTTCGCCTGGAAGGAAGCCAGCTTCGCACCATAGAGAATTTTGACCTGCATAAAGGCTCCGACGCTGCCAAAGACGTAGGGTCCATCAAAGCAGCTCACACAAATCCCAAAGAGCAGCTCAAAGCCCATTTCACAAAAGATCTGGCGACGCACATCAATAAAGCCGCACAGGATTCCAATATCGAGGGCATTTTCCTCGTGGCTCCAGCGCAGGCACTGCACGATATCCGCGAGCATCTCGACAAACCAACAACCAAAAAGCTGTTCAAGACCCTGACTAAGGATCTGACGAACACCAGCGATCATGACCTGCTCAAGCATCTTGACCGCCCAGAAACCGGATGGCCTGAACTCGCCCCGGTCTAAGTCAAGGGGCAGGCTGCGTCATGCTACGGCGCGGCCTGCCACGCAGGCCTGACGTGTTCCTGTGGTCTGAGGCCATGAAGAGGGCAACCGTCGAAGATAACGGACAGCCAGAAGCGCAAAACACTGCGCCTCCAACGCATCACCATCCCACCCCAGAGCGTCAACAGACGCTACGTTTCCAAGGCGCGAACGCAATCGGTCCATCAGCACCGGATTATGTCGTCCACCGCCTGCAACAAACCACCTGTCCGGCGTAACATCCATCGGTGTCCGAGCAATCGCCTCCACCGTAAATGCCACTAATGTTGCAGCCCCATCTTCGGGCGAAAGCGCCTGCACAGCTTCCATAGCAGACCCATGAAAGCTCAACCGGTCCAAAGATTTCGGCATCGGACGTTTGAGATACGGGCTATCCAGCAATCGCTCCAATACCCCCCGATTCACTGTCCCCTTACGAGCCAGGGCACCATCGGTATCGCACGCCACACCCGTATGACGCTCCGCCCAATCATCCAGCAAAGCATTGCCTGGCCCCGTATCACAGGCCCAGACCTGACGAGCACCATCCTGAACCGGCCCCAGCAGCGTGACATTCGCCACGCCCCCGATATTCAACACGGCTACAGACTTCTCTTCTCGCTCCAGAAGCGCTGCATGAAGGACAGGAACCAGCGGCGCTCCTTCGCCCCCATAATCCAGATCCCGTGCCCGAAAATCATAGATAACGGGAATGCCGCACTGCTCCTGCAACAAAGCACCATCACCAATCTGCCAGCTTCGCCCAATGTCCGGCTGATGCAGAATGGTTTGCCCATGAAAGCCAATGACGTCCGGTACAATCGTCGGCACCATGTTCCGAAGCGCGGTTACGGCCTCGACATGCCTGAGTGTTACCGCCCGTTCGACATCCTTCAGATCAGCCTCAGTGCCAGAAAGTTCGGCGGCATGATCCAGAAGCAATCGCAGCCGATCTCGTAACATCTGATCATACGGAAGCGTCAAACCTGGCCCATACTCTGCAATGCGTTCCCCATCCGTAAGAACAAGGGCCGCATCCACACCATCGAGCGACGTGCCGCTCATCAACCCAATAGCCCAGCGCAGATCGGCCGATCCGGTCTCAGGCATTACAGAGCAGCCAAAACAGCATGCAGATCACCCTTATGCCGCTGAAGAAGGTCTTCAACATGATCGGCCGCCACCCCATGCCGGATCAGAACAGCCCGTTTCACATTCCCACCGACCAAGGAAAGCGCTTCACGCACCTCTTCATCAGTCCCTCCGGCAAGCTCAGACACCATGCGCTCGGCACGTTTCTGAAGCTTGTCATTGCTGATGCGCATATCCACCATACGCCCACGATACACATGCCCAAGCCGCGTCATCAGAGCCGTAGAAAACAGGTTCAGCACTACCTTCTGCGCGGTCCCTGCCGCCATACGGGTTGATCCAGCCAAAACCTCTGCTCCAGTCGGAATAGAAATTCCAATTTCAGCGTCCCGAAGCAGACGCCCATCCGCATTGCCGCTAACCCCGATCGTCAGCGCCCCTGCATCACGGCCAGCCCGTACCATCGCGCAGGTGTAGGGCGTGTTTCCGCTAGCAGCGACCCCAATCACCACATCATCCGCAGTCGGAACATGCTCGCTCAGGTCAAGACGCGCCTGATCTTCACGATCCTCTGCCCCCTCAACTGCCTGTGTCCCGGCCCCCGCTCCGCCCGCAAGCAGCAGAACTAGACGCTCCGGTGCAAGCCCGAAAGTCGGCGTCAATTCAACTCCGTCCTGAACCCCAATCCGACCAGATGTCCCTGCTCCCGCATAAATCAGACGACCACCCCGTTGAAGACGTGGCACAGCAGCGTCAACAGCCCGCTCAATCGAAGGGAGCGCCTCCCCAACCCGATCCAGCGCAGATTTCTGCGACTCCAGTAAACGCCCTAGCAGAGCATCCAGAGGAAGAAGCTCAATGGTCTGGTTTGCTTCCAAAACGGTCTCGGTGCGTGGAACAGTCACAGCTAACCCTCTTTATCCCGACATAAAAAATGCGCCGGAAGGTCTCCCTTCAGGCGCATTCCAATCTGCAAACGATACTCAGTCCTTCGGAGGAAGCAGCGCCCCATCCTTCAGAAGATCCTGCTCAACCAGACTCTCCGCAATCTGCACGGCATTCAAAGCAGCACCCTTGCGAAGGTTGTCAGAGACACACCAGAGCGCCAGACCATTCTCCACGGTCGGATCAATTCTCAGGCGCGACACATACGTCGCATCTTCCCCAACGCACTCAATCGGCGTCACATAGCCACCGTCCTCGCGTTCATCACGCAGGATCACCCCCGGAGCCTTACGAAGCGCTTCACGGGCCTTCTTGAGATCAATCGGCTTCTCACACTCAATGCTGATCGCCTCGGAATGCCCGATGAAGACCGGCACCCGCACGCAAGTCGCCAGAACCTGAATATCCGGATCGAGAATCTTGCGGGTCTCAACCGCCATCTTCCACTCTTCCTTGGTCGCCCCATCATCCATGAAGCGATCAATATGTGGAATGACGTTAAAGGCGATCTGCTTGGTAAACTGCGCAACCGTCGGCGGATCGTTCACGAACGTGCCCTTGGTCTGACCAAACAGCTCGTCCATGCCATCTTTCCCCGCACCAGACACCGCCTGATACGTCGAAACCACAATACGCTTGATCTTGAAGAGATCATGCAACGGCTTCAGGGCCACTACCATCTGTGCAGTGGAACAGTTCGGGTTCGCGATGATGCCACGACGCGCCTTCTTCAGCGCTTTAGCATTCACTTCCGGCACAACCAGCGGAATACCCGGCTCCATACGGAAATGGGACGTATTATCGATCACGATACAACCCGCTGCCGCAGCCTTCGGCGCATAGACTGCCGAAATCTCACCGCCCGGCGAGAAAAGGGCAATATCCCAGCCTTTGAAATCAAACGTCTCAAGATTCTGAACCTTGAGAACCTTCTTGTCTCCAAAGGAAATTTCTTTCCCGACCGAGCGCGGCGACGCGAGCGCCACAACCTCGTCAACAGGGAAATTCCGTTCCGCCAGAATGCGTAGCAGTTCGCGCCCCACCGCTCCCGTGGCACCCGCAACCGCAACCCGATAACCCATGATCTTTTCCGTTCCCTTTAAAATCAGCCTACAAAAGGCAGGCGCTTGACCAGCGCCGAAAGACGATGCCGTCGCAGTTCGTACCGGGCCTTCTGACCCGTCGCCATATAATTGAGCTGGATGGCATACCGCGTCCCAACAAACTGCCGATGTCCGTGCCAGGTCGTCGGACCATTCGGAAACACCAGAAGTGTCCCCTCCGCCGGTGTCACCTCAACATCGTAGTCCTCAACATCATCCGGACCATTCAGCAGACGCAGACAGCCATCCCGGGAAACCCAGTCTTCACCCCGTGGATTCAGATACAACAGGATCGTCACCAGTTTGGCGTCGGAATCCCGATGGATGCGTCCATCTTTTTCCCGTGTCCGCCCACGCATCGTCAGCATCGTCGGCGCATCCGCCAGATCCAGACCGAATTTTTCCGCAATCAGAGCCTTGAGCCGAGGCCCCTGCAATTCCTCAATCATGGCCGCCACACGCGGCGTCAGCTTTAAGGCCTCGGGCGGAAAAGACCCACCGGATTTCATTTCCGGCAAGTCCGCCACAACAGCCTTGAGATCATCATTGCTAATGAAATGCGGCACCACGACATGCGGGAAAGGCTTCTCCGCAACCGGTGTCTGCGTCAGGGCATCATAATCGAGAGAAATGTTGGACATAGCCCCTGAGGCTAGCCCCGCCCCACAAACCCGGCAAGGCCTATTCCACACATGCCAGCCTTCTCCCAGACGAAAGAAACTTACCCTCTAAGCGGCTTGTATGTCTTGGAAACCCTGCTCGTCGCAAGATACCGGACATATCCTGCCCCCAACCGGTTTGCCCCTCCCGTACAGACCTGCGGATGCGGAATATCCTTCACTTCTCCGACCCAGGCCGTATGCAACAGCTTTGGGTTAATCCGACAGACAATCAAACGCCGGTCCACCCCCGACATTCCCGCATCCTCAACAAGGTGACTCTGAACGCTCTGCGCGTCATGCGACACCGACTGCGCCTGCACACCCGACAAAGGCAAACCGAGAGCAAATCCAAGACAGAAGACAGACAGAGCACGCATGAGCAGAACTCCCCACACGCCCACGGCGATTTTTGGAAAAGGCCAGCAGGCACTGCTCCTAAGACGACTCTCGAACCAGAAAAGTTGCGGCATTTTTGTGGCAAACTTTACCTGGGCCTGAATCCTGTCTTTCAAACCCCTGTTTTTAACAGACGTTTAAGCCTGACGACGCGTCATCATGTATTCCGAGGAACATCCATGAACACTCTCCCCCTCGTCCTTCCTGAACTCCGCCCCGCCCTCGACATTTTCCCCTCTGTCGATCTCAGCTCAGAAACCCTTCCTGCATTAAGAAGCGCACTGGAAGACAGGGCAGCACAAGCTTTCCAGACCGCCGAAGATTTTCGGGTAACGCTCGAACAACGCCACATTCCAGCAGGCGGTGATGATGAAAGAACGATCCGCCTTCTCACGATCCGCCCCACGCACACCGCCTCATCTCCACGCCCGGTTCTGCTTCATCTTCACGGTGGCGGACACTGCGCCGGCCGTCCCGAGCAGAATACTGGTGATCTCTGCCGTTTCGCACAGGAGTTAAACTGCCTGGTCATCTCCCCGGACTATCGCCTGACACCCGAAACGCCATTCCCCGGTGGCATCGAAGATGCTTACACCACCCTCTGCTGGATCCATGACAACGCCGAGACCCTCAACATTCGTCGTGACCAAATCGGCGTCACCGGCGAAAGCGCAGGCGGAAATCTTGCCGCTGCACTCTGCCTGCTTGCCAGAGACCGACACGGCCCGGCCATTCTGTTCCAGAACCTGATCTACCCCATGCTGGATGATCGTACCGTCAATGACGCTCCCAACCCCTCCCCCACCGCCGGAGAATTTGTCTGGA
The DNA here is from genome assembly GCF_002723975.1 of Gluconobacter japonicus. GTDB lineage: Bacteria > Pseudomonadota > Alphaproteobacteria > Acetobacterales > Acetobacteraceae > Gluconobacter > Gluconobacter japonicus. The sequence goes on from NZ_BEWO01000009.1 coordinate 118,493, forward strand.
CGCGCGCAAGCAATACCTACGCATGGGACATTCTTCTGACCCCTTCGCGTCCCGGTGATGAAAACATTTCCCCTTATGCCGCTCCAGCCCGCGCCACAGATCTATCCGGCCTGCCACCAACCATCATGACCGTCGGCGCTCTCGATCTCTTTCTCGAAGAGGACCTGCTCTATGCCCAGCGCCTCATCAGAAGCGGCGTCTCTGTAGAACTGGATGTCGTCCCCGGCGCCTATCACGCCTTTGACGTCACCGATGCCCCCATTGCAAAACAGACGCTTGAACGACGCATCACTTCCATGAGGCGCTTCTTCTCCCCATCTGAAGATTGACACGGAATGCTGCATCCAAATGCGTTCCCCACTTTCCCGTGATGGGCTAAAGTTCGCGCCCCCTGGGACTGGAGACCGATTTTCATGGGCGATCACCGCGACGACCGCGATGCCATCAATGGCGCCAACACCGTCTATCTGGCCGAGCTTCACGCTCGCTGGCAGAACGACCCCGCGTCTATTGATCCAGCGTTTGCCGCCCTGTTCGAAACCCTCGGCGCCGACCGCCCCCCAACAGACACACCAAATGGCAGCGCCGAGGCTCTGAAAAACGCCTACCGTCTGCGCGGCCATTCCCTGGCCAAACTCGATCCTTTAGGACTGGCCACTACACCAGCAATCCCGGAACTCAGTCCTCCCGATGCAGACCGGGACCTTCTAGCCCGTCTGCGTCGCGCATATTCCGGCACCCTGACAGCAGAATTCATGCACATTCAGGACCCCACCCAGCGTCAGTGGTGGATTGATCGCCTGGAAAACACCGCTCCCGTCGTCGCTATGGAGCCAGAACGCATTCTCCTCGCCCTGACACGCGCCGAAGGATTCGAAGGCTTCTGTCAGAAGCGCTTCATGGGTATGCGCCGCTTCGGTCTGGAAGGCGGAGAAAGCGTTATCGTCGCCCTCCGCACCCTGATCGACGCCGCCGCCCGCGATGGCGCAAAGTCCGTTTCGCTCGGCATGCCACATCGTGGCCGCCTGAACGTCATGGCCAACATCCTGCGCAAACCCTTCGCCGCCATTTTCAGCGAATTTGCAGGCGCATCCTTCAAACCAGACGATATCCAGGGCTCCGGGGACGTAAAATACCATCTCGGCACAGCCACCACGATGGAACACGCAGGCCACAAACTGCGCATCTCCCTACTGCCCAATCCATCCCATCTGGAGGCCGTCGATCCCGTCGTCCTCGGACGCGTCCGTGCTGATCAGGACCGCGAGAAAGACAAAGACCGTGATCGCCACCTAGGCATCCTTGTTCACGGTGACGCCGCCTTCGCTGGGCAAGGTGTCGTTTACGAGACACTGGCCCTTTCCAAGCTCGAAGGTTATCGCACCGGCGGCACGGTTCACGTCATCATCAACAACCAGATCGGATTCACCACCGTCCAATCAGATGCCCATTCCGGCATCCACAACACCGACGTCGCCAAATCCATTCAGGCTCCGATCCTGCATGTCAATGGTGATGATCCGGATGCTGTCGCCCGAGCTGCTCTTCTGGCTCATGAATGGCGGCGCGATTTCCATTCAGACGTCGTCCTCGACGTTGTCTGCTATCGCCGCCATGGCCACAACGAAACGGATGAACCGGCTTTCACCCAGCCAGCGATGGTGCACGCCATCCAGTCCCGTCCAACCACCCGTCGCCTCTACGCCGAGCATCTGATCCGCCAGGGCATCCTGACGGCCGAACAGGTCGAGGATATGTGGCAGCATTTCCAGCGCCGACTGGAAGAACAATACGCCGCGTCCGAGCACTACCGACCTGTCTCCACAGACTGGCTGGACGGCCCCCAGGACTCCACACGCCTTCAGGACGAGCCCGAACGCATCCAGCCCATGACCGGCGTCCCACTGGAACGTCTGCGCATGGTTGGTGAAGCCATCGGCACCATCCCGCCGGGACTGAACGTCCATCCGCGCCTCGCCCGCCAGATCGTTGCTCGTGGCAAGGCCGTAGCTGATGGCGGACCACTCGACTGGGCGACCGCCGAAGCCCTCGCTTTTGGAACCCTGTCAATGGACGGGCATCCTGTGCGCCTGTCAGGTCAGGACAGCCGTCGCGGCACCTTCAGCCAGCGTCACGCCGTCCTGTTCGATCAGGATACCGGCCGGGAAGAAACCCTTCTGGCCCATATCGCGCCCCATCAGGTCCCTCTGCACCTTTGGAATTCTCCGCTCTCCGAATTTGCCGTCCTCGGCTTCGAATACGGCTATTCACTCGGTGATCCAGATGCACTGGTTCTGTGGGAGGCTCAATTCGGAGACTTCGCAAATGGTGCACAGGTCATTCTCGACCAGTTCATCGCTTCCGGCGAAACGAAATGGCTCCGAACATCAGGCCTGACGCTCCTACTGCCACACGGCTACGAAGGTGGCGGCCCTGAACATTCATCAGCCAGACCAGAGCGTATTCTCCAGCTTTGCGCGGAAAACAATCTGCGCGTCTGTAACATCACTAGCCCCGCAAACTATTTCCACGCCCTGCGCCGCCAGATTGCAAGGCGCTGCCGCAAGCCACTGGTTATCTTCACACCCAAGTCTCTCCTGAGACACAAGGAAGCAACTTCCCCGCTTGTAGAAATGGGTCCACACACACGCTTCCAGCCCGTTCTGGCAGACCCACAGCAGATTAAAGACGCCAGAAAGATCATTCTATGTTCAGGCAAGGTCTTCTACGATCTCACTGCCGAACGGACCCGACAAAACCGCACGGACGTCGCCATCATCCGTCTGGAACAGCTCTATCCCTTCCCGCACCACGCCCTGATCCAGCAGCTGGAATTATACCCGGACGCCGAACAGATCATCTGGTGCCAGGAAGAACCACAGAACAACGGCGCATGGATTTTCGTAGACCGACGCATCGAACGCGCCCTGCAGGAATGCGGACACAAGGTCCAGCGTCCACAGTATGTGGGCCGCGAAAGCGCCGCGTCACCGGCTACAGGCCTGCCCGGCGCTCACGCCGCCCAGCAGGAAAAACTGATTCAAGACGCACTGACCTGACTACCAGCCAGTGCCGTGTCTTCAGGTTGGGCCGCCCTGATACCCGAAACTGCTGCGGCCCGATCCGGTATTTCCATACCCGTCCCCCCGGAACTGCCGTGAGCCCTGACCACCATAATCAGGGCCACAGGCCGCAAGCGCCATAAGGGCAGCTAGCGCCAAACCTACTTTAAAACGCATCGTTCATTCCTCTTTCCCGAATGACCAGCCAGAAACGTATCTGTCTGTATGCCTTAAGACATTCCGACATTGACCAAAAAAACCATATCCGTCGCCCGCGTCAGTGCCACATAGCAGAGCTGCTGTGTTTCAAGAGGGTTTCCTCCTGCCCGGCGTCGAATATCCCCCAGATCAACAAAGACATTCCTGAACGTACTGCCCTGAGACGTATGCACGGTCATGGCATAAATAGCCTGCAGGTTCAGCAGCGCACTCAGGAACGCAAACCGGTGCTGCCACCGCTTGCGTTCCTGCTTGGCTTCCTGAACAAGCCGGCGCTCTACAGCCTGAAGCTTCCGCTCATCCTGAACCAGATGGGCCGTGATTTCCTCGCCGGACATCGTCAGCACCGTCAGTTCCCAGGACGGAATATCCGTAGACCAGGCTGCTACAGACCCGCAGGCTTCAAACCGATATGACAGACGAGACGCCTGAATATCCATCACCAGAACTTCTTCATTAGTAGCAATCTGCTGGCGATTTTTGTCTTCGTTCTGTCGGCTGAAAGGTGCTCGCGCGACCGCACGCTCCCCCGGCATGAACGGCATTTCGATATGCTCCCCATACCGCCATTGCCGAACCATCTGATTAACCTGATGGACGCGACTATTCGTCCAGCAAAGATACCGGAAACTATCGTTATCTGCATCGAAAGCATCGGACGTAAACGCTTTGCGAACCCAGCTTTCCACATCCTTTGGAATAAACAGTCCCGATGAATCGCGGCGCGCGTCCTGCACCCAGCTCCAGTCCACAGAACCCCCCTGGCTCTGGCGAATGACAGTCGCGGCTTCCAGAATGGGATTGCCTGCCGCCTGCCGAACAACCGTTTCAAGATGCGATCTGGATGGAACTGAAAAGGAAGGAGAGGCCTCTTCTCCAACTGGTGGAAGCTGCGCCGGATCTCCCACAAACAGCACGAAACAGAACTTCAAAAGATCTCGAATCCAGCCCATGAGTTCCCGCGAAATCATGGAACACTCATCAATAATAACTACACCATCCGGTATCGTCTGTGGGCGTTTCGCACGTATCAGCGTCGTACCCCTACCCTGCAACGATGGCTGTAAACCCAGATGACTCTGGATGGTCCGACATTCAACATCCTGAGGCACTTTTGAGCGCAGAACAGCCGTTGCCTTGTGCGTTGGAGCCGTAATGACAGTCACAACTTTCATTCGCAGAAAATGTTGCGCCACTTCCTGCATTAGCGTTGTTTTCCCACTCCCCGCATACCCCGTCAGCAGGTGTGTAGGCCGTCCTTCGGCATGTGCCTTGATAATCTCATCAAGAGCAGTTCTCTGGGAAAGAGTAAGCGTTACCATAAACCTCCCCTTCCCACACTCTCATCTGTTGCGCCACTTTGACATGACATATGGCGAACGAAACCTATACCCCTCGCCAATCCATTCCCGCTCCGAACTCCTAAAAGCGCGAAATATTCGACAGCCAGACATATTGAAACGTCACATCAGATGTCAGTTAGTCGTCCCGGAAACCTCTTGCGGTCATATCAAGACCACCCTAGGATCAAAGAGGCAATTTGTCGTCCAAGCGCGGAGAGAAGCCGTTCATTTTTACTGGATAACTTTTTCGGCGCCGTGGCAATTAGACCTCAGATGACTGGAAAGACCAGCTGTAGATGACCGTATCCACGCAGAGTGCTCCAACGGCAGGGCTTGTCGAAAGAACACCCAAAGAACGCTATGCCATTGATCATATCAGAACAACGGATGATCGGATTTCGATCGCTGGCTGGTTTCTGGATAGTGGTGATTTTGAAACAATCCGAATTATATGCGGCGACAGAACTCTGCATTTACCGCACGCAGATGAATGGCAACAACCCAGCCTGGACGTAGCAGCGTCGACAGAGCCTCGTTATAATGCTGTCCGTTTCAATATCGTATTTCCCTTCCCAGAAGATCTGTCTCTCACACTTCTTAAAGCTATTGAGATATCTTTTGAGAAAGAAGACCATATATCAAGAATACCTCTTCTGACTCTTGAACATTCTGAAGAGACACATCTTGCGAATAAGCCACTCCGAGAGCTCAAGCTTGGGATTGGAATTCCAACTTACAACAGATCAGATCTCATTGCAGAGACCGTAGAACGCGTCAAAGCACTAACGCAATTCGACCCCATCATCTTCGTTGCGAATGATGGATCCAAAGATAATACTTCCGAAATTCTTGAAGCGATTGAAGGCATTCACGTCCTCAATGCAGAGAATAAAGGTATTGCCTGGAATAAAAATCGCCTTCTTTTTCATCTGCATGAAATAGAAAAATGCGACATCGTTCTTCTTTTGGAAGATGATACACAGCCTATTGCCAAAGGCTGGAACGTGGACTGGATCCTGGCGTGCCTGAATTTCGGACACGTGAATTTTTGCCCCCCATGGTTCCCACATACCAACATTGGAAATGGGTCCTGGCACGCTCCATATTTCAGCGATGCTCTAACCGCTCAATGCTCTGGTTTCAGTCGCGAAGCTCTATCGTATGTTGGCTATATCGATACCCGTTTTGGCCGCTATGGACATGAGCACGTTGAACACACTTCGCGCATGATCAGAATGGGGTACGGCGGCCTTACAAAAGAAGATGGAGCATCCAAGTCCTTTTTCCTGCTCCAAGGTGGTCTTGAGATCAAAGACTCAGTTTCCAATTTTTCTCAGGAGCACGTGGACGAAAATGCTCAGATTTTTCAAAAAATTCATAGCGAATGTGCCTATCGCTCGCCTTGGCGTGACGACGAACAGATCATGCGCCTTCGTGATGAAATGAAAAAAGTAAAGCGACAATAATTCAATTTATTTTTAAAAACATCCATGTGCTGAAATATTACCTTCGGTACATGGATATAATTTTTATTATAATATCAATGCAACCTTACCTGAACAGCACAGGGAAGTACCTTTGGCTCACCAGGATCTGCCCCACAAAAATATCTCACAACTTTTAGCCCGAGTTAGCGTGGTATCACTGCTATACGCGGGTATTATGATACCTACGCCGCTAAAAGCAGCTTCCTGTACAGAGCGACCAGTAACAACTTTTGTCAGTTCGGTTATTGGCGGTTATCAACTCTCAGAGCCCGATCGTTTTCCTCATTTACTCAAAACAGGAAATATTGGCCTCTATCAAGTAGATGGAACAACACGCACTATTTTAAACTGGCCCAACAATAACCCAGCATGGATAAAACCCTCTAACTATGACGGCAAAAACGTCATGAAAGCGATGATTTCATTATGGAACAATCGCGCGGGAGGCGGAATATTCGAAGGCGGAGTCTCCCCAGCGCTAACACCTCACCTTCAAGCATCGCATTATAGAACCTTTGCAGACAGCCAGTCGGGAGCAGAATTCAAATGGTTTTCTGCAGGATGGCACCCCCAACTGGTCATGCTTAATCTCAGCTATACGGATGAAGCCACTCCGTTCCCAGGAAGCTATCACAATCCGTCATCAGAATTCACTGATCAGGACGTACAAGATACGACAATAGCACTAAAGGATGCATATCAGAGGACAGGCGCAAAGTTAGTCCTACCCTATATTTCCAATGGATCACGGGGGCACGTCTCCGACACCTCAGAGACTGATCGCCACGGTAACCCAGGGCTTGGTGAACACATACAAAGCAACTATGAAACCGACCCGTATTATAAAAACTCCCGCAAAATTGCTATCGCAGCAGGGGGCTTTGGCATTGATACGCCCGCTAATATCTTTTCAACTGACGCCTATTATGGCCCACGTCACAGCGAAATGTTTCGAAAATTAATTGCCAGCGAAATTCAATGGGCCAATAAAAACCACCTTACTACAGTAGTCTTCATGACTATTTTTGATACGCAACACGGCAAACACGGCGGCGGCCCAGATTTCCATTTTATGGATGGCGTGCAGAAAGAGGTCAATTATTTAATTAAGGCGCATGCTCTACCAACTTACTGGATTGTTGGGCAATATTCCAATGGTCCCGAAAATACCAATATGCCTCAAACAGATACACAGGCAGAGAGTATTACTCAAGTCGCAACGTGGGTTGCAAATCATGCCCCCAACTCTTCGCCTCCATATCCTGAATTAACATGTTCAAAATATTAATTTTTCTTGTACTTCATAATAATATTGTTCCATTTTTCTTTAACAACATTATCATAATGTGAATTCATAACACTTTCATGCGCCTGCTCCATAAGATCGGAAATCTCATCCCGAAATTTTTTACGTACATTTTCATCAGCAATCCGGATGTCGGAAATAAGTCGAAGCCGTCTCATTTCTTCTTCAAGAGCCGGCATGAAGGGTTCTAGGCGCCGATCAGGAAGCGTATTTTCTTCATCGAAAAATTCAGTGAAAACATCTACAAACCGTGCTGTAAACTGCCTTGCAGAGCGAGGGTCGCCACTACCGCCCCGCGGTCTGCTGCATTTCCACACAAACTCTTCCAAAGATTTATGAAAATAATGTGCGATCCAAGCATTATTTTCGCTTTTTCTTCCATGCGCTTGAATTTCCGATTTTTCAGTATGAAGCAAACTCCCTGAAGCATCTAAAGTACGAAAAGACCGCTGCCACGCCCAATGCGGATTATGAGCATGAGCAAATGGTGCCAAACGCGTTTGAAAAGCCGTTTTTACAAGTTCATTTTTAGGCGGTTCCCGACGAAAGAAACGCGCTGCCATGGGAGCATCATGATGCCGAAGTTGACTATCGGGTGCCATCATCGCCCATGAGAAGGTCACAGCATCCGCCCCGCGCGCCTCTTGCAAATCAAAGAAAGTCGAAACATTTTTATAATAATTATGATCTATAGCTAACATTTCATCCAGATCTATAACCAAAGTCCATCGATAATCAAGAATTTGCGGAATAACAGACCCTGCAATTGCATAGGCCTTTCGCTGAATTCTTGTATATGACTGCGGATTGGTATCAATCCATGTGATGAATCCATGATGAGATAAAGCTGAAAGCAACTCATTAGACCCATCAGTATTATTATTGGAACATATGAATATATGATCGAAACCAATCATACGATGCCATGCAACCCATTCCAGCAAATAGATACCTTCGTCGCGTGCGGTTGCTAGAATACATGCGCGTTTATTAGGCTCAATAAGCCTGCGTGTCTGCCCGGTTAAAGCCAACCCTAATGGAGGAGCAGTGCGTTCTCCATAATCAATTCTTCCAAGAAAATCAGTCGTTACACTGAAACGGAACGATTTTATAGGGCGGCGATCCTCTTTCCAGTTTGCCAGTTCCGGCAAAGCTGTATTGATCCAGTAATCATCAGGAACAGCCAAACGAACCCGCTCTCTTAAAACAGAATTTTCAAGTAAAAATTTACCAAAATGTTCCATTCCATCCCGAGTGAGCAAACGCAAAAACGCCACCAACCACTTATTCATATTTATGCTATCGGAGGACAGGCACCATTTTTTCAAGGAGATAGCATTCATTCCTTCTGAAACGACTTCCTGAATAGCCTCTCTCAATTTCAGCGGTAATATTAAATCAGAAGGCGCATCCTCAAGAATAAAGCTTTCCCATTCTGCAACATAGGGTCTGTCGCAAACCATGGGCTTATTATGCTGAATGGGGGGAACTGAAATATAATGCTCCCACAAAGGATTTCTGAGAGCAATTTTACCGCTTTTTGCAGGAACTACACGATATGACAGCAGAGGACGCCGTAAATCTTTATCATTCTCACACGACAGTAGTGGACTATCAGTTGTTCCCATCAAAAAACCCAGATCAGTTCTTGATGAATGACGGATCAGAACAATTGGTATTATGTCAGGACTGGCTTGAAGCATTCCTGTATGGGAGCAGACTCCAACAAGACTTTTATGTACAGTCCGAAGGGTGTGAATCAGAAAATTATCAGCCATCAACTCACATACCAGATAACCACTGAGCATTAAAATGACGTACCACCACAGTCATGAAATGCCCCGAGACAGACAATTTTCTACCATAATGCAGATTTTAATTTTGAAAAATGTTTTCTGCTGTTCAGGGAGTGATCTTCCATAATTATGAAAAATATCAAGGATTAAATATGCAATATTTCAGTCTTATTCTGATGTCGTGGAATAAAAACCTAGTCATTTCTTTGTGTGATTTTTAAAAAATCAATTAAAAACAGCTTTTACCCAGAGCCCTTACATCTCCTCGGAGATTTTTTCAGGCATCATTTTATTTCAGAAAATAAGCAGTTTGGTGAACCGGCTGGGACTCGAACCCAGGACCATTCGATTAAAAGTCGAATGCTCTACCAACTGAGCTACCGGTTCATCCGAGCGGATGGCTACCCTACAACCACCATAAGGTCAACCTCTTGCGAGAGGAAAAGAGCACCAATTCCATTTTATGGTTATGTTATAACATATATGTACCTTGTCGTTTCATCGCCTGAAAAGAGCATATGACCGCAAAGATCCGAACAAAGTCTCACCCACAGCCATTCAATGACCGTACGGTCAGACATGAAATCTGGCAGCGCTTTGAGGGAAACGATTGGGAAGCCTTCGACCAGCTCCCACCCTCCATACGCAAGCGTCTGAACGAACACGTTTACGATGCATGGTCCGTCAATGCCCTGATGCTCTGGAAGCATTACAAGCGCATCTACGGCCGCACTGCACGCGCGGAACGTGCGCTGATCAAGTATCTTGATTACTGCGAGCGCCTTGAACGCAAGGCCTTCTCTGAACGTTACACTGCCCAGTGCGGGACGCTCTATCCCCATGATGCCGCAGGAGCGACAGTTCTTCGCACCTCGAAAGGCGGACAAGAGTCTGTCTGAACGTACCAGACGCACAGACAGACTACATAACTTATGCTTCGACGTAGGCCTTAACAATGGTGTCCGGATCCTTGACCATGCCTGACGAACCAGCGCCACGCTTGATCTGATCCACGTATTCCATGCCCTCAATCACCTTGCCAGCGATCGTGTACTGACCGTTCAGGGACGGAACGTCCTGGAACATGATGAAGAACTGGCTGTTTGCAGAGTGCGGCGCCATCGTGCGGGCCATCCCCAGCGTACCACGCTCAAACTTCGCCTTATCCGTGAACTCAGCCTTCAGGTCCGGATAGTTGCTGCCGCTCGTGCCTGTCCCGGTCGGATCGCCACCCTGAGCCATGAAGCCCTCGATCACACGATGGAACTTCACACCATCATAAAAGCCTTCGCTTGCCAGAAGCTTCAGACGCTCCACAGCCAGCGGCGCCAGATCAGGGCGCAGCTCAATGACGACCTTGCCATTCTTGAGTTCAAAAACCAGCTTGTTACCGTCGGGTACTGCGGTCTCAGACATCTTGGAACCTTCCAGAAATCAATGAAGGTTCCTATGTCGCCCTTCGACCCAGTTTCGACAAGACGAGACTTGCAACATCTTCACTGACAAAGGAGGAAATATCTCCATTAAGCCGGGCAATTTCTTTCACGATCCGACTGGCCGTCGTGCGATGTCCTTCAGCAGACAGCAGAAAAACCGTCTCGATCTCCGGCGCAAGACGCCGCAGCGCACCAGAAAGCTGGCTCTCAAAGTCGAAATCCCCCCCTGAGCGAAGACCACGCACAACCGTGCCCGCACCAGCCTTGCGCACTGCATCGACCAGCAGGGTATCAAATCCCAGAACTTCAATCCGGCTAGCATGAGGCAGTTTGGATACCTCATGCCGCATCATCTCCAGACGCTCTTCCAACGTCAGAAGCGGATGCTTGCCCTCATTGACCGCCACACCAACCAGCAGGCGATCAAAAAGAGCAGACGTACGATCAATAATATCCAGATGACCGAACGTCACCGGATCAAACGTGCCGGGATAAAACCCGACACGTGGATCAGTCCGCCCCTCAGGCATCAGGAGTAGTGTCACCCGCTGGAGCTTCGCCATCCGTTGCAGCCCCCTCAACAGGGGCTGCACCTTCCTGCGTAGCGACGACATCCCCTTCGATCAGGTCACCCTCCTCCCCGTCATCTTCCACAACAGGGAAGACACAGATAACCGTCTCGGTGTCGTTCAGTCGGAACAACGTCACACCACTGGCCTGACGCGCCATGACACGCACCTGAGACACCGGCAGACGGATCAGACGACCCGTATCCGTCACCAGCATGACGTCCGTGCCATCCAGCGTCGGAAGGGTCCCAACCACTTCCTTGCCACGACGATTGGCCGAGAAGGTCATGTTCGTGATGCCCTGACCGCCACGGCCCGACACACGGTAATCATAGGCAGAAGAACGACGGCCAAACCCGCCATCCGTTACAGTCAGAAGTATTTCTTCCTGCTGCTCCAGCTCCTCGAAACGCTCCTGCGTCAGATCACCGGCGACCTCTACCGCTTCTTCGTCACCGGACACTACCTCTTCTTCGGTACCCTCAGTCAGCGCTGCATTCTCGGCACGACGCTTCGCATTGGCCATCCGCAGATACGCAGCACGCTCTTCAACGCTGGCATCCACATGGTTGAGGATACACAGCGAGATCACTGCATCCCCATCCCCGAGGCGAATACCGCGCACACCCGAGCTGCCACGGCCGGCAAACACACGCAGCGTGTCATCGGTGATCTGGAAGCGAATGCAGCGGGCGTTCTTCGTAGCCAGGAACACGTCCTGACCCTCACGACACGTCGCCACACCGATAAGGGAATCGCCCTCATCCAGCTTCATCGCAATCAGACCGGACGCCCGGATATTCCGGAAATCGTTCAAACGGTTACGACGAACATTACCGCTGGCCGTTGCAAAAGTGAGATGCAGGTCTTCCCACAGCTCCTCATCCTGCGGCAGCGGCAGCACTGCCGTAATGGCGTCTGAACCCAGTTCCGGCAGCAGATTGACCAGCGCGCGGCCCTTGGACGTCGGAGACGCTTCCGGCAAATGCCAGACCTTGGTGCGATACGCCTTACCGCCCGAAGAGAAGAACAGGACCCACTGATGGGTATGAGCATTGAAGCTGCGGATAATGACGTCATCACCACGACGGCCGGAAGCCGTCCGGCCACGTCCACCGCGGTTCTGTGAGCGGAACATCTCAAGCGGCGTCCGCTTGATGAAGCCGTCACGCGTGATAGTGACAACCATCTGACCCGGCTCGATCAGGCTTTCGTCAGACTGGTCGCCCAGCGCATCAGAAATTTCCGACATCCGTGGGGTCGCAATTTCTGCACGAGCCGCCAGAAGCTCATCCCGCATGACTTCCATGCGGCGGATATGGCTCCCGATGATCTCAAGCAACTCACCAATCTTAGCAGCAACTTCGCTCAGTTCACCCTGGATCTTCTCACGTTCCAGACCGGTCAGGCGCTGCAGACGCAGCTCCAGAATACCGCGCGCCTGAGCTTCCGTAAGGCGAACCTTGCCATCAAAGATGATATTGCCTTCGTCCTGGATCAGCTCCAGCAGAGGCACAACTTCACTGGCATCCCACTCACGCGCCATGAGAAGCTCACGCGCCGTCGCCGCATCCGGTGCGGAACGGATCAGAGCGATGACTTCATCAATATTGGCAACGGCCAGAACAAGACCGACCAGCAAATGGCCACGATCACGAACCTTGTTCAGATCGAAACGGGCACGACGCAGAATGACGTCTTCACGGAAGCGGATAAACGCTTCCAGAACGTCCTTCAGACCCATCGTGCGCGGCTTACCTTCATCCAGCGCCAACATATTGACGCTGAAAGACGTCTGAAGCTGCGTGAAACGATAGAGCTGGTTCAGCACGACTTCCGGTGTCGCATCGCGCTTCAGCTCGATGACAACGCGCATTCCGGAACGGTCACTCTCGTCGCGGATATCGGAAATGCCTTCGATTTCCTTGGCGCGGACGAGATCGGCAATCTTCTCCTGAAGCGTTGCCTTGTTCACCTGATACGGGATTTCCGTAATGATGATCGCCTGACGATCCTTGCGGATCTCTTCAATCTCAGCACGCGCACGAACCGGTACAGACCCACGCCCCGTCTCGAATGCCTTGCGAATGCCGCTTCGGCCCATGATGATGCCGCCAGTCGGGAAATCCGGACCGGGAATGATCTGCATCAGCTCATCCAGCTCGATTGCCGGATTGGCAATCATCGCCAGCGTGGCATCAATAACTTCGCCAGGGTTATGCGTCGGGATATTCGTGGCCATACCGACCGCGATACCCGAAGCGCCATTCACCAGAAGATTCGGGAACGTCGCCGGCAGAACCTTCGGTTCGTGTTCGCTTTCGTCGTAGTTCGGCTGGAAATCGACCGTATCGCGCTCGATATCATCCAGCAGAAACGACGCAGACTTGGCCAGACGGGCTTCAGTATAACGCATGGCAGCCGGGCTATCGCCATCGACCGAACCAAAATTACCCTGACCATCAATCAGCTTGACGCGCATCGACCAATGCTGCGCCATACGAACCATGGCATCGTAAATCGAACTGTCACCGTGCGGATGGTATTTACCCATCACGTCACCGACCGCACGAGCAGACTTGCGGTATGGCTTGTCAGACGTAAAGCCACTCTCGCGCATCGCATACAGGATGCGGCGATGGACAGGTTTCAGGCCATCACGCACATCCGGCAGGGCGCGCGAGACGATCACCGACATCGCATAGGCCAGATAGGAGGAGCGCATCTCCTCCTCGATCGTCACCGGAAGACGATCGGAAGGTACAAGATCAGTCGGCTCGTTCAGCTCGGTCAAGACAGGTCCACCACGCTAAAATACAGTCCGCACAGCATAGCCCATGCGCCGCCCACATGCCACACCTACCCCATTACGGCCTGCTTACCGTGAAAACGGTCACGTCCAGCAGGAAACTGCCGTCTTCTTCCAGCCCCAGCCTGTCCTTGACCACGGCCGGTGCCCCACGCTGAAGCGAATGGATGCCGTCCACACGCTCTGCTGGCGTCTGTGTCCGCGCGACCCAGCTTTCAAAAGCCATCCTTAAACGACTGCGCGTCAGTCCCTTCACCAAAAAGCCGGACCGCCCCAGCGCGCTCACCCACTCCCCAATGGAGTAATCCCGCACATGCGAAATATCCCGCATGAGTTCCAATGTCTGAAGCCAGCTATCAGAAACAGCGTCTTCAGGTGCCGTCACATCAACAAACACCGCCAGACCACCGGGCTTCAGAACCCGTCGAGCCTCACGCAACCCTGCTTCGAAGTCATCCCAGTGATGAGCCGTAAAACGGCAAAGCACCGCATCAAAGGCGCAATCTTCGAACGGCAGATTTTCCGCCGAAGCCTGACGAACTTCGATATTGCTGAGCTCACGCTTGGATGCCTCATCCTGAACAACCTGCAACATGCCCGGTGTAATGTCACAAGCCATAACCCGCCCGACATGAGGCGCCACAGCA
>NZ_BEWO01000010.1 GCF_002723975.1 Gluconobacter japonicus
ACGCGAGCGCATAGCCATCCAGCGAGAGACAACTCCCAATCTGCTCAAAACGCAGACCGGAGGCCATCGCAAAAACCGTCAATCAAATCGCCAAAACCCAGAAATTACCGGCCAAGCACATCAATCAGGGGTTCTTCGATCCCTCCAATTTGTTACACAAATCGGGCGATTTTCGTGATTTTCTTTCGTTGTTTCGCATACATAACAAGAAGGATATCTGAAAAAAATCGCCAGTGGGATAGTCTTAAAAATTGAGTGTTCTCTTATATGCAACAGTACGATGCATTTTATAGGTATGAAAATATTTCAAATCATACAAAAATACTTATAGATTTATTTTGGAAATAATTAAATATATTGCAATATATAAAATAATATATTGCGACAAAAAAGTCACATTAAAAGATTATGAATGAAATGATTCAGAATGAATGTCATATATTTTCTTTGTCTGACTTGCCATGGGCGCCGTTATAAATATTTTCTGCGCAACAGACGACATATCTGAGGACGGATGAAGATGAAAACTGGTGCCAGACGCCTTACATTGCTAACAGCTACCGTGCTGGCTGGAGTGTTTTGCGATGGAAGCAGCCATGCTGCTGCGCAGTCTCATAGCAACCATCCTGCTGCAAGAGGTGGTTCGCAGGGGAAGGCACATGGTCGGGGTTCGGTGACGACCACTCATCCGCGGACTTCTGTTAATGCGCAGGATGCGGAAGCCATTTCCGTTCGTGTGTCGCGTCAGGCCCTGAATGGTGGTGGTGGCATGATGCGCCGGGAAATCGCGCCTCATTCCGTTCAGACGGTTACGAAGCAATATATTGAGATGCAGAGCCCGGCTAGTACGGCGCTCGACATGATCAAAAACTTGCCGAGTGTCACGGTTTCGACTGTTGATAGTTCTGGTATTTTGGGTGGCAAGATCAACAGTCGCAGTTTAACTGACTCAGATATGGGCATTCTTCTGAATGGTGTGCCGGTTGCCACGGCATATTACCTGAATCAGAACGTCGATACAGAGAACGTCAACATGATTTCGGTCACACCGGGGTCATCTGCCATTGATCTGCCTGTGACGTCTGCGGCTGCTGGCATCATGGACTCTCAGACCATGACTCCGTCTCACAAGTTTGGCGGTCTGATGGACTTCTCATACGGGACCAACAACCTGTCCCGTGAGTTCATTCGTGTTGAGAGCGGTGACATCGGCAATTCCGGTATCCGTACGTTTGCATCATTTTCCCATACCCATTCTCGCAACTGGAATGGCCCCGGCACTAACGAGCGTCGTCATCTGGATTTCGGTGCTGCCAAGGACTTTGAGGACGGTTCGTCTGTAAATCTGTTCGTATCGTGGAACCATCAGTTCACAATGGAACCACTCAAGCCTACGGCGAAGCAGTTCTATAACAAGAAAGATGGGCTGGGGACGTATAACTATTCTTCATCTTATGACCCATCCAATCCTTCAAAGTATGGAATGCTGAATGGTAACATGTGGGATCAGGTCTTCGTGACGCTGCCCGTACATCTGCATCTGCCAGCAAAATTCTCTTTCGATTTTAAACCATATTACGTTTATAACGGTGGCTATACTTACAACGGTAGCCTGTTTAACGGCTCTGGCCGTAACGCGACGATCGGGCAGGGTGGAAGCGGGATTACTGGGAGTGTCCCGACCGCATCCTACTACAGCGTGTATCGTCCGCATGCCGGGACTGTTGCCAAGCTGAATTATGATCCTGTCAGTTGGGATCATATGGAACTGGGATACTGGTTCGATTATCAGGACAATCAGGTCAATAACATGTATTCCGTGCTGCAAAGCAACGGCAGACAGTATTTCCCGTACAACAGTTCCAAAGGGGTGTACGTTAATGGTGAGCGTTACATGCCTTATCAGGGAGATGCGGGCTGGAAAATTCACTCGCTGTTCTTCCAGAATACAGCAAAGCTGCTGAATGACCGCCTGACATTGAACGGCGGCATCAAGGTTGCCATGATCAATCGCTGGACAGTCAACGGGGCTTCATCAACACCTCGTACCGAACAGAACCAGGTCGTCCCGCTGCCGCAGGTGGGGATCAGCTATCGGATTGATCAGCACAACATGATTTATGTGAATGCTGAGGGTGATTTCCGTATGCCTGATCCGGGATCGCTCGGTCAGGTTTATGATGCACAGACGGGCGGTTATGTCGGGAATCCGTACAATCCGAAGCCGCAATATTCCATCAAGGAAGAACTCGGCTGGCGCTTCGACAATGATTACTTCATGACCGATCTGGAGCTGTTTAACTATTCCATCACCAATCGTCTGCTTTCTACGAGCGTTTACGTCAACAATCAGGCGATCAGCTCTACGATTAATGCGGGTAATCAGACCGCGCGGGGGGTGGATTTCATGATCTCAGCCCATCCGTGGCATCATTTCAGCCCGTATGTCTCTGTCGAGTATCTGAACGCGACAATGGATTCCAATATCCTGACGACGGGGATGCTGAATGGCCAGACAGTCAGCGACCTGTTGCCGACGAAGGGTAAGAAGGCCGTTCAGTCTCCGCATGTTCATGCCAGCGCGGGTCTGACCTATGACGATGGGCATTTCTTTGCCAATGGCAGCGTCAGCTATGTCTCGTCCCAGTATGCAACATTCATGAATGACGAGAAGATTCCGGGTTATATCACCGATAATCTGTCGCTCGGTTATCGCTTCAATTCGTTCGGCCGTTTCAAGGCGCCGAAGTTCCAGCTGAACTTCAGCAATCTTGGAGGTGATTTTGTGCGAACTGGTGTCTACAGCCTTGTCTCCAACGCCAAGGCTGCCAAGGGCATTTATGGCAGCACCATCAGTTCCAGCGGGACGCCCACCTACTATCTGTATCCACGCTTCAGCGTAACGGGGAATATTTCCGTCGGGTTCTGATATTAGGTTAAAAAATGGCTTTCCCTATTTTCAGGGAAAGCCATTTTCAGATGATAGGGGTGACATCGTAGGGCGTGATCGCTAGCATCTTCGTAATGGCAATGGATTCTGCCTGACCATTATGGTCGAACCGCTCTCCACGGCGAGATGCTGATGATTCCTGTCAAACCCGCTTCTCGGGAAGTATGACAGGAGAGATGTATCCAATGCGCACGCTTCAGAATTTCCCACGACTTCTTCGGATCGCGTTGCATTGGGGACTGATCCTGGCGCTGTTGGGCGTTAGTGTCGGCTCCGTCTGTGCGCTGTTTCTTTGGCTGCTCGATCAGGCGACGCAGTTACGGTTTCTGCATCCGTCTTTGCTCATAGGGCTTCCCGTAGCGGGTGTCGGGGTAGCGCTTCTCTATCAGCGTTACGGTGGCAGGGCTACGGCGGGTAATAATCTGATTATCGATGAAATTCACAAGCCGGGCGGGGGTGTGCCGTTCTGCATGGCGCCTCTTGTCCTGTTTGGGACGGTCATCAGCCATCTTTTTGGCGCTTCGGTTGGTCGCGAAGGGACGGCTGTTCAGATTGGTGGCAGCTTTGCTGCCGCAATTGGGCGGTTGTTCCGCCTCAATGACCGCGCAATGCGCCTCTTTCTGATGGCGGGGATTGCTGCAGGCTTTGGGGCCGTATTTGGAACCCCGGTCGCGGGTGCCATTTTCGGCTTGGAAGTTCTGACGCTGGGGAGGCTGGACTATGCAGCGCTTCTTCCAGTTGCCGTGGCCTCCATTGTTGCGGACTGGACCTGCCATGCCTGGGGTATTCACCATGCAGCATATCATGTTGGTTTTCGGGGTATTCCGTCTGCCGATGGCACGATGTTCCATGTCGATGCGCTGCTTCTTGCAAAAGTCAGTTTTGCCGCCGTGTGCTTTGGTCTTGCCAGTCGGGCTTTTGCTTCGGGCGTTCATCGACTGGCAGGTATTTTTCAGAAACTCTGCCCGCAGGCATGGTTGCGCCCCGCACTGGGTGGAGTTCTGACGATTTTTCTGGTCGGTCTATTGGGAACACGGGACTATCTCGGTCTTGGCGTGATGTCTCCTGACATCGACGGTGCCAGCATCATGAATTTTTTCGGCCACGGGTATTATCCCTGGAGCTGGTTCTGGAAGCTGGTCTTCACACTGGTAGCGCTTGCGTCCGGATTTAAGGGCGGGGAAGTTACGCCGCTTTTCTTCATTGGTGCCGGGCTGGGAAATGCGTTGTCGCCGGTACTTGGTGTGCCAGCAGATCTGCTGGCTGGTGTGGGGTTTGTAGCGGTCTTTGCAGGGGCGGCGAATACGCCTCTGGCCTGTACGTTCATGGCCGTTGAACTCTTCGGGGCAACGGATGTCGTTTACTATGCTGCGGGATGCTTCATTGCCTATCTGGCGTCCGGCCACAGTGGGATTTATCAGGCACAGCGGATTGGAACGCCCAAGACATCGCTTGCGCTCGAACGCTCGGGAGCGGTTTTGCGGGATCTCAGGAAATGAAACTACCGCGATGACCGCTTGCGGGCATTTAAAGCTGTGCAGATCAATGCCGCGAGCAGCACCTCAAGGCTGAGCAGCCCTATCCAGGTTGTCGTGGCAACGATCGGGAAATCGCTGTCATAGAGTTCCAGAAGCAGACTGAGTGTTAGAAGCGCAAAGCCAGAGATTTGCAGTCCAAGCCGATAAGAGGCGGGGGGAGATTTTCGGAAGAAAATACCACCGCCACGGGCTGACCCAGCGGCGAGGAGCAGCATTGCGAACTGCCCGCACAGGAAAGACGGTCCTGTCATGTTTGCTTTGCTTTTCCGTTGAGCGCACGGAAGGCGGCGTACCCAAAAGCACCAGAGAAGAACAGGCTCACAAGAGCCGTGCTTTGGGTGACAGGATTGGTCCATGGGCTGCTCACCGCAGCAATGGCAAAGCAGGCAAATGCACAGGTTGTTAGCATCTCGGGCCATGTGCGTCTGGCAGGGCGCACGAGAGCAAACAACAATGCCAACCCCCAGACAATGAAAACGCATTGCACTTCATGATCTGCACGGTGCGCAGACATCGGGGGCAATAGCCTGTTGGCCAAAAAGTAGGATGCGAAGGCGAGAGGCGCGCCAGCCAGCACGCCAACGTTCAGACGATCTGTCAGAACATGCCCAAGATGGTGAGGCAGGCGAAGGCGTTTGACAGTCCACAGACGCATTCCGCTCCCGATGACGGCGGTCAGCATCAGGCCGGAAAGGAAATAGAGCCATCGTGTTACGTCGGGTGTGAAGCGTGCAATGTGTAGCCCATACAGAAACGTGTAGGTGCGAACGGCTGGACGCGTCTCGACATGCTCTCTCATGAGAAGTCCTGTCGTACCATCGAACGTAAGGCTGTGAGAAAGGGTACTGATGGTACCGTTATTCCCGGCCATAACTGTGATCAGGGAAGCCGCGTCTGAGGGGTTGTAAATATAGACCTGTGAGATTCCAGCTCCTTTGAAGCGTTTTTCAGCCTCTCGCAGCACGGGGAGAACAGACGTCAGATGACCGGGTTTTCCGCTGGCCGGACGGGTCTCAATGGCTGGGTTGAGGTCCGTATAGCCTGCCATGATGTCCTGCTTGTAAACAGCTTGCGGTCCCCATGGCAGTAACATTGTGACAAGAGTGACAGCTCCCGTGAAGGAAATCATCAGGTGGAAAGGAAAAGCGATAACGCCCAGAAGGTTATGGGCATCCAGCCAGCTTCTCTGCCCCTTGTTTGGACGAAAGGTGAAAAAATCTGCGAAGATCCGCCGATGAATGATCAGGCCAGTGACCAGAGCCACGACCAAAGCAAGAGCAGCAACAGCAGCAATCAGACGGCCGTAGGGGTAGGGTAGCTGAAGTTCGAAATGAAAGCGGTAGAAGAATTCGCCTCCCCGCGTATCGCGGATACCGTCCGGGCTGCCAGTGAGAGGGTTTAGAGCTTTCTGGATGTAGCTTCCACCTGGCTTTTCCCAGGTTCCAAAGACGTAAGGCGCACGATGGGTGGGGACGGCAAGATACCAGGCCGGCGATTTGGGGGCATGATCTGTAAGCCAGGCTACTGCATGGGCTGTGGCATCAATGGTTTGCACGGGGGCAGTAGGAAGTTCCGGCCGCATCCAGGTACTGATGCTTTCCCTGAAGACGCTGAGGGTCCCTGACAGTGCGATTGCGAACAGAACCCAACCTGTGATCAGGCCAAGACCTGTATGCAGCCATGCCATTGACGCCCGGAATGTTCCCTTCATGGGCGCCATCCTTTAAGTACTGCCAGACCTATCAGAGCAAGGAGGGCAACCATGGTGCCTCCAAAGACTTTGCGTCCGTCAGAAATAGCGAAGCTCATCATGAAAGTGACAGGCCAGATCAAAAGGCCAATCAGCATCCCAATCATGGCGCGTTCGACCCGCAAGCCGGGTAGCCAGAGGGCAATGCAGATCCCGGCGAAAGCCGAGAGTGCATAACCGCCGGGAACGGCTGCCAGAATTCGGCAGGTCAGATCCCAGCGTTTCAACGGCGATGATTTACCAGCTATAGCCAATGGTCGCCTGAGCGTTTCTACGCTCTCCGTAATAGCAGAATTCCTGACCATAGGAGGCATAGCTCAGGCAGTTGGCAACGAAGTTCTTGTCGAACAGGTTGCGGACGCTCGCTGAAGCATTCCAGCCACGGAGAGAGTGCGACATTTTTGAGAGGTCATAGCGGATAGAGGCATCGAAGACGGCGTACTGTGGAACCCAGACGCTGCCATAGTTCGCTTCGCCACCGTAAGACTTGTTTGTGTAACGCATGCCGCCACCGAAACCGAAGCCCTTCAGTGGGCCGGACGGCAGGGTATAGAACGCAAAGAGGGAGGCATTACCACGACCAGACTGGATGAGTGGCTTGCCAGTGGAATCATCCTTGACCTTCTGGAAGCTGACGGCTGCGGTAAGCATCAGGTTTTTGAAAGGCTCAGCGTGGGCCTCAAACTCAAACCCATCCGAATGAACTTTGCCACTTTCGACGCCGTATGCAGTGTTGGCCACAGCCACGCGGACGTTTGTTTGCTCAATGTGGAAACCGGCCGCACTCAGCAGGATGGACGTTCCCGGAACCTGATACTTCACACCGCCTTCAAGCTGCTTGCCAAGTGATGGATTGGCCTGACGAAGGGTTGCTCCTCCATTGCTGGAAACCAGACCAGACTGTGGCTGGAAGGATGTCGAGTAGCTGATATACGGCGCCAAGCCGAAGTTGAAATGGTAAAGACCTGAAGCACGCCAGGTGATCTGGCTCGGGCTTTGGCGGGTGTCTGATCCGTAGATATGTTCAACCTGGTGGGACCGGTACCAGTCGTTCCGAATGCTGCCCGTGAGGATCAGGTGCTTCCAGCGGATTTCGTCCTGACCGTAGGCTCCGATCTGATGGGATGTTGTGTTGTAGCTGATGTAGGGGGCCGCAGCAGGGATGGCCATGTAAGAGTCTGGATGAAAAACATTCAGATCTGGCGCGGAACCATAGAAACCCTGTTCCGAGGCCGTCTGCTGCATATAGTCAAAGCCAAACATCAGTGAATGAGTCAGAGGCCCTGTGTGGACGCGTCCTTTGAACTGGCTGTCGAAGGCCAGATTATGCGTATGTTCATTCGTCCCGAAAGCAGATCGGGCAAGGAGGCCATTAGCTTCGTCTGTATAATAACCGCTGTTATAGACGCTGCGGTATTGTGTTTTAATGTCATCGTAGCGGCCGCGTGACGTGAACGACCAGTCCTTGTTAAAGCGATGATTGAAGATATACGTGATAGAACCGTGCTTGCGGTTGAACTTCTCGTAGTTGGCATCACCATCATAGAAATTGCGCGGCAGATAGCCAAAAGATGCGCGCTTGAGAGAGCCAACCAGCGGCACGCCACCATATGATCCGTTTTCGGGATCGTATTGATAGTTACCAAGAATCGTGAGTGTCGTGGGGCCGTCACCACCAAGAGTAAAGGATGGGCTGATGCTGAAACGGCGGCTTCCTGTCCTGGCAAGCTGTGTATGCTGGCCGTTGACTGTGCCGTTGATACGATATCGGACAAACCCGTTATCCGTTGCAAAACCACCGACATCTGCGTCTACGCGATACAGATCGAACATGCCGCCAGTTGCATTGACACACCCGTAAAATCTCTGGTCCGTCGGAAGTTTGCTGGAGAGGGCCGTCAGACCGCCCGGGCTCGACTGACCGTAGATTGCGGATGCAGGACCCTTGAGGATCTCAATGCGTTCCAGTCTTGAAGTGTCGGTCTGAGCACTGGCGTAACCCGTGGGACTGTCCTGAAGTTTCAGGCCATCGAGGAATGTCGGGACCATAAACCCACGTAGCAGAAACTGATCATATCGCGTGCCTTCGCCTCCGCGTAAATCAGGCGTAATACCAGCAGCGTACCTAACAGCCTGATTGAGGTTCAGAACCCCTCGAATGTCCATTTCGTTACGGGTGATGACTGTAACGGATTGTGCTGTTTCGACGAGGGGAGTGTCCGTTTTGGTCGCAGAAGATGCCACCGTGGAAGGTTTGCGTCCTTGCACACGCAGGCTCTCAACCCCTGTTGCCTGCGTTGCAGAGGAAGAGATCGATCGGATCCGGGCCGAGTTTTTCATGCCTGCTGCCGGTTCAGGCTTTACGATCTGATCTGCTGCGAAAGTTTTACTGCCCATGAGCAGGGACAGGGGAATCACATAAACGGCCCTGTTACGATGCATACCCGACATCTTTACTCGCTCCTGCTTGCGTATGGGTCACGGCTCCTATCGGTATTGAGAGTCATTTGCAAGTAGGATTGAGGGCGATGCTTTATCCTTGTCAGGAGTGCGGCGACGAAGTCACACGTTACGGACCGACAGGGTTGCAGAAATCCAGTGAAGGCTCAGGCATCAGTCACATGACGTTTGTAAATCTTCTGATTTCTGGACTGGTATAGTCTGAAATGAATTGTCGCTTCTGAGAATATCAGAGGCTGACGCTGTCAGGTAAGACTGATAATAAGCTTTCCGAAGCATGATTTTATATACTGCGTGGGTGTTTGGAGAATGAGTGCACCAATACTCAAGGGAATGAGTAACAGCCTGGCTCATACGGTGTCTTGTGCCTGTGACTGGTTGATTGGGCAGCAGAAGGGCGATGGTCATTGGGTTGGGCCAGTTGAATCCAACGCATCCATGGAGGCAGAGTGGTGCCTCGCTCTCTGGTTTCTTGGTCTGGAAGATCATCCGCTTCGTCCACGACTGGGGAATGCGCTTCTGGAAATGCAGCGTGATGATGGGTCCTGGGGGGTTTACCTTGGTGCGCGAAGTGGTGACATCAATGCAACGGTAGAGGCTTATGCTGCTTTGCGTTCTCTTGGCTATTCCGCGAACAGCCCTGTGCTTCTCAAGGCCAGTACGTGGATTGCCGAGAAAGGCGGTTTGAAAAATATCCGCGTTTTTACGCGTTACTGGCTGGCTCTGATTGGCGAATGGCCATGGGAAAAAACACCCAATCTTCCGCCTGAAGTCATCTGGTTTCCGAATAATTTCGTTTTTTCAATTTATAATTTTGCTCAATGGGCACGCGCAACTCTCGCACCGCTTGCCATTCTGTCTGCACGTCGGCCCAGTCGTCCTTTACGTCCACAAGACCGTCTGGATGCGTTGTTCCCCGAGGGGCGCGAAAATTTTGATTACACTCTTCCCCAAAAAGACCGGGTGGATCTGTGGTCAAGCTTTTTTAGGACGACTGACAAAGGGTTGCACTGGCTTCAGTCCAGATTTCTCAAGCGTAATACAGTTCGTGAAGCCGCAATTCGCCACATGCTGGAATGGATCATCCGACATCAGGATGCAGATGGCGGCTGGGGCGGTATCCAGCCACCATGGGTGTATGGCCTGATGGCGCTACATGGAGAGGGTTACCCGTTTCATCACCCTGTCCTGGCCAAAGCTCTGGCGGCTCTCGATGATCCGGGATGGCGTTATGACAGGGGAGAAGCATCCTGGATTCAGGCAACGAATAGTCCTGTCTGGGATACCATGCTGGCTCTGATGGCCTTGCATGACGCAAATGCACAGGAGCGCTTTACGCCGGAAATGGACAAGGCGTTGGACTGGCTTCTGAACCGACAAGTGCGCGTCAAGGGAGACTGGTCCATCAAGCTTCCGGATGTCGAACCGGGCGGATGGTCTTTTGAGTATGCCAATGATAGGTACCCGGATACCGATGATACGGCTGTCGCCCTGATTGCACTGTCATTCTGTCGTCACAAGGAAGAGTGGAAGCGTAAGGGGGTTGATGAGGCGATTGACCGGGCCGTGAACTGGCTGATCGCCATGCAAAGCTCTTGCGGCGGATGGGGTGCTTTTGACAAGGATAATAACAAGAGCCTGCTCTCCAAAATTCCGTTCTGTGATTTTGGCGAGGCTCTTGATCCGCCGTCTGTTGATGTCACCGCCCATATTCTGGAAGCATTTGGTCTTCTGGGCTTGTCGCGTGATCTCCCTGTGGTGCAAAAAGCACTCGCCTATGTTCGGTTGGAGCAGGACCCTCAAGGCCCGTGGTTTGGCCGATGGGGTGTAAATTACCTGTATGGAACAGGAGCCGTTCTACCTGCTCTTGCAGCCATTGGTGAAGACATGACGCAACCCTATATTACCAAGGCCTGCGACTGGCTGATTTCCTGTCAGCAGGATGATGGTGGTTGGGGAGAGAGCTGTGCGTCATATATGGATATTTCATCCATAGGGCGTGGAAGTACGACGGCGTCTCAAACGGCCTGGGCCTTGATGGGACTGATCGCTGTGGGCCGTCCTCAGGATTATGAGGCAATTGCCAAGGGATGCCGGTTTCTGATTGATCGGCAGGAAGCCGACGGAAGCTGGACGGAGCAGGAGTTCACTGGCACCGGCTTTCCGGGCTACGGCGTTGGTCAGACGATCAAGCTGGATGACCCGGCGTTGTCAAAGCGTCTGATGCAGGGCGCAGAGCTCTCCCGCGCGTTTATGTTGCGCTATGATATGTATCGCCAGTATTTCCCGATCATGGCGCTTGCAAGAGCCAATCGTTTACTCGCGCAGGACGTATAGGTTTTTAATCTGCGTGAAACAGTATAAAAAAACGAGGGCATAAGCCCTCGTTTTTTATAGCCTGAAAGGTAATGGTTCTTGCTGCCGCCATGAGATTATAGGTGCATGTTATGCGAAAGCAATTAATCTAAGGCGCTAGTGAAAGCGCGTTGAAAATATCTTCTTCCACGGCAGTAAATGAAGAGTATTTTCCCGGTTTTTCTTGCCCGTCTTCAGGAAAACCGTCTGCGATGAACAGATAACCATCCTGAGTTTTTGGATTGAGCCAGAAGCCTGATCGTAGGCTGTAAGCATCCCCAAGATGTCCTACTATCCCGCCGTGATAATCGTTCCATGGCTTAGTGGGATGACCTGAAGGATCTGTAGCGCCGCTGAGTTGAATCATGGCCAGACCATAGCTTGCGATGGGGTAAGGGCCTTCTCCATTATGTCCGTCGTACGTCCATGCGGGTTTCAGCATGGTCTGGAGTGACCTGGAAGAAAGTACGCTTACACCGTCAACTGTGCCGTCACCGAAGACGAATTGTGCCAAACGGTATAGGCCATCAAGTGAAATGTGAAGACCTCCCTGAGGGGAAAAGATCGTGGCATTTGTACCAATTTTGTAATCAGCAGGTGCCTCGGGGATAAAGCGCCCGATCTTGTCTTTTGTTGCTTCGTATCCGCGGGCAGTGTGTTGATAAAGCGTGGCTAGCCTCTCGGGATGAGGAAGAAGCGCGGGATCGTATCCCCCATCAATGCCAAGGGGCGTCAAGACATGTTTTTGCTGGTAAAGATCGAAGCGCTCGCCACTGACCCGTTCGATCATGGTGCCAATCAAGCCGTAACACAGATTGCAGTAGCTGAACCACGTTCCAGGCTGTCGTCCAGGAAGAAAATGGTATGTTGCCATTCCATTATGGCGTGAGGGATCAAAAAATTCCGAGACAGTATGGTGTGCCGGCATGACGTAATCATCTGCGTCTGCAATGCTGGCGGTGTGGCTCAACAGCATACGCGGCGTAATGACAACGTTCGGAAAGTCGGGATTACGCAGTGTGAAGCCAAGGTAGCGTGATGCATCGGCGTCCAGATCGATTTTCCTTTTATCGACCAGTTGCATCATACCAATGGTGGTAACGAATTTCGAAACAGAGGCAATCCGAAATAAAGTATCGGAACGGGCTGGCGTACTCTTGAGACCATCCTTGCGTGCAAATCCACTGACATATTGATAGGATACAGCTCCCCTATGAATACGTAAGGCTGCGATTGCTGCCAGAGAACGATTTTCTCCATGAGCCAGAACCTGAGTCAGTTGCGCATCTGTTGTGGGGGATGGCGCAGCAAAGGCTGTTGCCGTACTTGTTGCAATGAAAAAAGCACAGAATGTTTGGAAGACATGTTCTCTCATTTCTGAATTCCCTCAGGATGAGCCTGATCAATGAGTTTGGTAATCCGTGCAGCTGATCCGGCCGCGAGAGTAAAACCCAAAGCACCATGCCCCACATTGAACAGCAGGTTCTCGTAGCGACTATGCCCAATGATCGGCACGCCGGTTGGAGTGGCTGGGCGAAGACCCGTCCATGGAAAGTCCGGAAGGTTGTTGGAATTAAGTCCGGGCAGGGTACGCCTGACAAGATGGCGCAGGGAGGTCAGACGTGTAGGAGTGAGAGATCGGTCCTCTGCGCCAATATCAACCATTGCCGCAACACGCAGGGTGTCTCCAAGACGTGCATAAACAACGCGATTATCGTAATCTGTGACGCTTATGGAGGGCAGTTTTTCAGGTGAGGGACGAAGCGTAAGGCTATAGCCTTTGAGGCCGTAAAGAGGGAGGCGTATTCCGAGGGGGACAACGATTTCTCGTG
Organism: Gluconobacter japonicus; assembly: GCF_002723975.1. Taxonomy (GTDB): domain Bacteria; phylum Pseudomonadota; class Alphaproteobacteria; order Acetobacterales; family Acetobacteraceae; genus Gluconobacter; species Gluconobacter japonicus. The sequence goes on from NZ_BEWO01000010.1 coordinate 12,886, forward strand.
AGTTCAAACCCGCCGCCAGGACAATTCTGTCCACCGCATAACCGACACCATCCACTGTTAGCATGCAATGCTTGTCTGTTTCCGGCTTGAGTGCAGCTTTGCCCGGTAGGTAACGGAACTGCGGATTGCTCAGAAGGGATACTTTCAGGGACCTGCAGAAAAGGTAACTGTCCGCCACTTCGTCTTCTGGTGAAAAAATGCCTCCTGCCAGGTCAGGGGCAAGATGGGCGAATGCCGGCTCAATTTTTGCACAGTCTTCAGGAGAGAGAGCCCGTTCCAGAGTAGGGTTCTGAATAGTCGAGACGGCCTTTTGGAAAACCTTGTTCTGACGATACAGAACCAGTTTCCCCGCCTGCCGCCAGAAATACCCTTCCAGCCCTTCGGCGCGCCATGTCGCCATTTCAGTTTGGCCTTCAAGTCCAAGCTGTAAAAGTATTTTTGCATTTTTACGATTGGTTGACCGATTACAGGCTGCAAGAAACGATAGCATCCAGCGCCATTGGGTCGGATCAACACGGAGACGAAGTGAAACCGGAGAGCCGGACTTCATGATCCAACCCAGTGCCTGACGAGGGATTCCAGCATCTGCAAGTGGACTCACATAGCGGTAACTGAGCTGGCCTCCATTAGCGTAGCTCGCACCCAGCCCGACATCCTCGTTCTGTTCGATCAGCGTGACGTTATGGCCTGCCCGGATCAGTGCAAAAGCGGTCGAAAGGCCAATGACCCCGCCGCCAATCACCGCAATATGCTGTTTCACTGTGTGGTCTCGCGAGATGAAGAGTTTATTTTGTGGGGATGGAGATCCTGTGCATCGAAACTGAAGTCTGAGCCGAGAAGCTTCATTGTCATCCCCGTCACTTTGCCTTCTATATTTCGTTCAAACTGAACATAGGCGTCATCTTCGCCATCCTGTTCGCGATTGTCCCACCGAACAACAAACAGATCATGAGGCAGCGACCTAAGGGTTCCGCTCAAACCGTCAGCTTTTGAGAAAGTTAGCCGTAAATCATTTCCATGTTGCGTAACGAAGATCAGACCGCGCCAAGCGTCTTTGTAGTCGCCCAGATAGTCCTGCTGCTGTTGCGTAGTAAGTGTCAAAAATGGGCGAGCAGATGAGCCTGGACCGCTTGACGCTGCCAGAGCATCACTTTCAGTATTCGCAGCGTCTTCCTGATGTTTCCAGTAGCTTATCCAATCAGCACTCTGCCCCCTTGCAATACGGGCGCTGAGTGTTGTGGCCAGAGCATATGTAGCGTTGTGGTCATCGTGATTGGTCAGGATTACAATTGCATTCTTCAGTTCAGGAAGAAACGTGACGTAACTGACCATTCCGCCGATAGTGCCAGTGTGCCAAACGCGCTTATGTCCAAAGAAATCTTCCATGAACCAGCCATAGCCGTAGGCACGAAAATGCGTTCCGGTTAAAGCGGCCATGTCTGGCAAGGGAAGGAGGGCATGAGGCGCCCACAGAGCATCACGGCTTTCCGTGCTGAAGATACGCTTACCTTCTGGCGTTTGACCCCCATTAAGATAGATTTGAGCCCATCGCGCCATACCATCTACACTGCACCATATGCCGCCTGCAGGTGCGACAGCAGGCAACTGACGTGCAGCCTTTGCGGGTAGGGGGGAATGATCCCCTTGGCCTGTAGCAATATCTGCTTCATCTCGATAAGGAGGTGTAGTCTGACAAGCAGACAGGCCTGCAGCATCAATCAGCCGGGTCTGAACAGCGTCTTCCCAACTCTGGCTCGTCACACGTTCAACAAGAGCGCCCGCGACAACGTATAATAGGTTATTGTAGGCGTATTCACTTCGGAACGGGGCGGTAAAAGGCATATGTTCCAGTCCCGCCAGAACGTCTTTGCGTGTAAACGTACTATGAGAAAATAACATCAGATCACCAGCGCCAAGTCCCATGCCGCTATGATGCGTGAGAAGATCAGAGACGCGAAAATCACGCGTAATCCATGGGTCCGAGACACGGAATTCCGGCAAATGATCAATGACGCGATCATCCCATTTCAGCTTGCCAGCATCTACCAGCTGCGCAAGGGCAGTGGCCGTAAATTCTTTGCTGTTAGACCCGATGGCGAACAGGGTGCGCCCATCCACAGACGCACTTTTAGTGTCTTCTGACCTTTGACCATAACCTCGGCTGAAAACAATTTTTCCATTCTGTACAATAGCCAAGGCAATTCCGGGAACCTTGAAGGTCGTACGTGTGCGTTCAACAGTCGCGTCGATATCCTGCACTGTCAGTCCGGACGGGAGTTCTGTAGCGTGAATTGAACGCAAGGGAAGAAGAAATACTCCGGAGAGAATAACTATCCGATACAGACTGTAGCGTGCCTTCATGGTGGCTCCCATGCTCCCGTCATTGCTATCCGGAATGAATGTTACATCTTATAGAGCATGAAAAACGCCTGTATGTCTCATGATGAGATATCTGCAAGCGATAACCTTGGGTTATGCAGGGTTATTTTGAGATAAAATCTAAAGTATTAATTTACGATAATTTTAAAACTAGGGTTAAATATTAACAAAATTAAATATAATATAATGAATATTTATTCTAAATAATTTCGTTTAACTTATTTAAGTCACCATCTAGTTCATCTTGCATCAAAACGAGAAGGTCACGAGAAATGTGCGACAATGCATAATCTGCACGATATAGAACCGTACATGTAACATTCAGAGAGGGAGAGAGTGCGCAAGGGCGAGGGAGGCCTGGATGATGCAATACTGTCAGTGCATCTACAATCGCGCAGCCAACGCCGAGGCGGACCAGCTCTGCTGCCATAAAATGTGTGCGAACCCGTATGGCTGGGGTCATCGTCACGCCAGCTTCGTCTAGTGCAATATCAAGAAGATCAGCCGTTGGATCTTTTTCTGAAAGGCCCAGATAACGGTGACGGTCAATATCCGTTAAAGCTACGGGGCCATTTTTCATTTCTTTATCAATAAGAACCAGAGGAATATCGCCAATGTGCTGTGCAGTCAGACCTTCCCGGGAGTAATGTCCGAAAACAACTCCCAGATCCAAGTCATGATTGAAAATGCGTGATACAATTTCCGATCCGTGTAAGGTGTCGATTGTGACATCCGTATCAGGATGGCTGGCGCAATAGCTGCGAACCACGCGGGGGATAAGGCTTAATCCCAGGCTGGGTACGCACCCCACGCGAATGGAATGTCCATCCCGAGCATAGCGTAGATTATGAGTGAGGCGGCGCAAATCGGAGAGTTTTCCGAAAATGGCATTAACATGCGGGAGCATGATCTGCGCCTCCCGGGTCGGAACCAATCTGCCACCTTTTCGCTCAAAGAGTGCAAAACCAAGAGAGTGTTCTGCGTATCGGAGAACCTTGCTGGCTGCAGGTTGTGAAACATGCAGCACTTCTGCTGCTTTTCGCAGCGATCCAGTTGTCATGATCGCGTAGAAAACTTCGATCTGACGTAATCTCACGATGCATATTCTCCGAGGTGCTGATAGGCAGGGATATCTCCCAAAAAGAGAGGAGTACATCCTTCATAGCTCTGTTATGAGATTTTGGAAATATTACGGAGTCAGCCACCATTTGCGCAGCTTCTTCTTAACCTTAGTCTATCAGTTCCCAAAAAAAATCACCGTAGACGCATATTATATCGAACCCGTAACGTGAATTTAGGTGTGATATTTCGAGGAGTACAAGTGGTGTCGGCGGTGAAACTATCAGGCAAGTCCAGAAGAAAATCCCATTACCTTTTGACGACAAGCATCTTGGGAATCGCTGTTGCAAGCGCTTCTTTTCATAGAGCAGAGGCGGCTGCAAAATCACACCAGTCAGCCAAAATTCAGCATACTTCCTCCCATCCAATTTCGCGCTCGAAAGTTTCTCCGCATCAAAGGCGTAGTACGATTGAAAGTGCTGATTCTGAATCGATTTCAGTCAGTGTCTCTCGTGTTCGCAGTCATGGCCCTGAAGTCGCTGTAACGCGAAAGGTTATGGATAGATTTGTGGAGGGAACAAACCCTATGCAAATTCTGGCCATGACAACGCCGGGAGCAAATTTCACATCTACTGATGCCTTTGGTCTCGATACTTATGGCAATACATTTTATGTGCGCGGATTTACCCAAATGCAGATTGGCGCAACATTAGACGGCATTCCGCTGGGATCGCAGGGATTTGCCAATAACAATGGTGTATCTATCACGCAGGCAATGATTCAGGATGATGTTGCCGGGATGACGATGTCTCAAGGGGCTGGGGCGCTGGACTCATTCTCTACTCAGAATCTTGGCGGCGCAATGACATATACGTCCTCTGATCCCAAGGATAAGGCAGGGGGTAAAATCAGTCAGACTTTCGGTAGCTATAATGCGTATCGAACCTATGCCCGTGTTGATAGTGGCATCCTGAACCAGACCGGAACCAAATTCTACGCATCCTTCGCGCGAACAGACACGGATTTGTGGAAGGGAGCCGGGGGGCAAAGTGAATTGCAGGCTGATGCAAAAATTGTCCAACCTATCGGTCAACACGGCAAAATCACTGGGTTCTTCGGTTATGGTAATTTCCAGCAGATGAACTATCTGACTCTTACCAAGAACATGTGGCGACAGATGGGCCGTAATACAACTTATTTGAAGCCTGATTATGCAAAGGCTAAACAATGGGCTTATTATGCTCAGTACACATCGGATGTTCCTCCAGGATATGAGGGAAGACTTTCGAATGACGAGATAGGTGACTATGCTTGGGATGCATCTCAGGTCCAGAGAACTTATTTGTCCGCAGTAACGGGACACTTTGATCTGTCTGAGAAAGTTCATTCAGATACGGTCGCATATGGGAATATTGGTAGCGGCCTCTATGGCGGAACCAACAATTTCGTGACATCTCCCAGTTACGGTGTTCCTGCACTGCAGGCCGATGGCTCAGTCTCCGGTGTTCCGATGGCATTAGGGATGTCACATGCTGATATGCGACGCTTGGGATTCACGCAGAAAGTTTCAATTGAAGCGCCACACAATAACTATATTGAAAGTGGCATCTGGTACGAAAATAACCGCTGGATCTATGATTCCATGCTTTATGAAGATGGCTTGACGACAGGTCATAATCCTCTGGCAGGTTTCAGGAAAGGTACTGGAAGTACATGGTATAATGATGCTTATAATACCAATACATTCCAATTCTTTCTTCAGGATCGCTGGAAAATTATTCCTGGCATGACGCTTCTGGCGGGTTTTAAATCACTCACACAGACTACTCATGGTGGCACAAAAGCAGATTACACGGACCAACTCACGGCGGCTGGGTGGAATACCTATTACCGTCATCCCGCAAGCGGCTCAATGACGGCTTCGGGAGCGTTTTTGCCTCATTTCAATTTCGATTATCATTTTCTCAATCATCATGAAATTTATTGGGATATTGCAGAAAATCTCCGCGCTTACGATTATTACTCCCAAACGTCTAGTGCTGGACCGTGGGGTGGTCTGGGAAATTCGTCGCAATCCGCCCAATCTGTTTTTGATGCTAACAAGAAAGTTCTCAAGCCTGAGAGGACATGGAATTATATTGTTGGGTACAGGTATGATTCCCAATTTTTTTCAGGAAGTGCTGATTTTTACCATACAGATTACTATAACAGGCTTGCTTCCATTACAGAAGGAAGTACGGCGACAGCCCATAATGCTTATTTGAATGTCGGTCGTGAGACTATGAATGGTGCCGATGGAGCAATAACGATCCGCCCATTCCGTGGGCTTGAAATTACAAATAGCGTGAGCTGGAATGATGCAGAATACCAGACAACCTCTATCAATTACAGTGGAAAAAATTACAGCCTTAAAGGTAAGCACCAAGTATATTATCCAAAATTCATGTATAAAGCTAATTTGAATTATACCTGGCGTAAGGCAATGTTCAACTTTAATGTCAATTACATTGGTTCAAGGCCAATGACATATCTTAACGATGAATATGTTCCGTCCTACTGGATGGCAAATCTTAATCTTGCCTACAATTTTGGCCAAGTTGGCTTTGCTCAGAACATAAAAACAACTTTCGGCATTACCAATCTTTTTGATAGTAACTATATTGGTGGCATCTACGGAGCAGCATCGGTTTCAGGTGATAATAATGCCAATCTGTTTGTGGGATCTCCCCGGCAGTATTTTGGTACTGTTTCCGCAGAATTTTAACATCATGTGATAGCTCCGAAAAATACTCTGTGGCATAGATACGCCATACTTGATGACCATTCACTTTCTGGAATGACTATGAAAAAGCTTCTTATGGTATCGGCTTGTGCATTAATGTTGACGCAAACTGCATTTGCGCGACCTGGGGCCGGTTCGGTCTATACTGATATGCCAACCGATTTTCATGAGATCAATTCAACTTTTGATTATGTCCGCCGGGATGTGATGATTCCAATGCGTGACGGAGTCCGGCTCCATACGATTATTCTCGTTCCCAAGGATGCTAAAAACGCGGGTATGTTGATGACGCGTACGCCGTATAATGCGGCACATATGGCTTCTCTGGGGTCAAGTAGCCATATGGCATCTATCCTTCCTGGTTATGACAACATGCCGGACGTTATTGTCGACGGCGGGTATATTCGTGTTCTTCAGGATATACGTGGGAAATACGGCTCTGAGGGTGAGTTTGTCATGAACCGCCCCATGCGAGGGCCATTGAACAGTACGGCTGTCGATGAAAGCACCGATACCTGGGATACCATAGAATGGCTGGTGCACAACGTCCCCCAGAGTAATGGGAAAGTTGGTATTCTCGGGGTGTCCTATGACGGATATACGGCAATTACAGCGCTTTTTCATCCTCATCCAGCATTGAAGGTTTCGGTTCCAATGAACCCGATGGTTGATGGCTGGATGGGAGATGACTGGTTCCATAATGGTGCATTTCGTGAAGAGATGCTGCCTTACATTTATGATCAGGGTGCGACGCGGAAAAATACAGCTGAATGGTGGAGCAGTACCTTTGATGCCTACGCATTTTTTCTGAATGGTGTTTCTGCGGGAGCGGTCGGGAAGTCCCGGGGAATGGATCAGATCGGTTTTTTCCGGCAATTGCTGACACATCCTGCTTATGACACATGGTGGCAGTTACAGGCTCTTGATCGTCTTCTTTCGCGGGAAGGGCTGAAGGTCCCAACCATGCTGGTACATAGTTTGTGGGACCAGGAAGATAATTATGGTGCGATCGCCGTTTATGATGCACTGCGCAAACACCCTAAGGCGCGACCAAACCTGTGGCTTGCAATGGGACCATGGAATCATGGAGGTGAGATCCACGCGGCCAGTATGTTGGGTTCAATAGATCTCCACTCTGATACGGGGCTGTATTTTCGAAGGCACGTTCTCATGCCGTTTCTTGCGCATTATCTAAAGGATGAGGCTATTGCCCTTCCAGCGCGCGTAACAGCTTATCGGAGCGGCGAGGATGAATGGGAAACCATGGATTCGCTACCCGCACCAGAGTGTGACGATCAATGCTCCTTTTTGTATTTCCAGCAGAATCACGGATTGGCCTTTAAGAAGGCATCGGGTTCTTCCGGTCATTTTACTTATGTTTCAGATCCTGATCATCCTGTGCCGTATGTCACTCTTCCGGTTGTTCCTAAAGATAATGTAAATTCGGGATGGCGTTGGTGGCTTACTGCCGATCAACGCAACGCCGCAGCCCGTCCTGATGTGTTATCTCTGACATCTGAAGTATTGACGGCGCCGTTTACCATTACAGGAGAGCCGCTTATGCACCTGACTGCGGCGACAACCGGGACTGACGGAGATTTTGTCGTCAAATTGATTGACGTTTATCCTGATGAGGTCGCTTCCCAGCCTACGATGGGTGGCTATCAACTGATGGTGTCAGGCAATATTTTACGCGGGCGATATCGGAAAAGCTTCGAGCGTCCTGAACCTATTCCTGCAAACAAGAAACAGATTTATCCAGTACGTCTGCCAATGGTAAACCATACATTCCTGCCAGGTCACCGGATCATGATCCAGGTGCAGTCAAGCTGGTTTCCGCTTTATGACCGTAATCCTCAAACCTATGTCGATAACATTATGGTTGCGCCTAAAGAGGCTTATAAACCTGCAACGATTTCTGTAGATGTTTCCGAAAGTTGGTTGGAACTTCATGGGAGTGCCAAATCAGCCTTATAAATTGGCACGTTAATAGAAAAATTCTCTTGCTGATTTTCTACCTCTCCAGCACTATTATTATAAGAATGATATATTCATGTTTTAATAGTCGGAGAGGAAATATTAAAATTGTAAAAACTAATAAAAATTATATTATTTATAATTTATTTTTTAATTGGCATACTTTTAAAGTATAGCATTGAACCCGTTAGGGCGATTATTCTTCCAAATTGAAGCCGCTGCGTTATCCAAGATAACGGTACAATCTTGATGTAAACGAATAGCCGTGGCGCTGACATTTTCGTTGAGCGGTCCATTCAGAGCATCATCAACGATAGCGGCTTTTCCTTTTCCAACAGCCACTAGTAAAAGTTTACGCGCCTCCAGAATTGTTCCGACCCCCATGGTTAACGCGTGCTCGGGAACGCGTGTCGGATCATTGCCAAACATACCAGAATTTTGACGACGTGTGATCTCATCAAGATGTACGACACGTGTCCGACTATTGAAGGCTGATGGAGGCTCATTAAAGCCGATATGCCCAGTTTCCCCAATTCCCAAAAGCTGAAGTCCAATTCCTCCAGCCTTTTCTATAGCCGCTTCATAGCGGGCGCACTCCAAATCCAAGTCTGCGGCAATTCCGTTCGGAACATGAATTTGTGAGGTTGACATATTTACATGCTCAAAAAGGTGCTCCTGCATGTAGTAGCGGTATGAATTTGGGTCTGTAGCAGAAAGGCCAACATACTCGTCCAGATTGAAAGATGTTGTTGCGGCAAAATCCAGATCGGACGCTTCATACTGTTTGACTAGAAGTCGATAGATGCTTTCCATCGTGCGACCTGTTGCTAATCCCAGAACAGGATGAGGATTATAAAGAACTTCGCAGGCAATCATGTCGGCAGCCTTTCTGAAAGCCTGCTCAGGGCTATCGGTTACGATGATGTTCATAGATTGACTGAGATCCTGTCTGATAGCGTTGGAAAGAAAACATATGCGCAGGGGGTAATCCTGGACGTTTGTTCTGGTGGGATGGGCGAACTCCAAGAGAGACGTTCTGTTTGGAATGATGTGGCTCAGATGAATTAATGCTCCAGCGATATGAGATGCTCGCGAGCGATCGTGTCAAGTCATTATTGTGATTGAAATACATTAAAATCGATCAAAATGATGATCATTCTATTGAGCGATCTTCTGGGTGCCACATGCTACCGAATGGTAGCAGTTGAGTGACATTTCCAGCCTCTTAGGCTCAGGATTCATAGCCAGAAGATGACATTTGCAGCGAGGCAGATAACGGAGAAGAAGACTGTCGGACATCTGTCCCAGCGTGTGTCGACCGAATATGATTTCGATGCGGTTGCACTGTTTGTATTTTCTCTTGTCATATTTGATCGGCTGTCTGCGGGATTTCCGTCCCGGGATGCAAGGCCTGCTTCCTTTTTTCTCCTTGGGGGCCCCTGAAATAGTCAGCATTATAACCCGGTCCGTCAGCATTCACTGTGCCATGGTAAGTCTGTCTAGCAGGGCAGAAGTTTCCATCTAATCACTGGCCTATCCTGCAGTCATGAAAAATCTCAGTAGTCGTCCATTCTGATCGGTGACCGCTATTGCATACCACCTTTGGTATGACCGATCAGACGACCTGGATCCCTTTTTTAACCGTAGGCCTGAAGCCGTGCAGTGTGCTTTGGGAAAGGTCGCATCAATCATGATAGTCCGAAGCTCGGTCTTCGCAGCAGACAGGCCATCTATCATCCCTATGAAATACCAATGTCGCCCTAACGCTTCCAGCTGGTGTAGAGCTTCTGTGCGGACCGTATTCCTGGGCAAGCATCACGGCAGCGCAGGCCGTTTACGACTCATAAAAATGATGTCGCTCAGCACGCGGTGGTCATCAACGCGCGATTTGTCATGTCTCTCCGGAAGACGGTCCATCTGGTCATCCGTCAGTCAATACAGGTCATTTATTTTCAATCTCTTTGCAGAAGCCGAATCAAAATTTCACAATTAAATCAATGCAGCCTGAGCCTACACTGTGTAGCCCATACTTCTATATAAACCATTGATGACCGAAACACTGCGATGGGCTTCGGCCAGATCGGGTGTTTCATCCGTGCCATTGTACCCAAAACCCATGTCATCGCCCATCCATTGCACGACGATGCCATCGCGTCGGGACACGACATAGACGTTTCCGAAGCTCATGCTGCACAAAGCTTCGGGTTGCGGGATCAACCAGGCAATCTGACCACGAACAGGAATGATGCTGCTATCGTTCCAAAGCGCGCGCGCTCCATATCCCGTGCAGTTGATGAAAACTGGTTCAGGCAGGGCTGTCAGTTCAGAAGGATGATGCAAGGTCATAGTCTTGATCTTGCCCCCACGCTCCAGAAACTGACGCAGGAGGTAGTCCGAATAGCTTGTGACATTGAAAATCAGATTGGGTTTCTTGTGAACTTCTGAGTAGGGAAGTCGTGTATCATCCACCTGGATCAGATTTCCCTGAGGCTCAATATCCTGAATTCGGTCGTCAAGCTTGGCAAAACCGATAGGATCTGCATGCAAAGGATCCAGTTCTCTGGATTTCATCCCATAGAATGTATCCCATTCTATGGGGTTTCCTGGAAGTCCTTGCAGATTTTGGTAGCAAGAGAACGAATACCGGGCCATGGCCTCCCATCGGTTTACAAATTCGGGTGTCATCGTATCTTTTTGGGCAATACGCGAAGAAGGTGTCCAGCTTCCCGAAGCGCGGGCGGATCGAACAAACGGTGGAAGAGATTCAGCGTAGATGGTCACTTCCGCCCCGGCCTGTTGCGCCACAATGGCGGTCGTAAGGCCGATAGCGCCACATCCGAGGATACCAATTTTTGCGGAGTTGACGGGCAGAGCTCGCTCTACCGCCAGTTTTGCGCTGCCCCAGGAAAGCGACCAGCCACTTCCTCCATGTCCATAGTTATGAACTACGGTTTTGTGACCTATCTGTTCAACATCCAGTCGAGGGCCGGCAGCCCGAAACGGGCGTAGGCAGACTGTGATGCGATCAATCCGGTCAGTTCGCGCTCTGATGACCGGAAGGGAGCGAACATCCGCATCAAGATCCAGATTGCGCAGACTTCTGTCCGTGCAACCGGGAAGGCTGGAGAGGCCTAACAGGGAGGCTGCGCTGGTCAGGGCATGACGACGGGAAAGAAAACGCATTGAGGAAAATCCCAGTCAAAAGGAGGAAAAGGGTAGTGATTTTATGCTGGTCTAGGATCAGAAAACTCAGATGCATACAGCGCGTATTTTTCCGGGATGACATGCAGGACTGGGCGAGAGCATGTTCTGTTTTTGAGGCAAAAACTTTGCAGTGATGCCGTCAATTCGGAATTAATGCAGATCAGAAATATCCATCTTGTTTTGATTTTGCAATAATAATTTTGTAATTGGGCATAAAAAGAAATTCCAAGAAAGAGGTTTTCTATAACCTAAAGTTATACGGTGCCCAAATTTTGGATACGTTTGAGTCTTGGTTAAGAATATAAGATTCAATGGCGACAATAAAAAATTATGAGAACCAGAGGAAATATAAAATATCGATTAATTTTGTTTGAAATATATTTTCTGTATTTTCGGTTTTCAATTTAATTGGAGTGTCGGGCAGTTCAGAAAAACTGCCCGATCATTTTTAAACCTCAGTCGTGCGTCTTGTTGATGAAGTTGACGACATTATCATGAAGTTCTGCAAGAGCTGGGGCATGGGCATAGACCATGTGACCGGATTCATACTGGTGAATTTCGATATTGGAGGCCAGTTTTCGGGGTATCGGAAGATGCTGCATCTCATAGATTCCTTCAAAAAATGGCGTTCCCAGATCATAGTAACCTTGATTCAGCATGATCTTGAGGCTTGGGTTCTGCTTCATTGCGCTGGCCAGATCCGGCAGGACGTTCGGTGCACCTTTGGCTGGATGGGCTGAACCAGGCTGTTTGTGTACGAAGGCCCATTTCCCGATGGAATGAGCGCTAACCTTATATTCCTGGTACCCGTCATAGAACGCAGGATTGGTGCCGTAGTGCAGGGTGTTCCGGACATAATCATTGAAGGCCGAAACGTAAGCCGACTGCATGGCCGCAAACTGAGGATCGTAATCTGGCGTCTGTCCGAGCGGGTCAATGGCCGGTCCAGAGAACCGGCTGTCCAGACGACCTGTATCCATGCCGTCATCCCCAAGAAGGGTCTTGGCAAATTCACCACCACTTACGCGCAGGTCTGCCTTTTTCAGGTACTCGACCGGAAGGCCTGTGTACTGATGAAGTTTCTGGGCTGTCTGTTCCAGTTTTTCATCTGAAATGGATGTGCCGTCCTGGAGGGCAGACGTGTAGTCCGTCAGGGCAAAGTGCTCGACTTCGGACAGGAAAGGCTTCAGGTCTTTTGGCTGGTTGGGCAGCTTGTGATGATACCAAGCAGTTGCGGCAAAGCTGGGGAGAGCCAGAACATAGGGCTGATCGACACTCGGGTTCGACTTTACGCTGTCGATCGAGTTGTCATAGTCCAGGATCTGGGAGAGCAGCATGACGCCGTTCAGATCAATGCCCTTTTCAGACGCCAACTGATTGGCAATGATTGCCGATCGGGTCGTGCCATAGCTCTCACCAAAAAGATACTTGGGAGAGTTGAAACGGTTAAAGCGCGTCAGGAACTGCGCGATGAAGTCCGTAAAGGCTGCCGCATCCGGGTCCGTACCGTAGAATGCCTTTTCCTTGTCCTTGCCAACAAGGCGCCCGAACCCGGTGCCCGGTGCATCAATGAAAACCAGATCGGTCGCATCCAGCGGGCTGTCGTTGTTGTCAATCAGATGATAGGGCGCCGCCGGTGTATGGGTATCGTCTGCGGTGACAATACGGTGCGGCCCAAAGGCCCCCATATGCATCCAGACACTCGATGATCCTGGACCACCGTTATAGACAAAGGTGATCGGACGGTTTTCCGGATGCGCGCCTTTCTTGAAATAGGCCACATAGAAGACTGACGCCACAGCATCCGGGTTCTTTTTGTCGGCCTTTTCATCCTTGCTGCCGGTATCGGAATCATCCCAGCCCTGAGCATGAACGATCAGCGTTCCGGTCACAGCCTGATACGGAATGTGCTGCCCACGAATGGTCGCAGCCCCATCTGAAACGACCTTCTGGGGCGTCGTCAGAAAGTGAGATACGCCTTCGGGTGCTTTCACGGTTTCTGAAGAAGGGGCTTCTGCATGAACTGTCAGGCTGGTCGCAGCGAGTAGGCCTGCCGCAAGGAGGGAGCAGGTCAAAATCTTGGTACGCACGGTGTAACTCCTTACATAGTGCGATTATTCTGGAAGGAATACGAAAGCCTTACAAGTTCCGCAGAGATGAAAAGTCTTTCACATCTCTTTCAATAATAGAACATTGCTTTGCAACGGGGCGATGTGTGCCATCGCCCCGCTTCTGATCATATCGAGATGTTAAGACGCTGAATGCGCATGGCCTCTTTACGATGCGCTCCAAGAATGTCTCTCAGGTTTTTCAGAACGGGCTGTCCATTTTCTACCAGGATACGGCCATTCACGATGGTTGTGCCCGCTGTTGCTGGGGCGCAGCGAAGCCATGCTTCCACCGGGTCTGTCAACGCGCCAGCAAGGGAGATCTCCGACATCTGCCAGACGACCAGATCGGCACAAGCACCGGGTTTCAGATGTCCGATTTCATCGTCCCAGCCCAGACAGGCCGCTCCACCCCGTGTTGCCATATCCAGCGCATCCCGAGCCGTCATGGAATGGGGGCCATTCCGGAACCGCCCCAGCAAAAGCGCCATACGGGTCTCCAGCCAGAGCGATGCATGATCGGTGGAGGCTGATCCGTCACATCCAAGCCCAACCCTCATCCCCCTGCGGCGCATGTCCATGGCATCAGCAGAGCCACCACCGATCATCATGTTCGAGCACGGACATTGCGCCGTACAGACACCCGCATGGGCGAGGCGATCGATCTCATCCGTTGATGGGTAGATGTAATGGGCAACCCAGGAGCGCGGGCTGGCCCAACCCACGCGCTCGAAATATTCCGTCGGGGTGCACCCATAAACGTCTGCGCAGTAGCGATCTTCGTCGTGATCTTCCGCCAGATGCGTATGGAGGCGCAGATCATACCGGTCTGCCATGGACGCAGATTCCGTCATGATCCGTTCGGAAACACTGAAGAGCGAGCAGGGCGCAAGCGCAACCCGGCCCATCGCACCGGGTGAAGCATCATGATACGCGTGAACAAGACGTTCACTGTCCGCGAGAATGGTGTCTTCGTCCTGCACGACCGACGCAGGTGGTAGGCCGCCATCCTCAATGGAACGCGTCATGGAACCGCGCGTAGCGTGGAAGCGGAACCCAATGTCTTTTGCCGCACGGAACTGCGCATCAATCAGGAACGGCTTGGGATGGACGTACATATGATCCATCGACGTTGTGCAACCACCCATAAGAAGCTCAATCATGGCCACGGCAGTTGAAAGATAAACGGATTCTTCATCCAGCCCGGCCCAGAGCGGATATAGTCCTTGCAACCACTCGAACAACGTTCCGTTCGTGACGGGCGCATAGGCGCGGGTCAGGTTCTGGTACATGTGATGATGGGCGTTGATGAGACCGGGCGTGACCAATTTTCCATTGGCGGAGAGGTTTTTTTCAGCGCGTGGCGGCGTTTCGCCAGAATGCCCTACGGAATGAACACGACCGTCCTTCAGGGCAATCCATCCGTTCGGGATTTCCCAGTCTCGATCAATGTACAGATAGGCGTTTGTAACAAGGAGGCTGACCGTCATTGCGGCGTCCTTTCCCGATACCATCAGCAAGCCATGACGGATCATGGCTTTCGCAGAAGGCCCTGTTCCGAAGGTGCGAACTCCGGATCGTCATCAAGCTGGTCTTGAACGGGCGAGGAACGGTCAGCCTAGCATCAGGATTGTAGGGATGTCACGTCGGATGGGCGTTCCAGAATTCTGCCTGAAGGGCCGCGGCTTCCTCTTCAAGAAGTGGACCGATGACCTCAACGTTCTGCTGTCCGGCGCCGAAAACCGTGCGACAGGGAAGATCCAGCGTCGGATTTTCCGCATGATTGCCCGTCATGTCCTTGAGGCCTTTTTCCGACTGGCCGTACACGACGCGTCCAATGCCAGCCCAGTAAATGGCGCCAGAACACATCGCGCAAGGCTCGGCGGAGCTGTAGAGCGTGCATCTTCGCAGGCGCTCAGAGCCATAGGTACGGCTTGCACGACTGGCGAGCAGACGTTCGGCATGAGCTGTCATGTCGCAGCCTTCCGCGCTGTAGCCGTTGCCCTGTTCCATCAGGACTGTTCCGTCCGCGTCCACAAGGATGGAGCCGAACGGATGGTCGCCACCTTCGCGCGATTTGCGCGCTATATCAAAGGACAAGCGAAGGAAGCGGAGATCATCAGTGTCTGTCAGCATGGGTGAGACGCCTTTTCCTTGATTTGACGGCCATTGACCCAGACGCGGCCAATGGTCTGTGAGGATGCGTGGCAAACGATTTTTTGTGCACAGGTGGCGGCATCGTCTTTTGGATGCAGTCGCAGAGCGCCAGACGTTCCCAGAATTTCGACGGCATCAAACATCTGACCTGGCATGAGTTGCCCGGCAGAAACCCCCAAGGCTTCAGCCCCTCCGCGTGTGGCCAGCCAGAAGGCTTCCTGAAAGTCGATCCGGCTTTTGGGTAACCCACGCTCTGAGACGGGAAGGTGAGGATTTGTGCCGCTTTCCAGTAAACGGGACGTCAGAACCGCCTGCCGGGCATTTTCGAAAATCGAGGGCGAATAGCCGCCGGAAATATCCGTGCCCAGCCCGCAATGAACATGCTCGTCCAGAACATCCCGCACAGGGAGCGCGGCTCCGGCAAAAAACGCATTGGAAATGGGGCAATGCGCCAGTGCCGCGTTGCGGTTTTTAACGAGTGTCCGGTCAGTCTGATCCAGAAATCCAGCGTGGGCCAGAACCGTATGATCGCGCAGCAGACCAAAGCGGTCCAGCGCGTGGGTATCCGTCTGGCCTGTGCGATCCAGAACGTGCTGGTGTTCCCAGTCACTTTCCGACGCATGGGTTTGAACCCGGACGTTCAGTTCGGCAGCCAGTGCGCCAAGCCCTTCCAGAAGCGCGTCCGAACATGCGGGGATGAAGCGCGGGGTGATGACAGGCTGAACGAGGCCGTATTCATTACCCGGAAGAGTACGAACGGCCTCAATGAACCGACGCGTTGCATCGAGAGCCTCCTGAGCGCTGGTCTGTCGGTAATCCGGTGGGCACAGGTCTGGGTGATCCATTGCCACGAGCCCGACAAACCCGCGTTGACCATAGCGAAGGCAGGTCCGTGCCAGAACAAGGCTGGCTTCTTTGTGGATAGTCGCGAAATAAAGCGCCGTTGTGGTGCCGTTCTCCAGCAGGGTGCGGACAAGATCGTCATAAACGCTTTCCGCAAAAGCAGGATCAGCGTAGCGGGCTTCCAGGGGAAAGGTATAGGTGCCAAGCCAGTCTTCAAGCGGTCGATCCAGCGCCATGCCAGCTTGTGGCCATTGCGGAGCGTGAATGTGCAGGTCTGTCAGGCCGGGGATAAAAAGCGCGTCATCGGGCAGCCAGACTGCGTCCTTTCGGCCAGACAGAGCGTCATAACGTGCTGTATCTTGAAGAGTGCGTTCCTGAATGGTGCCATCCGTATCGACCAGAAGAGCTACGTTTTCGAGGCGAGTGCTCTGGGGCGTCTCCGATGTCAGAACGCGCCCGATGATGGTCTCAGTCACGCGAGTACACCATAGGTGACGCCTTTAGCCTTCAGCCAGCGCCGATAGGCCACCGAGGATCGGTCCGCCATGGTCGGGATCTCATACTTACCATCCAGAGGCATCAGGCGAGGGCGCTGGTTTTCGAGAATGATCCTGTCCTGAAGGAAGATGAACTGCTGGAACTCCACCAGCCCTTCGAGAGGTGAGGCTTCATCGATCAGAAACATGACGGGATGGGCCCGTGAGCGTGTGGGCGTCATGGGCTGGACGAAAAGCGCAATCACGTCCTGACGTTCAGGAGAGGCAGGGCATGTCTTATAGAGAAGTGTCGAGAAGGGCGCCGCTACACGGTAGGTATAATCGGTGAGAATACTGCCGGAGGCCGAAAGAGCGGCCTGTGGCTGAAAGAACGTACAGTCCGTTGCCCAGATTTCTTCGCCCCCGTCGCGGGTTTCAATCTGATATCGGCGAACCTCGGTTTCCGGCTCTGCCCCGAGAATATTGGTGTGAACAAACGGAAAATGCGCCATGTCGAGAAAGTTCTCAACAACCCTGAGGCCAGATGAATGGACGGCAATGGACCCACAGCAGACCAGTCGCCGATCTGGCTCCTCCGCTTCAGGAATAGACGGAATATCGCGCACCGGTTCTCCCAGAGACGTCCAGAGATACCCGTAGCGTTCACGGACGGGCAGGGAGCGGTTCCCGCAGAGGACCTGAAGAGCGCCTTGATCGTCGCGTGAAACGTCGATGAATCTGTCCAGCAGCATCGTCTGAAAATGCGGTTCCGTCAGATCTTCCAGCATGGCGAGCGGATACCATTGTGATAACGTTTCCGAATCAACGGTACTCATGGGGCATGGACCTGCTGCTGGTGACGGTTGACCCCCAGTTAATCATGACATCTGGTGTCGGTGGAATAAGGAATATTGATAATCCGGAAAATTCTTATTGTGAAATGAGATAAGGAGGGCATGATTATATGGTCCGGGAGATTCGTCTCACAGGGCATTTTGATCCTGAGGCGTTACAGGCCTTTGTGAAGGCCCGCGCAAGGCTTCTGGCCGTGGAGATTACAGAGATGTCCGTATCACAGTTCTGTTTCGAAGCCCGGATTGTTGGGGAGGAAGCCCTGCTTGGCATGTTTGAAATGTCCTGCCTTTTGGGGCCTGCAGGCTGTATCGTGACTGGTGCGGAAGACATCGCGTGACAGACTGGTTTCCCCTTGCGCTTGGGATGGATGTCCCACCCGAAACTGCAGCACCGGCCCGTTTGTGCGGGAAAGAAATCGCTCTGTGGCGCGGCGCAGATGGAAATGTTCATGCCTGGGAGGACCGCTGTCCCCATCGAGGTATGCGACTGAGCTTCGGCTTTGTGCGGAATGGCAATCTGGCCTGTCTGTATCACGGCTGGCAGTTCGGCGCGGACGCCACCTGTCGTCATATTCCCGCCCACCCAGAACTGCGTGTACCCGGAACAATCCATGCTCATCCCTATCGGGCGGAAGAGCGGGCCGGAATGATCTGGGTGTCCCTGAATGAGGACGCAAGTCTGGACGAACTGCCGGATGGGGATGCATTCGGCGCGAGAAGTATCCTCGTCCAGGCACCTTTGGCTTCAGTGCGCGCCACTCTGGCGCTCCCGGAGGAGGGATGGAACTGGCAGGAAGACTGCCTCTTGGCGGTTCATGAACCCGAACCCGGTCTAACAATGCTCCACATGGCAGCCACAACGCTGGCTAACCGGCTGGACGTTGCAGCAAGAGCCAAAACCACCAGAGACCGTCTCGAAGCACTCAACGAAAAGGTTCCGGCATGAGGCTGCGAGATTGGGCACTCGACGACCGGTGCTATGCCGTCCGGCTGGGTGCGTCGCTGATGGGCGTGCATCTTCCAACTCTCACAGATGCTGCTGCCCTGGAAACCGGACCCGTGCTTGAAATTGATGGGGGTTGTCTTCGTGGCCCCGCCGATATCCTCCAAAGGCTGACCAGTCTGCCCGAAGTCTCCCGAGACTGGCATCTTGGCATTGGTGAAGAACGGCGGGACGCGTGGGCAGAAGGTGCGCTGGAACGTTTTTCGCATTTTCGCCGGACAGCGCTTCTGGCTGCGTTACCGACAGATGGGATTCCTCCTTCAGTGTTTCGTTTGATGACTGAAATTGAGGATCGCCTGTCAGACGACCGTCTGTGTGACCGTCTCTGGGTCTCGGGAAGGCATCCGGGTGTTGCCGATATTCTGCTGTTCCCGATCGTCACTTTAAGTCAGGATCTGGAAGTACCGCTGGATCTCTATCCGGCGATCCGAAATTTCATCCGGCAGTTCAAGGCGCTACCCGGATTCATGACGATGCCAGGAGTGCCGGAATGTCATTGAAAGACCTGACACGTCTTCCTCGGCGCAGAGCATTGGCCGCTCTCGGAAGCTCGCTCTTGCTGCCTTCCACACTCAAGGCCGGGGCTGCCGAACGTCGTTTTGCCCCTATTCGGGAAGAAGATCTTCTGGTCGGTTTCGGGCACACCAGCCCGATCACGGACGGTGGGTGGAGTTATGCGCATAATCAGGGTGTTGAAGCCATGAAGCGCGCCTATCCGGCAGTGAAAACGCTGTTTGTCGAAAGCGTCCCGTATTCCGCAGACGCAACGCGCATCTTTCGCCAGTTCGTGGCGGAAGGGGCGCAGATGGTCATCTCCACGTCCAATTATGGAGATTTCATCAAGGATGTTGCGGACCGGGCGCCGAATGTGGCGTTCATGGAATGTGATGGTCATACCGTCAGTAATAATCTGGGTTGGTATTACATTACGCACTGGTATGCGAGTTATGTGATCGGCATTGCGGCCGCACGTCTGAGCAAGACCGGGAAACTAGGATATGTGGCGTCGTTCCCGGTACCGTCTGTCTATGCAAGCGCCAATGCCGTTCTTCTGGGCGCCAGATCGGTCAATCCGAACGCGACGATGCGCGTCATTTCCATCAACTCCTGGTTCGACCCGCAAGCCGCAACCGAGGCTGGAGCGGCTCTCGTAGACAGTGGGTGTGACTTCCTGTGTGGCATCATGGATGATCCGGGCTATCTGCGTGTAGCGGAAAAGCGCGGTGTCTGGGCGGCTATGTGGAACACCGACATGCGAGAGTTTGGGCCGAACGCTTATGTCAGTTCTGTCACGCTGGATTTCGCCGATTTCTATATCCAGCAGGTCGGCGCACGCATCCGGGGGGAATGGGGGCCAGAAGGTCGTTTCCTGACGCTGGGCAAGGGTGTTGACCGGGACCGCTGGGGCCAGAACGTGCCGGAGGCGGTGCAGAAGGAAGCGGACGCAGCCAGAGACCGGATGCTGGCTGGATGGTCGCCATTTCAGGGGCCGATCTATGATTCAGACGGTAAGCTCCGCGTTCCGCCGGGCCATGTCATGACCGACGCGGAAATGTATGGCTGGAGTTGGCAGGTGCAGGGAGTATCCGGCCTTGGCTGACGTCTCACATACACCCAATGCGCCGCCTCGCCATCTTCCCGCCGGAACGCCGCCCATTCTGGAACTGGTGAATATCGCGAAATATTTTCCCGGTGTTATCGCTAATGAGCATGTTTCCCTGAACGTCTTCCCTGGTGAAATCCACGCGCTTCTAGGGGAGAACGGGGCAGGGAAATCCACTCTGATGAATGTGGTCACGGGTCTGTATCAGCCAGATGCCGGTGAAATCATCATTGATGGATATGGCACCACATTCCCAGCTCCAGATGCAGCCATTTCGGCGGGGATTGGCATGGTGCACCAACATTTCCGGCTGGTGCCACGCTTTACGGTGGCGGAAAACCTGCACCTTGGCTGGTCAGAAACCCCCAAACGCCTTTCTGCGAAAGATATCGAGGGAAGGGCCAAAGAGCTTTCTGCCAGATTTGGACTGCCGGTGCGGCCATCGGCCATTGTTTCTTCATTGTCGGCGGGTGAGCAGCAGCGGGTCGAAATTTTGCGCGTGCTTTCTCGTGGTGCGCGGCTGCTTATTCTGGATGAGCCCACGGCGGTTCTTAGCCCGGTTGAGGTGGATGAGCTGTTTTCGGGTCTGCGTCGGTTTCGGTCTGAAGGGGGGGCGGTCATCATCATCAGCCATAAGCTGGACGAGATCATGGCTCTGGCAGATCGTGTCTCCGTTCTACGTCAGGGGCGTCTGGTCGGTACTCATCATGTGGCGGATGTGACGCCTGACAGCCTGGTGACGGAAATGATTGGGCGGCCTGTTGCTCTTGCGACGTCC
This sequence comes from Gluconobacter japonicus, assembly GCF_002723975.1. Taxonomy (GTDB): domain Bacteria; phylum Pseudomonadota; class Alphaproteobacteria; order Acetobacterales; family Acetobacteraceae; genus Gluconobacter; species Gluconobacter japonicus. Next base: position 34,109 of record NZ_BEWO01000010.1, read on the forward strand.
TATCCTCGTCAGGTTCCCGTTCTGGAGGTCGGGAAGGCAGAACTACTTTCCCTTCAGCAGGTCACGGTCCGTGATAATGCGGGGGTCGTCCGACTTGAGAATGTCAGCCTTTCCCTGCGTCCCGGCGAAATCCTCGGGATTGCCGGAGTAACGGGAAACGGCCAACCTGAACTGGCTGAGGTCCTGACCGGTCTGAAAGACCCTGAAAGTGGAACCATTTTTCTGAACGGCAAGGCTGTAAACCGTGCGGACCCGGCCATGTTTGCCCATGCCGGAGTTGGGCATGTTCCGGAGGACCGCCTCAAACGCGCACTGATGCCGGGTTTAAGTGTCGCGGAAAATATGGCCCTCCGGGAGTATGATCGCCCTCCCATTGGCGGAAAGTTTGGCTTTTCCATGCCGCAGGCCCGCAAATTTGCGCAGATGTTGGCCGATAAGGCGGGTGTCAAACTCCCTGGAACACAGGTGCAGATACGTGGCCTCTCTGGTGGTAATCAGCAGAGACTGGTTCTGGAACGGGAAATCCGGATCGCAAGCCATGTTCTGGTTGCGAGTTACCCAAGCCGTGGTCTGGATATTGGTGCCATTTCCGCGATGCGCGACATGCTCGCCCGCGCCCGGGACGCAGGTGTGGCCGTAGTTCTCATGTCGGAAGATCTGGACGAAATTTTTGCTCTTAGCGATCGAATTGCCGTCCTGTATGCAGGACGTCTCATGGGGATCATGGCGCGTGCGGACGCAGACAGAGACAGTATTGGGGCTCTCATGAGTGGTCGTAGCCTGTCGGAGGCCGCATGAGCGCTGTATCGCATCGGACCCGTCTGACGGTTGTTCCTTCTTACCGCATCGCTGTAGGGCGGGGATTATCCATCCTTGCAGCCCTCAACATTGTCGCCATAACTCTGACTGCCATGGGACGCTCTCCCGTTGAACTCGCTGGGCTGATTGTGCGCTCTACGGTTGGCTCCCGGTTCGGAATTGAAGATCTGGCCCTGTTCATGACCCCGCTGATGCTGACAGGAGCGGCAGTCTGGGTCGGCATTCGTGTCAATTTGTGGAATATCGGCGCGGAAGGGCAGCTCTATGCTGGCGCGACTGCCGCCACGGCGATCGGGCTGTTCACAAACTGGCCTACGCTTGTTGCACTGCCTTCCATGATTGTTGCAGGCATGCTCGCCGGTGCGGCCTGGATCTTTGTGCCAGCGGCTGCTCGGGCATGGTTGGGTGTGAGCGAAATTGTCACCTCGCTTCTGCTCAATTTTGTGGCCTCTTTGCTTGTCTATTATCTTGCAACGGGCCCATGGGCTGATCGCGTCACCGGTGCTCTGGCCTCGACCGAGCGTCTGCATACGGCTTTCCCGGAACTTTGGGGTGCTGTTCATCTCGGCTTTATTCTGGCGCTCGCAACTGTCATCGGTCTGGGGATCGGCCTAGCCAAGAGCCGCTTCGGATACGAAACGGCGGTCTGTGGCTCGAACCCGCAGGCGGCGCACTACGCTGGGATTGGTGTGGCTCCCCGCATTCTGGCTGTCCTGCTGTTGTCGGGTGCCTTGGCGGGGCTGGCAGGTGTCTTTGAGGTCGCAGGAACTGTGCACCGGCTTCAGGGAGGCCTTGCCAACAACTACGGCTATCTGGGTATCGTCGTTGCGCTGCTGGCTCGCGGATCGTGCCTCGCGCTGATCCCGGCTGCTCTCCTGATGGCGTTGATCCTTGATACAGGCATCGTTCTACAGACTACCCAGATCAGTTCCTCGGCTGTTCTGGCCATTACCGGCCTTCTTGTTCTCGCCATCGCGGCGGGAGATGAACTGGCGGCTTATGTCCGCGTGAACAGGACCTGACCATGGCACTTCTCAGCGATCTTCTTGGTCATGCCGTTCTTTCCGGTAGTGTTCTGGCTCTTGGTGCGCTTGGCGAGGTAATTGCCGAGCGGGCTGGCGTTCTGGATCTCGGTGTTGAGGGGCTCATGTCTCTCGGGGCTGTCGTCGCCGTCATGACAGTGACGGCGACGCCCCATCCATGGCTGGGCCTTCTGGCTGCCGGATTGGTTGGAGGAGTGGGAGCTGGCGTTCTGGCGCTTTCCAGTGTGGTACTTCGTGCCAATCAGGTTCTGTGCGGCGTTGCCATTACATTCCTGGGGCTGGGACTGAGTTCTGTCATCGGGCGGTCTGTTGCCGGTATTCCTGTGTCTGCTGTATTTGAACCCGTCTCTATTCCGGTTCTTTCGTCCATTCCCGTCATTGGACCAGCCTTTTTTAGCCAGAATGTGCTGGTTTATCTGATCTATCTGGTTCTGCCGGGTCTGGTGCACTTCTGGATGTTCCGAACACGTTCCGGGCTGGATCTTCGTGCTGTTGGAGAAAATCCGGCCGCCGCCGATGCGGTCGGCGTTCCAGTCATGAAGCTGAGAGCGCTGGCTGTCATTCTGGGAGGCGTTCTGGCCGGTCTGGCGGGCGCTGATCTGACTTTGGCTGTGGTTCCGGTCTGGTCAGATGGAATGATTGCCGGGCGAGGGTGGATTGCCGTCGCACTCGTGATCTTTGCGGGATATCGCCCTGCGGTGGCTGTGCTGTCTGGCTTGTTGTTCGGGTTAGTAACAGCAGTTGGTTTCATGGGGCAGGCGAGAGGGTGGCCGGTGGCGCCAGCCATTCTCAATACCTTACCGTATCTCGGAACGGTCGCCTGCATCATTGTGCCGATGCTGGCATTTGCGAAACTCAGGTCCGCGATGGCCGCACCGGCGGCTCTTGGAACACCATACTACCGGAGTGGAAGATAACGCTTCGTAGATTATGCAGGTTGGTCATGTGCTCTGCCCCGGTTGTATCGGTTTGCACATAGGGCTCATAATCGCGTACCCTATCCTTTCATACAGGTACAATAGGGGAGGCTGATGACAAACATTACGGCACTTTTTGCAGATGCTGCGGTTTTCGTTTTTCTCCCATGGGTTTTGTGGCGCCTTCTTTACAGAGGAATACCGATTGTTGTCCTTCCTATACTTATCGGTATAGTGATCTCCGTCTGGCATCTCCCGGTTAAATCACTGGGCATCCCGTCTGTGTACGGAAGTGATATTGGCTGGGTTGCTGTTCTGGTTCTAGCGTTTACTGCCGGACTAGAGATGTGGCAGCCCCCCGAAGAGACAGCCGCAGACCATGCATTGCCAGATCCCTCTTTGGGGCGGCTTCTGGGCGGAGCTGCTGTGGCTCTTGGTGGGCCGCTACTGGTAGGTTCTGTTCTCGCCTACGAGTTTTTCCTGCCCCTGCCGGGATGGCATCCTCCGCATGCCCAGCCATGGGTTGCCGCAGCGTCGATCGGGCTATGTATTGCGGTCAGCGCGCTACCTGTTCTGATTGGTGTCGTCAGGGAGCTTAATCCTTCACAGCGCCCACTGGGTCAGCTTGCACTCAAACTTGCGGTTGTAGACGATGCGGCGCTCTGGATCGGTCTGGCGGCTTTGCAGGTTGCAGAAAGGGGCACAGCCGCACTGCATGGCTGGACCGGTCTGGAAGTGCTGGCGATTGCACTGCTAGTCGGACTGGCTCTGCTTGGGAACTGGGCGTCCCGTCATTTCCGCCATCCGCCTCTGGCCGTAATCTGGCTCGCCGTTCCTGTCTATCTTGCCGCCGGGTCCTGGGCGAGTATGCAGCTTGGTCTCCATGAACTGATTGGCGCCTATTTCGCGGGTGCGATCATGCCCCCATCGTGGGTCCGTCGCCTGCCTGTTGAGAAGGTCGGGGCATTCTCCTTGATCTGGCTTGCTCCAATGTTCTTCGGCCATAGCGGCCTGAATATTGATGGTGACGCCCTGACATGGCCTTCTGTCATTGCTTCGCTGTCTCTGGTCGCCATTTCGATCGTGACCAAGATTGTTGCCGTGTACATTTTCCCGCCCGCAGCAGGCCTCAGCCGCCGTCAGGCGTTGAGTGTTGGCGTGCTTCTGCAGTGCAAAGGGTTGATGGAGATTGTCGCCGCAACGATCTTCCACGCACAGGGCATGATCTCGGAATTTGCGTTTGCATCTTTGATGGTTCTGGCTGTGATTTCCACAGTCCTGACAGGCCCGATGTTCAAGCTTGTCGCGCCTCGACCCAAAGTCGAAGCCTGAAGAATGGGAGGATCATCGGATCCTCCCAAACTCTGTCTTTCTAAAAATCAGTGATGCGTTGAAAGCCAGTCGTGGATCTGTGTCTGGGTGGCACGGATAGCGTCCTGACGGGCGTTGATCGTATTGACAGCCTTGGCCGTCGCGATCTTGGACCCCGTTGTCTTCGTGGCCCATGGATCACTCTGTAGAGCGGTCAGAACCTGCAGGCTGTTGGAGTGAGCGGCGATGGTGGCGAGGAAGTCGTCCTGCGACCATGGTGCAAGATGGGTGCGGATATCGGCCTCGTGTTCCTTCACCAACTTCCACACCAGATCCGGGTTTTCGCTGGAGACTGCAACGACCGCGAGCGAACGGGCAATCCGTCCATTCGGAATGGCGCCGCTATAAGCCAGTTCGACAGTCTTGCGGATCAGATCCGGGTTCGTTGCGCTGGCGAGCGCAGCGAAGTAGCGAAGCTTCAACTCGGTTGCCTGCGTCGTGCGAACCTTGTCGGCCATAAAGGCCCAAGTCTGCTCGTCTGCGTTTTTCATGGCAATTGTTGTGACGGCCGCGACAAGATCAGGGCGCAGGGACGCCGGGTTGGCCTTCCAGAGCGCAAAGCGACGCTTGGCTTCCGCGGTGACCTTTGGATCGTTGAAAGCTCCGAGTGCGCTGATGACCGATGGACGCAGCATCGTATCCAGAACATTCTCGTGGGGCTTTTCGTCCCAGCCAAGACGCGCCAAAACAGGGACCAGACGGCTTCGGGCATAAGCCTGGAAATCAGCGCGATCCGGGTTGCCGATTTCGTAAAGATCAATCGTTTCCAGACGGTCGATAATCTCTTCAAGAACCGCAATATCGCTCTCATGCGCCGCCGTCAGACGGTCCACGAGATCCAGATACGGAGCCAGGCCCGCCTGACCTGACCGGAAGAGGGCATACTGGTCTCCAAGCAGATTGGCGCGATCCACAGGCGAGAATTTGCTGATGGACGCAGCCAGTGCAGCCAACGCGCCCTTGTCGTAGGACACACGATAGTAGCCGCTTTCGCCAAGATTGAGCTTGAACGGTGCATCACAATGCGGCGTCGTGATGGTAACAGGTTCCGTTCCCAGAACGATCGTCTTGCTGGGAAGTCCGGGACCACCAGAAACAACCGGGATGCTCCACGTCAAGGGCTGAGCCTGCGGGTCATGAATGGTGAAGCGGCTCTGCGTTAGCGTATAAGTCGCCTGATTGTTCTGGCAAAACGACGTCACATTAACCTGCGGAATACCCGGCTGTTCCGTAAAGCTGCGGGCGACCTTGGCAACGTCCTCGCCGGATGTGGAGGACAAGGCGTTCCACAGATCCTGACTGGTGGCGTTTCCGTACGCATGAGCCTTCATGTAAGCGCGCATTCCATCGCGGAACTTGTCTTCGCCCAGCCAGCCTTCCAGCATCCGGATGACGAGTTCACCCTTGCCATAGCTGATGCTGTCAAACGCCGAATTGGCTTCGCTGACGTTATGGATTGTCTGCTGGATCGGATGTGTGGTGGCGAGAGCGTCAATCGCCATCGTCTCTTCGCGGGTCTCATGCTGCCGCGGCCAGATGTCCCACTGAGGGTTCAGCTTGTCCGTGACCTTGATTTCCATCCAGGACGCGAAACCTTCATTGAGCCAGATGTTATTCCACCAGCCCATCGTCACGAGATCGCCCGACCACTGATGGGCCATCTCGTGCGCGACGACTTCGTGGATCAGCTCACGGGTCCGGGGCGTGCTGTTTTTCGGATCAAAGAGAAGAACATTGTCGATGTAGGTGAGGGCGCCCCAGTTCTCCATCGCACCGGCCTGATAATTTCCGGGAATAGCCAGCATATCCATCTTGGGAAGAGGATATTTTACACCGAAATAGGTGTTGTAATACGGCAGGATCTTCTCGGCGGATTCAAGGGCGTAACGGCCCTGTTCCTCAAGGCCTGCTGGCGCATACACGCTCATGTCCGTGCCGTCAGCGCCGCCATGAACTGCACCCATATCACCCGCAACAAGCGCCAGAAGGTAGCTGGACATGCGGGGAGTAGGAGCGAAAGACACGCGCTTGGTTTTTGTATCCTGCTGCGTGGTGCCGATGATGGGCATATTGCTGACGGCGACATCATCGAAGGGCAGGGTCACGTTGAGCTGGAAGCTGGCCTTGAACGCGGGCTCGTCCCACCCCGGAAACATCCGGCGTGCATCGGCGACTTCAAACTGCGTCACCAGCATCCGGCGCTTCTCGCCTTTGGCTGAGGTGTAGTCGTTGATATACAGGCCGTTCGGTGTTTTGAGGATCGGTCCCGTATAACTGATGGCGAGCGTATGGGGGCCTTTAGGGACCACCTGCTCCAAATGGAGGGTCGCTGTCTGTGCGGCATCATCCTGCTTGATGATGGCGTGACGCGTGCCATCCAGAATGGCTGCCGAGAGTTTCAGGCCAGCCTGATTGAGGACAATATCCTGCGTATCGGTCAGGACGTTCACGTCAATGGTTTCCTGCCCTTTGAGGGTCAGGTGCTTAGGATCAGTTTCAAGATCAATGACATAGGTTTCCGGAGCAACTGTCTTTGGAAGTTCTCCTGGCGTCTGCTGGAACGAGAAAGTGCCCTCGGCATGAGCCATCGCATAGGGCAGGCCGGCAAGAAGTGTACTAAGAGCCAAAAGGCGACGCATCATGAAGTCTGTCCTTGATCGGTAAAAGGAATAGCGAAAACGGCGTATGACGCTGTGTTTCAATGATGATCTGAACGTTGCATACTCGGTTAGGACAGGAAAGGGTGGAAGTGAGATTGCCGGACCTCTCCATCTTGGCATGTGTTAAAATCTCCCCGATGCCAGTATGAGGAAGCCCACTGCGCGAGAATGGAGACGTCCCGTTAGATGATGACACGCCTTTTCCCTGTCTGGGCCATTCTGGTGACGGTCGGTGCTGTTGTATTTCCTGCACCATTCCTGAAGCTTCTGCCCATCATCACGCCACTTCTGGCATTCATCATGTTCACGATGGGCGTTTCCCTTACGGTTCAGGATTTCTCCCGGATCGCGCGCCGCCCCTATCCCGTTCTGGCGGGGGTGGGCCTTCATTATCTGGTGATGCCTCTTGCCGCCTGGGGCATTGCGCATCTGCTCGGGATGCCACCTGCGTTGGCGACTGGTATGATCCTCGTTGGATGCGTTTCGAGCGGTACTGCTTCGAATGTCATGATCTTCTTGTCCAAAGGGGACGTCGCACTGTCTGTCAGCATCAGTGCGCTCTCCACACTGGTTGGGATTTTCGCGACACCATTATTGACCCGCCTTTATGTCTCGGCTGGCGTATCAGTTGATAGTTGGGGCCTGTTTCGCAGTATCATTACGATGGTGGCGTTGCCTGTTCTGGCGGGTGTTATTGTCAATACACTCTGCCAGCGCATGGTGAAGCGCGTTGAGGCTGCTCTTCCACCCATCGCCATGGTGTCCATCCTGCTGATTATTGGCTGTGTAGTGGCTGGAGCAGGGCCTTCCCTTGCTCAAGCTGGTCCGCTGCTCATGCTGGGTGTCGTTCTGCACAATGCTATCGGGCTTGCGGGAGGGTACTGGGGAGGGCGACTTCTGGGTTTTGATGAATCCGTTTGCCGAACACTGGCTCTTGAGGTCGGGATGCAGAATTCTGCACTCGCAGCCACATTGGGCCGTCTGTATTTCTCCCCCGTTGCAGCCCTTCCAGGAGCTGTGTTCTCGGTCTGGCACAACGTGTCAGGGTCTGTTCTCGCCACAGTCTGGGCTGGCCGCCCGCGAAAAGAGAAAAATTCTGACACTCAGGATGCCGCCAGATAATCCTGAAGGCGAGGGACCATGAAATCCAGAAAGGCTCTTACTCGGGGTGGGCTCTGACGGCCTCCCGGATAGAGCGCATGAATGTCTTCTTCATCCTGCACGCCTGCATCAGCCAACACTTCGATCAGCCGCCCTGCCTGAATATCATTCCGCACATGATATTCGCCTAACCGTGCCAATCCCGCACCCTGAACGGCCAGCCTGCGTACGGTTTCCCCGTTGTTGGCCAGAAGCGGTCCGCGCACTAGCCGATCAACCAATCTACCTTTTTCATGAAGAGGCCAGACAGGCGCTGATCGTTGGAAATTGAATCCCAGACACCGGTGATGGCTCAGATCTCTGGCAGTCTGAGGCGTTCCATATCGGGCCAGATAGGCAGAAGAGGCCACGATCTTGCGCGGCGCAGATCCAAGATGCCGGGCGGTCAATCCTGAATCCTGCAAACGCCCTACCCGGAACGCGACATCCGTTCGATCCAGATAAAGATCGGTCATCTCGTCTGAAAGGGAGAGGTCAATCACAATATCTGGGTAAGCCTCCCAGAAAGAAGGCAGAAAGGGTTCAAGCCCAAGCGTTCCGAATGCAACCGAAGCATTCACCCGAACCGTACCCTTGGGCTGCATGTTGCCGGTCGTAAGACTGCGTTCAATATCATCAAGGTCCGCGATCAGGGCGGTGGCCCGCGCGTAATAAGCTTGCCCTTCCTGCGTCACGGAAAGGTGGCGTGTGGATCGCTCAATCAGGCGCAATCCCAGACGGGCCTCAATGCGGGCAATCAGCTTGCTGACCGTCGAAGGCGTCATTCTCAGAAGACGAGCGGCCTCTGAAAAGCTGCCGCTTTCCACAACCCGCACGAAAACCTGCATTTCCCCGACGCGATTATCCATACAACGCCACCTATGAATTCCTTTCATAGGTTTTGTGCAATCTGAGGGAATTATCAAGCCTCAAAGAAAAGATCATCTTCCCCTCACGTTCCAGCTTTACTGAAGCAGAGGCAAAACAGATGAAAATCTTCATCACCGGCGCAAGTGGCTATATCGGGGGTTCCGTCGCAGCCCATCTCGCCGCAAATGGCCATCAGATCCGAGGCCTGATCCGCGATCAATCCCGCGCGGGAGAACTTCGATCTTTCGGCATCGAACCCGTTGTGGGTACCCTCGACGATAGCGACCTTCTGATGGTCGAGGCACAGAATGCAGATGCCGTGATCAATGCAGCTGACAGTGATCACCGTGGTGCAGTTGAAGCGCTCTTGAAGGGGCTCGAAGGCAGCGGAAAGCCGTTTTTGCATACAAGTGGCAGTTCTCTGGTCGGAGACGAAGCCCTCGGTGAACCTTCCGATGCGATTTTTACGGAAGAAACTCCTGTAGCTCCGGCGCCAGATAAGGTCGCGCGTATCGCAATCGATACTCTCATTCGGAATGCCGCACCTGATATCTGCTCAGTGGTTCTGTGCAACACCGTGATCTATGGACGCCATCTGGGGCCAGTTTCGCAAAGTGTTCAGATTCCGCCTCTCGTGGCGCAGGCCCGGGAAAGCGGCATCAGCCGACATATCGGCCGTGGTCTCAATCGCTGGTCAAACGTCCATATTGCAGACGTTGCCGCGTTATACGAATTGGCTCTTACGAAAGCGCCAGCTGGCAGTTTTTACTTTGTTGAAAACGGCGAAGCATCGTTTCGTGAAATCACGGATGCGATTGGTGCCGCTTTAGGTCTTGGGCCATCGCAGGATTGGGCTCCTGAGGAGGCGATCAAGCGCTGGGGTCGTGAACTTGCAGTATTTGGCCTGAGTTCCAACAGCCGTGTCCGATCTGACAAAGCGAGGAGGGAACTTGGCTGGACACCAGCCCATCGTTCAGTGACGGACTGGATCCGGCAGGATCTTGCGTGAAAATATCCGAGTGGAACGAACCGCTCGGATATTTTCTCTTAGTGAGCCGAGCGGGTGTTGTCGCTCTTCTCCCGAATGGCCAGGAATTCCGAACCACCCTTCCAGGTCGGCCAGTCATGCGAGAAGGCGGCGCTATAGCCAACCTGACGCACGACTTCAACGTCCTGCGCCGCGCCGCGCACATCCCAGTCTGCGCTCCAGGCATCACAGGCCTGATGGTAGCAGGCCATATAAGACGTCAGCCACTTGCTGCCTGCTGCTGTTCCGCCATTGAGCAAATCGAACGGGCCAGCCATGTCCATCACGGCGAGAACGGGCACGCCAGCTCGCGCGAAGGGCAGGTGGTCTGCACGATAGAATGCGCCACGTTCCGGCATGGCTTCCGGCTGCGTTGTACGGCCCTGCTTCAGAGCTGCCGCAGCAAAGTCATCCTGAAGCGTGTCCTGACCCGCGCCGATGATGAAGGCATTATGAGCCGGTCCCGCCATCTGAAGAACATCCATCGTCAGATTGGCGGCAGTCTTGTCCAGCGGGGCGAGCGGATGCGCCACATACCAGCTTGATCCCAGTAGGCCACGCTCTTCACCCGTCCAGGACGCAAAGCTCACAGTGCGCTTTGGCTTCGGGCCGTTTTTGAAAGCACGCGCGATTTCAAGAACAGCGGCAATGCCGGAACCGTCGTCGATCGCGCCACGGCGGATGACGGTGTTACCCTGTGCATCGGTGCTCTTGCCAAATGCATCCCAGTGAGCACCGAACATGACGGTTTCATCCGGATAGGTCGAACCTGTGATCTTGCCGATCACGTTCTGGCTCTGGAGATGATCCACCTTGACCGGCATATCCAGCGAGAACGTCGTGTCATGGATATTGACCGGGTGAAAGTCCGGCGAACGGGCCTGACGACGCAGACGATTCAGATCCAGACCGGCCTGGGCAAAGAGCGCATGGGCCGCATTGCCTTCGATCCAACCAATCAGCGGAACGGACTTCAGATCCTTGTCGTCATGCAGGATGTCATATTCCTCACCCTGCGGCGCAACAACGGTGCTCCACGGATAGGATGCGCCCGACGTGTCATGAATGATGAGCGCACCTGCGGCACCGCGACGGGCTGCTTCCTCGAACTTGTACGTCCAGCGGCCATAATAGGTCATGGTCTTGCCGCCAAAACGTCCGGCTACAGGCTCTTCTGGTCCAGCGTCAAAATCCGGATCGTTGACAAGAAAGACCGCAATCTTGCCGTGCAGATCAACCTGTTTGAAATCGTTCCAGCGACGCTCGGGAGCCGTAACGCCATATCCAACAAATACCATCGGAACATGGGATAGGCGCAGACGTTGGATGGGCTGCAACGTGGAGAGGGCCACGTCCTTAAGTTGGTGCAGTTCCAAAGTATGGCCGCGCGTGGTGACGGTCGCTGTAGCTTTCGGGTCAGGGCGGGTGCGGATCATCGGGACGTTCTGCGTCCAGCCGCCGTTGTCGCCACCCGGTTCAAGACCGATCTTCTGATACTGCTCGATCAGCCATTTGACCGTAACGGCTTCTCCTGGCGTGCCTGGCGCACGGCCCTCGAATTCATCCGACGACAGCACACGCATTGTCTCGGACATCCGCGCAGGATCAATGGGGCCGGAGGCTCCGGTGTTGGGAGCTGCCTGCGCGGTGGAAAGGCCAATTAAAAAAGAAGTTGAAGCGAAAGCCGCCAACCCGGTGGCCAGTCGTAAACGCTGGCGGAAAGACAATGTGTGCATCATGTCCTCAGTGTGTTTTGAAGATAGGTCTAATGAGATAACAGGCACTTTACACATCACACGGCCGTTCCGGAAATGGTCTAAAATCGCTTGTAGAGCGGGTTGACGAAAAACATGCGCCATCCCCATGTTTCCACATATGAAACTTGCCACACTCCCGGTTCTTCTCTCACGTCATCCACAGGTCGCAGATGCCGAAGGCGTCTGTTACGGACGAAAAGATATGACGCTGATGGCAGGATGGGAGCCAGTTGCGGCTGGCCTGTTGACGCTAGCCAAGGGAATTGGCAGCTCAGTTATTTATACATCCCCGTCTTCGCGTTGTTTGGCTGTCGCGCAAAAAATAGCAGAGCGAAGCGGTTTGCCGGTGTTGCAGGATGATCGTCTTCAGGAACTGTATTTTGGATGTTGGGAGGGGCTGGCTTGGGCTGATATTCCGCGTCAGGCTCTGGACCACTGGGCTAGCGATCCAGAGGGTTTTTCTCCACCCGGAGGAGAAAACGGAAAAAGCCTTCAGGAGAGAGTGCAGGCTTTCTGGTCGGACCTGCTTCGGCTAGCGCGGCCAGCTCTGGTCATTTCTCATGGTGGACCATTACGCCTGCTGGACGGTCTAGCCCGCGGAATAAAGCAGCCGGATCTTCTGGCGCCCTCCATGCCGCAGGGAAGCAGCCGACTGTACTACGTTAGCGTCTGATCCACTGACGACGTTCCGGATTCCGTTTTTCCCAGCCCATGCGCTCCAGCTCAGGCGTATCAGCTTGTTCTGTCGGGTATCCCACGCAGAGATAGGCTACGAGATCCCAGTTGGGTTCAGCGTTCAGTATTGTTGAAACGGTCTCAGGATCAAGAATTGACACCCATCCGAGCCCGACCCCCGATGCTGTTGCCGCAAGCCAGAAGGTATGGATTGCCATGACGGCAGACCATGTCGTGGTTTCGGGCATTGTTGCGCGTCCAAGGCCATGTCCCTGATCTGGTGTGGTTTCGCAAAAAACTGCAACATGGTGAGGAGCATCATCCAGCCCGGCCAGTTTGAGACTGGCATATCCAGCTGCCTGTTCTCCGTCATATCCCTCAAGTGCGCGGGCATTGCACGTTTCGAAGCTTTTTCGAACCGCTGATTTCCGGGTTTGATCTTCCACAAGAATAAAACGCCACGGCTCGCTCAATCCTACAGAAGGAGCGAGCGTTGACGCCTGAAGCAGATCATCCAGAAGTGCAGGAGCAACAGGTTCACGTCTGAAATGACGGACATCCCGGCGCCAGGTAAAAAGACGCTCAAGATCAAGCCGAAAATCTTCAGAAAATGCAGCAGTTGTCACAGTTTTTTCTTTTCCGAACTTTTCAGTCGACTTGTTTCTGAAGGATGCGAGCCGCCAGCGGACCAAAAAGTAATCCGAGCGTAATCCACAGAACGGCCTGCATTCCAAGCGCCGCTTCACGAAACCGCCAGAGAACCGTCGCAGGAAAATCCGTAGGCACTTCATCAATATCAGGCATTCCAGCTTGAGCTGCCACGATAAGGCTGATGAACACTGCAATGGTCACAAGTATGCCATTCCATTGACCAAGGCGCCGGATAAGAGGTCGGCTGGTCATGAAAGCGGCGGTGGCTGCACAGAGCGAAAGAAGGATCATCCCGAAATAGGTTTCAGTTCGGAGCGTGATCGTTTCAGGTAAACCTACGGCAGGAGGGTTGGGAGGATATTTCAGATCCGGGACAAGCACAAAAATTACGAAGGCAGCGGTTGCCAGCAGGGCTGAAAGTGCGCGTGGCGAAAAGCGCCCTACGCGGCCGTAGGCAAATGCGAAAACCGTTGCGAAAATCCCGCCATACGCTGCACCGTACATGACAGCAGCCGTTAGAAGCCCAAAGGACGCCTGTACGGATCGGCTGACCAGTTCAGGTTCGGGCAGCTCCCCAGAAGCAAGATCTTTAGCACTTTCGAAAGCGATGGCCAGATTGACCTGAGGCTCCCCAAAGATACGAGCGAACAGAAATGCGAGAAAAGCAGCAGCAACCCCGGCCATCATGCCACGGGTCAGAAGGCGACCAGCCATGTTTAAGACCTGCCGTTAGTGGCAGGGGAAGCCAAGCAGATGACGGCCATCATGAACGAATTCATGCACTTCGTGGCCTGAGATCAGGGATGTTGCACCCTGTTCTGCGCCTACAAAGTAGAGCAGTATCAGGCTCAGTATGACTGTAAAAACAGCCCACGGCGCAAGAGCACGAACGGGAATAGCAATCGGTGCTGGGGTGCTGCTGGAAAGTGAGGAGAGGCTCTGGCTCATGATGGGCTCCGCAAGGAAAATGTGCGTTCTGCGGTGAAAACTGCTTCGGAAAAGGAGGTCTGACTCCGCATTGAGATGGCAAATGCGTTACAGTGGCGCGACCGCACCGGGTTTACACCGGTTTCCCCTTATTTTTCTGGTTATCAAAGTAATCTTCCACACAGGCGTGTCAACTGTTCCCTGTCGCAACGAGTGCTGTCAGCATAACACACTCCGTGATGCTGGCTGTGGCTCCCAGAACATCACCTGTATATCCGTTTAAAAACCGCTTTGCCGTAGCTCTTGAGACCGCTGCGACGCACAGAGACAATAGACACGTTAATACAGCGATACGGGATGAAACGCAGAGCACCGTGACACAAAACGCCGAGAACAGGCATCCCAGGACCTGATTCCGCGTCAACCTCTCCAATTGTCGTGCCAGGCCATTGTCCCGAGCGGGACGCAAAGTAAAAGGCAGAAGTGGCAGCACAGCTCTCGATAAGGTGCCTGTCAGGGCAAGAGCAGGAATGACCAGAATGATTGGTAATGCAGCAAGTGCTGTAACACGGATCAGAAGGCAGACCCCGAGTGCCAATGCTCCGTAACTTCCAATCCTGCTATCACGCATGATCTCCAGTCGTCGCTCTGCAGTATAACCGCCGCCACAGCCATCAGCTATATCGGCCAAACCATCTTCATGCAGGCCTCCTGTCAGAAGGATCTGTATTGCAATGCTCCAGACTGCCGCGACTGTAACCGGCACATGAACAGCGCATAGGCCCAGAAAAACAAGGCCGGTTAAAACACCTGTAAAAGCGCCAATAAGTGGCCAGCACCAGACCGACCGGGAGAGAGACCATTCCTCTCCCGTGACGCGCAGCCATCCCAAGGGAAGGCGCGTCAATAACCCGGCACCACAGGCAATATCTTCCCGAATGGTTCGCCAGAGTTTCATTCTGTTGAGGGCGCGGACTTCTGGGAAACAGAAGCTTCCGCGAATGTTGCCATGCCATTATGGCAGGCTATGGCGCCGCACAGAAGCGGAATGGCCAGACCTGATCCTGATGCTTCTCCCAGTCTCAGTCCGAAATCCAGAAGAGGTTCCAGCATGAGAGATGCAGCCAGGTTGCGGTGCCCCGCTTCTGCGGAGCAATGGGAAAGACGTGTATGATCAAGTGCTTCCGGGGCTATCTTCACAAGAGGAAGAATTGCCGCGGTACATACAAATCCATCGAGCAAGACGGGAATGCCATGATGGCGCGCGGCCAGAACGCTTCCCATGATAGCTGCCAGCTCGTATCCACCAAGGCGGCGGGCGACCTCTAATGGGTCGCTTAGAGTGGCCTTGTGAAGCATGATGGCCTCGTCAATGACCGCTGCTTTCAGCTTAAGCCCCTTATCGTCAAGTCCTGTCCCACGCCCGGCCCAGTCTTTGCCTGTTCCGCCCAGAAGAGCCGCGCATAGAGCGGCGGCGGGTGTTGTATTGCCAATTCCCATTTCACCGGGGCAAAACAAATCTGCGTCCTTTGGCACAGCTCTGTACCCAGTTGAAACAGCAGACAGAAAATCTTCTTCCGTCATTGCTGCGGTCTGTGAAAGGTCTTCCGTTGCCTGCAGGTTCTGAAGGCAAACCACGCTCAGATCAGCTCCGGCATTGCGGGCAAGCTGATTAATAGCCGCCCCACCATGCTCGAAGTTCGCAACCATCTGGCTTGTAACGTCCGAGGGCCAGGGGGAGACGCCACGCTGAACAACACCATGATTGCCCGCGAAAATTGTGATCTGGACTTTATCCAAAACAGGGCTGTCCGTGCCCTGCCATTCACCAAGCCAGAGCGCAAGTTCTTCAAGTCGCCCCAGGCTGCCGGGAGGTTTGGTCAGTAGGGCATCTCGTTGCCTGATGCGGTCTCCCCAGGCACGGTCTGGCTCAGGTAGCGACAGACAGGCCGTCCTGAGGTCCTTCATGCTGGGGAAAGAAATATCTGGAACAGAAAATGAAGCATCAGTCGGCATGAGGTGTCTTTTGTGCTGTTATCCGGGCACATGCAAGATAATGAGACGGGAGAAGACGTGATGCATTCGGATGGCCCAACAGGCCAGCGTCAAATTTCGCTTGTTCTGGGAGGGGCTCGATCCGGGAAAAGTGGCATTGCTGAAGCCCTTGTCACTAACCAGCCTGCTCCATGGATTTATCTGGCGACCGGTCGTGCCTACGACGAAGAAATGCACAGCAGGATCGCCTTACACCGTGCCAGTCGTGGGACCTTGGGATGGCAGACGATCGAAGAACCTTATGATATCGCGACCGTGCTTCGGAATGCAGGGCCGGAACCTGTTCTGGTCGATTGCCTCACACTCTGGCTGACCAATCTTATTCTGGATGAAAGAGATGTCAGCGCAGCGACAAAAGACCTGTTGTCCGCGCTCTCAGAGCGCGCGCATCAGACCGTTCTGGTGGGCAATGAAGTGGGACTGGGAATTGTTCCAGAGAATGCTTTGGCACGGCGTTTCCGGGATGAGGCGGGTCTTCTCCATCAGCGGATTGCTTCTATCGCGGACGAGGTGCTCTTCGTTGCGGCGGGGTTACCGCTGAAACTCAAGTAAGCGCTCTACAAGGCTTTTGACACTCCAGAATAGCAGCGATAGGAAAGAGGGTGATGGTTCCTCCGAAAGGAGGATGAAAAGGGAAGCCGGTGCGATCTTGTGGATCAAATCCGGCACTGCCCCCGCAACTGTGGACGGTTATCTGTCCTGCCAGCATGGCTTTTGGGTCATGCAGCCACTGGAAATACGTCCGGGAAGGTCTGGCAGGAGAGGAGGCGCTGAAAGCGTCTTGGCCGTAAGTCAGGAGACCTGCCATCGGAGCCAAGTGTCATGATCCGGCGGGGTGCCCGGACTGTGAGGGCGCGCCGTTGCGGTGCGTCCCCTCCGAACTCCGGAGGCCTTTTACTGCGCCTTTTGTCATGCCCGTCCGGGCTGCAAGAGAGACGAAACCATGGCAGAAACCCTGCCTCAGACCAGACCCGTCCTGCATGTCTGCGTAACATGCCGTCGTGGATTGCCACTGACTGACGATCCCGTTCAGGGGCGTCAGCTTTACGAGGCACTTGCCCGGCATGCCGAGAAAGACAATTTCAGTATCCAGCCTGTAGATTGCATGGCCACATGTAGTCGCGGCTGCGTCGCGGCTGTGTCGATGCCGGAAAAATGGACCTTGATCCTTGGGCAACTTGGTCCAGAGAAAATCGAGGACCTACGGACGTTCCTAGGCCTCTATCGAGCCTCAAAAACGGGAACAGTCATGCCGTCAAAGCGCCCGGCTTCTCTTTCTGATATGATCCTCGCTCGTCTGCCAGCGTCTCTTTCTGTCTCACAGGAACTTTCATGATGTCCCAGTCCATTTCAGGTATCGGCCGCAAAATTCCCGTTACGATTATCACAGGCTTCCTCGGTGCCGGAAAAACGACGCTTTTGCGCAATCTACTGGCGCAAGCGAACGGGCGCAGGATCGCTATTGTGGTCAACGAATTTGGTTCTCTTGGAATCGATGGAGAAATTCTGCGCTCCTGTGGCATCGAAAACTGTCCGGACGAAGATATTGTCGAACTGACAAATGGCTGCCTGTGCTGCACCGTTGCAGACGATTTCATTCCCACCATGCAGGCCCTGATTGATCGTCCTGATCCGCCGGAGCATATTGTCATCGAGACGTCCGGTCTTGCGCTCCCCAAGCCTCTTCTGAAAGCGTTCAGCTGGCCTGATATCCGTACACGCATGACGGTGGATGGCGTGATTACGCTGGTGGATGCACCTGCCGTAGCAGCAGGCCGTTTTGCCGATGATCCGGCTGCAGTAGCAGCCCAGCGGGCGGCTGATCCGTCTCTTGATCACGATAATCCTCTCGCTGAAGTCTATGAGGATCAGCTGAATGCGGCAGATCTGATCGTTCTCAACAAAACCGATCTTCTGGAAACCGTCGAGACGGATGCTGTCGAGGCAGCCATCATCAAGGCTGTCCCGCGTAAGGTCGTAACATTGCGGGCCGTTGAAGGACGTCTTGATCCGGCCGTTTTACTTGGAATTGGAGCCAGTGCGGAAGATGATCTTCAGGCACGACCGTCCAATCACGATGGAGCGGATGATCATGAACATGATGATTTTGAGAGCTTTGTTGTTGTCATGCCAGAGCAGGTCGGTGTTGATGCGGTCCTGAAGCGACTCAGTGACGTGGCGGGTACGTTCGATATCCTGAGAATGAAGGGTTTTGTGGCAGTACAGGGCAAGAAAATGCGCCTGGCTGTACAGGGCGTGGGAACACGCTTTCGTCATGAATTCGATGTGCCCTGGACAGACGGCACGCGTGACGGACGCTTGGTCGTGATCGGACAGACCGGTCTGGATCGCGCAGCCATCGAAGCCGCGTTACTGGGCGCCTGAGTTCGTCATGCATCTTCTTGTCCGCGAACGACATGGAATAGACGATCAGGACGTGGCCGAGGATCTCGACCACGCGCCAACGGACGTCGTGTTTCTGTCTTTTTCGGACAGTGATCTTCTGGCGCTGGAACAGGCCTACGAAAAGCTGAACGCCTCGTCCCAGGGGGGTGCTGGCTTCTCGCTGAGACTGGTCAATCTCTCGCGGCTCAGACATCCGATGTCTGTCGATCTGTATATCGAACAAACACTTTCTGAAGCGCACTGTGTTGTGGTGCGTCTTCTGGGGGGGATTGATTACTGGCGATATGGTGCGGAAGAAGTCAGAAACTCCTGTGCCAGAAAGTCCATTTCGCTAGCCTTGCTACCGGGAGATGCCCGTCAGGACGCAAGGCTGGAAGAATGGTCCAATGTTCATGCGGCCGATCATGAACGGCTCACGGGCTTTCTGAAAGAAGGAGGTCCGGACAACACCCGCCGCGCGCTGATTCTGATGGCACATCTTGCCGGATGTGGCGCAGATCTGGCTGGTATGCCGAAGCCTGTGCCATCTGCCGGGCTATATCGCGCCGGAAAGCCCAACCTCTCTTTGCGGGCAACGGTTGTTTTCTATCGCGCCCATCTTCTTGCCGCAGATACAGCGCCCATCGACTGTCTGGCAGATGCCTTGGAGAGGGCTGGTCTCTCGGCAGACGTGCTCTATGTTTCCTCTCTCAAAAATCCTGACGTCGCCGAATACCTGCGTCATCATCTGACCCAGTCACGCCCCGACATCATCCTGAATGCAACCTTCTTTTCTGCTCGAGGAGAGGGCGGATGTTCTCCACTGGACGACGCGGATGTGCCGGTCCTTCAGGTGTTGCAACCCAATTCAACCTGTCAGTCATGGGAAGAGAGCGGACGCGGCCTGTCTCAATCCGATCTCGCGATGCAGGTTGTTCTTCCCGAACTGGATGGGCGGCTTCTGGCAGGACCTATTTCGTTCAAGTCAGAAACGGCTCCCGGGGATGCAGCGAGGCATGATCCTTATCCGGCAGGCATATCGGCTGTTGTCGCCCAGGCAAATGCGTGGGCAAGACTGAGGAATCTGAAGCCCGAAAGCAGAAATCTGGCCTTGATCCTGTCTGACTATCCGGGCGCAGAGGGCCAGTCGGCTCACGCCGTTGGCCTGGATACGTTTGCCAGTCTCTGTGGGATTATGGAGGCACTGAAAGATGAAGGGTACAGTTGCGGGGGCGCTGAGAAATGGTCCAAGACCCAGTTTGTAAACTCGTTATGTAACAAGCCCGCCCAGCAGATTCTGAGCCTTCAGGAGTATCGGGAAGCGTTTAAAAGTCTGCCGGATCAGTTCCGGCAGTCTGTTCTGACCGCGTGGGGCGAGCCAGAGGACGACGCCGCTTTTCAGGACGATGGCTTCTGCCTGAAAGCCCTGAGACTTGGGCATATAGTCATCGCAGTCCAGCCTGATCGTGGCGCAGCACTGGACCGCAAGGCACAGTATCACGATCCTGATACGCCCCCGCGGCATGCCTATGTCGCGTTTCATCTCTGGCTGCGTCAGGTTTGCCAGATTGACGTGATGGTTCATCTTGGAACGCATGGCACCCTAGAGTGGCTGCCGGGAAAAGCCGTTGCACTGTCGCAAGGCTGTGCTCCTGCTGTTCTGCGGGGAGCATTGCCTGTTCTCTATCCTTTTATCGTCAATAATCCAGGGGAGGCTGCGGCTGCCAAGCGGCGTCTTGGTGCTGTCACCATCGGCCACATGACGCCACCTGTCATGAAGGCAGGGCTCGATGCTGGGATGGCCGAACTGGAGCAGTTGATTGACGAATTCGCGGAAGCCGACGGCCTGGACCGCCGACGGGGTGCCATCCTGCGGCGTGCCATTCTGGACCGTGCATCCGGAATGGGCTTGCTGGCAGAAAGCGGTGTAAAAGCGGGCGAGGGGGATGAAGCCGAGGCTCTGGCCCGTCTGGATGCCTATCTTTGTGATGTGAAAGATCTTCAGATCCGGGATGGGCTACATGTTTTCGGGAAAATTGCCCCTCATGCAGACAGGCTCGCGACGATGGTGTCTTCAGTCGCTCAGGCGCCAGCGGGCGAAATTGCCTCCTTGATTGAAGCCAGTGCTGACGCGGAAATGGCTTCACTGCTTGCTGGACTGGAAGGACGTTTTGTTCGACCTGGTCCTTCGGGCGCGCCGACCCGGGGGCGAGTAGATGTTCTTCCGACTGGTCGTAATCTGTTCACCATGGACCCTCGGGCCGTGCCAACGGCATCCGCTGTGGAATTGGCAAGAGCGCAGTCGCAGCAGATTCTTTTGCGACATCTTCAGGAAGAGGGCGAACCACTCCTGCGTATCGTGATGGATCTGTGGGGTTCTTCTACGCTCCGGACTGGTGGAGAGGATCTGGCACTAGCGCTTCTTCTGATGGGCGTTGAACCTCTCTGGGATGCGTCCAGTGGGCGTGTTTCCGGAATTGAGGTTACGCCAATCGCTGTTCTGGATCGGCCACGGGTAGACGTCACACTCAGAATTTCGGGTCTGTTCCGAGATGCTTTCCCCGGTCAGATTGCCTTGTTCGATCAGGCCGTTCAGGCCGTATCTGCCCGCGAGGAAGGGGAAGAGTGGAACCCTCTCGCCGCCAGTGTCCACGATCTTGAAGGAGAAGAGCGCAAAGCGGCAACAGCACGGATCTTCGGAGCCTCTCCGGGAACATACGGAACCGGTATTGAGGAAATGCTGGCAAGAGGAACGTGGGAGACGCGGTGTGAACTCGGTCAGTCCTATCTTGAAGGGAATGACTGGATGTATGGGGGGGGGCGTGACGGTACGCGGAATGCGGCAGCTTTGGCAGAAAAACTCAAACAGACGGATGCTATTCTGCATGTTCAGGACCATGCGGAAACCGATATTCTAGAGAGTCCTGACGTAGCCGCACATGAGGGTGGGCTTTTTGCCGCTGCTGAGATGCTTGGAGCAGATCCTGCCCTCTGGCATGGCGACACATCCCGTCCAGACGCACTACGTCTGCGCGATACTGAAGCTGAAGTTGCGCGGATCGTCCGGGGACGCCTGGCAAATCCGCGGTGGCTAGAGGGTATGCGGCGCCATGATTATCGTGGGGCAGCGGAAATGGCGCGCGGGCTGGATGCACTATGCGCCTTCGCGGCAACTGTGCCAATGCGGTTCGATCACCAGTTCGATCTTGTCTTTGCGGCTACACTTGGAGACGAGATCTGCGATACGTTCCTGGAACGCGCCAATCCGCAGGCGCGACATGCGATGCGAGAGCGCTTTCAGGGCATGATCCGTCGCGGCCTGTGGCATCCCCGAAGCAATAGCGTAACAGCGTTTCTGGCGGGGGAGCAGGGATGAGCGATACCTCTCTGGTCCGTGGCTGGTGTCCCGATCTTTTTGCGCCGATGAAGGCTCGCGACGGTTTTCTCGTGCGGATCAGACCTCCAATAGAGGGGCTTGATGCAAGGCAGGCGCGCGCGATAGCCGCAATCGCGTCTGAACATGGAAATGGTACAATCGAACTGACGAACCGGGGAAACCTGCAACTTCGTGGTTTCTCGCTGGACGGTGCTCATTTGGCCGGTAACATCGCAGTGGAATGCGGAATCGCTGACCCTAACCCGGCACGGGAGCGAAGACGGGCAGTTCTTGTTTCCCCCTTGGCTGAACATGATCCGGCCTGCCATCCTGATACACTTCTGGTCTCCAGAAGACTTCAGGCCGAGCTCCTGGCGCATGATCGGCTTGACAGCCTGAGTGGCAAGTTCGGGTGGGGTGTGGATGGCGGCGGTTTTGTGCCTCCAGGAGCCCTTTTCGCCGATATAGTTCTTCAGGCGCAGCAGGATGGGTGGGCCGTACGCTGTGGAAGCCTGACAACGGAGGTCCTGGACGAAGAACTGGCGGTCCAAAGGGTTGTAGCCCTCTCTGATGCGTTCGCCAGACAGCCAGACATCAGGCGTCCAGCCCATAATGATGGCGCCACAAAAGCCTTGTTGGAGACGGTAGGGTTCCGGAAATATCTTCCAACCGAACCTGTCCCTGTTTTCGTGCTTCCTGTGGGCAAACTTCCCGGACGCCGGGTCGGAATGGGGCTTCCACTCGGTAGGCTGCAGGCTGCTGACTTCAGTTTTCTGGCTGAACAGCTTGGAAAAGACCGTTTGCGTGTGACGCCATGGCGAGGTGTCATCATGCCTGAAAATACCACAAACCATCCAGGTTTTATCGTGGACGCTGCTGACCCGCGTCTTCGGATTGAAGCCTGCGTCGGTGTCTCAGGATGCGAAAGAGCAACAGGGGATGTTGCCGAAACTGCCCTGGCTCTGGCATCTGACGTCCCTTCTGGCTGTGTGCTGCATGTTTCAGGCTGCGTAAAAGGATGCGCTCATCCCGGCGCAGCAGATATGACGCTCATTGCCAGAAACGGACGATATGATGCTGTGCGCAATGGGTGCACGAAAGATACGGTCTCGTGGGCCGACAGGGACTTACCCGAAATCCGGGGCCTGCTATCCCGCGAACTGAAGGAGATACAGACTTGAGCGCCGGACCTTATTCTTACGACTATATCCGGGATGGCGCTGCCATTTACGCCCGATCCTTTGCGACCATTCGGGCCGAGGCGGACCTGTCTGCTTTCACACCCGAACAGGCACAGATTGTGGTTCGCATCATTCATGCCTGTGGGATGATTGATGTTACTGGTTCGGTCAGCATGACAGTCGATCTCGTGAGTGCTGCACGAAGCGCACTGAAGGCCGGGAAGCCCATTTTGTGTGATTCAGAGATGGTCGCACATGGTGTGACACGAGCACGGCTTCCAGCGAATAACACTGTAATCTGTACTCTGCGTGATCCCCGCACGCCGGGACTCGCACGGACCATTGGGAATACGCGCTCAGCCGCTGCTCTCGATCTGTGGGGAGACCAGCTTGAGGGAGCCGTTGTTGCAATCGGGAATGCCCCGACTGCCTTGTTCCATCTTCTGGAACTGATTGACGCGGGCGGCCCACGACCTGCAGCCATTATCGGTATGCCAGTAGGATTTGTTGGGTCCGCTGAATCCAAGGACGCTCTGGCTGAAAGACTAGACTTGCCGCATGTGATTGTTCGCGGGCGTCTGGGAGGAAGTGCAATGGCTGCGGCAGCCATCAATGCATTGGCCAGTGAAATCGAATGACAGACGCTACGGTCTATGTTGTGGGTGTGGGCCCGGGTGATCCGGAACTCATGACGCTCAAGGCGGCGAAGGTCATCGCCCAATCTCCCACAATCGCGTATTTCTGTCGGCATGACCGGATGGGCCATGCGCGCCGTATCGCGGATGCTCATATTGTGGAAGGGACGCGCGAATTGCGATTTGCGTATCCGTTTACCATAGAACGCCAGGTCAATGATCCGTCCTATCACCCTGATATGTCATCTTTCTATGATGACTGTGCGACCCGGATCGAAGCTGAAATCCAGCTTGGGCGAGACGTGGCGATCCTGTGCGAGGGAGATCCGTTTCTATACGGGTCTGCGATGTATCTGTTTGATCGTCTGAAAGCCGGTATTCCCTGTGAGGTCATTCCCGGCATCACGGGCATGAGTGGATGCTGGACGGAAGCCGCGCTTCCCATGACCCATGGTGACGATGTGTTGTGCGTCCTGCCTGCCACCATGCCGGAAGATGATCTGGCTCACTGGCTTGAAAAGGCGGATGCGGCCGTCGTGATGAAGCTTGGGCGCAATCTTCCCAAACTTGAGGCAGCTCTGAAACGCGCTGGCAGGATGCAGGATGCTGTCTACGTTGAGCGTGGAACGCAGGATGATGCCCGCGTCATGCCTCTGGCAGACATGTCCGAACCTGCGCCCTATTTTTCCCTTGCTCTCCTGCCAGGGCGCCGGGGTATCCGATGAGCCGCATTTTTGTCATCGGACTTGGGCCGGGTCATCCGGATCAGCAGACGCCAGAAGCGCGCAAAGCGCTATCTCTGGTAACAGACGTGATTGGCTACGGGCCTTACGTAGCCCGTCTTGAACTGCCCGAAACCGTTGTGCGTCATGCCTCTGACAACAGGGTGGAACTGGATCGTGCCCGACATGCTCTGGAACTTGCAGGGCAGGGACGCTGTGTTGCAATCGTTTCAGGCGGGGATGCCGGTGTCTTTGGTATGGCTAGCGCGCTGTTTGAGGCGATCGACCATGGATTGGAGCTATGGCGGACTACCGAGGTCACTGTCGTTCCCGGCGTGTCAGCCGTCCTCGCGGCGGCGGCCCGGATCGGTGCGCCTTTGGGAGGCGATTTTTGTGTCATGTCCCTGTCGGACAATCTCAAACCATGGGATGTTGTTTGCCGCAGATTAAGGCTGGCAGCAGAAGCCGGATTTGTGATTGCGCTATACAATCCGCGGTCCAAAGCGAGGCCATGGCAGCTTGGTGAGGCGCTGGATATTCTCCGAACCTGTCTGCCGGGTACGGTGCCAGTTGCGTTTGCCCGCGCCATTGGACGTCCCGATGAACGCCTCACGCTCACGGATCTGACGAATGCTGATCCAGAGTGCGTTGATATGAGCACGCTTGTTCTCATTGGCAGTGAACTGACCCGGAAGATTGAGAGGCCTCAGGGAGACGCCTGGCTCTACACGTCCCGGTCAGTTCCAGCATGACGATGCTTTTGCAGCCAGAGAAGTGCCTCATCGACGGTCGAAGCAGTCTCTGCCAATGGCAATATCGGACGATCAATCATGATAACCGGCAACCCAAGGTTTCGGGCTGCAGCAAGCTTGGCGGACGTCGCCTCGGAGCCCGCATTTTTCGTGACCAGCACCTCAATGGCATGATTTTTCATGAGGGCCATTTCACTGGCAACGGTAAATGGCGGGCGAGCCAGGAGAAGCATCACATTCTGCGGCAGGGACGACGGTTCAGGCGCGTCAATGCTACGCAGGACGTAATGATGTTGAGAGGCGCGTTGAAACGGGCCGAGATCCTTCCGACCCGTCGTCAAAAAGACGGTCTGGGGAGCATCTCCAAGCGCTGCCGCGGCTTCATCAATGCCCGAAACATGCGTCCATTGATCTCCCTCGACTTCCGTCCAGACTGGGCGGTCTATCCGAAGCAAGGGAACACCGCTGCGGGCACAGGCCATCGCAGCATGGCGGCTCATCTGGGCTGCAAAAGGATGCGTGGCATCCACAACGGCTCCCACGCCCTGGTCCCGCAGGAAAACACGCAGGCCGTGCGCTCCACCAAATCCACCAATTCGCACCGAAACAGTTGGCAAAACCGGATTTTTCGTTACCCCGGCGAGGGAGAAAACGGTGTTATACCCTTCGTCCGTACTAAGCCTGTGAGCCAGTTGGCTGGCTTGGGTAGTGCCCCCAAGGATCAGAACACGCATAGAATTGGTCCCTCTGCCGGAGGAGGCCGATGACACCCCCATGGCTCAGCGTTATCGGAATTGGCGAGGATGGTGTCGAGGGGCTTTCGTCTCTTGCGCGTCAGATCATCGCTCAGGCGGAGACAGTTTTCGGTGGAGAGCGTCATCTGAGACTGGCCGCTAGCGTGATCCGGGGAGCAACAGAAACTTGGGGTTCGCCGTTTTCTGACGGGATACAGCGTATTCTGGAGATGCGAGGAAAACCCGTAGCTGTTCTGGCTTCTGGAGATCCGTTCTTTTTTGGCGTTGGAAGCACGCTTTCAAGGCATCTTGAACCAAGGGAACTGATCTGCGTACCCGCACCATCCTCAATCGCCTGGGCCTGTGCCCGTCTTGGATGGGCACAACAAGACGTTCGTGTCTTTTCGCTATGCGGGAGACCTTTGGAAACGCTTG
Source organism: Gluconobacter japonicus (assembly GCF_002723975.1). Classification (GTDB taxonomy): domain Bacteria; phylum Pseudomonadota; class Alphaproteobacteria; order Acetobacterales; family Acetobacteraceae; genus Gluconobacter; species Gluconobacter japonicus. The sequence continues at coordinate 60,241 of NZ_BEWO01000010.1, forward strand.
CACCGCACCTACAACCTGCTTTGAGACTGGTTGTTCTTTCTGCGGATGGGGATACACCCGGAATGGTCTGCCGCTTTCTGGCGAATCGAGGGTTTGGAAAGTCCCGAGTTCACGTTCTGGAGCGTCTTGGTGGTCCAGACGAGTGCATACGCCGTTTCCGGGCAGAAGATGGAACTTTGCCTGTCGCGGATCTCAATCTGATAGGCATTGAAATCCAAGCGAATAAAGACGCGCAGATCATTCCACTCGCTTCAGGCCTTGATGACGATCTGTTCGAGCATGATGGGCAGATTACCAAACGCGAAATTCGTTCCATCACCCTGTCCACACTTGCGCCGAGAACGGGGGAGGTTCTGTGGGACATTGGAGGAGGAGCCGGGTCGGTCGCGATTGAATGGATGCTGCGCCATCCCTCAAATCGCGCAATCGCTATTGAACAGAATTCAGAACGGGCAGCCCGGATCAGCCGCAACGCTCTGACGCTGGGCGTTCCCGGTTTGCAGGTTGTAGAAGGTCGTGCGCCCGGGGCGCTTGTGTCTCTGGATCGTCCTGATGCCGTGTTCATTGGCGGAGGCCTCACCAGCGAGGATATCTTCATGCAGGCGCGCAAGGCGCTCCCCGTGGGAGGACGTCTTGTTGCCAATGCTGTGACGCTTGAAGGAGAGGCCATACTGGCAGCTCAACATGCGAAATATGGTGGCACCCTAACGCGCATCGGCATTGAACGGCTCGACGCGGTAGGTCGTCTCCATGCATTTCGGCCCGCCATGCGAGTCACCCAGTATGGGACGACAATCTCAGGGGACAGTGAATGATTGTTGCAGGTATTGGCTGTCGGCCAGACATCACCACAGATGCTTTGTTGTCGCTGGTCCAACGTGTGTCGGCTGGTCACTTATTAGCCAGGCTCGCTGCTCCGGCCTTCAGACAAGGGGAACCGGCCATTTCTGCTCTGGCGAAAACTTTGAAAGTTGAACTGGTCTGGATCAGCGCGCAGGACATGGCTGAACGACAGGTAGAATGTGAAACTCATTCAGCTCTCGCTTTCGAAAAAACCGGTTTCAGTTCCGTGGCTGAGGCGTGCGCTCTTGCTGGAGCAGGGCCCAAAAGCCGCCTGTTCGTCACACGACAGAGCGACAGAGACGTGACCTGCGCACTTGCGATATCATCAGACAGGACAAGGATAGAGAACGGATGACGATCCATTTCATTGGCGCTGGTCCTGGCGCAGCCGATCTTCTGACACTTCGTGGTCGTGACCTTCTGGCGTCTTGCCCGGTCTGTCTTTATGCGGGCTCTATCGTCCCTGAGGAAATGCTGGAGCATTGCCCTCAGGACGTCCGCAAAGTAAACACTGCGCCGCTTTCTCTGGACCAGATCGAGCAGGAATATGTTCGAGCTTATGAAGCCGGGCAGGACGTTGCGCGTCTCCACTCTGGGGATCTTTCCATTTACAGTGCAATCGCCGAACAGACCCGTCGTCTGGACAGGTTGGGTATTCCCTGGACCATGACACCTGGTGTGCCTGCTTTCGCTGCGGCCGCGTCTGTTCTCGGCAAAGAACTGACAGTCCCCGAAGTGGCGCAGACTGTCGTACTCACCCGCGTCAGCGGGCGCGCATCGTCCATGCCTCCCCGGGAAACATTGGCAGCTTATGCAGCGACGGGAGCAACGCTCGCCATCCACCTTGCAGTCCATGCGCTCGAGCGGATCGTAAAGGAGCTGCTGCCGTTTTATGGGGCAGACTGCCCAGTGGCAGTCGTTGCACGGGCAACCTGGCCGGACCAGATTACCATTCGGGCAACACTTGGCACATTGCAGGAAAAAGCGTCCGAAAGCCCCGTCGAACGGACCGCGCTTGTTCTGGTGGGGCCTGCTCTTGGCGCGGAAGAATTTCGGGAAAGTGCGCTGTATGACCCCGAGTATCAGAGACGTTTCAGAGGTGGGTTACCCACTGGATGACTGCGCCCAACGCACTGCCCTTGCCGGTTAAATACCAGCACATCCAGCATAACGTTACTGCCTTCCAGAACGCTGAGGGCAAATTGTCGTGCAACACTTGCGATATGATCTCCAAGCGGGATCCCCACCTGGGATGCGAGCAGAAAAGCTTCTGCAACGGTTGGCGTGAGGGCAATGGCCTCCGCGAGGTCTGGGGCGGCACCAGCAGTCGTCGCCAGCGCCGCGAGGGCAGTCATGTCGGCGCTTCCACGCTTGGAATGCAGATCCATCCGGCCCTGAGCCAGTTTCGTCATTTTCGCAATACCGCCCCCGATCGTCAGACGTGGAACCGGATGGCGTCGGATATATTTGAGAACACCGCCTGCGAAATCTCCCATTTCGATCAGAGCGGTCTCCGGCAACCCGTAAAGTTCCTGAACAGCATGTTCAGAAACATTTCCAGTGGTAGCAGCCAGGTGGGGAAGGTTGAGGGCACGTGCGACGTCAATGCCTCGATGGATACTGTCGATCCATGCGGAGCAGGAAAAAGGTACGACAATCCCGGTTGTGCCCAGAATAGACAGACCGCCAACAATCCCCAGCCGACTGTTCAGTGTCTTTTTCGCCAAGGCGATCCCGTTTTCGACCGACAGCGTCACTTCCGCGGAAACATTCGATCCGGAAACGTCTTCAAGCGCGCGAATAATCATCTGGCGGGGAACAGGGTTAATGGCGGGCTCTCCGGGCGGCAGAGGCAGACCGGGGCGGGTAATGGTGCCTACACCGACACCCGCTACGAATGTCACACCGTTTCCCGATGGATGTTCCCGTACCGCCGCATGAATGAGAGCGCCATGCGTCACATCCGGGTCATCGCCCGCGTCCTTGACGACGGCCGCCCAGGCTCCGTTTTCGTTGAAGCCCTGACCAGCAAGAACGAAGCTGGCCGATTTGCCGCCGGGAAGAGTGATGAGGACCGGATCAGGGAACTGACCCGTCTTCAAAGCCGTCCATGCTGCCTTGGCCGCCGCCGTAGCGCAGCTTCCGGTCGTCCAGCCATATCGGAGTGGGGGCGCTTTGGCAGTCATCAGGTACAGAATACGATATTTATGCCTGAAAGCGAGCCACACACTCTGAACGAAGGCAAGAAATGACACGCGCTATCATGATTGCTGCTCCCCGTTCAGGCGGAGGGAAGACAACGACGACCCTCGGGCTGCTGGCGGCTCTACGCGGAAGAAACATTGCCGTTCAGGCGGCGAAAACCGGGCCAGACTATATAGACCCTGCGTTTCATGAGGTTGTGACAGGACGCTCCAGCCTCAATCTGGACAGTTGGGCCATGACGCCCAGCCTTTTGGAAACCATGCTTGTCCGGTCTGCTGAAGGGGCGGACCTGCTGGTGGTTGAATCGGCTATGGGATTGTTTGATGGGCTGCTCGAGCCTGAAAAGTCGCGCGGAGCACCATCGGATATCGCGGCCCGTTTCGATATCCCGGTTGTGCTGGTTCTGGATATCTCAGGGCAGGGACAATCAGCCGCCGCCATCGCACATGGCTTCGCAACACTGGACCCTGATGTTCGTGTTGCGGGTGTTGTTCTGAACCAGGTTGCGTCCCCCCGTCATCTTTCCATGGCGCGTGAGGCTGTGCTTGCGGCTGGAATCCCGGTTCTGGGAGCATTCATGCGTGATCCGTCTCTAAAATTGCCCGAACGGCATCTTGGGCTGGTGCAGGCACGAGAACAGGCGACGTTAGAAGAGCTTCTCCAGCGCCTTCAGAGCCGAGCGGAAGAATCGCTTGATCTCGATAATCTTCTTCAAGCCGCATCACCAATGAACGCGCAGGACAGAGGAGAGCTTGCCGTTCTGCCACCCGGACAACGGATCGCGGTTGCGGATGATGCTGCATTTTCCTTTCTTTACGGGCATGTTGCAAAAAGCTGGCGGCAGGCCGGTGCAGAACTGATCCCGTTCTCGCCTCTCGCCAATGAGGGGCCTGATGAGAGCTGCGACGCCTGTTGGCTTCCCGGTGGATATCCGGAACTGCATGCAGGCTCTCTGGCTGCGGCAGATCAGTTTATCAGACGTCTTGCAGCTTTCTCCCGAACTCGCCCGGTTCATGGAGAATGTGGAGGCTTCATGGTGTTGGGACGGGCGCTTGAAGATGCTGATGGCATAATCCATCAGATGACCGGCCTTCTCAGCCATGAGACAAGTTTCGCAAAGCGGAAAATGAATCTTGGCTACCGGGAAGCTATTCTCCAGACGGATTGCGCTCTGGGTACGAAAGGCGCGGTTTTTCGTGGGCATGAATTTCACTACGCCCGTGTGACAAATCCGGGAAAGGACTCTGCGCTGGCACTCCTTCGCGATGGGAATGGCAACGATCTGGGGTTAGCAGGCGGATATCGTGGGCATGTGTCAGGTTCATTTTTTCACGTCATGGCAGGCAGAGGCAAGGACGCGGCATGAGTATTTCGGATGAAAACGCCCGCTATCGGGAAAAAATGCAGAAACGCAAGGATATGCAGGACCAGGAAGTCGCATCCAAGACCGTGGAAAAAGGCATTCTGGCTGTTCACACCGGACCGGGAAAAGGGAAATCAACGGCGGCTTTCGGCCTTGCCCTGAGGGCACTGGGTCATGGCCGACGGGTTGTGGTGGTACAGTTCATCAAAGGGGCCTGGATGACGGGGGAAAGGTCCGCTCTGGAGCGTTTTGAGGACCTTCTTGAATGGCACACCATGGGCGAGGGCTTTACATGGGAGACACAGGATCGCTCAAGGGATATCGCGGCCTGTGAGCGCGCCTGGGAGGTTGCGAAAGAAGCTTTGAAGCGTGACGATGTCGGTTTGGTGGTTCTGGACGAACTGAATATTGCCCTGCGTTATGACTACCTTCCGCTGGAGCAGGTTCTGTCTGACCTCAAGGACAGACCAGCCATGCAGCACGTCGTCATTACTGGCAGAAACGCCAAGCCTGCTTTGGTGGAAGCAGCGGATCTGGTGACGGAAATGACATTGGTAAAGCATCATTTCAGCGCAGGCGTCAAAGCACAGGCCGGGTTTGAATTCTGATGGGTAGCGTACCGAAGACGCGGGCTCTCATGTTTCAGGGAACCGGCTCCAGCGTTGGAAAATCGGTGCTGGTTGCGGGTATTGCCCGTGCTTTGACGCGACGTGGACTAAAGGTAAGGCCCTTCAAACCTCAGAATATGTCCAATAACGCCGCCGTAACGCGCGATGGTGGTGAAATCGGGCGTGCGCAGGCCTTGCAGGCGCGCGCTTGCGGTGTTGATCCAACGGTCGATATGAACCCCGTTTTGCTGAAGCCACAAAGCGAAACCGGCTCACAGCTGGTCGTCTGTGGAAAGATGCGCGGAACCGTTCGGGCTCGGGAATATCAAAGCGTCAAAAAAGCTCTTCTACCAGAAGTTCTCAGTGCTTTTCAGCGACTGGCGGCAGACGCGGATATTGTTTTGATCGAAGGGGCAGGGTCTGCGTCCGAAGTCAATCTCAGGGCGAATGACATTGCTAATATGGGGTTTGCTGAGGCAGCGAATGTCAACGTCGTTCTGATTGGTGATATTGACCGGGGCGGCGTAATTGCCAGTCTGGTAGGTACCAAAGCCGTTCTGCCTGACACGGATGCCGCGCGGATCAAGGGATTTATTGTCAACAGAATGCGTGGAGATGCCTCGCTGTTTGCTGCAGGTATGACCGTTATCGCTCAGCAAACAGGTTGGCCGCCTCTTGGACTTGTCACGCATCTGGCGCGCGTCGGAGATCTGCCGGCCGAGGACGCTTCAGACCTTATAACGACCACGGGGGCTGCGAGTGGCCTTCGCATAGCCGTGCCGCACCTGCCAACAATTGCCAATTTTGATGATCTCGATCCCTTAAAATCCGACCCGGGCGTTTCTCTGGATATTGTTCCGCCGGGTCGGCCGCTCCCCGTATGTGATCTCGTCATCCTTCCAGGATCAAAGGCGACTATTTCTGACCTGAAGGCCTTCAAGGAACAGGGGTGGGATATAGATCTCAAGGCCCATGTCCGTCGAGGAGGTCGAGTTCTGGGTATCTGTGGTGGGTATCAGATGCTTGGTTACGCGATTGAAGATCGGGAGGGCCTTGAAGGCTCCTGCGAAATGGTGGAAGGGCTGGGTCTGCTGAATGTGAAGACGGTGCTGACAAAGGAGAAACGTCTGACCGAAGTGTGCGGAACCCTTCTTCCAGAAAACATTGCACTGTCCGGATACGAGATTCATATTGGTCGCACGACCGGAGCGGATTGCAACCGGCCTTTTGCTATTCTTGAAGGCCAGCCTGATGGCGCCGTTTCTGCAAACGGGCAGGTCTGGGGAACGTATCTGCATGGGCTGCTTTCTGGCGGCAAGGCACGCGCAGCACTTCTCGCACGTCTTGGGATGCCACTCAGTTCCTTGCAGGATCAAGATGAGCGTGTTGAAAACGCCTTGGACGAGTGGGCTGACCATCTGGAGAGCTGTCTGGATCTGGGCGCGCTTTTATCTTTGGCTCAGCCTGTTTGATGTGCGTCAGAGCCAGAGCCACGACGCCAGTCCGATAAGAACAAGACCCTGAACCCCACATGCCCGACGATAGAGCCGGAGTGCCCTTGCGAGATCGTCTTGTATCGCTTCCGATCGGCCATTGCCCATCCAATGGTCTTCAACCATCACGCCACCATAGACACGGGGTCCTGCAAGTTTGAGGCCCAGTGCACCTGCCATGGCAGCTTCCGGCCAGCCTGCATTGGGGGAGCGATGATGGCGGGCATCGTATCTGACGGCCTGAAAAGCCCCCAATGGACTGGCCTGCCGCATCGTCATGGCGCCAAGAATGATCCACACTGCAGAAAGACGGGAAGCGGGGAGATTGATCAGATCATCCAGCTTCGCAGAGGCCCATCCGAAGGCAGCATGACGAGGCGTGAGATGGCCAATCATGCTATCCGCAGTATTGATAGATTTGTAGAACACAACTCCGGGCAGACCCCCAAGCGCCGCCCAGAACAGCGGTGCGACGATCCCGTCCGAGAAATTTTCAGCCAGACTTTCGATGGCTGCCCGGATCACACTGGCTTCGTCCAGTTGCTCGGGATCACGCCCTACAATCATGGAGACAGCTTTCCTGCCTCCTGCCAGGCCTTCGCGCTTCAAGCCATACAGAACGGCGCGGACGTGTTCCCAGAGGGATCTTTGAGCAATAAGGGTGCTTGCGACCAACCCTTCCAGAATATGGATTTCCAGAGGAGTGGCGATCAGGCTCAAAAGCTTGAGAGACAACAAGACAATCAAGACAGGAAGTGCCGTCAGTAAGCCAAGAGCAATGACACCTTTGAGTTTGCGACGTCCTGGAGTGTCATTGGAATGGTTGAGCCGATGATCCAGTCGGGCGATAAGAGCGCCAACCCACGTCACGGGATGGCCAATCAGACGAAACAGCCAGGCCGGATAGCCAAAAACGGCCTCGATTGCGCAGGCGAGACAGGCAACGGAAATCGTGTGGGAGAGAAAGGAGACGCTCATGGACCTGCATATTTCATCCGGATGCCGTGATCTAGCATGACGGCAGCCATGCTGAAAAATATGCCAGCTCATGGTGGGCAGGTTCGTCAGATCATGCGATCTTTTCCCGAAGCGCCACAACCCTTTGTGGATCTTTCAACCGGGATCAGCCCTTACGCTTACCCTGTCGATCAGGCGGTGATAGGGGATTGGACACGATTACCAGAAGCGGAAGAAGAAGAAGCGCTCCGGCAGGCTGCTGCTCAGGCTTACGGCGCGGCATCTTCCGATATGATCGTTGCCGGGCCAGGAACACAGATGCTTATCGCACTGTTGCCAGTGGTCCTGCAGGCTAAACGTGTCACGATTTTTGGCCCGACATACTCTGGGCATGAGCAATCCTGGCGTAATGCAGGAGCAGACGTTTCAATTGTGACGGATTGTTCCAGTTTTGAAAACGCCGTTGATCAGCCGAATCAGGTCTGTGTCCTCTGCAATCCTAACAATCCAGACGGCCGCTACCTCTCGATTGCATATCTTCGTAGACTCTCAGAAAGATGCGCCAAATCAGGATCTTATCTGATTGTGGACGAGGCTTTTGCAGATTTTGAAGAAGAAAATACAGTTTCTCTCCTTCCTTTCCCAAGACTGGTTATCTTGCGATCTTTTGGGAAAAGCTACGGATTGCCAGGGATAAGGCTTGGTTTTCTGGTGGCCTCCAAGAATCTTGCAGATCAAATGCGCACATTTATGGGGGACTGGGCTGTCAGTGCGCCCGCACTGACCATAGGGTATCAGGCGCTCACCAATACGGCATGGATTACTCATATCAGGACGCGTCTTGATGATGACATGACAAGGCTTAACGCCGCCCTGACCAGCGCTGGACTGCTTGTGTATGGATCAACGCGTTTGTTTACTTTGATCCACACACAACAGGCGTCTGAACTTTGGATGTTCCTGTGCAAAAAAGGGATTGTAACGCGCGTTTTCCCCCAGCGCCCTGTTGAGTTGAGACTGGGAGTACCCCGCAATGAGGAAGAGTGGCATCGACTGGAAAGAGCCCTGTCTGACTGGGCGTCCGGGTCCAGATGAAGCTTCTCTGTTTCGCATTGTCGATGTTGCCAAGTCTAAAACAGGGCGTTTTCCCTGACGGGAAGGTGCTGCGAGACTTTTCAGAGCTACGAAAGCTCGCTTGGCCGACGGCTGATCAATGGGTTGTCGGGACTTTACAAGAAGGAGCAGAACAACTGGCAGAAACTATCGGACAGCTAGTTACGGTCGCCCCAGAATTGTGTTCTCGTCATTATGGAGCGTGGAGCGGACGCCCTTTGAAGACAATTTCAGCAGAAGATCTGGAGAAATGGCTTCATGATCCGAAGTTTGTGCCGCCGGCCGGAGAAAGCCGTAGCATGGTCTATCATCGCGTGGTGCAGTGGCTTCGGAAGATCCAGACAAAAGATGAGACAGTGGCGGTAATGGCGGACGCCGATATCGTCCGGCTCCTGATTCTGGCCTGTCTTGGATTGGATGTGACTTGGGAAAATCTAATGGATGTCGCACCGACAAGCTGGAACATTCTTTCTTACCGGACGCACTGGCGTCTGCAGACCCTCTCTCTTCCTCCTGAAAAATCAGGTTTTGAAACTACTTGCGGGTCAAAAAACGATCATTGATCCAGGCCGCTGCGCCAACAGCGACAAGAATTGGTCCCAGAATAAACAGGGCGGCGACAAGGCTAATAACAATAATAACCCCAAGCGACATGATGTTTTCTCCCAACCTAAAAAAGAAACTTTCACGCACGGAAGCACGTTTGCCACGGTTCCCGCATATATCTGACAGATTTGTGCTTCATAATCACCTCTGAAAAGGGGAACGCCGTGCGTTATTTTCTGTTTTTCCTTTCAGGAATAGCTTTTACGCATTTCTGGCTGCGAAGGGTCTCGCTCAAAAATAGTCCTGCGTTGTGTAGTTCGTGACTTGATTACTGGAGAGAAACTGGCTGCTTGTGGTCGAAAAGACGATTTTCTTTCTGGGAATAAAGCATGACATCACGAAGTATGTCTGCGCTATTCTGAAAGCGTCTTTCTTTGGCTTTGGTGCGTTATACTTCTGGTCAACGTGCTTGCATGAGGCAATGTCCTTCAGGCAAAAGCCATGGGAGTTCCGGTCTAATGACTGCAACATCACCCCGTCCATCACGGACGACAGAAACAGCTTTGAAAATTCTCGCACTGGATCTTCACTGGACCTGGAACCATGAAGCCGATCTTCTGTGGCAAAGTATCAATCCTGACCTCTGGGAAAAAACGCGCAATCCCTGGATTACGCTGACTAGGACACCCAAATCAGACCTTGCAGCAGCTCTGAGTGATCCTGACACCAAGGCGTTGATAAAAGCCAGTATGGCGCGACGGAAGTACGAACTCGAACGGCGTACCTGGTTTACTCAAAAATACCCGGAAAGCAGTCTGTCTGAAGTCGCCTATTTCAGCATGGAATTCATGCTTAGCGAGGCTCTTCCCATTTATTCAGGTGGGTTGGGAAATGTAGCCGCCGATCAACTCAAAGCCGCCAGTGATCTGGGTGTACCAGTTGTCGCGGTAGGGCTCCTGTATGCACAAGGGTATTTCCGGCAGGAAATTACGCCTGAAGGCACGCAGAAAGCCCTTTATCCCTTTAATGACCCCGCTCATCTCCCTATTCAGCCCGTTCTAACGCCTGACGGCGAATGGTTTCGCCTATCTGTCCAGACTGCGACGGGGGAAATCTGGCTCCGTGCCTGGAAGGCCGTCATTGGGCGGGCAACCCTGTATCTTCTGGATACGAATGACCCTTCCAACCCTCCCGCCATTCGCTGCATTACCACGCAGCTTTACGGAGGCGATGCTGAACTTCGACTGCGTCAGGAAATGGTTCTGGGTATTGGGGGCTGGCGGCTTCTGCATGTTCTCGGACATAGACCAGAGATCTGCCATCTGAATGAAGGCCATGCAGCCTTCGCCGCATTGGAAAGAGCGCGGTGCATTGCAGAAGACCTGAATATTCCGTTTTCACAAGCACAGATTATCGCTCGGGCTGGGACACTTTTCACAACCCATACTGCTGTTCCCGCCGGATTTGACCTTTTCCCGCCCAAATTGATCGAAAGCCATCTGACGTTTTATTCGGAAGAACGTCTCGGTCTCCCCATTCAGGAGTTTCTGGCCCTCGGGAGACTTAATCCGGAGAATACGGATGAGTTTTTCAACATGGCCTATCTGGCCATGAAAAGCAGTTGTGCAGTGAATGGTGTCAGTCAATTGCACGGAGAGGTGAGCCGCTCTCTTTTTGCTCCGTTGTTTCCTCGTTGGCCACAAAGGGAAGTTCCGGTTTCCTTTGTTACCAATGGCGTTCATACTCCTACGTGGGATTCTGTTGCAGCGGACGATCTTTGGACCAGAATAGCCGGGAAGGGACGCTGGCAGGGAACGCTCGAAGGACTGGGAGACGCTGTTCGTCATCTGGATGACGAAAGTTTATGGCAGATGAGATGCGCCTCAAGGCGTGGTCTTCTTCAGGCGTTATCCGAGGAGCTTCCCTCCCGACAATGTACCGTCGGAGAGGATGGGCTATGGTGCCTGCCAACCCCCGCTCTCAGGCCAGACGCACTTACGATCGGGTTTGCCAGACGATTTGCGACTTACAAGCGCCCGGATCTTATTCTGCATGATGAGGAACGGCTTGTCAGGCTTCTGAAAGACGAGAACCGCCCTGTTCAGATCATTCTGGCTGGAAAAGCTCACCCCAAAGACATGGAGGGGCAGGCCATGATTACGCGCTGGGTCAACTTTTGCCAGCGTCAGGATATCGTAGGCAAGGTCGTTTTTCTGGCAGATTACGATATGGCTCTCGCACAGAAGATGGTCCAGGGCGTAGATCTCTGGCTGAATACGCCGCGTCGTCCGTGGGAAGCCAGCGGCACGAGCGGCATGAAGGTTCTGGTGAATGGTGGCCTGAATCTTTCTGAAAGGGACGGATGGTGGGCGGAAGCCTATACCCCGGAAGTCGGATGGGCATTGGGGGATGGGTTGGAGCATGGAGGGGACCCGGCTTTCGATCATACCGATGCGCAGGAACTGTATCGACTGCTGGAAGAACACGTTTTGCCAGAGTTTTTTGAGCGCGATGAACAAGGCATTCCTCGGGCCTGGACCGCCAAAATTCGGGAGAGCATGGCTCGTCTGACACCGGATTTTTCTGCAAACCGCACTGTTCGCGAATATACGGAGACGTTCTATCTGCCTCTGTCAGAGCGCTACAGAGAGCGGTACCAGATCGATAGGTGCTCTGCCCCCGATATTTTTGACCGTAGTAAAATGCTTCAGGCAGGATGGAGCAGCCTCCGGATTGGAGAAGTGGTTATTCCTGATAAGGAGAGTGGTAAATCTCCTCATGCTTTCATCCATCCCGGAACGATCGATCCAAAATTGCTCGATGTTCAGCTTTATGCCGAACCAATAGAGGAGAAGGCGCGGATCGTGCCTCTCCATCGAACTGAAGATCTTCAGGATGGGTGGATCGCTTACGAGACAGATGTGAATCTGGAGGGAGAAATCTCTGATTATACGCTTCGTATCATACCCGTTATGGACGGTCTGTGCGTTCCTCTGGAGGCGCCTTTCATCCTTTGGCAACGATAAAGGATATCTGCGTTGTCGCCAGGGGAGTGGAGTATCATGTCATGAGGTCTGACACGGTACTTTCTCCGTCTGTGCGATCTGTCCCAGGCGTGCACTCATGCAAAAAAGCGATCCTGGATTAAGAGGCATTATTTTCTTTTGTGTGAGAAAACTTATCTCTCCCGAGCGTTTTCTTTCATAGAGGGCTGCACACGCCTCGTGTTCCAGCGGCAGCCGGAGAAAGATCATGGAAAAACGTTGGGTTCTTCTAACAATTATTATCGTTCTCGCAGCTCTCATCATGCTGTTGATGTGGTCTAAGCAGACCGATCCCGGTACGGTAGGGGCAGGCACACATACAGAGAAAACTGCTCCCCAGGCGCTTAACACCGTGCCTCCGTATCCTTTGAGCCACGGTGTGTTTCAGTCAATTTGTAGAGCAGCCTAAAGCCGGCGTCAGAAGTTTGATCGGAGCGTAAACATGAAGTTTCTCGGCTCTCCGTAGTAGTTATAGTAGTAAAGATTACCGAGGCGCTGGTAGTAACGTTTGTTGGCGATGTTGTTCAATGTTGCAGACAGGGACAGATATTTGTTCCACTGATAGCTGGCTTGAACAGATCCAATGATATAGCCGCCCTGAGTGACGGTGCGGTTGGTACCAAAAGTGCTGGTCTGGGCATTCAGACCACCTCCGATACTCCAAATGTTTTTCTGTGCCCCATGATAAGGTTCAAAGCGATAATGCGTCCACAGCTTCCACAAGTGCTTGGGTGAGTTCCCGGCATAGGTCAGGCCGGCTTGGGTCGCATTTCCATTATTGACGATCTTGTTGTCGTTATATGTGTAGCTGGCGTTGATGTCCCATCCTTCCAGCGGGCGACCAATCAGTTCGGCTTCCGCGCCCTGACTGCGGGTCTTGCCGGTAGCGACATAACAGTCATCCACTCCACCTGGGCCACAGATAGCACCAATCGTACTGTTATAAATTGCTTCGTTCTTCTGGATGATCTTGTAGCCTGACAGGGTCATGCCCAGATGGCCTTTAAAGAACTCACCCTTGATACCACCCTCAAGCTGATTGCCTCGAACAGGGGCAAGGCGCCCCGTTGTGTCGAAAGCCGATTGCGGGGAGAAGGTAGAAACATAGCTGACATAAGCCGTGACGTTTGGACGCAGATGGAGAACGCCGCCGATATAAGGGGTCAGAATACCTTGTTGATCAATGTCGGTGCTGGTTGTGCCAACGGTTGGGGAAATACGACGCGTCTTGCTGACGTAACCACTGACGCGACCGCCAATCAGAATAGCAAAAGGTGAAATCGGTTTGATTTGTGCCTGGCCGTACACGCCCCACTGGGTCGAGGGCTCCCAATAGCGATTGCTGATCGTAGGAAGCGCAAGGGATGGAATAGAGCCTGAGGCCATCAGCGGAATTCCTCCCAGCGCAGCATAGCTGCGGGAATTTACGCTGGCTCCGCCACCTTCATAGACGTAGCGGTCATAATTAGCGCCCATCATCAGGGTATGTCGCTGCCCGAAAAGATGCACTGGCCCCGTGACATAGGCATCCAGGCCATCATTGGTTTCGTCATACCGAGTATTGGCGACGACAAAATTTCCGGTTCGGGCCGCAGCGTTATAGGCATTGAGGTAAGCATATTGCAGCGTTGTATCGGCCGTTCGATGCCGATAGTTGATGCGCCCGCGCCATCCATGTGAAAACAGATGCTCAAGTTGAGCTTCTACTTCCGTCATGGGGACTTCGGATTTCCCCCAGTTAGCGCCAACAAAGGTACTAGTTGGCAGATTCAAATCCGCACCGTTGCTGGCACGGGGCAGGCCCATGTAGCGCGTTGTATCGTTGGTCTGGGACGTGACTGAAACAGTCAGCGTGTCACGGCGGGTCAGATGGACGTCTGTCACGCCATAAATCGTCCACCGACGGTCGTAGGCGTTGTTGTAGAACTGATTGCGATCAGTCCCTGCAAAGACGAGACGTGCAGAGATGATCTTTGAATGTGCGATGGGTCCACCCACGTCCAGTGTGGCGTGATAGTTATTCCATGACCCGGCAGAGAACGAGGCATTTCCCTGGAAATCGTTGGTTGGGCGCTTGTGCACGAAATTGACGCTACCGCCAGGTGTGCTGGAGCCCTGTAGCATGCCATCCGGTCCGCGCAGAACCTCGATACGGTCATAGATTGCCAGATCATACTGCTGGCTGAGGGTCAGCCCCCCCATGGATGGAACGCCGTCATACTGCGCCTGCAGAGTAAATCCACGCGCTGTGTATCCGCCAGTTCCGTCTCCATACATGTTGACGTTGACACCAGCGACCTGTTTGAGCGCAGCATCAACCGTATTGAGATTCTGATCTTTCATCTGCTGGCTGCTAAGCACCGAGATGGATTGAGGAACGTCCATAGGCTTGAGCAGCATCTTGGTCGTCGAAACAGCCGAGACAGTATAGGTGCCGGTCCCATCCGTAGATGCGTCCTTGCGGTGACCTTCTACAAGAAGTTGTTCGATGCTTCCGGGAGGCTGGTTGTCGTCCTGGGCGTTCGAATGCGCTTGTGTTTTGCTGTCCTGGTGAACGGAAGGGGTTTTGGTCGAAGCCGTGGGAAGGAGTTTTTTATGTCCGTCTTCAGGTTTCCCAGTATCGTCAGACGTAGCGGCAAATGCGCCAGTCCATGACCCGGACAGCAAAAATGCTGTGAACAACGCAGGATAAAGCTTCTTCCGGGGTAAGGAACCCGACAGGACAGGTTTCATGGAATGGTCTGACTACCTCCAGCAAGAATGAGTGTTCGCGGGAATGTTACATATATTTCTGCGAACTTTTTATGAAGATGATACTCATTCTCAGAAAGAGCAATATGAAAGTTAAATGTTTTTTCAATATAGAGGTGTTGCGAAGCGATTTTCCAAGAGTTTTCAGAGGTACCATAAGCCTTGGAAAACCTTTGATATATATACCCCATAGGGGAATCGTTCAGAGGAGGTCTACCGCGCTGGTTTGTCTCACTTCGTCAATATTGCAATAGCAAAATTAAATTTAATTCAAAAAGTATATTGTTATGTTATAACATATATGTTTGACTGTTCTGGAGTTTCGGTTATGTCCCTTGCTCACGGATGGTTCCCCGAAAGGGGATGAAAAGGGAACGCAGTGAAATGCTGTGGCTGCCCCCGCAACTGTAAGTGGTGAGACAAGTCACACGGAGGCTTTTACGCCCGACCACTGGAGCGTCTGCTTTGGGAAGGTTTGTGACCTGTCATTGATCCGCGAGCCAGGAGACCTGCCATCGAAAATGGTTACAGACGAAGCGGAAGGGCGGGGTGCACCGGACGCAGTGAGGGTCTCTTTCTCTCACTCATCGTAGTGACGCATTGTTGAGTGAAGTTTGCGTTATCCATGAGGAAAAAGAGTTTTTTTTGTGCCCTGCCTGTCGCGGCACTCACCGTGTTCCAGCCAGCATTTGCCCAGACAGAAGATGTTCGGAAGACCGAAATAAAAGCAAAAGAAGAGCATATCACCGCACATGGCCGGGTACAGTCTCTTAAAGACACAGCGGCAATTGGCGGACGGCTTGGACTAACGGTTCAGCATAACCCTGCAACCATCAACGTCATCCAGCGAAGCGTTATGGAGCAGCGGGGCTATGCTCACGCTGAAGAGGCCGCCGATAGTGCCCCGGGCGTGTCATCTGGTGGCTCTCCCGGAAGTCCGGCCCAGATGATGATGCGTGGCTTCAGTGGAAATCAGGTTCTGATCCTGCGGGACGGGATCTATTATGGCCCAACCACCATGGTAAACCGTCCACTTAACAGCTTTAACCTAGAGAGCGTTCAGGTTCTTAAAGGTCCATCATCCGTTCTGTACGGGCAGGGTGCTGTGGGCGGGGCCGTGGACATGCGAACACGCGACCCTGCATTCGATGGTCCTCATGCGAATGCGCTTGTGTCCTATGGCAGCTTTAATACCTGGAATGCAGGTGTTGGAGGCTCTGTTCCAATCACTGATACCTTGGCAATCCGCAGTGATTTCAGCCGCACGTCCTCAGACGGGTATGTTACAGGGGCTGACCCGCACAGTAACGATTTTACGACTACATTGCTCTGGCATCCTTCTAAGAAGTTCACAGCCCGTCTGAGTGTGGACTATCTCACGGATCGACTTTCAACCTATTACGGTACGCCACTTGTTCCGTTGTCGCAGATCCATGATGGGGTCGGTGGGCTATTGTCTTCTTCTAAGGGGCTTGGCGTCAGCCGCTCATCACTGTGGCGATATTACAATACCAAAGACGCCAAAGCAGGCTCAGTCAACGTGACGCCGACGCTTCATTTAACGTGGCAACCCACTGTAAATACAGCTTTTCATAACAAGACTTATGTCGTGTATGCCAATCGCACATGGAACAATGCTGAGGCTTACAGCTATATCAGCACCCCAGGCCAGACAGATGCGAGCGGAAACGCAATCGCTCCAGGGCGCGTAGGTCGTGATCGGTTCTATGTTTACATGAACCAGCATCAGGTTGGAGACACCGTGGATGGGCAGTTTGATTTCCATCTCTTTGGAATGAAAAACCGTCTCGTGGTTGGCGGGGATGCCTATTATGTACGACTGATCCGAAACCGTGGGTTTCCTGATGCCAATTATGCAGATAGCGTTTCTTTGGCTAGCCCGGAACGGACTCAAACAGGTAGCTTTGCCGGCGAGTATCCTTACACAAAGTCACCCACAACGATGGTTGATGCCGGTATCTTCATGGAAGATGCTCTGACAATCCGCGATAATTTCAGGGTTGTAGGAGGTTTCCGTTATGACTGGCTGAAACTGGATCGTCAGAATTACAGGCAGAATGGTACTTTTAACGCGGGAACAAGCTTCAAAGGTACCTATCACCCCGCCAATTTCCGTATTGGCCCTGTTTATGATCTAACGGATAACATCAGTCTTTATGGTGTTTATACGACAGCAGAAGACCCGCCAGGCTCCAATATTTTCCTCGTCAATAAAGGTCAGTTCAGTCAGTTGAGCCACTCTCGACAAGGCGAAATCGGAGCGAAGGGGTCATTCTGGAAAGGGCATCTGACCTCGACGTTATCCCTTTACGATATCCGGCGAACCCGCGTTCTGGTAGCGACAGGGGTCGATACCGTTGCAACGGCAGGCGTGCAGAAATCCCGTGGTGTGGAATGGCAGGGGGATCTGACACTTGGCAAACACTGGAGCCTGTCCGGAAACGTCGCATACACATGGTCGCGATATGGCTCTTTCCATCCGTCAGCATCGGTGAATGCGTCAGGCAATCAAGTCCCGAATGTTCCTGCGGTGACGGCCAATCTCTGGGGTGTCTGGTCCCGCATTGCGGATCTGCCAGTCGATCTCGGGGCAGGAATGCGATACGTCTCTGCACGTCAAGGAGATTACGCTAACACACTGAGTTTGAAAGATTATGCTCTGGTTAATCTTTTCGCTGCATGGCACGCTTATCGTGGTGTCACGGTGTATGGCCGGATTGACAATGTGGGTAACAAGCACTTCATCCAATGGGCTGACACAAGCTATCCAAGCGAAGTGATGCTCGGAGCCCCACGATCCTTTTCCATCAGCCTTCAGGCCGGCTTCTGATAGTGTCAGACATCATGCTGCAGGCTGAAGGATTAGGATACGAGGAGGCCTTGGCTCTGGCGGATTTCTCCGTCAGGGCTGGTGAGCATATTGCGATTATCGGGCCGAACGGCGCTGGCAAGAGCACTTTGCTAAAACTCCTGGCAGGCTTGTTGAAACCCTCCAGTGGCTGCGTCACACTTGCTAGCCGACCACTTCATAATCTGACACGGCGAGAAATCGCTCGGCAGATTGCGTGGTTGTCCCAGAGCGATGATGTTGCATCAGAGTTTCTTGTCTCTGATTACGTTGCTCTTGGCCGATTACCCTTTCAAGGGACTGAGGCTTCGGCTGAAGGGAAGGCCGCAATACAGACTGCCATTCATCATTGTCGTATCAGTTCATTAATGGTGCGCACCATGGGAAGCCTGTCAGGCGGAGAGCGCCAGCGTGTTATGCTGGCGCGCTGTCTGGCGCAAACCCCTCGTATCCTACTGCTGGATGAACCGACCAATCATTTGGATTTATCTGCACGTTCAGAACTGCTGACCCTGCTTCGAACGCTTCCCATGACTGTTCTTACTGTTTTGCATGATCTTTCTCTTGTTCCTGATTTTGCAGATAGAACGCTCCTGTTGAGGGAGGGACGTCTGATTATGGATGACGCGTCCCGGAAGGTTCTGTTTTCGCCGATGTTCGAGCTGGCATTTAACCAAAAAGCGCACCAGGTTACGCTCGACGATGGACATGTGTCTCTTTTGTTCAGACCAATACAGCCGTGAAAAACTGTCTGAAAGTATTTGGTCTGGGCACGCTTCTGAGTATTCAGAGCGCATTTTCTTATCCGGTCACGATCCAAAGTTGCAGTAAGCCAGTAACCATAACGCATAGGCCAACCCATGCCGTCGTTCATGATGTCAACATGGCAGAAATGGCTTTTGCGCTCCACTTACAGCCATTCATGACGGGAGTGACCGGAATTTCTGGCTGGAACAAGCGAACACCCGTATTCGAGAAAGAGCTGGGCGATCTTCCGGAAATCGCTACACATTATCCAACGCTTGAGCAGCTTCTGAACGCTGGAACGGATTTCTTTTTTGCGGGCTGGAACTACGGAATGCACGTGGGAGGGGACGTCACACCGGAGACGTTGGCCGCACAGGGTATTCCGACACTTGTTCTCTCCGAGAGCTGCATGAGAGCGGGACAGGTCTTTGCGCTTCCGACGCTGGACCTGCTGTATGGTGATGAAGAACGTTTGGGACAGGTTTTTGATCGCACAATAGAAGCTCAAAGCCTTGTAAATGGCTGGAAAATGCGTGTTCAAGCTGTTCAGAAGCAGCTGGCAGGGCGTCCTCCTGTGCGCGTGTTTCTTTATGATAGTGGCCGGGATCGGCCTTTTACGGCCGGGAAATATGCCCTTGCGACAGAATTGATGCATCTGGGAGGTGGGCAGAACATTTTCAGAGATCTGCCGACAAACTGGGGGCCTGCCTCATGGGAAAGCGTTGCCGTCAGAGATCCGGAAGCTATTTTGATCGTCGATTACGGCGACGGTATTGAACAAAGCCTGGCGTTTTTGAAAAGTCATCCTCTTTTAACTGAGACTGTGGCGTTAAAAGATAATCGTATTATGGCTGTACGTTATGATGAAATGACGCCTTCTCCAGCCAATATTGATGCCATTGAAAAAATATCCGTATTTCTGCATCCCGAGACTAAGCCATGATTCGGAAGAATAGTCTTTGTGTTGCCATACCTATCATTGTCGGACTTTGTTTTCTGGAAATTGCGCTTGGTAGCGCGTCGTTATCCTGGCAGGCGTTAAAAGCGGCTTTCTGGGCAGGGCCTTACAGTCATGACATTGCTGCACGCATTATATGGTCATTACGGATACCCAGATTTTTTCTCGCTTTTCTGACAGGGGCTACGCTTGCCGGGGCAGGTGCCCTTCTTCAGGCCGCAACGCGAAATCCTCTGGCCGATCCCTTTCTGTTTGGTCTGTCCTCTGGGGCAGCAACAGGGGCCGTTGCGGTCATCGTTTTATGTGGTGACATGCTCGGAATCTGGACAGCAGCAGTTGGAGCTTCAACGGGGGCATTGTTTGCTACGGCTACCCTGCTTCTGCTGATTGCTGTCAGAAGGAAGAAAAATCGTGTGATCTCGACTGAGCGTGTCTTGCTCTCGGGTCTCGCAGTATCATTTGTTTTTTCAACACTGACCAATCTTCTGATTTTCTGGGGCGACCGAAATACGGCACAATCCGTGCTCTTCTGGACGATGGGAAGTTTTTCAGGTGGGTCTTGGTCAGCACTTCCCATCGTCGGTCTTGGTTTTCTGACGGTTTTATTGGGCGGTCTGGTCTATCGCAGAGATCTTGATGCCCTGATGGCTGGTGAAGAAACGGCTGCTTCACTTGGCATCCATGTTCAGAAACTTAGGCTTTGTGTTCTAGTAGTTTGCGCTTTTGGCTGTGCCATGACAGTCGCTTTGTGTGGCCCTATCGGTTTTGTCGGGCTGATTATTCCACATCTTGTTCGTCCACGCTGGGGCAGCGCTCTGAAAAGAAGTTTCCTACCGACTATGGTTGCCGGAGGAATGCTGACGGTCCTGGCAGACATCCTGAGTCGGTGCCTATTACCGTCTCAGGAATTACCAGTTGGGATTGTAATTTCAGCAATCGGCGCAGCGTTTCTACTGGTTCTGCTCCTGCGCCGATAAGCTTCTCTTAAAGCGAGACGGTGATCCCGCCGTCCACATACAGAACGTGACCATTTACAAAAGAGGACGCCGAGGATGCCAGAAAGATGCAGGCTCCGGTCAGTTCATCCAGCTGACCCCATCGTCCGGCAGGAGTGCGCTTCTCCAACCATTGTGAGAACTCTGCGTCATTGACGAGAGCGGCATTCAAAGGGGTATCAAAATATCCAGGCGCAATTGCATTGCATTGCAGGCCATGTCTGGCCCATTCCGTGGCCATCCCTTTTGTCAGGTTCCCAACGGCCCCTTTGGTTGCAGTGTATGGCGAAATATTCGGGCGGGCGAGGGCTGTCTGCACACTCGCAATATTGATAATCTTTCCGCTCTTTCGGCCTAGCATATGTTTTGCGACAGCCTGACCAACATTAAAAATGGATGTCAGGTTTGTCTGGAGAACCTTCTGAAACATCTCCGGCGGAAAATCCTCTAGAGGCGCCCGATGCTGCATTCCGGCATTGTTGACGAGAATATCGATCGGGCCAGTTTCAGCCTCAAAGCGATCAATCGCAGCTTTGACAGAAGCATGATCCGTAACGTCGAAAGGGAGTGTTTTCACACCGCCCAGTTTCTCAGCCGCAGCAAGCAGTTTTTCAGGATCACGACCGTTGAGAACAATTTCGGCTCCCGCAGCTTGAAGCCCTTGGGCCAGACTGAAACCAATTCCCTGAGATGAGCCGGTTACGAGAGCACGACGGCCCGTCAGATCGAAAAGAGTAGTACTCATGGTGGAGTTTTTCCCTGTGTATATCTGTAATCGATGCTGTCAGATGACCATGGACGCCCCGAGGCAGAACAGGAGCCCCAGAACCGCAATAATCGTTTCCAGAACCGACCATGTTTTGATGGTCTGAGGGACGGTCAGGCCAAGATATTCCTTCATCTGCCAGAACCCGGCGTCGTTCATAGGACCGAAAGCGACAGATCCTGCACCCGTCGCAATCACCATCAGTTCAGGTGACACACCCTGTGAATGAGCCAAAATAGGGCCTGCGATACCGGAAGCCGTGCTCATGGCGACAGTGGATGAACCACAGGCAACACGGACAATTGCTGCCAAAAGCCAAGCCAGAACCAGAAGGGGTACATGTGCGCTCACAGCAGCATCCGTGATGGCTTTTGAAACACCACTGTCGATCAGTTCGCGCCCGAAGCCACCACCCGCACCAACCAGGAGCATGATGAGCGCCGTTGGCCCGAGGCATTCATTGGTGAATCTCAGGATTGTCTCACGGGAAAAGCCACGCGCCAGACCCAGAACATAAAAGGACATGACTGTTGCCAGCAGCAGGGCAATATCAGTGTTTCCAATGAAATGCAGGAACGTATTGGGCGCGCTCCTGGGCGTCGTAAACAGATCAGCCGCAGACCCGATCAGCATGAGGATGACAGGGCACGTAATGGTCAGAACTGTAATGATAAAACCCGGAAGATTTGCGGGAATTTCGCGACTGACGAACTGCTCTGCCAGCGGATTTGTCTCGGTGATGGGAACACGCGGGCTGATAAAGCGCGCAAAAAGCGGGCCGGCTATGGCTGCAATAGGCGTTCCGAGGATGACCCCCCAGAAAATCGTCGTTCCTGTATTCGCATGATAGGCGGAGAGCGCAAGAAGTGTCGCTGGATGGGGCGGGATCATGGCATGGGTGACGGAGAGCGCCGCTCCCATGGGGAGAGCCACCCGAAGAATGGACGTGTTGGTTCGCGCTGCCAGTACGAAGGCCAGCGGAAACAGTAGAACAACGCCAACTTCAAAGAAGACCGGCAAACCAACCAGTAGCCCGATCACCATCATGGCCCAGTCAATTCTCTGCCTTCCGGCTCGTTCTGAAATGGTCAGGGCAATCCGGTCCGCACCTCCGGATTCAGCAAGCATTTTGCCGAGCATGGTTCCCAGAGCAATGATGGTTCCCACATGCCCAAGGACATGTCCTGCACCGGCTTCAAAAGACGCTACCACCTGATTTGGGGGCATTCCGGCGCAGAGGGCAAGGAGAAGTGAAACGCTAAAGAGAACAATGAACGGGTTCAGGCGAAAACGCGCAATCAGGACGACCACGGCAATGATCGCAGATGTTGCAAGAAGAATGGCAAAGGTTGTTGTCATGTGGAACGCAGCCCCGTCAGAACGAGAAAGAGGGTCAGGAACGAAAGTGAAAGAACGACGGAATCAGATCCTCCGCGAAGATTGCCAGCATCATTTTCCATATCCTTTGACGAACTAAATTCCGCTATAAAGTCTGCGTCATGAGGATCAGGAAAACGGGATCGACATCTCAGCATGGCTGAAGATCAGGCATCAGAAAATATGGAAGAGCACTATTTCTTCAAATATTTCTGGTATTTTGATCGCTCCTTAACCCCTTGCGGAAAACTCAAGTGGCGACAGGATGTTTAACGCAACACATGTGATGGACGAGCATCAGGATGCAGTGACGGGTGCGTGCGCTTTTGATCTGTCTGGTCTCACAGACTGTCGAGGATAAAGACCATGATTCCATTTTCTGTTCTTGATCTTTCGATCATCACACGGGGTTCCGGTCCGCGGGAAGCGTTCCGACATTCGATTGAGTTTGCCAAACGGGCGGAAAGCCTTGGCTTCCATCGGTATTGGCTTGCTGAACATCATGCAATGCCTGGCATTGCATCTGCCGCAACGGCAGTGCTAATCGGGCAGGTAGCAGGTGCGACAACCCGTATCCGGGTGGGATCAGGTGGTATCATGCTGCCCAATCACTCTCCGCTGGTGATTGCCGAACAGTTCGGAACACTGGAAACCCTTTTCCCCGGACGAATTGATCTTGGGCTGGGGCGCGCTCCCGGGGCAGACCAGAGGACGGCGCGGGCTCTTCGACGTGATCCAGCTGCGCCTGACAGGTTCCCTGAGGACGTTGTGGAGCTGCTTCATTACTTTGAGCCATCCTCTGATGAGGATACGCACCTCATCAGGGCTGTGCCGGGGGCGGGTCTTCATGTCCCGGTCTGGATTTTGGGCTCATCGCTGTTTTCCGCTGTTCTGGCTGCTCACCTGGGGCTTCCGTATGCGTTTGCTTCCCATTTCGCCCCCGCGCAGATGGAAGAAGCCATTACTCTCTATCGGGCAAGATTTGAACCGTCTGAACGATGCGCCAAACCACATGTGATGCTGACCGTGAACATTATCGCCGCTGATGAAGAAGCAGAAGGTAAACGTCTGGCGACATCGCTTTATCAATATTTCGTGGCGTTAAGACGTGGCCGTCCGATCGCCTTTCCGCCGCCTGTGAACAGCGGTCCTGCTCCCTGGTCAGCAGAAGAGCAGCATATGCTAGGGCAAACGCTGGCCTGTACGTTCTCGGGTTCAAGAGAAAGCGTTTCTGCACAAGTTCAAGCTTTTGCAGATCGCCACAAACCTGACGAACTCATGATTGCTGTCCCGATTTATGATCATGACAGCCGGTGTCGATCTCTCGAACTTGCAGCTAAAATCAGAGTCGAAATTTCAGGGCGACAGATTGACTAGCTGACGGACGATATCTTTGTGGATCTGCATGAACAGATCACGTTGCGCATGGCTGCCACCAATATCCTGAAGGTGAGGGAGGGCAGCTTCAAAGTATCGCTGGGCTGTGATTGGATCATGGTCCAAATAGGCTTTCAGGCCACGAGCCAGGGGAATGCCGACCAAAGTCCAGGCTTGCTGATCTGGAAGGTTTTTGTCTGAAAGGTTTTCTATACGCTGGAGTAGATGCACCCCCTCGGGGCGGCGTGCTTTCAGAAGGCCATAGAGATATTGCAAACTCAGGAACGGTTGACTGACATCCTCCTGCCTGGGGGCAAGCCATTCCGCAAGATCATCCCAGCGCTGCCCCACATCCGCACCTGCCAGTTCAAGACGGACGAGCAGGGACACAGCACCTATCTGATCCTGCGAAAAACTCCGCTCCCGTCCCCAGCAATGCTGATCGTAAATATCAAGCGCGTCCACTACCCGGCCCTGAGCCAGATAGAATAGAGCGAGATGCCACCAGAGATGCGTGTACATGAAAGAGGTCAGGTGTTCCCAGCCAACCGACCGGTCTTCCAGAAAAGCAATACCTTCTTCAATCCGTCCCTGCGTCAAAAAAACATGCGCAAGAGCATGTTGCGCCCATGGTTCGGAGGGGGCCATCTCAAGAGCGCGTCGTGCGGAGCGTTCAGCCGCAGCTAGATCGTGGCATTGTTCAAAACCAAACGCCAGCATTCCATGCAGTGCCGCAATATCTCCTGCAGCATCTTCGCTCTTCAGGGCGATAGCCAGCATATCCGTGAACCGTCCACGAATAAAATCATGATACTGTCGAAGTTTCAGTGTCACCAGATCCCGCGGCCATTCAGTCAGGATCGTGTCCGTCAGAGCGATAATCCGATCCGGATCTTCCGCTATCGACGCTTCCAGAACCGAAAAGAGCAGTTTTTCACGCGGAAGGGCACGATCAAAGGAGGCGCGCGCCCGGTCCCGATAGCGCAATGCTTCAGCAGGGATATCTCCTGTTTCGGACAACATCCAGAGAAGTCCTGCATAAGTATTCGCCAGACAGTCATCGGACTGATCCGCGACACCAAGAATATCCACCAGTTTGAGGTCGTAGCCGAGATAACCGAGAATAAAAGCGTTGATACCTTTTAACGCTCTGCTGTCGTCTGTGGACACTGCGTTGCCGAGAACGTCCTGGCTCATGAGCGCGCCTCCTGCCCAGAGGAAAGGTGTTTGAGAGCAGTTTCAATGCAGCGATTTACGGTTGCAGGCTGTTCCAGCATGATCTGATGCCCACACTCCGGGAGAATGTTCAGGGAACTTTCGGGTATAAGCGATTGAAGTTTCTTTATTTCTTCGAGAGGTACGATGCCATCCTGCTGGCCAGCAAGAATGTGAACTGGCTTTTCAAACTGTCTCAAAACATCATGATCAATGGGCCGTGCTCCCGCACGGACAGCATTGATCATGAAAAGACTATTGCGTTTTGTAGCCTTGCGTTCGGCCTTCAGAAGGTTTGGATCAACCGTTGGAGCCCAGGCCAGAGCTTCAAAACGTTTCTGCAAAAATGGCCGCGCCAAGGATGACAACCAGAAGGGTAGCCGGTCCATCCAGTTTCCAAACATGGGCCCCTTCAGAGATGGAGCAAGAGAGGCGGGTCCAAGAAGAATAAGTTCATCAATCGGAACCGCCTGTTCCGTCTTCAACAGACCCGCAACCCATTCTAACGTCACGCGACATCCAAAGGAATGTGCAACAAGAATGCGCTTTGATGACGGATAAGCCTTCAGAATTGCAGCAAGATCCTGAACGGCATAGGAGCTTACGAACGCCTGTTCATGGTGAGAACGCGCACTGTCGCCATGGCCGTAAGCATCCCATGCAATAAGATTGACGTTCTCCTGAGAAAAATGTTCCCACTGCAAACGCCACTGCTGTCGGTTGCCGCCTAATCCATGAACAAAGATCAGGGTCGTATCGCTATTTTTTTGAAGTGTGGAAAGAGCCAGTCGTCGCCCGGGAACGCGGAAGAAATTGATCGGGGCAGGCAGAATATCAGTCATGGTCCACATTTCCCTGTTTCACGTCACCAAAGCGTTCCTTCCATGTTGGAAGGAAGGGCTCTCCTGGCAATGGTGAGGCTTCATACACGCCACGGGCGATGGCACGAGCTGTAACCTGCGTCGCGGCGTGCAGGATTTCCGTCCAGATTTCTACAGATGCAGGGGCTGGTGCGTGACCTGTAGAAATACCAAAGACTGCGTCTCCATCCTGCGGCAGATGGGCCGGAAAGACCCCGCGGGCGATACCATCCTGCGCCAGGATGGCAAAGCGTTTGGCTTCGGCCTTTGTCAAAATCGCGTCAGTCGCGATAACACCGATCGTAGTACCGGCCACATAGTTTGGCTTCATGCGCAAAGCCAGGTCGTTTTCCGCGAGGCGTGATGGAAATCCTAAGCCGCCGAATTCATTATCCCGTTCAAACGGAGCGCTCCAGAAATGAGGGCCATTGCCAACGGTCGCGGTCCCGACGGCATTGACCACCATCAGGGCGGCAACGGTATGACCTGATGGAGTGATGGTGCTTGCAGAACCCAGTCCTCCTCTGAGCAGGGTAGTCGTCGCTCCGGTTCCAGCTCCTGTGGTCCCAAGAGCGAACTGACCCTTACGGGCTCCCTGTGCAGCCTGGTAGCCGAGTTCGGCATACGGGGAATACCGGCCCCAGTCTTTGTTGCCTCCATTCACAAGGTCGAAAAGGCTTGCCTGAACGACAATAGGGACACGAACCTGATTGTCGGGGGTTGGCAGATCTGCAGCCTGTTCCCGTAGCCATGCCTGCACACCTGCGGTCGCATCCAATCCATAGGTGGAGCCACCTGACAGAACGATGGCATCAATCCCGCCCACAAGCATTTCAGGTTCCAGCAGCGCATTTTCCCGTAATGCCGGGGCACCTCCAAGAAAGCTGCCAGACGCTATTGCAGGTCGATCGAAAAGGAGGGCTGTGACACCCGTCCGCTGATCGAGGTTCTGAACATTGCCGACGCGGATACCAGGCACGTCTGTCACGAGATTATTGAGCGATTGGGAAATCATGGTTCAAATCGTTTCAAAGACTGGCGTCAATCAGGGCGCGGGTCGTGGGATGCTGAGGATGGTCCAGCACAGAGACAGTTGGGCCGGTTTCCACGATCCTGCCCCCGTCGAGGACGGCGACACGATGAGAAATATGTCGGATAACCGCCAGATCATGGCTGACAAAAATGTAGGAGAGACCGTATCGGTTCTGCAGGTCCATCAGCAGATTGAGAACGACAGCCTGTGTCGACACATCCAGAGCAGACACTGCCTCATCCGCGATGATGACGGAAGGACGTGTCACAAGGGCTCGTGCAATGGCAATGCGTTGCCGCTGCCCACCAGAAAACATTCTTGGATAACGATCAGCTGCATCCACCGGAAGAGCGACATCGGTCAAGGCCTGACGAACCCGACGCTCCTTTTCCTCGGTGCTCAGGGGCGTCTGATGAAGAGGCTCTTTCACGATCTGCCGTATGGTTTGGCGAGGATCGAGCGCTCCCTGGGGATCCTGGAAAATCATCTGGATATGGGGGCGAACGTCTTTCCTGACTTGCCCCGCAGTATCACGCAGAGCCTGGCCTTGAAAGAGAACCTCTCCTTTTTCCGGTTTCAGAAGCCCTGTCAGAATACGGGAAAGTGTGGATTTTCCGCTCCCTGAAGATCCAACAATACCGAGTGTTTCCCTTTCTGCCACATGAAGGCTGACATCCTGCAGAACGGTTTTTCTGGGAGGTGCGAAAAAGGAAGATTTGTGTTCGGACACACTGAACTGAATGTGTCTCGCTTCCAGAAGAATACTCATAGCTGGCTACCTTCAGTGGCATCTGAAGGAACAGGAATCTGTGTTAAAGGAGGGCGATTGGTTCCATGCAGGGACATGCTCAGAAGTGCCCGTGTATAAGGGTGCCGAGGCGCATTAAAGAGTTGTTCTGTCTCATTGCTTTCGACAAGGCAGCCCTGCTGAAGAACCAGAACATGTTGCGCATGACGCCTGATGATACCCAGATCATGGGAAATCATGAGGACGGCCATCCCATGATCAATCGCAAGGCCTTTAACAAGATCCATCATCTCCGCCTGCGTTTTGCTATCCAGGGCGGTTGTAAATTCATCTGCAATGAGAAGGGCAGGCTTACAGGCAATCGCCATCGCCAGAAGAACACGCTGACGCTGTCCTCCAGACAGGGCATGGGGATATGCTCCTGCCGAGACACCAGCATTGCTCAGGCCGACACGATCCAGCAACTGCTGGACATGCGCCGAAATGTCTCGCAACGAAACCGCACCGTGCAGTCTGAGCGTATCACCGATCTGTTTACCAATAGCGCGGATCGGATTGAGTGCGGTCATGGGTTCCTGAAACACCATGGCAATGCGTCGTCCGCGCAGATCACGGAAAGCCCGTTCGGGAAGAGTGGTAAGATTCTGCCCTTCAAAAGTAACTTCTCCTGAAGTTTCGAAGCCATCTGGAAGTAGCCCCATCAAAGCACGGGCCAGAGTTGATTTTCCCGAACCGGACTCTCCTGTTACGGCGACTGTTTCGCCAGCGCTTACCGTAAAGGATAGGGGGCGAAGAATGAGTTTCGCTCCCGACAAAACCGACAGATTCTGCACAGAAAGGCATACCGTCATGACAGGCGCTCCTCGTTAAGGGCGAATGGGCGCTCCAGAAGATCTCGCAATCCATCTCCCATCAGGTTGAAACCAAGAACGAGCGCCATGACCGTAATGCCCGGTGCAGCAACCAGAAAAGGATGATCGAAAATATGGATCTGATAGGACGCCAGAGCCCGTCCCAGATCCGGCTGAGGCGGCGGAGCGCCCAGTCCAAGATAAGACAATCCTGCTTCGGAAAGGATTGCCAGAGCCAGAGATGTTGAAGCGTGAACAATCAGGATTGGTGCGATGTTGGGGAGAACATGGCGGATCGTGACAGCCACAGAGCCAAAGCCCGCCATACGCGCGGCGGAGATATAATCCAGCACCAGAATAGACTGTGCAGCCTGCTTCGTAATGCGGATCTGTGCGGGAATACCGAACAGGGCGATCGCCAGGATCTCACCCGTCGCGGATGCGCCCTGTGCGGTCACGAGCATGGCCGCGATAAGAATGGGAGGAAATGCCAGCCCAAGATCGGCAGCGCTCATCACGGCCCATCCCCGCTTTCCACCGTTCGCACCAACAAGTCCGAGAATGGTTCCAATAACGGTCCCAAGCGTGACGGAAAGCAATGCAATCGCCGTCGTATTGAAAGCTCCCGTCAAAACATAGCTGGCAAGGTCACGCCCGAAGGGGTCGGTTCCTAACGGGTGGGTCAGAGAAGGCGGAGCATAGCGGTTCGGGATGTCAATGAACGGCGCATGACCACCATGCCAGATCCAGACAATCGTTGCGGGAAGCAGGAATCCAAGAAGCAGGATACTTCCGGCGATCAGGCTCTTTGGGGCACAGGGCAATTTCATGCGTCACTTCCTGCAAGACGCGGGTCCAGCCAACGAATGATGAGCGAAAGGAACAGGTTCAGCACAAGAACACCCGCCACAATCAGCATGACAAGGTTCTGCACAACCGGAATGTCTCGCTGATTGACGGCTTCAAGAAGCAGTTTGCTGCATCCAGGAATGTTGAACACGTTTTCAACAATGATGGACCCTGTCACGAGAACGGGAAGCTGAATGCCGATCAGCGTCAGAACGGGAATAACAGCATTCGGGAGTGCGACCCGCCAGAGAACACCCTGGCGGCTATATCCCTGGGCGCGGGCGGTGCGGATAAAATCCTGCTCCAATGTGTCAATCAGGGATGACCGCATGAAGCGCGCAATAATCGCTGCTTGCGGGATCGCGAGGGCGACGGCTGGCAAGGTCAGGGCGCGAAGAGCGGAGAACACACCATGGTTCCAGCCACTGAAACCCCCTGCGGGAAACCATTGAAGGGTCAGGGAAAACAAAAAAGTCATCATCATGGCCAGCCAGAAATCCGGAATAGATTTCAGGAGTTGAAGAAGCGCCATGAGCGCCAGATCCAACCGCTTCCCACGACGGGTCGCAGCGATAGATCCAATGGGCAAACCGATGAGAAGGGCCAGGCAGGTCGCAAAGATGATGAGGGGCAAAGTGCTCTGAAATCGCTCCAGAATTAGCCCGGAAACTGGCACGTCATAGACGTAACTCGTTCCTGCATTTCCATGGAAAAGACCGACAACCCAACGAAAATAGCGGGTGACAGGAGACGCATCGAGACCAAGCTGATGGTGAAGAGCGGCAATGCTTTCGGGGCTAGCGTCCAGACCCAGCATAACAGTCGCTGGGTCACCCGGAAGAATGGCGAGCAGCGCAAAAACAATTATGCTGGCGACAACCAGTACAGAAATCCGCCCTAAAACGGTTTGAGCAACCCCGATCATCATGGTGCCCAAGATACATCAGCCATGGGACAGGCAGCGATCTGCTGATCGGTCCAGAGGCCTAGAATATGGCGGTTCATGACCGTGTCCCGAGGGCGGGAAAACAGAAAAACATTGGGCTCATCCTGTGCAAGACGGTCCTGCATGGCAACTGACAAACGATGTCTCTCTTCAGGATTGTCCGTCGCCTCATACTGCTCGAAAAGACTGTGGAACTCCGGATTTTTGTAATGGAAATATATGGTGTCCCGGTCATAGATACCGATGTCGTGAGGTTCGGTATGAGCGATGACCGTCATGTCAAATTTCCCCTGTCCGAAGACCTGACCCAGCCAAGCTGGCCATTCAAGAGGTTGCAACGTCACGATCAGCCCGACCTGTTCAAGATACGCGGCAACGATTTCGCTGGTATCCCGTGCGTAGGTAATGGGCGGATAGGAGAGGGTGATTTGCGTGCCCGGCCGAATGCCTGCCTGCTTTAGAAGTGCGCGCGCATGTTCAGGGTCGTAGGAATATCGATCAGGCAGTGACACATAATCCGGATCGTTAGGCGCCATGTGCGATTGCAGAACTGTCCCTTCGCCATCCGCGCCAGCCTGAACAAGGGCCTTGCGATCAATCGCGTATGCAATCGCCTGACGGACCCGAATGTCATTAAACGGTCTGCGAGCGTTGTTCAGAGCCAGAATAGCTTTGAACGGGAAAGTGCCACGTACAACCCGGATACCCGGATGATCAATGAAGCGGCTCAGAACTTCCGGAGCAGGGAAAGACGGATAGGCATCCAGTTCGCCGGCGAGAAGCGCATTACTTGCGGCAAGAGGATCGGGCATGCAGCGGAACGTCACCGTCTTCAGAAGGGGGGCTTTTCCCCAATAGTCGGGATTTCGTGCCAAAGTGACATGATCGCCCCGTTGCCATTCCTCAAACCTGAAAGGACCGGTTCCAATCGGGTGGCTGACATTTTTGTCTGCGGATACCGGTGACAGGATGGACGCGTCATTCCACGCCAGTTCATAGGTAAAGCTGCCATGAGGTTTTTTCAGCGTCACATCCGCATGAGACGCGTCCAGGCAAGCAATATCGGCAATATTCGTGAAGAAATTGCGGTCCGGATTTGTGCTGTTAGCTGCTCCTGCGCGCAGAAGTGAAAAACGGACATTCTCGCAGGTGAGGGGTGACCCATCGTGAAAACGAACATTATCCTGCAAAGTAAAATGATATACGCGTCCGTCGTCTGAGACCGTCCATTCGCGCGCAAGAAGAGGCTGAACATGACCATCACGGTCCAAACGCGTCAGACCTTCATAGATATTGTTGTAAGTGATCGTTCCGACGGCTTCGCTCGGTGTGCGGGTCGGGTCCAGACCGGGCGGCTCAATGGAAACACCGATGCTCATGGTGTCACGCGGGTCAGCCGAGGCTTGCGATGCCAGACCGAGGCCCAGCAGAACAATCAGAACGGAAGACGATTTCATGGAGTCTCGCCAGGTGCCGGACGTTTCAGGCCCAGATGCTCACGGAGGGTCGAGCCTTCATAGGCAGTGCGGAACAAGCCGCGACGCTGTAGCTCAGGCACAACATGCTCCACGAACAGCTCCAGACTTTGCGGCAGAATAGGGGGCATGACGTTAAACCCATCGGCTGCCTCTTCCACAAACCATTCTTCCAGTTGATCCGCAATCTCCTTTGGGCCGCCATAAATGGACCAGTGACCGCGTGCGCCGCTGACTTCCAGATACAGGTCACGCAATGTCATGTTCCGACGTTTTGCCATTTCGACCAGAAGAGTTTGCCGACTACGATTGCCGTTGAAGTCGGCCGGAGCGTCTGGGAGCGGCCCATCAAGAGGCAATCCACGCAGATCAGTGCCAGTCATGCCCCCCAGAAGAAATAGGCCGACATCCGGATGTGTCAGATCATCGAGCTGCGCCCGCAGATCTTCCGCTTCCATCTGTGTACGCCCCACGAGGGGATAGACGCCCGGCATGACCTTCAGGGACGCCGGGTCTCGACCAATTTCTCGCATACGGCGATGCAGATCGAGACGAAACGCCTTTGCCTCATCAAGCGTCTGCTGGGCCGTAAAGACCATTTCAGCAGTCTCTGCGGCAAGCTGACGGCCCGGCTCGGAAGACCCGGCCTGAACGAGCACAGGCCTGCCCTGCGGAGAGCGGGGAATGTCGATCTGCCCTGCGGCTGAAAGAAATTCACCTTTGAAATCAAAGGGGCGTCGGCCTGCCGGGGTGAAGAACTCTCCGCTTTCCGTGTCTCTCTGAAAGGCATCGTCGTCCCAGCTATCCCAGAAATTCTGCACGATCTGGGCAAATTCGCGAGCCTGCCGATAGCGATCCGCATGAGGGACATGGCTTGGTCGGCCATAATGAATGGACTCTTTCACGTTGGCGGTCGTGACAAGGTTCCATCCCGCACGGCCGCCGCTGATCTGATCGAGGGACAGAAACTGTCGAGCCAGATGATAGGGTACGGAATAAGTCGTGCTGACAGTACCTATCAGGCCGATCTTCTTGGTTGTGGCAGCAAGAGCCGAAAGAAGAGTCAGAGGCTCAAAGGATGCGGCATAGGTCATGCGGCGGAAACCATCGATTGTTGCTTCGTCGATGGAGCTTGTAAAATCAGCAATAAATACAGCATCGAAGAGCCCGCGCTCGGCAAGGCGTGCCTGTTCTAGCTGACGCTGAAAGTTACTGCCAGCATCTGGGGCCGACCCAGGATGGCGCCAGGCTGCCGCATGATGGCCGGTTGGGAGAAGGAATGCGGCGAGTTTCATCTGGGGAGCCATGGACGTTCGATCTCTTGCTTAGCACTGTCAGAAACACAAAAAAATATTGCTCTCACAACATAACCTGTTGTGAATCGTTTTTCTATACCTTAAACGCAAACAAATAGTTGTTTTATAAACTAACGAATAAACTTAGTTGTTAGGCGGAACCGATGCACGACGTTTACACTGCTCCGTACCGCAGAAATGCCCTCCTAGGCCGTGGGCGAATTGCTCTTGTCTCCACTGTAGCATTGCTACCGTTCTGGAGTGTTGCAGCATCTGCGGAAGATAGCACTCCAGCCAAAAAGCCCGCGCAGGTGAGTACGCACAAAAGGGAAACAGCTCCCTCTAAAATTGCTCACATACGCCCAGCTTCTAAACCGCAGGATCACGAAGCATCCCGTGTGGAGAATGTTGTCGTAACATCTGAACGTAAGGCTGACAGTCCGCAGAACATCGGAACATCCATTAGTGTTATTTCAGCAAAAATGCTGGAAAACCGCAACATCAACAACGTTTTCGATCTGCAATATGCAACACCGTCGCTACAAATACAGCCGTCTTACGGAAGCGGGCAGTTCACCTACACCATTCGTGGTGTAGGGTTTAACAACTATTCCAGTAACAACTCTCCAACTGTTGGTATCTATATCGATGAGGTCGCCAATCCGGTGCCCTTCGGAATCAACGGTATGATGTTCGACATGCAGCGCGTAGAAGTACTGCGTGGTCCGCAGGGGACATTGTACGGGCGGAATACCACAGGTGGTGCGATCAATTACATTACCAACAAAGCGACGGATAAGCTAACCGGCGGCGTTGCAGCCCAGTATGGCCGCTTCGATAGTGCGAAGATTGACGGTTATATTTCTGGCCCCATCAATGACAAGCTCAAATTCCGTCTGTCCGGTGAGACGCAACAGGGCGGGGCGTGGCAATACAATCCGGAAGCAAAAGCTCACCTTGGAAATGTCGACCGCGGTGCTGCCCGACTTTTGGTGGATTATGCACCATCAGAGAGTTGGAAGGTGGAGTGGAACCTGCATGGAAGCCGCGATCGCTCCGATGGAACGGGCCCCTATGCCTGGCGTCCTATTACCAGCCTGAGTGCGACCAATCCGATGCCTGCGTCTGCCAGCCGTTATTATACACGTTGGGGCACGTCGGCACAGTTTGCCAAGGAAACGGGTCTAACGCCTGATCAGAAGCCCTACAGCCATATTGATACTGGGGGCAGCAGCCTGCGGATCGAAAAGCATCTGAGGGATTTTACGATCACAAATCTGGCCAGCTATGATTACATGCAGCGCAATGAATACGATAATTTCGATGATTCATCGCTTTCGCTCGCCGATGTAAAATTCAATACGCGCGCCAGTGTCGTCTCAGATGAACTGCGCTTCTCATCAAATACGACTGGGCGTCTTCACTGGATTGGCGGTATTTATTATGGCTATCAGTGGCTGAATGACCGGTATCAGTCGGGTTTTGAAGCGCTTTATAATACTGATGGAGATGTCCGCTACTCGCAGACAGTCAATACCATCAGTGGTTTCGGTCAGGTTACGTATGATCTGACACCAAAGCTACAACTGGTTGGCGGGTTGCGGGTCGAACATGAAAAGCGCACCCTGGATAATGTTTATGCCCATTATCTCGTCAACGGCGTTGTGACCAATCCGCAGAATACAGTCGCGCAACAGGGTCAGTCCTATACGCTGCCATCTGCCAAATTTAGTGTTCAGTATCATCCATTCAGTCATGACATGGCCTATTTCACCTTTAGTAAAGGTGTAAAGTCGGGCGGCTTTACGGTGTATAACTCCTCTGACGTCACGCAGATGACAAATCCATTCAAACCGGAACAGCTTTATGCGTTCGAAGTGGGAAACAAGTTGATCCTTCCGCGCTATAATCTTCGGATCAATGCGGATTTCTTCTACTACGACTATTTTGATCGCCAGGTGCAATCGATTGCTTATAGCCCGACGACGGGTTCCGCGATCGGGTTGTTCGTAAATGCTCCGCGTTCACATATGTTTGGTGGTGAGTACGAAGTGGAGTGGTCACCAATACCGGGCCTGCGTGTAGCCCAATCTGGGGCGTATGTTGAAGGGGCCTATGATGAATTCAGCGCCGTTACGAGTTCAAAGCGGGTCAACGGTGTCTGGGTAGGCGTGAAACAGGACGTTTCTGGCCGGAGTGTGGAAGTCCCACATTTTACGGCTAATGGCTCTGTCGATTATACGTGGCGCCTTGGCCGGTATGATCTTGTTTCTGGTGTGGATTACAGCCTTCGCACGACAAGCACTGCGCTTAACGATGCAAATACCATTCCAGGTTACACCCTGTGGGGCGGGTATATTTCTTTCGCCCCCCGTAAAGGACACTGGAAGATCGAAGGCATTGGTCGCAACATCACAAACAAGCATTACGATGTGACACGAGGTTATTTCGTTGGGGGCGATAACATCGCCGTCGCAGGACGTCCGGCTACATGGGAAGTTCGGGTTCGGGCAGATTTCTGAACAGCAAGGGGATGACGAAAAAAAAAGCCATCCCCCAAGTCAGCTTCAGAAAGAGGCAGCAACCGTACCAAAGAACATGCGTGGTGGTGTCGGGTATCCGACATAGGTTGAGCCATCGCCCGCGGTAATTGTTGACCAGGATCGCGTGTTCGTCAGGTTGCTGACGTTGAACTGCAGTTTGAGGCTCTGCATGTGAGGAATGTGCTTGAATGTATAGCCAGAGCTGAATCCAAGCTGAAAACGTGGCGGGACCATAATGCTGTTGGTGATCGTTCCAGGTCGTACACCCATATAGGTGCCAAAAAGCTGGGCGTTGAATCCTGCCTGATTATAATTGATTGCAAACTTATCAGACCAAACAGGAATAGCAGGGACTTTCTCGCCTTTTGTGGCGTAAAGCGTAGAGCCATCCATAAAGTCGCTGCCGTAAATGCTGCTTACATACGACACTGCGTCATAAACAGAGAAGTGTTGACCAAAGCGCAGAGTGAAAGACAGATCCATACCATTGGTCGAAACGCTGCCCAGATTGGCTACCGTGCCGCCAACGCCTGAAATACCTTGATTGGGTGGTTTGATTGCCCCCAATCGATTGAAGAAATCGACGTGATAGTATTCAAGCTGTCCACTGATGCCCGTCAATGGCCCGAGGAACAGAGGGCGATTGGTTCGAATGCCCGTTTCATAGGTCCAGGATGTTTCGGGTTTTCCAGTCCGTTTGAAGTCTTCAAATGCTTCCTGACTGGTCACAGCCCATGGGGATGTGCTGCCATAGCCTGTCTGGGCGAAGGAATTCATGTTCTCCTGAATGTTGGCGAAAAACTGCTCATGTGGCGTAAAATTCCACAAAGCACCAAAAGCAGGAAGGAATGGCTTGTAGGACGGAATAGTCCCACCCGCGACAGTGTGCGTGCTGGTATCGACGATCGTTTTTGCTCCCTTGACGGAAGACGCCAGGGATTGCGGTAAAGCAGCAATCGGCAATGTTCCGTTGGTATACACCATTTCGGATTTGAAACCCGCCGTCAGTGTCAGGTGAGGGGTGACTTTCCAGCTATCCTGCAAATGCGTGACGAAAGTGTTGGTGTAGAACGCGTTCATCCATTGTGTGAAAAGTGGGTTGGTCGCGCGCTTGTAAGGCGTCAGTGTGTCTGTCGCTGTCAGAGGATACCATAGCCGCCCCTGAGTGTTGTTGTTGCGCTCGTACCAGCCGCCCACTTCGATGTTATGGTGACCAAGATGATAATGCAGCGTACTGGTCAGGCCGCCACGATAATCTTCATATTCCGTGGTGCGGGTGGCAAAACCTGTTCCACCCGTTGCATTCCAGACCTTGGGATCAATTCCGGCGTTGCTATATGTAAACTGACCATTCTTAATGTATTTTGAACCTGTCGGATCAAGATATGTCCCGAGAATGGTCAGAATGGCATTCGTGCGAATGGATGTTGCAACCACGCCCGCGCCGTCATCATAGTGGAAATAAAGCTGGTTATCCCAAATCAGGTTAGGGGAGAACCGATGTGAGATTTTCAGGTAGGTCAGATAATCCGTACGCTGCGAAGCTGAGAAATAGTATTTGTTGTTGGGTGTTCCCGGCGCTGGAGATTTAGACGTCATCCCTGGATAATTCGCCATTGCGGCATTCAGATCCGGAAAGAATGCGCCGCGCGCGTAGAGATCAGTCGGCGCCGTCAGACCTTGCGTGTTTGGCTCTGCCTTATTCTGCCAGTCAAAATAAGCCGTAATTGTTGTGTTCTGTCCCTTGTGAACGAATTTTCCATTGACCTGATAGCCTCCTTGCCGGTTGCCTTCACCAAGATTCCATGGGCGGGCATCCTGTCGTGAAAAGGAAACATAGGCTGAGTTGCCATTCCCAAAGTTTCCGGTATCGAGACGCGCGTAGGTCCGAAATGTGGAATAGCTTCCAAAGGTCTGACGGATGGTTGCCCCGGCTTTTGCTTTGGGATCGCGGGTTGTGAATTCAATTGTTCCGCCCAAATTACTGGTTGATGCGGTTCCGAGAGCGCCTGCTCCTGAAGACAGTGCAGTTTGACCAATATTTTCGCTGATGGCCGCCCGTTGCGGAGAAAGACCGTTATAATTGCCGTAAGCCCCTGCGCCGAGCGGAACGCCATCAAGAGTATAACCAAGCTGCGTGTTGGAAAAACCATGCACGTAAATACTGGAATTCTGTTCGTTATTTCCCCAGGGGTCGACGTTGGTAAATGTCACGCCTGGCAGAAGATCAAGAGCCTGCATCGGGTTCTGACCAGGCATCATCTCCTGCATCTGGTCACCGCTGATACTGAGGACGGACCGTGTTCTGTGGCCCGTAGCAACAATCTGCTCGATATCGTTTGCTTCCCGAACCCGAGGCGCGCGCCTCGCTCTGGATGGCCGGTTTACACCCGCTGCGCGGCGGACGATCATGCCGCCACCTGGGGCAACTTCCACCGTCAGTCCGCTCCCATTAAGCAGCTTTCCCGCTGCCTCATCCGGGGTCAGGGAACCGCTAACGGAAGGAGCCTGAAGATGCTCGACCAGATCAGGAGAGAAAAGAATGCTTTGTCCGGTCTGTCGGCTTAGGGATTCCAGCGCCTGTGCCATTGGCTGTCGGTCAATATGAACATTTGCAGTCCCTGCCGAAGCAGCAACAGCAGTGTGGGTCAGAATGGTCATTCCTACGGTCAGGAACAAAGCTGCACGAAGGGGGCACCGGACGTTCACGGCCATGTATTCTCTATCCTGTTGGCGATCGCAAAAAGCGGTCTCCACAGAAAGACAATGACAATTCGAAAAACCTCAGGACATTCCGAGTGTTTTCATGAAACCGTCATAATGCTCGGAATGTGTAGAGATTGCCGTTCTGTTCCAGCCGGACGGGAAGCAGACGAGGCAACATACGCAAAAACATCTCGCCCTGAGATACGAAATAGACCCCACTCAGCTTGAGATTTTCCAGTGCCGGAGAGGCAATAGTAATTTTCTGGGGGGTGTATCTCTGGATTTGGGAAATAGCATCCAGCAAGGGTGTATTCCGGAAAATAAGCCGCCCTGTCTGCCAGGAAAGCAGAGATTCCATATTGGGGTAGTCAACACTCATGCGACCGTTCTTGAGAATACGCAGTCGCTGACCCGTCCTGATCCAGACATCGGTCGACGAAGCCGTTCCCTTGCTCAGAAGAATATGCCCCCTTACAGCAGTGATGTCCGTACAGGCATTGTCTGAGCGGATATTCGTTGATGCCTGCTCGGGGAGATAAACCGTAATGTTCCGGGCTGACAGATGAAACGTTTTCCGGTCACCCGGTGAAAGAAGAACCTGTCCCTGATCCAGTCTTGCCCGACTGCCATCTTCAGACAGCGTTATTCGGCTTCCGGAATCCAGCAGGCAGGAACCGTAATCCGGCAAAGATATTCTCAGAGTACGGCCGACAGGTGTTTGCAAAATACGGGAGGCCTTCGCACTTCGGTTTGCGGGAAGCAAAGCAACAGTTCCCACAGACGCAAGGGCGAGCAAGATACGACGGCGCCTCTGGTTCGGTCGCGCATCCGCAGCCGCAACTGTGTGCAAAATGTCTTTTGTCTGTACGCCGCCACCAAATTCCCAGTAGTCTGTCAGAAGCTCCACGGCATCCGCTCGACAGCTATCGCCACGCATCCATTGAACAAACTCGGCTCGATCATTGTCTGTGCAATTATCTGCATGGAGGCGAGCGATCCATTCCGCCGCACGTTCACGAGTGGCAAGCAGGTTTTCAGAGGGGATCACTGGTCCATCCATGAAGACAAAAAGACGAGAGCTTTGGCGATATGCTTTTCCACGCTGCTTTCACTGATTCCCAAGGCAACGGCAATCTCGCGATATTTCATTTTTTCAACGCGGTTCAGCAGAAATGCCTGACGCGTTCTTTCTGGAAGCTGCCGACATCCTTCATGAAACCGTGCCATTCTCTGACTTGCTGCATAAGCCTCTTCCTGAGACGGAGCAGGATCACGCAGTTCAAGGATCTGTTCCTGGTCTCCGGTGGTCGAAAGAGTGCCTGAAGCTGCCTTTTTCAGATCATTCAAATGAAGATTGAACGCACTTCGGGCAATGTAGGCCTCGGGATGAGTGACCTGTCCCTGTGAGCGTTCATAGTAATTCGCAAGGGCAGTTTGTAGGTGATCTTCAGCATCATCACGGTGTGTGAAAGTTCTGATGCGTCGGCGCAGACGCAACCATTCCTGCTGACAGGGAAACCAGTTTTCCGCCAAGGATCGTCTCATTCATTCTGAAGGATGGACAGCGTGCGGCGATGCATTACGGAATTTACGACGTCAGGTCTGTGACAGTTTCATGAAGAACGCGGGCAGGGCATGGGCAAACGGGGCGATCCGCTGTCTTGAGTGAACACACATCTGCTCGACCTCAGCGAAAGACTCTGAACGATGTTTTTGAACCGTAGACGCGTACTGACCGGCCTTGGAGCGGGTCTTCTGTTCACCTACCGTCTCAGGCAGCTTTCTGCTGCAGCCCCCCATAATCTGGACAAGAAACCCACGTTTGACGTGTCCCCATTCCAACTGGGCGTGGCGTCCGGTGATCCTGCAACAGACGGCTTTGTCATCTGGACGCGCCTTGCGCCCCGCCCCATGGAAGAAGCGGGGGGAATGACGCATCTGAAACCTGTTCTGGTGG
This sequence comes from Gluconobacter japonicus, assembly GCF_002723975.1. Lineage (GTDB taxonomy): Bacteria > Pseudomonadota > Alphaproteobacteria > Acetobacterales > Acetobacteraceae > Gluconobacter > Gluconobacter japonicus. The sequence goes on from NZ_BEWO01000010.1 coordinate 100,731, forward strand.
ATTGGGACATCAGCGAAGATCCGAAATTCGCAACAGTTCTTCGCACAGGACAAACCATCGCTCATCCTGAACTGGCGCATTCCGTGCATGTTGAGGTCGAAGGGTTGCAGCCTGATCGGCCATACTGGTATCGCTTCCGCATCGTAGGCCATGAAAGCGCGATTGGCCGTGGGCGGACGCTGCCTCTGCCGGGTGCTGAGGTCCAGCGTCTCCGATTTGTGGCAGCCGGCTGTCAGCATTATGAGTTCGGGTATTATTCCGCATGGCGCGCCATCGCGAATGAGAACGTCGATTTTATCTTCCATTACGGCGATTACATTTACGAAGGCGCAGACATCGGCGCTGGCGTTCACACGGTTTACGGCAAGCCCTTTACGGCAGTTCGACGCCATTTCGGTCCGGAAATCTACTCTCTGGACGAATACCGCCGGCGCTATGCCCAGTATAAGATGGACCCCGATCTTCAGGCTGCACATGCTGCCGCACCGTGGCTCGTCAGCTTTGACGATCATGAAGTGGATAACAACTGGGCAGGAGACACAGATCAGGACGGGACACCGCCAGAGTTCTTCCGCCTGCGTCGTGCTGCAGCCATGCAGGCCTATTACGAGAATATGCCGTTACGCGCGAGCTCTTTGCCTGATGGGAGCCACATGCAGATATACCGAAGCTTCCGCTTTGGTGATCTGATGAACACCTTCGTTCTGGATACGCGCCAGTACCGTAGCGATCAGGTCTATGGTGACAAGGATGCACCGCAAGGTGCGGATGTGTGGTCACCAGAACGCACAATGATGGGCACTCAGCAGGAAGAATGGCTCTTCAACGGGCTAAGCAAGTCCGACACACGCTGGAACCTGTTGGCCCATCAGGTCATGGTCATGGATCTCGCTCACCGGAAATCAGCCCATTCCGAACTGCTTTACAGCATGGATCAGTGGTCAGGTTACATGTACAGCCGCAACCGGCTGCTTCAGTTCATCGGGGATCACTGTCCCGGAAATGTCGTCAATGTTACGGGCGATGCGCATCGGCATTACGCGGGCAATCTCGTTATTGATCCTGACAAACAGAAGCCAGTTTCTGTCGAGTTCCTAGCGACGTCCATCTCTTCAGGAGGCGATGGTGCCGGGGATAATGACGCACACAGCCAATCTGTTCGCCGTGAGAACCCGCATCTGAAGGCTACGACCGACAAGCGTGGCTATGTCATCTGTGATGTTGGCCAGGATGTCTGGCGTGCAGATCTCAAGACGCTGGATCAGGTCAGCAACCATGATGGACAGCTTTCCACCTATGCGAGCTTCGCAGTGGAGCGTGGTCGTCCAGGTCTTGAAAAAGCCTGAGACGACCCATGTCATCAGGACGTTACATCGTCCTGATGACGAGACGCAAGCCGGAAGCAGGTGAACAGGCCGGCCAGGGAGGTCAGCAAAAGGACTAGTCCCATGGGCAGGGCACTCGTTTTGCTCAGACCCACCAATGGCGCAGCCACACCACCTATCAGAAGGTTTAGTGACCCGAGAATCGCGCTGGCACTCCCGGCGCGGTGTCCCTGTTTTGCGATGGCAAGAACGAAGGTTGCCGTCAGGATCATCCCGATACAGGTCATGTAGAGGAAGATCGCAGCCACCAGCAGGAAAAGCGGCCCCTTGAGCGTTGCAATCAAGGTGATGAGAGCTGCTGCGACTGTGATGCAGATGACTGAGGCCCGCAGGAATGTATCGGTACGGGCCATACTTCCCGCTCGCCCGATCAGCCAGCTCCCCCCCACCAGTGCCAGACCGTTGATGCCGAAAAGGATACTGAAGGTCTGCGGCGTTACACCGTAGATATCCTGATAGACGAAGGGAGTTCCAGCGACATAAGCGAAGCTGCCACCATGAATAAGACCGACAGTCAGGGCATGGCCGATGAATTCGCGATCCGTCAGCAGGCTGTGGAATGTTTCCAGTGTCGCACGGGGAGAGTTGGGAAGACGCCTGTGGAGTTCCAGTGTTTCAGTCAGGCGAGCCGCCACCAAACCTAATGCAAGAACACCAAATCCCGTCAGGAACCAGAACATCGTGCGCCATGTTGCTGATGGCAAAGCCAGAATGGCGCCTCCAAGCATTGGGGCGACCATGGGCGCAACTGCGTTGATGATCATCAGCCGCGAGAAGAAACGAGCGAGATCCGGGCCGTTGAAAACGTCTCTGACCACAGCGCGGGAGAGGACCAGACCTGCAGAAGCCGTGAGGCCTTGCAGAAAGCGGGCAACGATGAAAGTCGTAATGCTGGAAGCAACGGCACAGAACAGCGATGATAAAGCAAAAAGAGCCATGGCCCCCAGAAGCGGGATCTTACGCCCTCGGGCGTCGCTGAATGGGCCAACTAGAAGCTGCCCGACTGCAAGCCCTATAAGTGTGCTGGTCAGACTAAACTGAACGGCTGTTTCACTGGCCTGAAAGTCATGCCCGATGTTTGGAAAACCGGGCAGATACATATCAATATTGAGCGGCCCCAGACATGTCAGAAGCCCCAGAATAATAATGAGGTCACGCTGGACGGGACGGGTTATTTCGGCAGACGTGTCAGTCATGAGCTGGAACCTTGAGAATGGACACGCCTGAGGCGTTCATGCGGGAAAGTTCGTCGGAAGGGGCGTCTTCTGAGACAATGAGCGTATGAACAGTGTCCAGCGGAGCAACAGGAAAGCGACCGCCTGACCCGATCTTGCTGCCCTCTGCCATGACCACGACGGTTTCGCTCCGGCTAAGAACTTCGCGCTTGAAAGCAGCTTCTTCCGGATCCCATACGCTTGGGCCCTCGGCTGAAATCGCCCAGACACCCAGAGAGCAGAGATCGAACCGGTAATGCTGAAGCGATTGAACAGCCACCGAGCCAATGACTCCTCCGGTCGCGCCATCAAGACGTCCACCAATCATGATAGTTTCAATCTGGCTTGCATCGCTCAAGGCGACTGCCACCGCAGGGCTGGAGGTTACGACCGTCAGGGGCATATCCCGAGGAAGAGACGTTGCTAAGGCAATATTGGTGGAGCCGGTATCAATGAAGGCCACCTGTCTAGCTTTGAAAAGACCCGCAGTATGGCTGGCTAGTGCGTTTTTAAGCGCAATATTTTCCCCCATGCGAGCATGGATATGCGCCGCATCCGGCTGCAAACGGAGTGCACCACCATATACCCGACGGCATTCGCCAGCTTCTGCAAGTTCGCGCAGATCACGACGGACCATATCAACAGGTACATGCCATTCAGTCGCCAGATCGGCCGCAAGGACGCGACCGTGACTTTGCAAACGAGCACGGATTTGGCTCAGGCGTTCGTCTTTGAGGATGGGATTTGCTCCGGAAGGGCGTAAAACACGCGCAAACCGTCATAAACACGCATAACCTGTCAAGAAGTTTCGTGCTCTGTTGCTTTTGGCAGTCTCAGGTGTGGCAGATCAGAAACTCAGAACAGCATCCAGATTGAACCAGAGCATATTGCTGGTTCCATTATTGACGGTTGCGCCAGAAACCGTGGCAGCCTGATTGAAGGGATGCGTTCCGTTAAGAGACTTGTCCAGACGAACTTCAGGACGAACAGTCAGCGTACCGGTGCCAAGGTGGCGGTTAACGAAGGGTGGCCGATAGGCCACGCCGACCGTCAGAGCACCATAGGTCGTGGGGGGCGCGCCATAGTAAAAATAAGGCCGGTTCTGCAGGGAGTTCGTGTAGGACATATTGCCGGGATACTGATTGATGATCCCGCCGGTATTGTCGCGGAAAATTTCACCGCGAACGTTTAAAGTCAAAGACGGGTGAATGTCCCACGACAGGTAGGACGTGACGCCGTAAGCATCATCGCGCGACGCATCATCATGAAGGTAAAGCGCTTCCGCCATTAACGAGAGCGTTTTGTTGACGTGATAGGTGGCCAGAAGGCTTGCATTGTATTGCATGAGGCTATTTGCAGCCCTGCCGATCCCTGAGCTGCTCCAGCCAGCGGGGGAGGTTCGACTGGCACCATTGTTTCCCTGTGGTCCGAAATGGCCGATGGCATGCAGGTTCAGTTTGCCCCCCATCAGATTGTTCCACGCAAAGCCGAAATACCCTTTGGGGCGACTATTGTTCCCGGCCTGACCAAATGTCGTGGAATTGCCTGCGTCGATGCCAAGGATCCAGTCCATATGCTGGCTGAGGTGCATCGTCGCGATGATGCCAACCGTTTCGAACGGGACGATATAGTCTGATGCGTAATTGAAGGAATAGAACGGGCGGCCGAGGGCAGGTGTGCCTTCGGCGCCGATCAGGGCATACATCTGCCCAGCCTGAAAATCGATCCCGTGACGAAAGATCCACGGCGTGTGAACGTCGATATGCGCCTGAGTAGGGGCCCACTGATAAAGCCCGGTGAGCGTACCGTCTCCCATACCGATTGTCGGATCGAACCGCGCGTCTGATCCGTACATGACTTCAGCAACAAAGCCGATCCCGTAACCACCACCTATGGACGTGATGGGATGAGATATCGAACCCATTATCTGATTAAGAGTCACGGTATTAGCGCGATCCAGATAGAACTGGCCGAAATTTCGTCCAGACCGTGTCCATGGATTACCGCTGATCCCCGCTTCAACAGTCAGGTGGCCGACCAGCCCATCCCAGTAGGACAAGGAGTGCCCAGTCTTGGGTGAGAACAGATTTCCCGCTTTCAGGGCCGGGATATCCGGATCAGCGCTGTCAGCCTGATGGGACGTTGATGGTAGCATCGTCGGTGGATTGGGGTTAGGTGTCCCGTCCGGCGTAATAGCTGTGTTCGACGTGGCGGCCGCCTGAGCGTAAGCAAAAGACGGGAGAGCCGTTCCAACGAGCAGGCAGAAGACTGCCAGGACGTGTTTGTCCGACACGCGAAATCCGTTCCTGAAAGTTTCGGGGAAAGACAACAGCGAATAAACTCAGACCTCGGCCCTGATCCGAGTTTGTGCGTTCTGGTATTTTCGCATGAAGACAGCGCTTAGGATCGCCATGAATGCGATGTAGATCGCGCAGACTTCGGGATTGTAGTATGTCACGGCTGCCAGAAGGACGACTGCGCCAGTCAGAGCGATGCCGGGCAGGACGGGGTAGAGCGGTGCGTGGTAAGTGCGCGGCAGGGAAGGCTCTGTTCGACGAAGGCGGAACAGGCTGATCATACTCAGGATATACATAGTGAGAGATCCGAACACAGCCATGGTCACAAGAGTTGCCGTCAGGGACTGACCGTGAATCGAAATGACATCATCGGAAAAAATGGCTGCAATGCCAATGACGCCACCAGCAATCGTAGCCGTATACGGTGTATGAAAACGCGGATGAACTTTGCCGAGAACCGCCGGTAGAAAGCCGGCACGCGCCATGGCAAAGATCTGTCTTGCATAACCCATGATGATGCCATGCAGGGATGCGACGAGGCCGAACAGACCAAGCCAGACCAGCATATGCAGCCATCCGCTGTGCGCCCCTACGACATGCTTCATGGCCTGTGGGAGAGGATCATTCAGGTTGGCAAGAGCGTGCCAGTCTCCGGCACCTCCAGCAAAAACCATGACGCCAAAGGCCAGAAAGACAAGCGTGAGAACGCCCGCAACATACGCAATCGGAATAGAGCGGCGGGGATTGCTGGCCTCTTCAGCCGCCATGGCCACACCTTCGATGGCGAGAAAGAACCAGATGGCAAAAGGGATGGCCGCGAAAATGCCCCCCATGGCTTCCCAGCCGAAATGAGGAGCTACGCCCCAACCGTCATGCAGGAAATTGTCCCACGAGAAGGCGGGAGCGACGACGCCCATGAAGACGAGCAACTCAATAATGGCGGCAATTGTAATGAACAATTCGAACGTCGCTGCAATATGCACGCCGACAATGTTGAGTGCCATGAAGATCATATAAGCACCTAGAGCCGCGACTTTGGGCGAGAGATGCGGAAACTGAACGTTCAGGTAAGCACCGATGGCGAGAGCAATCGCAGGGGGTGCGAAAATGAACTCGACCAAAGTGGCGAGACCCGCAATCAGACCGCCCCATCGGCCCAGGGCGCGATGACTATAGGCGAACGGACCACCAGCCTGTGGGATCGCACAGGTCAGTTCCGTGAAGCTGAAAATGAAGCTCGTATAGACGAGGGCGACAAACACGGTCGCAATCAGGAAGCCAAGCGTTCCGGCTGTTGCCCAGCCGTAACTCCAGCCGAAATATTCTCCGGAAATAACAAGACCAACGGCAATGCCCCAAAGATGGAATGCACTCAGGGACTTGTTGAGATGCGACGGCGCATTGCTCATTGGTCGTTGTCCTTTTCAAGAAGGGGAACGGAAGTTTCGAGGGTTACGACTTCAGGAGCAGCATCTTTGAGACCCACGCCTGTGAGCTTCAGGTGTCTGGCTTCCCGCATCAGCCAGGAAAGCTTTGCTGCCGCAGCCGGGACAGTCATGCCGTGTGGGTGGATGTTCGAGAGGCAGTTCCGGGATGAATCGGGGCAGCCAACATACGGCCCGTAGGTCAGATAGACACCCATACTGTCCGCCACGCTAAGACCAGGTCTCTCGCCAATCATCATGACAACCATCCTCGCGCCAAGCATCACAGCAATCTCATCCCCCAAAGCGACCCGGGCCTGCGTGGCGATGACCAGAGGCGCGACGGTCCAGTCAGCAAGCTGGGCCTGCATAGCCCGGAACAGGGAAATTGCGCTCTGTTGTGTGGCAAAGGACGACAAGCCGTCTCCCGCGACGAAAACCACATCCCAATCACCTTTTGGAAGCGTAGCAGCGGCTTCGGGATCAAGTCGCCGTCCAAGATCCGGGCGGCGCAAATAGGTCGAACGGTCGGGCGCACGGCTCTGAACGCAATAATATGGCTCATCGCCCAGAGAACCCGTCAGGATTTCAATGTTCAGAGGCGTATGAACCGCATCCCTTGCCTGTGCGTGAGAGGCTTGAAAATCCAGAACATCGTTGGTTTTCAGGCCATTTCCTGTGCGGCCCAGCCCAATCCGGGCGCGGGTGAGTTGGCGCAAGTCTTGCCATGGATCTGGTATCTGGGATGTCGGGGAGGTAATGCGGTCGTCCGTCATGATCAGCGCACCATCTGGCCGAGAAGAGTCTGTCCGGGAGGAACGTCCAGAACCTTGTCGTTCCGCGCATCATACAGACCCATCCGCTCCAGCCAGCCTGCAAATTCCGGTGCGGGTTTCAAATTCAGAAGTTTGCGAAGGCTCAGAAGGTCGTGGAAGGACAGGCTCTGGTAGTTGAGCATGATGTCATCCGCACCTGGAACCCCGATCAGGAACGTGATGCCTGCCGCCCCCAGAAGGACCATCAGATTATCCATATCATCCTGATCGGCTTCGGCGTGGTTGGTGTAACAGGCATCACAGCCCATCGGCACGCCGAGCAGTTTGGCGCAGAAATGATCTTCCAGGGCGGCCCGGATGATCTGCTTGCCGTCATAAAGATATTCAGGGCCGATAAAGCCCACGACCGTATTTACCAGCAGGGGGTTATAGGCCCGTGCTACAGCGTAAGCTCGGGCTTCCACGGTCTGCTGGTCCACACCGTGATTAGCTTCGGCGGACAGCGCAGCGCCCTGACCCGTCTCAAAATACATGACATTATTGCCAAGAGTGCCACGATTGAGAGTCAGCGCTGCCTCATGAGCTTCTTTCAAAATCCCGAGACTGACGCCAAAGCCTTCATTGGCTTTTTGTGTCCCCGCAATGGACTGCAAGACCAGATCGACCGCGCCGCCACGGTTCATGATCTCGATCGTGTTCGTAACATGTGTCAGAACGCAGGTCTGAGTCGGAATGTCATAGCGCTGACGAGCGTGGTCGAGCATCTCCAGAAGGGCGAGGCCGTTCGAGACGCTGTCGGTCGCGGGGTTGATACCGATGACGGCATCCCCCATCCCGCGTAAAAGGCCGTCCAGAGTTGAAGCAGCAATTCCCTTCAGATCATCTGTCGGGTGATTGGGTTGAAGACGCGTCGCCAGACAGCCTTCCAAGCCAATGGTGTTCCGGAACTTCGTGACGACCCGGATCTTGCGAGAGACTGTCATAAGATCCTGATTGCGCATGATCTTGCTGACAGCGGCCGCCATTTCCGGCGTGATCCCGGCAGCGATGGAAGAGAGCGCTTCAGATGTGGCCTCATCGGATAACAGCCAGTCCCGGAAGCCGCCAACGGTCAGGGACGCCACAGGCGAAAACGCCTGAGCATCATGTGTATCCATAATCAGGCGCGTGACGTCATCTGCCTCGTAAGGGATGAGCGTTTCATGAAGGAACGTGCGGAGTGGCAAGTCTGCCAGAGCATATCGGGCGGCAATTCGCTGAGCATCAGAACTGGCCGCCAGACCGGCAAGTTCGTCTCCAGAACGCGCTGGGGAGGCCTTGGCCATCAGGGTTTTCAGGTCCCCGAACGTGTAATGTTCCCCTCGCAGGGTGCATCCGTAAGCCATGGCCACAATCCTGTTTCTCTGATCTACCCGAACTCTATCAGAAGACGATCCAGGTTTTGTCCGTTAGCGCAATTATATCTTTTTCGGATTGATCATGACTTGACACCAGACGACAAGGTTTTGACATTTGACAACAATCCGCCCAACACTTCGCGTTGAGTGAGCAGCAACACGAAGATGCGATGTCATCCTTTTCAAAGCCCTCCGAATCAAAGGCCCATGTTCTTGCCGCAGCCGCGGCGGGGGTGGAAGATTTTCTGACATCTCAAGGCGGAGACATGGAACGGATTGCCGGACGTTCCGGCCTTTCAACACGGCAGTTTGCCTTGCCGACCGACGCTTTGAACCTTGCGGCCTACTGTCGTCTGTTTGCCGAAGCCGAAATAGAGACCCGCAATGGAAATATCGGTCTGTGCTTCGGCCAGCAGTTCAAACCCCACCAACTTGGCCTCATTGGCTACATCGCCCTGTGTTCTGAGACTGTAGAGCAGGCCGTCCGCAATCTGGCCGCCTATTTCGGGTATCATCAGGCTTCTACTGTGACATGCCTGACCGAGACTGCTGAGACGTTTCAGCTCGATTACATGATCACTGACCCGACCATTCAACACCGCCGCCATGATGCCGAACTGACGATGGGCATGTTTGCAAATATTCTCCGAACAGGACTGGGGTCAGCCTGGACCCCGCAGGCCGTTCTGTTCGCCCACGACCAGCCGGAGCAGGCGGGAGAACACCGCGATGTGTTTCAGTCAGATATCCGTTTTGCGACAGGGCGAAATGCGCTGATCTTCCGGAGAGACAGGCTGGAGACACGGATGCCGGGAGCGGATGCTGGCCTGTTGCAGATCATGAAATCTTCTCTGGTAACATTGGCTCGGGGTCCTGAGAATGCGAAGTCAGAACAGGCACCGTCTCTGAGGCAGCAGGTCATCATGCAGATCAGGACCTGTCTGCCGCATGGGGGATGCGAGTTCTGGGAAATTGCTGAGAAACTTGCCCTCTCTCCCTGGACGCTGCAGCGTCGGCTGGGGCAGCTAGGGCTTTCCTACTCTGCTTTATTGGATGAAGTCCGTCAGATTGACGCCATTCGCCTTCTGACGGAAGCCAATAGAGACATCAGCGAAATCGCCATTCTTCTGGGCTATACCGAAACAAGTGCCTTCAGCCGGGCTTTTCGACGATGGTTCGGAATGTCTCCCCGTGTCTGGCAACAACAGAATAACGGACGCCCCAGTCGATAGGTATTTCCTGGGAGAGACCACCTCGTGTAGGAACGCATGCATGAGTGTTGAAGTCATGCCCGGTCTGATCCTCAAAGACGAAGATCTAAGAGTGACCTATATCCTTGCGTCTGGCCCGGGTGGCCAGAACGTCAACAAGGTTGCGACAGCCGCGCAGCTTCGTTTTGACGCAGCAGGTTCTCCGGCACTGTCAGAGCGCGTACGGACCCGACTGCTTGAAATTGCAGGCAGTCGCGCAACCCGGGACGGAGAAATCGTGTTGACGGGACGACGCTTTCGCACGCAGCTCCGCAACCGGGAAGACGTTATTGAACGATTGGCGGCGATGATCCGTGAGGCTGCTCATCGACAGGCTTTCCGCGTCCCGACGCGACCGGGCAAGGCGGCCCGTCAGAAGCGAATGGATGGAAAATCCCATCGGGCGGGAATCAAGCGCAACCGGAAAGTCCGTCTGGACGATTAGGAAGGAAAGACATGATGGCACATCTGTCCGCACTGAAATGGGGAACAGGCGCAAGAACATTTGAGATGTTTCTGGAGCCGACGTGCCCGTTTTCTGTCAAGGCGCTTCGCAAAATCCCTATTCTTCTCGAAGAAGTCGGAGAAGATCGGCTGACAGTGCACATCCGCCTTCAGTCACAGCCCTGGCACATGCTCTCCGGCGTGATCGTTCGCGCCATTCTCGCAGCGTCCACGCTAGAGCAGGGACGGGACAGAGCGCATGATGTCCTCCTGGCCGTGGCGGACCATCGGGAAGAATTCGAGTTCACCGATCATTGTTCTGGCCTGAATATGAACACCACTCCGGCTGAAATCCTTGCACGTCTCGAAACTTATAGCGGGGTCGCCCTCGCTGAGGCCTTTACGCTCGAAGACGTTACGAAGGCTGTAAAGTGGCATGCGAAATATTCTCGGCAGAACGGCATTCATGTCTCTCCGACCTTCATGGTGGATGGGCTGATTGATCCGGCGTTCAGCAGCGGGGACAGCGTGGAAGATTGGGCGGGCCGCCTGTTCGCGTAACCCGCTGACGAAACAGAGGGTTGGACGTTGTGCGGCTTCTCCCATACAGTCGCGGTAACGTAAGACTTTCAGGATGTTTCAATGACTTCCAACCTCTGGATCAGGGCCGCTTTCGCCCTGACACTCGGATCTTTCGCCGGAACTGAAGCTCAAGCTGCTGCGGCCAATCCGTTCTTCACGGCCAGCACGCTCCCTTATCAGGCCCCACGCTTCGATCTGATCAAGGATAGTGACTACGCGCCCGCTTTTGAGCGTGGCATGGCCGATCATCTGCGCGAAATTACGGCCATTGCGAACAACAAGGCTGCGCCCACGTTCGACAACACGATCGTGGCGATGGAAAAGGCCGGCCGTCTGCTGGACCGGGTGCAGGAAACGTTCTTTGGCGTTTATCAGGCGAATAGTGATGCAGAGCTGGACAAGGTTGAGAGCCGCGAAGCGCCGCGCCTGTCCCAGCATGAAGATGAGATCTATCTTAACGAGCGTCTGTTTGCGCGCGTCAAGAAACTGCATGATACCCGCGACAGCCTGAACCTGAATGCCGAGCAGGCGCAGCTTCTGGATGTGTATTATCAGCAGTTCGTTCATGCCGGTGCAGAGCTGTCCAAGGCCGACAAGGTCAAGCTGCGCGCCATCAACACCAAGCTGGCCAATCTTGAATCCGTCTATCAGCAAAAGCTGATTGCCGCTGCGAAAGACGGTGCCTTTGTTGTTGACAGCAAGGATGCACTGGCAGGCCTTGATGACGGTGCCATCGCCTCAGCCCAGAAAGACGCGGAAAGCCGCCAGCTGACCGGTAAATGGGTTCTTCCGCTTCAGAACACGACCCAGCAGCCCGCTCTTGAAAATCTGAGCAAGCGCGAAACCCGTCAGGCCCTGTTCGAACAGAGTTGGAACCGTGCCGAGAAGGGTGACAAGAACGACACTCGCGCCACGATTTCCGAACTAGCCCAGCTACGCGCCCAGAAGGCCGCGCTGTTCGGCTATCCGAGCTTCGCGGCCTATACGCTTTATGACCAGATGGCCAAGACGCCCGAAGCGGCCGAAGATTTTATGCAGAAGCTCGTTCCGGCCGTGGCTGCCGAGCAGAAGCGGGAAGGGGCTGTTCTTCAGGACGCAATCCATCGTGATGGCGAAAACTTCACGCTGAAGCCCTGGGACTGGAACCGGTATGCGGAGCAGGTCCGTCATGAGAAATATGCGCTGAACCAGGATGATGTGAAGCCATACTTCGAACTCAAGACGGTTCTGACAGACGGTGTGTTCTTCGCCGCCAATCAGCTTTATGGGATCACATTCAAGCAGCTTACAGATATTCCAGTCTATAACCCGGACGTTATGGTGTTCGAGGTCTTCGACAAGGACGGCTCACAGCTTGGCCTGATGTATTTCGATTACTTCAAGCGTGACACGAAGTCTGGCGGTGCCTGGATGTCCAATTTTGTTGGCCAGTCCTCGCTCCTTGATACCAAGCCCGTCATTTACAATGTTGCGAACTTCACAAAAGCTGCACCAGGTCAACCACAGCTCATTACGTCTGATGATGTGACGACCATGTTCCATGAGTTCGGCCATGCACTACATGGTCTGTTCGCAAGCCAGACGTACCCGACGCTGTCTGGTACGAATGTCGCCCGTGACTTCGTGGAATTCCCGTCCCAGTTCAATGAAAACTGGGCGCTGGACCCGAAGGTGCTGGCGCATTACGCCCGTCATTACAAAACGGGCGCGCCTATGCCACAGGCATTGGTCGACAAGATCAAAAAGGCTGCCAAGTTCAACCAAGGCTATGCGCTGGGCGAAATCGTGGCAGCAGCTGAGCTGGACATGAAGTGGCATGCTCTCCCGGCAAATGCTCCGCGTCAGGATGTGGACAAGTTCGAGGCCGATGCACTGAACAGCATGGGCCTTGATGTAGCGAACGTACCCCCGCGTTACCGGTCCAGCTACTTCCTGCATATCTGGTCCAATGGATATTCGGCTGGTTATTACGCTTATCTGTGGACGGAAATGCTGGATCAGGACGTGTTTGCCTGGTTCACACAGCATGGTGGCCTGACGCGTGAAAACGGTCAGCGCTTCCGTGACATGATCCTGTCGAAGGGTCACACCATGGATTACGGCCCGATGTTTGAAGCATTTTATGGCAAGGCACCGGACATTGAACCGATGCTGGCCCATCGCGGCCTTACGGCTGACAGCCAGAAGTAAAAACTTACGGGCGGGTGGGAGACTATCCGTCCGTCAGGGTTTCGAGGAAGCGGATGATAGCCGCCCGCTCCTCGGGCGTCAGCGCTGGCTGATCGCCCGGTTTGCGATCCATTGGGGCATCGGTTCGATCAAGGTTTGACTGATACTGCGCCGGTAGATCGTCCGCTTTCCGAACACGTCCGTGTGTATCACGGCTATAAAATAGCTCCGGCTGAATGTCTCTCAGAACATAGAAATCTAGAACCCGTCTGAGATCGTGAAAAACGCCATTATGGAAAAAGACCTTGCGGTCCGCCACGTTCCTGAGGGTCGGGGTGGCGAACATTCCACAATAGGCCCCTGACTGTTTCGACCCACCGGGCATGGCTTCGCACAGCCCAAGATCGAAATGACCGTTCTCATATGGCCCCATAAGAGCCATATTGCGTGGGGCGCCAAGAGCTTCATATTGCCGGTCAGTCAGCAGCGGTGGCAGATTTCCCGGAAGAGGTCGATCCAGATGGCACGCGGCGCAGTTGCCCTTCATGGGATCATTGAATAACCTATATCCTGCGCTTTCCTGCGGTGTAAGTCGGGTCTTTCCCTCAAGCCACGCATCGAACTTGCTATTGTAACGATGGAAAGACGGCTCTTCGATTTGGTATCGTGCCAGCGCGAACAGAGCTTCAGATAAAAGCAGATCTGGCGAGGTTTCTGCGGCTGGGCCAGCAAGAGCCTTGATGCTTTTGGTATAAGGCGCGTTTTCGATGCGGTTCCGCGCAATTAACGGCGTGGAAGCCATTTCCGCCGGATCAAAAAGCGGGCCTAGAGCTTGCTGCTGAAGGGTATCCGCACGCCCATCCCAGAAAAGCCCCCCCTGCGGCACAATGGCTGTTGCGGAACTGGCGATTGCACTTTTTGCGGCGTGTGAGGCCGTAGCCCCCGCGACAGGCAGCACAGGAGCCGTTTCGCTCTCCGGGTTGTCAGGCCCGATACTGAAATTGGGTACATGCTCCAAATAGGCGAGAGACGGGATGGCCCGTTTCCCGGGGCTTTTGAGAGCTTTCCCCCCCATGAAAACAGATTGATTATTCGATGGACCGTAGTGATGACGCGGATCGTGACAAGAGGCGCAGGACAGACGACCAGAGCCAGAAAGAAGCGGATCGTAAAAGATGTCCCGCCCTATCTGAGCCATTTCTGACAATGGTTCTATTCTAGGCCGTTGTAGGGAAACAGGGCAGGGATTGCTGCCATCTGCTGTCGGGAGGCACCCCTGAGCATGGAGTTGTCCCGATAAAAACATGCCCAGAAGGAGCCCGGAATAAAGGACTCCCCAGACTGTTCCTGAGGTCAAAGCGGGGACGCGGGCGGCTGTGAGGCAGGCGCACCCGTCTCCGGGTTCAGGAAAACAGGAGACAGACGCGGCTGACGGCCGAAATCGAACAGGTCCGCCAGGTCTGCGGCATCCGCGTCGAAAGAGCCTTGGCCAAGACGCTGACCATGCAACCAGTTATCTTCGATGAAGCGTGTAATCGAACTCTGCGTGATCTGAACATGGCTGATGAAGTTGGTCTTGGCCCATGGCGAGATTACGATCAGTGGAATGCGTGTCCCAGGGCCGCATCGTCCGTTTACAGGCTGACCAGAGACCCCTTCCGGAGCCGGAGCTGTTCCGCAACGACCGGGGCCATTCAGTTGATCAGCCGGGTTGTCATAGGACCCGTGGGTTGGCGTGACATAGGCATGATCGTACCAACCATCTGAATCATCGTAAGCGATAATAATGGCTGTATCACGCCAGTCCGGACTACTCTGAATCAGATTGATCGCGCTGACGACGCCACGTTGCTCATCCAGCGGGTCCGAATACCCAGCGTGCCCATCCTGAAGAGCTGGCATCTTGAGAAAGGATACTGCCGGAAGGTGACCCGCCCGGACGGTCGCGTAAAAATCTTTCAGATCATACTGATGGTTGGCCGGGTCTTTATGAATCCCGTCTTTCTGAAAAGTCTGACCAATGACATCGGATGATGAAGGGCGCGCATGGGTCGGATTGGCCGTGCTCGCGTAATACTGAAACCAGTTGTGATGGGGGATGTAGTCGGGAATGTTCTGCGCCACGACTGTGGAATACGTCTGGCGTTTGCAGCCCGTCGTTCCATCAGGGTTCCGAAGCGTCAGATCAAAGCCGCCCATGAAGCCACCCCAGCTGACATGCTTCTGGTTCAGAAGGTCTCCAATATTGCGGCTTGTCATCATGACCTGTTCGGTCGGAACGGAGCAGACATCTCCGGCCGGGTCAATGTCGTTAACCATAGTCCAGCCACTTTGGCCATCCGGGATGAACGGAGACTGGACTTCAGGCGTGGAGCGCTTCTGGGCAGATTTCACGATCGTCATGCCGTTCGTCTGGCCTGACACGACTTCCAGTGCCCCGGGTGTGGATGGACCGTATGTATCGGTATAAGCCGCATCGCTCATGGCGAAGTTCTGGGCATAGTTCCAAAAAGCCGTGACGGTGTTGCCGTCAAAATACCCCATGACCTGCCCACGGGTTGAGAAAGCACCTACACCGCCGGGCGTTCCACGGCCTGTATAACGCGGGAACAGATCGGCCAGACCGTGATGATACGCCTGCTGTTCGGCGCTGTAAGCATGGTTCTGATCCGCCGTGCTGGCCTGAGTGCGATCTAACCGAAACGGCAGTGACGCGTCTTTTCCGTTTTCCGCACGTGTGTTCGGGTTCTTCAGTAAAAGATCAGCTGTGACGAGCGTATTGGCACGTGGCGTATCGGAGCGCGCCTGAAATATCGGTTCACCTGGTGGGTTTACGGCAGATGGGTACGTCCCGAAGTAGTGATCGAAGGAGACGTTTTCCTGATAGATCACCACCAGATGCCGAATAGGCGTCGCGGTTTCTGTTTCCTGAGGAGCGTTTTCTGCGCGGGCTGAAGCCAACAGAAAAGGCGTGAGAGCAGAGAGAAGGAGAGTGGCGCGAAAAGTCATGCAGGCGGGAATCTAGCATCTGTTAGGGAATGGGAGGACAGGCGGCTATCTGCCCGTTCTGTACCGGCAAAAAGGACATGGAGGCCAGAGCTTTTCTCTGGTTTGGGTCTGTTGTTCCAGGCAGACATGAGTGTCTCACGCCATAATTCATGGGGCTGCTTTTTTTCGGGCTGGTTCATCGGATAGCCTTTTGAGTGAAGCAGGCGATAGAGCCACAGTTTTCTTATCCCAACGCGCGGGAAAGAATTGTGATTGTTCCATTAAATGATGGAAATAATTCCCGCCGATGAAACTTTCATGAAAGACGCTCAGGCAGTCTTTGGCAAACACCTGAATGCAGCTACGAGAATTAACCTACCCTTTACCAGGAGCTGGCATTCAGAATGCTGCACTTCGCCCCAGAGTCTATCTGGTCAATCATCGCACTTGGACTGTGCTTTCTGCTGGTCTGCGTGTTTGAATTTGCCAATGGCTTCCATGACACGGCGAATGCCGTTGCAACGGTCATTTACACCAATTCTCTCAAGCCCAAGGTCGCGGTCGTCTGGTCCGGCCTGATGAATCTTCTGGGTGTGCTCCTCGGCGGTATTGCCGTGGCTTACACGCTGGTCGAACTGTTGCCGCCAGATGTGTTATCGCCACCAAATGGGAATCCTGCGGTTCCCATGCTTGTGTCTCTGTTTGGCACGGCTCTGGCCTGGAACCTGCTGACCTGGTGGTTTGGTATCCCGAATTCATCGTCCCACTGCGTGATCGGTTCTCTTGTTGGCATTGCGATCGGAGATTCCTTTCTCCATGCCCGTGATCTGGGGCACAGCGTGGACTGGAATCAGATCTGGAAGGTTCTGACGACACTCGCAGTTTCACCACCGCTTGGCTTTATCGGTGCGGGTATTCTCTTCCTCCTCATTCGGAAGTTTGTGCACCTGCCAGCGCTGTATCAACGCCCGGAACCGCATCACAAACCCAATCCGATCGTACGCGCATTGCTGATTACAACCTGCACGTTGGTCAGCTTCTCGCATGGCAACAATGATGGACAGAAAAGCATCGGTCTCATCATGCTAACCATCATTGGCCTGATGCCAGCCGCTTTTGCCCTGAACCCGCAGGTTCCAGTACAGTACGACGTCATTCGTCAAGACGTCCAGGCGGCACGCCCACTGGTTGCAGAATTTGATCGATACTCTTTCAAGGCTGATGCAATGGCGTCTATTGATCGTCTTGAAAAAGGTGCAGAAATTCATGCGAGCCCGGCTGAGACGCGAGGAGACATCTATCAGGTTCTGTCCGGGCTGCGCTCGGTAACGTCCAATCCCGCTGCATCGGATAAGCAGAAGAAAGAAGCTGCATCTCTCGCCAAAAAACTTCGTCCAACCGTGGAATACGCACCCTTCTGGGTTCGTCTTCTCAGTGCGCTTTGCCTCGGCATCGGGACGATGATCGGGTATCGTCGTATTGTTCAGACACTGGGCGAGGGGATTGGCAAAGCTCACCTAAACCCTGCGCAGGGCGCAGCTTCCGAAGTTGTCGGGGCAGGCTTGATCATGACCGCTGGTTATACAGGCCTGCCGGTCTCCACAACGCACATCATCACGTCCGGTGTTGCAGGAACGATGGTGGCGTCCGGGTCAGGAATCAACATGCATATGTTGACCAAGATTGCTCTGGCGTGGCTCTTTACCCTGCCTGTTACAATTACGGTTTCGGCATTGCTGTTCTATATTCTTGCCTGAGAAAGTTCAGAAAAATCCGCTTTCCTATCGAAAAGGCTCGCCATTCGGCGGGCCTTTTTTTGTCCGTGCTCTTAAATGTGAAAACCATATTGCAATGTCTTGAAACGATAACACGACAGAAAGGAACCGCCTTCATAACGTCCCCGCAAATTCACGGGCCGATTCACGCCCTAGCGGGAATACACAAGAATGAAGATGATGCTTGCCCTGACGACCTGTCTGAGCGGAATTGTCGCTCTCTCAGTTCCTCAGACTGTGTTTGCCAACGATGCAGCTTCCAGTCATTCCCCGCTAAAGGCCACGTCGCACACTACACAGGCCAAAAAAGTATCTGCCAAAAAGAGCGCGCCGCGATCCACTGAAGCGGCATCCGCAGAATCCGTCGTTGTTCTTGGGGCAGGCGCCGCGCGTGAGACGCAAACCATTTCCCGGAGGGCCATTCAGGAAATGACGCCAGGAACAAGCCCATTCAAGACGTTGTCCAAACTGCCAGGCGTCATGTTCACGTCGTCTGATCCACTGGGATCTTATGAATGGTCACAGCAGATTATTATTCGTGGCTTTGACCAAAGCCGCCTCGGCTTCACGATGGACGGCATTCCTTTGGGAAATCTGGCCTATGGTAATGATAACGGGCTCTCTATCGGTCGCGCTCTTGAGACCGAAAACAATGGCCCCTCAACGCTGACACAGGGCGCGGGTGCGCTGGGTGTAGCGGCATCGAACGATCTGGGCGGTGCGTTGCAGTTTACATCCGTCGATCCGACCAAAAAATTCGGTGTAGATGTGGCCGGAACGATCGGCTCGGCGTCAACCTGGCGTACATTTGCCCGTATTAACAGCGGCGAACTCAAAGGCGGTGGCCGCTTCTATGTGTCCTACAATCATCAGGATGCCAACAAGTGGAAGGGCGACGGTGTTCAGGTTCAGGACCAAGCCAACGCCAAGTATATTCAGCCATTCGGAGAGCATGTAAAACTGACAGTTTTCGGGGACTGGTCCAAGCGTAAGGAAAACGATTATCAGGATCTTTCGCTCGCCCAGATCAGTAAATACGGATACAGGCTCGACAACATTACAGGCAACTATGCTCTCGCCAAGCAGATTGCCACGGCCTATCAGAACGGCACGGCCTTTCCATCCAGTGTCGAAAATCAGGACACCGTCTATTACAATGCAGCAGGTCTGCGTGAAGATGCCATGGGCTATGGTCGCCTGGATTTTGATATCACGAGCCGCCTTAAAGGCTTCGTGACCGGATATGGTCATACCAACACGGGTGAGGGCGCATGGGTCACACCCTATCTCGCGACGCCAGCGGCTCTGGGAGGCTCACCGCTGACGACCCGTACCACGGAATATGACATCCACCGTGCGGGCTTTATCGGTGGCCTGACATATAAGATCGCGAACCACACAATCGACTGGGGCTTCTGGTTCGAAAACAACAATTTCGAGCAGGCCCGACGCTTCTATCCGCTTCAGGACAGCGGGGCTCCGTCATCCATTCACTGGTATCAGGGAAATTCTTTCTACACCCAGTGGCAGAGCACATTTAATACCAAGACATATCAGGTCCATCTGGGCGACACATGGCAGATCATGCCAGCACTGAAGCTCACCTATGGCTTCAAATCTCTCATCGTGGATAACTCTGCCCGTGCTCTGAGCGGCAATCTGATGGGGACACCGACCGGCACGACCTATCCGTCCGGCTCTTTAAGTGCCTCGAATGGTTTTCTGCCGCAGATTGGTGCGAACTATCGCATCAACCAGCACAACGAAATCTTCGCAGACTACGCGCGCAATATGGCCGCTTTTGACAGCGCCCAGACGTCAGGTCCTTTCTCCACAACGACCGCTGGCTTTGAAGTGCTTCAGAAGAAGCTGAAGCCCGAGATGTCCAACACGGAAGAGCTTGGATACCGTTTCCATAACCGGACGTTTCAGGCTTCCGTTACAGGGTATTATGTCGAGTTCCAGAACCGTCTTCTGGCTGTGACGCAAGGCGTCGGCATTCAGGGAAATGCCTCGGTTCTGAGCAACGTGGGTGGCGTTACAGCGCGCGGCGTGGATGTCGCGGCGAACTGGAAGTTTGCACGGAACTGGTCGCTGTTCGCGTCCTATGCTTTCAACAACTCCCTGTATGATGACAATGTGTATGCGGATGGCGTTGTGTCTGCCCGCATCAAGGGGCGGCACACGGTTGGTATGCCATCAAATCTTGCCAACGTAGAACTTGGCTATGATGACGGCGCAATCTGGGGGAACGTCCTGATGCAGTTTCAGGACAAACGTTACTACACCTATACCAATGATGCTTCCGTTCCAGCCAACGCCGTCTTCAACCTGAATGTTGGCTATCGCTTCCAGAGCCAGAACTGGTTCCTGCGGGGGCTGGATGCGCAGATCAACGTCACGAACCTCTTCGACAAGAAATATGTGGCGACGGTTGGAAGCAATGGCTTCGTCAATTCCGACCCATCCGGAACCTTCCAGACGCTTCAGGCCGCAGCACCCCGCATGGTCTTCTTCACGCTTCGCAAGCACTTCGACTGATTGGACCCGCACATGACCGGACCGCTTTCCAGCCGACGCAGATTTCTTGAACTGGGAGCCGCTTTTGCGGCTGCCGGAACACTGCCCGGTAATCTGCAACAGGCTCTTGCGGTTCCGGCCAACCGGAAAACAGGCACCATTCAGGATGTCGAGCATGTGGTGATCCTGATGCAGGAAAACCGCTCTTTCGATCATTATTTTGGATGCCTGAGCGGTGTGCGGGGATATGGAGACCCTCGTGCCGCACAGCAGCCCGACGGAACGTCCGTCTTCGCACAAAAGACTGCTGAGGGTTCAACGGTTCTGCCGTTCCGCATGAACACGGTGCATACTTCGAGCGCCTGCATCGCCAGCTTGGATCATAGCTGGAAGGCCAGCCAGAGAGTCTGGAACGAGTGGGATTGCTGGATCCTGCACAAGACCGCCATGACGATGGGCCATTTCACGCGCCGGGATATTCCGTATTACTACGCGCTCGCAGATGCCTTCACGATCTGTGATGCCTATCACTGCTCGATTTTTGGGCCAACCAATCCAAACAGGCTCTTTCTGTTTTCCGGAACAAACGGATTAAGCGTCGGACATGATGGCAAGCAGGCGGTCGAGAACGTCGATGACGGGAACGTCTCGGCCGATATGCGCCACGACAATCCGAAATTTCAGTCCTTTCAATGGACGACTTACGCCGAAGAACTTCAGAAAGCTGGTGTGTCCTGGAAGGTTTATCAGGAATACGACAATTTCGGAGACAACGCTCTGGCAGGGTTTACCGCTTTTCGGGGGCTTTCCGAGCAGTCCTGGCAATATCAACAGGGGCGTCGGATTGTTGAAGGCTCCACGGCTGAAAATGCTGCGACATCCGAAGGGCGCTTCCTGATCGAGGCATTTGAAAAGGATGTGGCTGCAGAGACATTGCCTCAGGTCTCCTGGATTGTGCCTGCTGCTGCGCTCTCTGAACACCCGAACGCACCGCCCGGCTACGGCGAGCATCTGATCTCACGCCTGATGGATGTGTTTGTCCGCCATCCGGACGTATGGTCTAAAACAGTTTTTATCCTGAACTATGATGAAAATGACGGCTTTTTCGATCATGTTCCTCCTCCGGTTCCTGCACTTGAAGGAGACGAGGGAAACAGCACAGTGTCTGTCAATGGTGAGAGCTATCATGGCGTTCCTGTAGGTCTTGGACCGCGCGTACCTGCCATCCTCATTTCCCCGTGGAGCAAGGGCGGACGTGTCAATTCGGAAGTGTTCGACCACACGTCTGTTCTGATGTTTCTTGAAAAGCGCTTCGGTGTTCAGGCTCCAAACATCACACCCTGGAGACGGTCTGTCTGCGGGGATCTGACATCTGCTTTTGACTTCTCCGTCAAAGATACACGCTGGCAGGCCGATCTTCCCAATACAGACGATTACATGCCGCAGACCCGCAAGTCCTGCATATTGCCTCCACCTCTGGTTCCACAATACCAGACGTTGCCATGGCAGGAAGAAGGGCAGAGGGCGACGTGTGCTCTTCCGTATCATCTGGCAGCAGACCTGATGGTGAACACAGAGAAAGCCGAGATCGTTCTCAACAACACAGGTGTAAAGGGAGCAGTTTTCCGCCTCTCAGGGTCTGGTCCGTCACGCCACTATACTGTTGGTGAGGGAGCCACATTAAGTATTTCGCTCCATCCGCATGATGACTTCACGCTTTCTGGACCCAACGGTTTCTACCGCTCTAGCAAAAACATTTCAGACTTGCAGGTCCGTGTTCGCGAAGAGACGGAAGGCGTGACGCTGTTTCTCAAAAGCATTGCGTCGGAAGGTGCGGAGCTGGTCGTTGAAGACGCCTATGGTGCGACAGCTGACTGGACTGCTCTTCTAAGGCATGGGCAGGAACTATCCCGCTTTTATCCGCTTGCTGGAAGTGACTTCTGGTACGATCTGACGATCACCCGTCGCAAGGGCGGCACAGCAGGGCATATACAGGTTGCCGGGCATGTAGAAACCGGACGACCAAGCCGGACCGATCCGTTGATAAGCCGCCGGAGTTGAGACATCCGGGCCTGATGACAGGCCCGGTGTTTCGAATGTTGATTACCAGACAGTAAAGCCAGCATCCACGTTGACGATTGAACCCGTCATCAGGCTTGCAGCGTCCGAGGCCAGAAAGTGCACGACGGAGGCGACTTCGTCCGGCTGCCCTACACGCCCCATTGGTGTCCCTGCAATCCAGGCATCATACAGCTCCGGCTTTTCCATGCCGAAGCGCGTCAGGGTTGTTTCGATATAGGTTGGAGCAACGGCGTTGGCACGGATGCCGTGAGGTGCCCATTCCGCGGCCAGGGAGCGGATATACTGGTGCACACCTGCCTTGGAGGCATTGTAAGCCGCCTGCTGCTGTGGGCGGTTAACAATCAGCCCGGACATGGAGCCAATCGCAACAATCGCCCCTTTCTTCTGCTCAAGCATAATGCGACCTGCAGCCTGGCAGCAGCGGAACATGCCATTCAGGTTGATGTCGACCTGCTTGAGCCACTGGCTGTCCGTCATGTCCTCCGCTTTAACTTCGGAAATACAGATCCCGGCACAGGCAACCAGAATATCCAGATGACCTTCCTGCTCATGCACGGTCTTGATAGCGGTCTGGACGCTTTCCGTGTTCGTAACATCCATACGAATGCTGCTGACATCCAGCCCTTCTGCGCGAAGTTCCTCCGCAGCTTTTGCAGCCAGAGCCTCATCCAGATCCGCGATTACAACGCGCGCGCCAGCTTCAGCCAGAGCCGTCACGCAGGCCAGACCGATATTCTGTGCACCGCCGGTCACAACTGCGGTACGGCCATCGAGACGAAGTTTTTCCATGTACATTTTAAGTATTCCTGAGTTCAGGCGGCGAGGGGATGACGACGACAGGCCTCAAAGGCCAGTCCATCAGGGGCAAAAAGATGACAGTACTGAGGCGGTAACGTCAGGCTAACGCGTGTTTCGACTTCGATGTCTGTAAAGCCATCCGTCTGGACAACAACGACCTGACCGTCTTCCAGACGAACGTGAACGAGTGTGGTCGCACCCAGCCGTTCGATAACTTCGACGATGCCGCTATTCGGGCCGGGGGCGGCGAGTTCAAGATGTTCAGGCCGGATACCGAGCGTGAGCTTGGTGCCCGGCAGAATTCCGGGCGGGGCGACTGGAACATGCATGACTGTTCCGTCCCGAAGCTGAACCGTGGAGCCTTCTGCGTTGCCATCCTGGAAAATGGCTGAGAAGAAGTTCATGGGAGGGGACCCGATGAACTTCGCCACGAAGAGGTTGCGAGGGTGATGGTACAGTTCCAGCGGAGAACCGATCTGCTCAACAACACCCTTCTGAAGAACGACAATCTTGTCAGCCATGGTCATGGCTTCGACCTGATCGTGGGTCACATAGATCGTCGTGGCACCAAGTTTACGATGAAGAGCCGAAAGCTCCACACGCATCTGGCCACGCAGAGCGGCGTCAAGGTTGGACAGCGGTTCGTCGAACAGGAATACCTTGGGGTTACGGACAATAGCACGCCCAATGGCCACGCGCTGACGCTGCCCACCTGAAAGCTGGCCCGGCTTGTGATTCAGATAGGGCTCAAGCTGAAGCGTACGGGCAACATGCTCGATCTTCTGCCTGCGCTCTGCCTCCGGCATCCCGGCAAGCTTCAGACCAAATTCCATGTTTTTGTAGACGTTCATATGCGGATAGAGCGCATAGGACTGGAACACCATCGCCAGACCGCGCTTACCGGGCTCCACGTCGTTGACGCGCTGACCATCAATCAGCAGGTCACCGGATGTAATGTCTTCGAGGCCAGCAATCATGCGCAGAAGTGTGGATTTACCGCAGCCAGATGGCCCGACGAACACCACGAATTCCTGGTTCTCGATCGACAGGGAAATGCCCTTGATAATTTCTTCCGTAAGATACGTCTTGCGGATGTTCTTGAGTTCAAGCGTGGCCATGGGTCAGATCCCGTTTTCAAGCATAGGGGCAACGGCAGGAAGGAAGAGGTCGGTCACTTCACGGCTCCGAATGTCAGGCCGCGGACAAGCTGCTTCTGGCTGATCCAGCCAAAAACAAGAATGGGAGCCACAGCGAGGGTAGAGGCGGCGGAAAGCTTGCCGAAAAACAGCCCTTCCGGGGACGAGAACGAGGCAATGAAAGCCGTCAGCGGAGCGGCATTGGAAGACGTCAGGTTCAGGGACCAGAAGGCCTCGTTCCAGCAGAGGATCAGCGACAGCAGGGCCGTGGACGCAATGCCGGGTAATGCCAGAGGCAGAAGGACCATTGTCATTTCCTGCCAGCGGGTAGCGCCATCCATACGGCCCGCTTCCAGAATGGGAGCCGGGACTTCACGGAAGAATGTGAACAGCATCCAGACGATAATCGGTAAGTTCGTGAGCATATCCACGATTGCCAGACCGGTGCATGTGTCCAGAAGGTGCGTGTTGCGGGCCAGGAGATAAATGGGAACCAGTACGCCAACCGGGGGCAGCATCCGGGTCGAGAGCATCCAGAGCAGCGTGCCGCGCGTTCGTTTTGAAGGCATGAAGGCCATCGAGTATGCGGCCGGAATGGCCAGCAACAGGGCGCCCGCTGTCGCACCGACTGACACGATGACGGTATTAAGTGCAAAATGCCAGTAACTGGCACGCTCGAAAACTTCCGCATAGCTGCTGAGCGTGGGCATAAAGAACAGTTTTGGCGGCGTTGATACCGCTTCCACTTCGCTCTTGAAGCCGGTCAGAATCATCCAGAAAATCGGGAAAAAGAGCCAAAGAGCAATGCCCCATCCCAGAAGGGTGACGGCAATCCGAGTACTGCGTTTCGTTTTGACGGCCATCTCACACCTCCAGATTGCGAGCAACGGAACGGACGAGAAAGACCGCAACGATATTGGCGATGATGATGGCGATAATACCACCGGCAGACGCACCGCCCACATCGAACTGAAGCAGGGCGCGAGAGTAAATCAGGTAAGCCAGATTGGTGGACGCCACGCCAGGGCCGCCAGCCGTCGTCACAGAAATTTCTGCGAAAACCGTCAGCAGGTAGATCGTCTCGATCATGACCACGACACTGATCGCACGCCCCAGATGGGGCAGAATAATATGACGGAACCGCGCGATAGGACCTGCGCCATCCATACGGGCGGCTTCTTTCTGCTCGCTGTCCAGCGACTGAACGGCTGTGAGGAGAATAAGCACGGCGAAAGGCAGCCACTCCCATGCAACGATCATCATGACTGTCAGAAGCGGAAACTTCGCCAGCCAGTCGATCGGTGTGAGGCCGACAGCCCGCATCATGGCGGAATAAACGCCATAAATCGGGTGCAGCATCAGGTTCTTCCACAGCAGGGCCGAGACCGTTGGCATGATGAAGAACGGGGAAATCACCAGCACACGGGCAATACCACGCCCGAAAAACTCCTGATCATACAGGACAGCCAGAAGTGTCCCGCCACCAACACTGATGACCAGCACGCCAGCTACAAGAATGAACGTGTTGAGGAGGGAGTGCAGGAAATCAGGATCAGTCAGCAGGTACCAGTAATTGCTGAACCCTGCGAAGCCGTGGAGCGTCGGGTCCACAAGATTATAGTTCAGGAGGGAGTACCACAGGGTCATCCCCAGCGGGACAAGCGACCAGACCAGAAGAATCAGAACAGCCGGAGAAAGAAGCAGGAAACCTGCTCCTTTTCCCTTCTGCGCGGAGGCTCCCGGTGTGGGGCTATGTTCGACAACGGCCTGCATCGCATTGGGCCTTATTTAGCGCGGCCAGACTGGCGCAGCGAACGGGTGATGGAAGACTGGGCGGACGCAAGAGCCTGATCGACCGTCATCTGACCGGAGAGTGTAGCGGCAACGGTCTGCCCAACCTGCGTTCCCATGGCCTGGAACTCGGGAATGCCAACAAACTGCGCACCGGTGTAGGGGCGAGGCTGAGCCGTCTGTCCGTTCGGATCGGCTGTCTTGATGGCGTTCAGCACGAAAGAGGCGAAGGGGGCGGCCTTCTGGTATTCAGGGGCTGCATAGGTGGATGCGCGCGTGCCGGCAGGAACAGCAACCCATCCTTTACGGTCGGCAACCAGCTTCACATAATCCTTGGACGTCGCCCATGTAATAAAGGTCTGGGCATCGGCACTCTGATGGGAACTGACCGGGACGGCGAGGCTCCAGGCCCACAGCCATGTCGGGCCCTTGCCATATGGACCTTTGGGAGCCGGTGCGAAACCAACCTTGTCAGCCACCTGTGACTGCTTCGGGTCGAACAGCAGACCACCAGCGACGGTGGAATCAATCCAGATTCCACAATGGCCGCTGGCAAACAGGGCCAGATTTTCATTGAAGCCGTTGGACGTGGCACCCGGAGGGCCATCTTCCTTCATCGCCGAAACGTACCATGTCAGCGCCTTCTTCCAGGCATCAGACGTCAGCAGAGGCTTCCAGGACATATCGAACCACTGCGCGCCATAGGTATTGGCCAGTGAACTGACATAAGCCATGTTCTCGCCCCAACCCGGCTTGCCGCGCAAACAGATGCCATAGACCTGACCGGACTTGTCCGTGATCTTGTCCGCAAACTGGCGAATCTGGTCGTAAGTCGGGTCTTCTGGCATGGTCAGGCCAGCCTTCTGGAACAGATCCTTACGGTAATAGGTCATGACGCTTTCTGCGTAAAAGGGCAGGGCGTACAACTTGCCGTCAGACGTCAGAGCTTCACGGACAGATGGGAGGACGTCATTTACGTCATAGGCTGCATCCGGCTTGAGTTCCGTCAGCCAGCCCTGCTTGGCCCAGATGGGAACTTCGTAGTTGCCAATGGTCACGACGTCGAACTGCCCTGTCTTCATTGCGATATCGGTCGTAACACGCTGGCGAAGGACGTTTTCTTCCAGTGTTACCCAGTTCAGATGAATATCCGGATGGGCTTTCTCGAATTCCGAGGAAAGCTGCCGCATGACGATCATATCGCCGTTGTTCACGGTGGCGATTGTCAGGGTGCCAGCAGCATGAGCTGAAGAGAGAACTGAACCGCTCAAGAGAAGGGTCAGGGCGCAGAGTGACTTTAGACGGGACATGAAACTCAGACCTTTCAAAAAAGGATGCAGGATCAGTGAGAAGGGGCAGGTTCGAGGACGTCCCGCATCTGCTGACGCCATGCGAGTTGGCTATTCAGCATGTCATGGCAGATGGAACGTTTGGCTGCATGATAGGCGGCCGTGCGCTCATCAGGCAGGATTTCGGTTCCGGCATGGCTCATCCGGGCCATGGCGGTGCGAAGGTCAGCGTATTCTCCGCTGGCAACGGCGCCAAGTATGGCTGCCCCCAGAAGAACGGAGTCCGGCTCTTCGGGCAGGAGAATGCGACAGCCTGTTGCGTTAGCATGCTCACGCAGGAAAACGTGATTCTTGGTGCTACCCCCCGTGGCGAGGATCGTGTCGATCCGGTAGCCCTGTGCATTGAGCGCATCAATGATGTCTTTGGTGCCGTATGCGAGACCTTGCAGCGTAGCGAGATACAGCTTCGCCAAATCATCTGCAGTAGCGGAAAGGCTTAGCCCACTCACCACGCCCTTGAGGTCAGGGTCAGCGTGGGGCGAACGATTACCATGGAAATCCGGAAGCACATGCAGGTTCGCCGTGCTCGTTCCTGGAAGTTTATCCTGCTCAAGAGCGTCTGCACGATCGTTCAGCAGGGCGTAGATATTCGTCCCAGACTGTTCTGCTTCCTGCTTGAGGGCAGGACCAGCAGCATGCTTGGAAATGACAAAATCGATCAACGCGCCTGTTGCAGACTGGCCTGCTTCATTGAGCCACATGTCGGGAAGCATAGCGTTCCAGTATGGCCCCCAGACTCCCGGAACAAATCGGGCCTCTTTGGAGGCTGCCATATGACAACTGGACGTGCCGCAGATTAGTGAAATTGAGCGCTCAAGCACATCGTCCGAAAGTGCTCCAGATGCTTCAATGCCGAAGACGCCGATACCACCTGCATGCGCATCAATAGCAGACACTCCAACAGGAATACCGGGCTCAAGCCCCAGTTCAGCGGCAGCTTCAGCACTCAGACCTTCGCCAACGATCCCGCCCAATGCACGAATATCATTACCAATCCGGGAAAAATTGTTCTCTGTCAGTTCCTCAAGACCAATGGCTTTGAAGTACGTGTCATCCCAACGATCTTCATGAGCCAGATAGGTCCATTTACAGGCCGTGGAACATGCTGAGCGAGAGGGAGATCCCGTAGCCCGCCATGTCAGAAAATCTGGCAGATCGAAAAAATGCCCAGCTTTGGCGAAAATATCCGGCAGGTTACGTTTGAGCCAAAGAAGCTTTGGCGTTTCCATTTCCGGGGAGATTTTGCCTCCCACATAACGCAGGACGTCGTAGCCACCGGCATTAATTTCGGTGGTTTCCTTCAGGGCACGATGATCGGCCCACAGGATAATATCCTGCCCATCCGCACCTTCAGGATCGACAGATAACGGACGGCCTTCTGGATCAAGGACGACAAGAGAGCAGGTTGCATCGAAGCCAATACCTACAATCCGATAGGGCTGATCGAGTTTGGAAAGCGCCGCGCGGGTTGCGGTGCAAACAGCCTCCCAAATATTAGCGGAAGACTGCTGGGCATAGTTGGGGGCTGGCGTCCATGTACGTGTCGGCTGGACGGCAGAGGCCTTCTTTTCCCCATCAAGGGTAAAGAGACCTGCTCGGGCGCTCCCTGTTCCAACATCAACTCCAAGAACCAGATCCATAAGGCCATACCCAGTTTGTAACGTGCAGATTACCAAGATCCCGGGAGAGCTATCTTTTCAGAGTCATTCACAACGCCTGAGACCTTCAAGGCCATGACAAGCATGGATGACCTTGGAAGAAGCTCGATAACGCTATGTTCTGTCACTCCAAAAGATAACGCTTATTCCAGAATACATAACGGTATTTATGTTACATATAGCAGATTGGCTGTCCATAGCGCGAAATGGAATTTGGAAAAGAAAACGTACAGATCGCAAAAAGATGAATGTCGCGGAGATCTGGAGAGGGGTCGGCAAGCAGTGCCGCCCTCTTCAGACAATAAGTTATGCTGCAACAGGGACGGGGGCATCTTCGGCCAGAAGGTGCTCGGTCTTAAGGTCGCTCCAGAACTCTTCTGGAATGTGATGGCTGAACCATGCCAGGTTTTGCGTGAGCTGACTGGTATTCCGGGTGCCTGCACAAAAAGACGAAATCGCCGGGTGTGCCACGACAAACTGTAGAGCCGCCGCAGGCAACGGAACGTGATGTCGTTTACAAACGGCCTCAATGCGGGAAACGCGTTCGAGAATATGCGGCGGGGCAGGAGCGTAATTATATTTAGCCCCCTTTACAGCGCCTGTGGCGAGAATACCCGAATTAAAGCCCCCGCCGACAAGCAACGTGACATTCCTTTGTTCACAAAGCGGTAGAAAATCCCGCAAAGCATCCTGTTCAAGTAAGGTGTAACGACCCGCAAGCAGAAAGCAGTCGAAATCATGCTGTTGAAGGGCGGTATGACAAACTTCCCATTCATTCACACCAACGCCAATAGCCTTGACGACACCCTCGGTACGCAGTTTTTCAAGCGCGCGCCAGGCTCCGTCCATTGCCTGTTTGAAAGCTTCTGGCTGGTTTTTCCCGTGTGTGAACCGGTCAATGTCATGGATAAACACCATATCGATTCGTTCAAGAGCTAGTCGCTGCAATGAATCTTCAAAAGATCGCATAGTCCCATCATAAGTATAGTCAAATCTCATGCGGTTGGGTGCTGCATTGACCCAGGGGGCGAAATCGATTTCGGCACGATGTGCGGCGTGCAGTGTGCGACCAACTTTCGTGGCAATGACAAAGTCATCCCGATTTTTCCACCTGAGAGCCTGTCCGAGCCTCAGTTCCGCCAGGCCATGACCATACATCGGGGACGTATCATATAGCCGGATCCCTGCATCC
>NZ_BEWO01000011.1 GCF_002723975.1 Gluconobacter japonicus
AGTTGGAGAGCCCTCGGACATGGGACGCATCATTGCGGCCCTTGCCACCGGGAAACTGCCTTACACCACAGGCCAGGTCATTTCGGCGGATGCCGGAATGCTTGTGCCGCGCTTCTGAGAAACGGTTATGAAGATCATCCTGCCCGACGAAACCGGCCGGAAGATGGACTACCATCTGATCGGTACTCCTGTTCCTCGCAGTGTCCTTCCTGCCAATCCGGCCCGGATCGTCTATTCGGCGGCCCATGTCGTCGCTGATCCGTTCACGGATAATGCACCGTCCGGCCGTGCCACGATTGACTGGAAGAAGACGCTTGAGTTCCGTCGCTATCTCGTCGGCATGGGCCTTGGAATTGCTGAAGCCATGGATACGGCCCAGCGCGGCATGGGTCTGGACTGGCCCGGTGCGCTGGATCTGATCCGTCGCACCAAGGCCGAACTGCCAGATGCGATGGTCGTGAACGGCGCGGGGACAGACCATCTGGACCCGAAGGATGCGCGCTCCGTCGATCATGTGCTTGCAGCCTATCTGGAACAGGTCGAGGCGATCCAGAAGGTTGGCGCACGCGTCATTCTGATGGCCAGCCGAGCCCTCGTTCGCGTGGCGTCCAGTGCCGAGGACTATAAGCGGGTCTACCGCGAAGTGCTGTCCGCCTGTGATGAGCCTGTCGTTCTGCACTGGCTGGGCAAGGATTTCGATCCGGCTCTGGCTGGCTATTGGGGTACGGATGACTTCAATGAAGCCCTGGAAACAGTCCTGAGCATCATTGAAGAAAACGTCGCGAAGGTGGACGGCATCAAGATTTCCCTTCTCGACAAGGAGAAGGAAATCATCATGCGTCGTCGCCTGCCCAAGGGTGTGCGGATGTATACGGGTGATGATTTCAATTACCCCGAACTGATCGCCGGGGATGAGCAGGGCTACAGCCATGCGCTTCTCGGCATTTTTGATCCGATCGCGCCTCTGGCGGCTCGTGGTGTGAAACTGCTGGGTGAAGGCGATGTGAAAGGCTTTCACGCTGCGCTCGACCCGACCGTTCCGCTGGCTCGCGTGATCTTTCAGGCACCCACGCAGTACTACAAGACGGGTGTGGTGTTCCTGGCCTGGCTGAACGGATTTCAGGATCACTTCATCATGCTGAATGGTGCGCAGTCCATGCGCTCCCTTCAGCATTTCACGGAGATCTTCCGTCTCGCTGATGGCTGCGGCCTGCTGCGGAACCCCGATCTGGCCGTGTACCGGATGAAGTCGCTTCTGGCGATGTACGGGGCCTGACCATGCGGGACTTCCGTCACGATCATTCGGCTCTCGCCCTCAATACCGCAACGCTTGGCCATAATGTGCCGGGCGTTGGGGCAGGGTGGTCACCGGAACAGACGATCGACGCCTGTGCTGAACGCGGCATTGGCGGGATCGTGTTCTGGCGGCGGGAGATCGAAGAGAGGGCTGCGGAAATCGGAGACCGGGCGCGTCAGGCTGGGGTGAAGGTTGTCGGCCTGTGTCGGACTCCCTTTCTGGTCGGTCCGCTGGGCCTTCAGACAGAAGAGGCGATCCTGTCGGATTTCCGTCGGTCCATCGACCAGACAGCCGCACTCGGGACCGATGTTCTGACCATCGTTGTCGGTGGTGTGGAAACCGGCACGAAAGGCGTGACGCGCAGTCTGGACATCGTGGCGGACCGTATGGCGAAGGCCATTCCCTATGCTGAAGCCTGTGGCGTGAAACTCGCGCTGGAACCTCTGCATCCGGCTTATGCCGGAGACCGCTCCTGCCTCACGACCACCCGTGACGCCCTGGATCTCTGCGACCTTCTGGCGTCGGAGAGCGTGGGCGTTGCGATCGATATCTACCATGTGTGGTGGGACACGGACCTGCCACGCCAACTCGCTCGTGCGGGAAACCGCATTCTGGGTTTTCACCTCTGTGACTGGCTTGTTCCCACAACAGACATCCTGCTTGACCGCGGGATGATGGGGGACGGCGTTGCAGACCTGCGGGGGATCCGCAGGGAGGTGGAGGCCGCCGGATATTCCGGCTTCTGCGAGGTGGAAATCTTTTCCGCGAATAACTGGTGGAAGCGCCACCCGGCTGACGTGCTGGACACGATGGTCGAACGCTTCCGCACTGTCTGCTGACCCATCGGAGGGCATCATGAAGATCCTCGTCCCTGTCAAACGTGTCGTCGATTACAACGTCCGCATCCGCGTAAAGGGTGACGGGTCCGGGGTCGAGCTTGCGAACGTCAAGATGTCGGTCAATCCGTTTGACGAAATCGCCATCGAAGAAGCCGTCCGTCTCAAGGAAAAAGGCATCGCAACGGAAGTGGTCGCTGTTTCCATCGGTGTGCCGCAGGCGAAGGAAACACTGCGCACTGTGCTCGCCATGGGCGCGGACCGCGCTATTTTTGTCGAAGCCACAGCAGATGTAAATGTGGATATCGAGCCTCTCGCCGTCGCCAAACTGCTGGCGAAGGTGATTGAGGATGAGAAACCAAACCTCGTCATCGCGGGCAAGCAGGCCATCGACAACGACATGAACGCGACCGGCCAGATGCTCGCCGCCCTCCTGGGGTGGGGTCAGGCCACGTTCGCGTCCTCCGTCGAGATTGAGGGCGACAGCGCAACCGTCAGCCGTGAGGTTGATGGTGGCCTTCAGACCATCCGCGTGAAGCTGCCTGCCATCATCACGTCGGATCTGCGCCTGAACGAGCCGCGCTATGTCGCTCTGCCCAACATCATGAAAGCCAAGAAGAAGCCGCTCGAAGAACGCAAGGCGTCTGACCTTGATGTGGATATTGCGCCGCGTCTGAAGGTTATCCGTACGGCTGAACCGCCTCAGCGTCAGGCGGGTGTGAAGGTCGGTTCCGTTGATGAGCTGGTTTCGAAACTCAAGACTGAAGCAGGAGTGATCTGATGTCTGTTCTGCTGCTTGCTGAAGTGGCCAATGGCCACCTCGTTACCGATACCGTTGCCAAGGCTCTGTCCGCCGTCAAGGCGCTGGGCGATGTGACGGTTCTCGTCGCGACCCAGAACGGAGCGAATGCTGCCGCTGAAGCTGCAAAGCTTGAGGGTGTGTCCAAAGTCCTGCTGGCGGACGATGCGTCTCTGGCTCATGAACTGGCTGAACCTGTCGCCGCCCTTATCGTGTCGCTGGCATCCGGCTATAGCCATATCGCTGCGGGCTCGACGGCGTTTTCCAAGAATGTTCTGCCACGTGTTGCGGCTCTGCTGGATGTCATGATCCTGTCAGACGTAACGGCTGTGCAGGATGCCGAGACGTTCGATCGCCCGGTCTATGCCGGCAATGCGATCCAGACGGTGCAGTCCTCCGATCCTGTGAAGGTTTTCACCATTCGTACGGCAGCCTTTTCGGCTGTTGGCGAAGGTGAGGCTGCCAGTGTGGAAAATGTCTCTGTTCCGGCTGATCCGGGGCTGTCGTCCTGGGTGGAAGACAAGGCAGTTGAGTCCGAACGTCCTGAGCTGACGGCTGCCAAGACCATTGTTTCGGGTGGTCGTGGCGTCGGATCGAAAGAGAACTTTAATACTATCGCCAAGCTTGCGGACAAGCTGAATGCCGCCATCGGTGCCAGTCGCGCTGCTGTGGATGCCGGATATGCGCCGAATGACTGGCAGGTCGGGCAGACGGGCAAGATTGTCGCGCCGGAGCTGTATATCGCAGTCGGTATTTCCGGGGCGATCCAGCATCTGGCGGGCATGAAAGATTCCCGGGTGATCGTCGCCATCAACAAGGACGAAGACGCCCCGATTTTCCAGGTCGCGGATTACGGACTGGTGGGAGACCTCTTCACCATCCTTCCAGAACTGACGGCAAAACTCTGACAGGCCCCGGAGGCCTGCAGGGAGGAGAAAGACCATGACTACGATCGAACGGGAAAGCATGGACTATGACGTTGTCATCGTCGGCGCTGGCCCTGCTGGTCTCTCCGCGGCGATCCGGCTCAAACAGAACGAGCCGGACCTCTCCGTGGTCGTACTGGATAAAGGGTCTGAAGTCGGGGCGCATATCCTGTCAGGCGCGGTCATTGATCCGTGCGCGCTGGATGTGCTGCTCCCTGACTGGCGGACCATGGATGCGCCCATCACCGTGCCGGTGAGGGAAGACAATTTTTTCCTGCTGACGGAAAAGAGCCAGATCCGCCTGCCGAACAGCATGATGCCAAAACTCATGGACAACCATGGGAATTACATCGTCTCGCTCGGGAATATCTGCCGCTGGTTGGCACAGGTCGCAGAGGGCCTGGAGGTGGAAATCTTCCCCGGCATGGCAGCGAGCGAGATCGTTTATGACGAGCAGAGCCGCGTTGCGGGTGTCGTGGCTGGTGAGTTTGGCAAGAACCCGGATGGAACGCCGGGTGATGCCTACGAACCGGGTATGGAACTGCACGGGAAATACGTGTTCTTCGCGGAAGGTGCGCGGGGTTCACTGGCCCGTCAGTTAATGGATCGGTTCGCGCTTTCCGAAGGCAAAGACCCGCAGAAATTCGGGTTGGGCCTCAAGGAAATCTGGGAAATCGATCCCGCCAAGCATCATGAAGGCACGGTCACGCACACCATGGGCTGGCCGCTGAACAGCAAAGCCGGTGGCGGGTCCTTCATCTACCATCTCGACAACAATCAGGTCTGCGTTGGGTTTGTGGTCCATCTTGGCTATGAAAACCCGTATCTGGACCCGTATCGCGAGTTTCAGGAGTTCAAGCACCACCCGATGGTGGCCGAACTGCTGAAGGGCGGAAAGCGTGTGGCCTACGGGGCCCGCGCGCTTTCAGAAGGCGGCTGGCAGTCCATCCCCAAGGTAACCTTCCCGGGTGGTGTTCTGCTGGGGTGTTCCGCCGGGCTGGTGAATGTCCCGCGCATCAAGGGCAGCCATAACGCCATTTTCTCCGGCATCGCAGCAGCGGACGCGGCACGCTCCGCTCTGGCTGCGAGCAGGGCACAGGATGAACTGACGGCCTATGAAGACGAACTCCGTAATGGCCCTGTAGGCGCAGACCTCAAGCCTGTCCGGAACGTCAAACCGCTTTGGGAGCGTTTCGGGCTGATCGGTGGCGTCGCTCTTGGTGGCCTTGATATGTGGATGACCAGCCTGGTCGGGTATTCCCCGTTCCGGACCCTGCATCATGGCAAATCCGATGCCGCAGCAACGGGTCTGGCTTCGCAGTTCAAGCGGATCGACTATCGCAAACCGGATGGCGAACTGAGCTTCGACCGCACGACCAACGTGGCGTTCTCTTTCACCAACCATGAAGAACGCCAGCCGTGCCATCTGACCCTGCGTGATCCATCCATCCCGATAGCGGTCAATCTGCCGCTCTATGACGAGCCGGCCCAGCGATATTGCCCGGCGGGTGTCTATGAAGTGCTGCGACCGGAAAACGAGCAGCCACGCTTTCAGATCAACTTCCAGAACTGCGTGCACTGTAAAACCTGCGATATCAAAGATCTAAGTCAGAATATCGTCTGGACAACACCGCAGGGTGGGGATGGTCCAAACTATCCAAACATGTAAAACTTAAATAAAAGAGAAATAAAAATGTTCTCTTTTATTTGATTTTACCTGAGATGATAACTCTAGAACATGAATAGTTAAGGGTTGTTCTCATAACGGGAACCTGAAGAAGAGGAACAAGGCAATGAGTGGCATCGACCTTTCGGCATCGCCGCCAGTGTCCCTGAATGGTAAAAGTGTTCTGACCGCAATTCTGGCTGCGGTTGCGGGGCTGATGTTCGGCCTCGATCTCGGTGTGATTTCAGGCGCCCTGAAATTCATCGGTCAGGAATTCAACGTGACGGATTTCGGCAAGGAATGCATCGTTTCGGCCATGATGGTCGGGGCAGCGCTGGGCGCAGTTTCTGGCGGCCGGCTCTCTTTCCTCTTCGGCCGCAAACGCCTGCTGCTGTCTTCTGCTTTCCTGTTCGTTCTGGGCTCGCTGCTCTGTGCGCTGGCAACGTCCGTCACGTTTCTCATTATCGGACGGATGGTACTTGGCGTGTCTGTTGGCATCGCCAGCTTTACCGCTCCACTTTACATCTCCGAGATCGCCCATCAGCACTACCGCGGGTCTCTGATCTCGGTTTATCAGCTCATGATTACGGTCGGGATTTTCGTAGCGTTCATCTCCGATGCGCTGCTGGCATATTCTGGTTCCTGACGGTGGATGCTGGGGATCGTGGCCATCCCCGGCGTAGTGTTTTTGCTGGGTGTGCTTCTGCTGCCGGACAGTCCGCGCTGGCTGGTTCTGCGCGGACGCAAGGACGAGGCCTTCACGGTCCTGCATCAGCTCCGTGGCCATGAAGGGGAAGCACGCTCGGAAATTGCAGACATTGAGGAGCAGCTTGCCCAGATTGAAGGCGGCTACGGTCTCTTCAAGGCCAATGCCAATTTCCGCCGTTCAGTGTTTCTCGGGGTTCTGCTTCAGACCATGCAGCAGTTCACCGGCATTATCGTGGTCATGTACTACGCCCCGCGCATCTTCGAAGTCGCAGGTTTCGGCGATAACGCAGCCATGTGGGGTACGGCGATTGTCGGACTGGTCAACGTGCTCTCCACGTTCATCGCCATCGGCTTCGTGGACAAATGGGGCCGCCGTCCGATGCTCATTGCCGGCTTCATTATCATGACGATCGGCATGTTTACGGTTGGCACGCTCCTCTACTTCGGAACGGGTGATAGCGAACTGGCCCGCTATGGGGCGGTTACGATGCTTCTGGCTTTCATCGTTGGCTTTGCGTTCTCTGCCGGGCCGCTGGTGTGGATCCTGTGTTCGGAAGTGCAGCCCATCAAGGGCCGTGACTTCGGTATCGCCTGCTCGACCTTCACCAACTGGCTTACGAATATGATCGTCGGTCTGACGTTCCTGACGCTTCTGAACACGATCGGGAATGCTCAGACCTTCTGGATGTATGCCGCTTTCAATGCGTTCTTCATCTACCTGACCCTGAAATTCGTGCCTGAAACGCGTGGTGTCAGCCTCGAACAGATCGAGCGGAACCTCATGGCTGGCAAGCCGCTCAACCGGATCGGCCTGTGAGCCCCGGCTTTGACACCCTTTCTGGCAAGACTGTCCCGGCGCTCTCACGCCTGCCGGGACAAACCGCCGCCGTGGTCTCGTCCCGGCAGCGGTTTCCCCTGACGGAGACCCAAGACAATGACAGTAAAGATCGCCATTAACGGTTTCGGCCGTATTGGCAGGCTGGCCCTTCGCAGTATCGTTGAAACAGGACGGCAGGACGTCACACCGGTCGGAATCAATGGGCCTGGATCAGTCGAAGACAAGGTGCATATGCTGGTTTATGACAGCGTGCATGGCCGGATGCCGGGTGAGGTGCAGCTTGAGGGCGACATGCTCACAATCACCCATAACGGCAGAACTTACGGTCCTATCCGTGTCTCTTCCGAGCGTGACCCTTCAAAGGTTCCGTTCGAGGGAGTGGATGTGGCTCTTGAATGTTCAGGTCTTTTTACGACGAAGGAAAAGGCAGGGCTTCTTCTGGATGCCGGTGCCCGCAAGGTTTTGATTTCCGCGCCGGGCACGGATGTTGATGCCACCATTGTGTATGGTGTGAATAACGACATGCTGAAGCCGGAAATGACGGTCATTTCCAATGCCTCCTGCACGACCAACTGCCTTGCTCCACTTGTGAAAGTGCTGGACGACAATTTCGGCATCGAATGCGGCTATATGGTCACGATCCACTCCTATACTGGAGATCAGCAGATCGTAGACCGTCGCCACCGTGACCTCAGGCGCGCGCGCTCCGCCGCCCTGAACATGGTGCCGACCTCAACAGGTGCGGCCAAGGCCATCGGGCTGGTGCTTCCCCATCTGAAAGGTCGTCTGGACGGAACCTCCATTCGTGTTCCAACACCGAATGTTTCACTGGTGTCGCTCGAC
Organism: Gluconobacter japonicus; assembly: GCF_002723975.1. Classification (GTDB taxonomy): domain Bacteria; phylum Pseudomonadota; class Alphaproteobacteria; order Acetobacterales; family Acetobacteraceae; genus Gluconobacter; species Gluconobacter japonicus. The sequence goes on from NZ_BEWO01000011.1 coordinate 7,914, forward strand.
TTCCTGTCCCGCAATCCGCCGGAGACAGCAAAGGATGTGAACCGCGTCATGCAGGAGGCGGCCAAGGGGGCTCTGAAAGGCGTGCTGGCTTATAGCGATGCGCCTCTGGTCAGCAGCGATTTCAACCACTCGCCCGCGTCGTCCAATTTCGATGCAACACAGACGGCGATCATGGAATGCGGACGGATGGTGCGCGTCTGTGCTTGGTATGACAACGAATGGGGTTTCTCGAACCGCATGATCGACACGTCCGTCCTGTTTGGGACGATGTAAATCAGGCGGTTATTTGTTTCAGAGTATGGAACGGAGCATAAAAGCACTTTCCTGAACGGAGGGTGCTTTTTCCATGATGTCCCGTCTGAAACTTCTGGCGCTAATGGCCTGCCTTGGCGCGCCGCTTGGGGCTTCTGCCCAGACCGTGGGTTCCATGCCCGCAACCTGCGATAACGCGAAATTCCTGAACGACCAGCAGACTTTCGAACAACGCGGCGCCACCCGGACGGACCTTCCGGAACATATCTGCGGGCGTGTCATTGCGGTGGCACAGCGGGCGCAAAGAACGCGCAGCGGCTGGCATGGCTATTTCTACGTCGATGTCGGGCAGGGCGTTTCCATCCGGATCGTCTCCGGGCTGGATGAGATGAGCGCCCCTCAATGGCCGTGGGTTCAGAAGGGCGACACTGTTGAGGTGCAGGGCCGGTATTACTACGACAGCCTGCGCAAGCAGGGCATCGACTGGACGCATCATGGCACAAGCCGCAAATGGCCCTGGGCCGGGTATGTGACCGTCAACGGGCATCGCTACGAATAAAAAAAAGCCCCGGAGGATCATCCTCCGGGGCTTTTTCCTGACAAGACGACTTAGTTCGTCGCTTCGTCTTTTTTCTCGGCGTCTTCGTTCTTGAGTTCTGAGCCTTCGATGATCTCGAAGTCCAGCGCGTCGTTTTTCAGACCGATCTTCACAGCGCCACCCTTTGCCAGTCGACCGAAGAGCAGCTCTTCCGCCAGTGGCTTCTTGATGTGCTCCTGAATGACGCGGCCCAGAGGACGTGCGCCATACAGGCGATCGTAACCCTTCTCGGCCAGCCATTCCTTGGCGGCAGAGGAAATTTCGATCGTGACGTGACGGTCGGCCAGTTGGGCTTCGAGCTGGAGAATGAACTTCTCCACCACGCGGCCCACGGTCTCCGGCGTCAGGTTGGCGAACGGAATAACCGCGTCCAGACGGTTCCGGAACTCAGGGGTGAAGGTGCGCTTGATTGCCTCTTCATCCTCGCCCGAACGACTGGTGCGACCAAAGCCGATCGCTTCCTTGGACAGATCCGCCGCACCCGCATTCGTGGTCATGATCAGGATCACGTTGCGGAAATCGACGGTCTTGCCGTTGTGATCCGTCAGGCGACCATGATCCATGACCTGAAGCAGGACGTTGTAAAGGTCCGGATGGGCCTTTTCGATTTCGTCCAGCAGCAGGACGGCATGGGGATGCTGGTCAATCGCATCCGTCAGCAGTCCACCCTGATCAAACCCGACATAGCCCGGAGGAGCACCGATCAGACGGGAGATCGAATGACGCTCCATGTATTCGGACATGTCGAACCGGATCAGTTCAATGCCCAGAGACGAAGCAAGCTGCTTGGCCACTTCCGTTTTGCCGACACCCGTAGGGCCGGAGAACAGGTAGTTGCCAATCGGCTTTTCCATATCGCGCAGACCGGCGCGGGACAGCTTGATCGCTGCGGCAAGCGCATCAATCGCCTTGTCCTGACCGAACACCATGTTCCGCAGATCCCGCTCCAGATGGCGCAGGGTCTCCCGGTCATCTGCCGTGACAGCCTTGGGCGGAATACGCGCAATCTTGGCGATGGCGTCTTCCACGTCTTTCAGCGTGACGGTCTTGCGGCGCTTGTTCTCGGGAACCAGCATCCGGGCCGCGCCGACCTCATCAATCACGTCAATGGCCTTGTCCGGCAGCTTGCGGTCATGCACGTAACGGGCTGCCAGTTCGACGGCGCCACGCAGGGCTTCGTCGGTGTAGCGAACCTTATGGTGCTTCTCGTAGCTGCCTTTCAGACCTCTAAGGATTTTGATCGCGTCCTCGATGGGCGGCTCCGGCACGTCGATCTTCTGGAAGCGCCGTACCAGAGCACGGTCCTTCTCGAAGTGCTGACGGAACTCCTTGTACGTCGTGGACCCGATGCAGCGGAGCGTTCCAGCGGCCAGAGCCGGTTTCAGCAGGTTGGACGCATCCATTGCCCCGCCCGACGTTGCACCTGCACCAATGACGGTGTGGATTTCGTCGATGAACAGGATTGCACCCGGTGTCTGGTCAAGTTCCGTCACAACGGCCTTGAGGCGTTCCTCAAAGTCACCGCGATAGCGCGTACCAGCCAGAAGCGAACCCATGTCGAGGGAGAAAATTGTGCTGTCCTGCAGGACTTCAGGTACGTCCTTCTCAACGATGCGCTTGGCCAGACCTTCTGCAATAGCCGTCTTGCCCACACCCGGATCACCCACATAAAGCGGGTTGTTCTTCGTGCGGCGGCACAGGATCTGGATCGTGCGTTCGATTTCCTGATCGCGACCAATCAGCGGATCGATCCGTCCTTCACGGGCGCGATCGTTCAGATTGACGCAATAGGTCGCCAGTGCACCGTCCTTGGCCGTTTCCTTGCGCTCTTCGCGTTCGGACGTGTCCTTGGACGCAGCAGCAGGTTTGCGGCCTGCACCCCGGTCCGGAGCTTTGGCAATTCCATGAGAAATGAAGTTCACGGCGTCGAGTCGTGTCATGTCCTGCAATTGCAGGAAGTACACGGCATGGCTTTCACGCTCGGCAAAGAGCGCAACCAGCACGTTCGCGCCCGTGACTTCGTCGCGGCCTGTGCTCTGCACATGAATGGCCGCACGCTGGATCACGCGCTGGAAAGCCGCCGTCGGTTTGGGTTCTGTCGGGCGATCTGACGCTAGCCCCGCCAGATCCTTGTCCAGGAAATCGGTCAGATCGGAGCGCAGCTTCTCAAGGTCGATTCCGCAGGCGCGGAAAACCGTCAGTGCGTCGGCATCTTCTGTCAGAGCCAGCAGCAGATGTTCGAGGGTGGCATATTCATGACGCCGATCCCCCGCGAATGTCAGGGCGCGGTGGAGCGTCTGTTCGAGCGTACGGGACAGCATAGGGTGGCGCTCCTCTCGACCTCTCGTGGAAGAGGTATCTTGTCGTGGTGCAACACGTAACGCCAGTCAGAAACGCAGGATTGAACAAGAAATTGTCCGGTGCCTGCATTCCTTAGGGCAAGAAAGTCAGTCTTTTTCGATCGTACACTGAAGGGGATGCTGGTTCTGGCGTGCCAGATCCATAACCTGAGCCACCTTGCTTTCCGCAACCTCGTAGGTAAAGACGCCGCAGACGCCCACCCCCCGTTGATGCACCTGCAACATGACAGCCGTCGCTTCTTCCCGGTTCATGGAGAAAAAGCGCTCCAGCACATGCACGACGAACTCCATTGGCGTGTAGTCGTCATTCAGCATCAGCACCTTGTACATGGACGGCTTGCGCGTCCGTGTCCGAGGACGAACGACAACGCTGAGTCCCAGATCTTCGTCATCGGGAAGGCGTGGCCCCGTAGGTTCTTTGGGGTCCGACGGTCCTGGCCCCATCACGGTCGATCCGTACATGGATTCGGCTTGCAGACTGGCGGTAGCGGGTGAAAGAAAATCGTAAGAAGACATGACTGGTATGATATGGGACGCTTCCCCCGACTTGAGAAGGGGGTAAGAAGCAGTACATTTCGTGAATATTGCCATGTTCCTGACATGATCTGGTCGGCTTTGCGTCATGCTTACGAAAAATTAAGCAAACTCCCGCAAACCCTGTGGACGGGCGCTTTTTGTTGCGCCTAATGTAATGGGATTACAGGCCGTTCCAAAGCGGTCTGACTGTCCCCGGCGATAATGTTCTGTTCAGAGGCTGCCATAGAATGCGTTCTCCTTTCCGCAAGGCCCTCCTGTTATGTGCACTGACGGCAGTAGGTATGGGGTCCGCCCGCGCGCAATATGCCGGGCATGTTTCCAGCTTCGTGATGGATGCCCGAACCGGGGCCGTCCTCTCGCAGTCCGATGCGGAGTTGCAGCGCTATCCGGCGTCTCTGACCAAGCTCATGACGCTGTATCTCACTTTCCGCGCCCTTGAAGCGCACCAGATTACTCTGGATCAGGAAGTTCCGGTCTCCATTCATGCTTCCATGCAGGCACCTTCGAAACTGGGGCTTGTACCGGGAACACGTCTGACGGTTGAGCAGGGCATTCTTGCTCTGGTTACGAAATCCGCCAATGACGCCGCCTGCGCTCTGGGTGAGTTTCTGGGCGGCGGTGACGAAGTGCGCTTCGCCCAACTCATGACACAGCAGGCCCGCGCTTTGGGCATGACCAACACGACGTTCCGCAATGCGTCCGGTCTGCCAGATCCGGATCAGGTGACAACGGCGCATGATCTCGCCCTTCTGGCACAGCATCTGATCAATGATTTCCCGCAGTATTATCACTATTTCGGTGTACCTTCTTTCTACTTCCATCGTCATCTGGTGCCGAACCATGATCCGATGCTGAAGATCTATGCAGGCGCTGACGGGATGAAGACAGGCTATACGGATGCGGCTGGCCATAATCTCGTGACGTCCGCCATTCGTGGGAATGTCCGCCTGATTGGTGTGGTGCTGGGGTCGTCGTCCAATGGGCGCCGCTCTATGGAAATGGCTTCCATTCTGGATGATGCCTTCGCTTCTGAAGGTGTGGCACCGCAGCCGCTGATGCATCCGGTCGCACCACGGACGATGATGATTGCTTCTGCCCGTCATGGTGGTCGCTTCGCGCATAGCCGCACCCTGGTTGCGTCCAATCGTCCAATGGAGGTGGCGGATGCCCCGACAGGGCCGCGCCGCTTCGGTCGTATTACCCGGCGGGGAGCATCGGTCCGTATGGTCAGTGCGCATCATGTCGCGACCCATCACAAGGCGGGTCGTCACCCGCGAGGCTGAAAAACTCGTCTCCCTGCCTTGCGGTCAAGGCAGGACAGTCGCATTTTGTCCCGACCTGTAGAAAGATTAAGGATCGGGCGGCAGACATGGGTGATAATTCGCGTGGGATTGTTCTTTACGACAGTGAAGACTTCAAACATCTGAGAAAAGTCGGGCAACTGGCTTCAGAAACGCTGGATATGATCACGGAGCATGTTCAGCCGGGTGTCACGACGGAAGAACTGAACCGGATTATTCATGAGTTTACCCTGGCTCATGGCGCGATCCCGGCTCCCCTGAATTACCATGGCTTCCCGAAAGCCTGCTGCATTTCCATCAATCATGTCGTTTGTCACGGTATTCCAGGGGACAAGAAGCTTTCCAACGGCGATATCGTCAATATCGATGTGACGTCCATTCTGGATGGCTGGTACGGCGACAACTCCCGTATGTACATCGTCGGAAAAGCCCCGAAGAAAGCCGAGAAGCTGGTTGAAGTGACCTATGAGTCCCTGATGCTGGGGATTGAGCAGGTCAAGCCGGGCAATACACTTGGCGATGTCGGCCATGCGATTCAGGTTCATGCTGAAAAGAACCGCTTCTCCATCGTGCGTGATTTCTGCGGTCATGGCATCGGGCGAGACTTTCACGCCGCTCCGAACGTCCTGCATTATGGAAAACCGGGGCAGGGCGTGAAGCTGGTGCCCGGAATGGTCTTCACGATCGAACCGATGCTCAATATCGGCAAGCCCGAGGTCAAAGTATTGGATGATGGCTGGACAGCCGTTACGCGTGACCGCACACTCTCCGCTCAGTTTGAGCATATGGTTGGGGTGACGGAAGACGGTTGCGAAATCTTCACCCTCTCCCCGAAAGGTTACAACAAGCCCCCTTACGGAGCTGGCGCATGAAAAAAATCTTTGCCCTGATTGTTGCAGGTCTGACAGGGGGTACAGCGCTGGCCGCTCCCGCAACGACCACTCTGAGTTCTGCTCACGATCCGCTGGCTTTCGGCCCGGATCATATGTCTCCAGGCGTGCTGGTGTCAGGCAAGCACGGCATGGTGGTCTCAGCGCAGCATCTTGCATCGGAAGCGGGGGCGCAGATTCTTGCACAGGGCGGTAACGCCATCGATGCGGCTGTTGCCGTGGGTTATGCGCTGGCAGTTGTCTATCCGGCTGCGGGTAATATTGGCGGTGGCGGTTTCATGACCATTCGCCTGAAATCCGGTCAGACGGTTTTCGTGGATTTCCGCGAACATGCGCCGGGTGCCGCAACCGCCACAATGTATCAGGATGCTTCCGGCAAGGTTATTCCGGGTCTGTCCACGGAAGGCTGGAAAGCCGTTGCGGTTCCGGGGACGGTGGCTGGACTGGATACGATCCTGCAAAAATGGGGGCATCTGTCGCGTGAGAAGGTCATGGCGCCTGCCATTGCTCTGGCACGCGATGGCTTCATTCTGAATGAAGGGGACGTGCAGCTTCTGAACACGTCCACGAAGTATTTCCGTCAGGACCCGTATGCGCGTCCGATTTTCCTGCGTCCGGATGGGTCGTCTTTTGAACCGGGTGACAGACTGGTTCAGAAAAACCTCGCCAATTCGCTGGAACTGGTCGCCAAGAATGGGCCGAAGGCTTTCTATGACGGGCCGATTTCCGCTGAGATCGTACGCGCCAGTAAAGAAGGCGGTGGTCTTCTGGAAGCCACTGACTTCACGAACTACCATATCCGTTTCATGGACCCGATCCGCTGCACCTATCGGGGTTACACGATCGATACAGCCCCTCCACCAAGTGGTGGTGGCGTAGCGCTTTGCGAAATCCTGAATATTCTGTCCGGCTATGACATGCATGCGCTGGGCCTGCACACGGCGGCATCTGCGCAGCGTGAAATCGAAGCCATGCGTCATGCCTATTCAGATCGGCGTGATCTTGGCGATCCGGCTTTCGTCAAAAATCCGATCGAACACCTGAATGATCCCGCTTACGCCGCGCAGGTGCGGGCTGGTATTCCGCTGGATCATGCTCTGCCGTCCAGCACGCTCCGTGCGGGCGAAGCACTTCCGGTCAAGGCCGCAGAAGCCGCGCCGGATACGCAGGAAAAGCATGAAACGACCCAGTTCTCCGTGCTGGACAAAGGCGGCATAGCGGTTTCGGCTACTTATACCCTCAATGGCTGGTTTGGCTCGGGGGTGATGGGCGGCAACACTGGCATCTGGATGAACGACGAAATGGATGATTTCTCATCCAAACCGGGTGCGCCAAATATGTTCGGAATTGTCGGGTCCGAGGCCAATGCCATTGCTCCGGGCAAGACACCGCTGTCCTCCATGTCTCCATCGATTGTCTCGAAGGACGGCAAGGTTATTATGGTGATTGGCAGCCCCGGTGGCTCCCGTATCCCGACGATTACGCTCTCCGCCATTCTGGGCGTGCTCGATTACGGCCTGGATATCCGACAGGCTGTGGATCTGCCTCGAATCCACGAACAGTGGGAGCCGTCTGCTGTAGAACTGGAGCCGGGTGCCCTGACGGATGATGTGATGAATGTGCTGAAATCCGAAGGTTACGCGCTGTCTCTGCATCGCCCATGGGGTGTGGCTGAAGGCATTCTGGCAGATCGTCCGAGCCTGTCTGCTCACAAAACGGGCCTGATCTACGGTGCTGCTGATCCGCGTCATGCGGGTGGTGAAGCCGCGGGTGAATGATAGGGGGTTGTCAGACACCCCCATCTCCGTGTTAGGAGAGCGCCGGGAGGTCGGCTTTGGACGGATACCTTGCCAACCCGGTCAGGTCCGGAAGGAAGCAGCCGCAGTGAGTTTTATCCGGGTTAAATGTCCGGCCTCCTATCAAGTACAGCCTGCGGGCGCGACAGATTTTCTGTTCTGCGCCCCGGCACAAGGCCGACAGAGAGCGGTCTTCACATCCCGCTCTGACGGTTTCCAGTTTCATGACTGACGATAACGACGATCTTCCCCTGCCGCCTGAAAACGGTGGCGGCTTTTTCGGTGATGCGCCTGCGCAGCCCGTTCCGGCTCCTGCGCTCCCGGAGAACAATACGCCCTATCGCGTTCTTGCCCGAAAATATCGGCCTCAGACTTTTGAAGATCTGATTGGTCAGGACTCGCTGGTCCGTATCCTGCGGCGCGCGTTTGAACTGAAGCGTGTGGCGCATGCCTTCATGCTGACGGGCGTGCGCGGTGTGGGTAAGACCACGACAGCCCGTATCATCGCACGTGCCCTGAATTGTGTTGGGCCTGACGGGAATGGCGGCCCGACCGCTGAACCCTGTGGCGTTTGCGCGAACTGCACCGCCATTCTTGCGGATCGGCACCCGGACGTTCTGGAAATGGACGCGGCCTCCCGCACCGGCGTGGATGACGTGCGTGAGATCATTGAGGCCACGCGCTTCCGCCCGATGCAGGCGCGCATGAAAGTCTTCATCATCGATGAAGTGCACATGCTGTCCCGCAATGCGTTCAATGCGCTTCTGAAAACGCTTGAAGAACCACCGCCGCAGGTTACCTTCATTTTCGCGACGACAGAACTGCGGAAGGTGCCGGTCACGGTCCTGTCCCGCTGTCAGCGCTTTGACCTGCGCCGTGTGCCGCAATCTTTGCTGATCGAACATTTTGGCCGCATTGCGCAGAAGGAAGGCGCAAGCCTTTCTGACGACGCGCTGGCCCTGATTGCCCGCGCTGCTGATGGGTCTGTTCGTGACGGCCTTTCGTTGCTGGATCAGGCGATTGCCCAGGGTGCCAGTGATGCGGATGCTGTGTCAGACATGCTGGGTCTGGCAGATCGCGGACTGGTCTTTGACCTGCTCGAAGCTCTTATGGCTGGTAAAGCGGCAGCGGCTCTGGACCTGACGGATCAGGCTTATGCAAGAGGCGCTGATCTGGGCGTCCTTCTGGCGGATCTGCTTGATCTTCTGCACCTCGTGTCCCGCCTCAAGGCTATGCCATCCCTGCGAGAAGGCCGGGATCTGCCGGAAGCCGAGCGGACACGGGGTGGCATGCTTGCCGATCGTTTGTCCACGAGTGTTCTGGGGCGTGCGTGGCAAATCCTGCTCAAAGGTGTTGGGGAAGTCGAGGCCGCGCCTGACCGACGACAGGCGGCGGAAATGGTGCTGATCCGTTTGTGCCATGCCAGCCTGCTGCCAACGCCGGACCGTCTGATCCGCCAGTTGACGGAAGGCGGTGTCGACCTCTCGCTTCCGTCTGGTCCGTCTAGTGGCTCTACGAACGTCGGATTTTCAACTGGCAGCGTAAATATTCAGGCTCATGCCTCGCAGCAGCTTTCCGCGTCTACGGATCAGGGCGGCCCGAGAGCGCATGTTCGTCTGGTCGCCAATGGTGGCGAGATCATTGAGCCGGGTTACGCGGAAGCAGAGTCCGAACAGGCCCCGGAGCCAGAGGTCCTGACGCCTCCGCGCACATGGCGCGAAATGGTGGCCCTGACATGGGACAAGGTTCCTCAGCTTCATGGAACGCTTCGCAATGCGGTGCATCTCGTGCGGTTCTCCCCGCCAGATGTTCAGATTCGCCTTGAAGATGCCCAGACCAAAGCCGACAGGCTTCTCCAAAGTTTTCTGGAAGAGCATTTTCCCGGTCAGTGGCGCATCAGCCTCTCAACAGCTGAGGGTGAGCCAACGCTTGACGAGCAGGGCGCCGAGGTCGTGCAGCTCAACCGGGCGGCGGTTGAAGCTCATCCACTGGTCAAAGCCATTCTTGACGCTTTTCCCGGTGCAAAAATCGGGGATGTGCAGGATCATTCCCTTGATGAATACGGTCTGCCACCCGAAATAACCGCACCATTGACGGAGGATTCTCCTCCCGACCTGGAATTCGCGCCTCTCGACGCCGATTTCCTTGATGAAGACGATCTACTGAAAGACCAGGAGCCGTTATGAAGAACCTTGCCGGACTGATGAAGCAGGCCAGCCAGATGCAGTCCAAGATGGAAGAAGCCCAGAAAAATCTGGCCAATCTGACGGTGGATGGCTCGGCGGGTGCAGGTCTCGTGACGCTTCAGCTCACGGGTAAGGGCGAAATGCGCAGCCTGAAGATCGATCCGAAGCTGGCTGATCCGAACGAAATGGAAATGCTTCAGGATCTGATCGTTGCTGCTTATACGGACGCCAAGAACAAGGCAGAAGCGGCCAGTTCTGCGGCCATGCGCGATGTGACGGGTGGTCTGGACCTGCCCCCTGGCCTGAAGCTGCCGTTCTGATCCTTTTTCCTGCGGACGTGACGCCATGATGATCAGCAATGACATCGAGCAGCTGATTTCCATGCTGTCCCGTCTGCCGGGGCTTGGTCCTCGGTCCGCGAGACGGGCTGCTCTCAGTCTGCTGCGCCAGCCAGAGGCGCGGATGTTGCCCCTGGCGCATCTTATGGAACGCGCCGCGACCAGTGTGAGAACCTGCACTCTGTGCGGGAATCTGGATACAGTCGATCCTTGCCATATCTGCACGGATGCTCACCGTGATCGCGGTCTGGTCTGCGTTGTCGAGACTGTTGGCGATCTCTGGGCACTTGAGCGGGCAGGGGTGCATCGGGGCGTCTATCAGGTGCTCGGTGGTACACTTTCTGCACTTGCAGGACTTGGTCCGGATGACCTGAATGTCGCGTCTTTGCTGGATCGTATTGCCGAAGGCGGCGTCCGGGAGGTCATTCTGGCCCTTGGCGCAACTGTTGAAGGCGCAACGACCGCGCACTGGTTGCAGGAAAAGCTGGCTCCCACAGGCGTGACGGTCAGCCGTGTCGGACATGGTGTTCCGATGGGGGGAGCGCTGGATGTGCTGGATGACGGCACGCTCGCCGCAGCCCTGATTGCACGGCGCGCCTTATGATTTCTCCGCGCGTTCCCCGTACGGCGCTTGTGACGGGGGGAGCCAGACGCATTGGTCGTGCATTGGTCGAAATGCTGGTGGAGCAGGGCTTTACGGTTGCCATCCACTACCGTGAAAGCGAGGAAGATGCTCAGGAGCTTCTCGATCGGCTTGGCGGTCGTGGTTGTCTTCTGAAAGCGGATCTGGCTTCTGAAAAAGGTGTTGAGGCACTGGTTGCTGACGCCACGGAGAAACTGGGTCCAGTTGGTGTTCTCATCAACAATGCTTCTGCTTTCACACGCGATGAGATCGGGACGGCAACCCGGGAAAGCTGGGACCGGCATATTGAACCGAACCTGAGAGCGCCGTTCGTTTTGTCTCAGGCTATGGCACAGTCTCTTCCTGAAGATGCGGAAGGACTGATTCTGAACATGCTGGATCAGCGTGTCTGGAACCTGACACCACATTTCGTCAGCTATACCGTGTCTAAAGCTGGTCTGTGGACCCTGACACAGACGCTGGCGCTCGCGCTGGCCCCCCGGATTCGCGTCAATGCGATTGGTCCCGGACCTGTTCTGCCGGCTGTAGGGCAGTCACAGGAGCATTTTGACCGAATGTGCGCCGGAACGCCCCTGAAGCGTGGTGCCTCGCCGGAAGAGATTGCTCAGGCCGCTCTGGCCCTGTTTTCGCTCCCGTCCGTGACCGGCCAGATGCTGGCGATGGACGGCGGTCAGCACCTCAACTGGTCACCAGCCCGATAAGTTCAGGGCTGGGGCTTCAGAGCTGCGGGAAGATAATCTTCTACAACCAGAGAAATGGGTGCGTTGTCGGACGCACGCCGGAGTATGGCCCGGTTTTCCAGAACGATTCCCGACGATGCGTCCGGAAAATGCGATTCGAGTCGCTGTCTGTGGAAATGTGTCTCGGTCACAGCTTTCCCGAACGGCGTGTCTGTCGTCTCAAGGATATGGTTCATTTCAGCCGTCAGACGTTCTGGCACATACCAGTTCCAGGCGTCTGACAGGGCCACATCGCCGCATAGAAGCTGGACGTGCCGCGTCCGCACCTGATCTGCCGTTTTGACGTCTAAAAGTAGAAGAACGTCCGGAGAAGGCTGTTCTCGGGCTGGAAGGCGCACCACCCGGATGGGAAGGGCGCAGTGTTCCTGAAGGACCGCCGTTGCGCTGGGATGATGGTCCAGCCGGTCTTTCAATGCACGAACGGCTGCGCCATCCGGGGACGAAACGTCCCCCGGACCGGCGCAGCCGCTCAATGCTGCTGCAAAGGAAAGAGCACGGACAACCTTAGTTGTCGTCGCGGTCGTCCTTGTCAGTCGTGACTTCGATGTCGTTCGAAAGATCATCGTCATCGTCCAGATCATCATCAGGTGCCATGACATCGTCATCGGCATCATCATCCGTGTCCAGATCGACGTCGACATCATCTTCGTTCTCGTCAGGCTGAGCCTTCGGATCCTTCTCTTCCGGCAGCGGGCCTTCGCTCCGCTTCAGACGGCCGATGTCGTTCGGCTGGGTGGTGCCACACTTGGGGCACACTGTAGGGACGCGGTTCAGGTCATAGAAGCGGGCGCCGCACTCAACGCACGTCCGTTTTAGACCGAGTTCGGGTTTTGCCATGTTATGCAAGCCTGCCAATGCCTCGGATAAGGAACGCGGCCATGCCAGCTTGTTTCCGTCATGTCAAACATGAAGTGTCTTAAAAACTGCATGAGCGCACCCTTTTGTAGGTGATTGACAGGCAGGAATGACCCTCGCATGAACAGGGGCATGCAAGCGCGACCTTTGACAGTTTCCGCGTCCCCGAAGGGACTTTCCGGCCGCACCCGTGTTCCGGGTGACAAATCCATCAGCCATCGTTCGCTGATGCTGGCCTCTCTCGCACATGGCCGTACGCATGTTTACGGTCTTCTGGAGGGCGAGGACGTTCTGCGGACTGCAGACGCCATGCGCGCTCTGGGTGCGACCATTACCCGCGATGGTGCCGTCTGGACGATTGACGGTCGGGGCGTCGGAGAACTGACCGAGCCAGCAGATGTGCTGGATATGGGAAATTCCGGAACGGCCGCGCGCCTCCTGTCCGGTATTCTGTCGTCCCATAAAATGAACAGTGTCATGACCGGGGATGCTTCCCTCCGCTCCCGTCCAATGCGTCGCGTCATGGATCCCCTGTCCAAAAACGGTTCCGAATTTCTGGCCCGTGAGGGTGGACGTCTTCCGATGGCCGTCCGCGGTGATGGTCAGGCCAAGCCGCTTGAATACCGTCTTCCGGTTGCTTCGGCACAGGTGAAGTCCGCTGTTCTGCTGGCCGGTCTGAATGCCGTTGGCAAGACAGTTGTGGAAGAGCCGGTCGCCACTCGTGACCACACGGAAAACATGCTCCGTCATTTTGGTGTGGACGTTGATGTTTCCGTTCTTGATGCCGGTGGGCGTCGAATCGAGCTGACTGGTCCGGTGAAGTTGACGGCTCGTGACGTGACCGTGCCGGGCGATCCGTCTTCATCAGCCTTTCCGCTGGTGGCTGCACTGCTGGTCCCCGGCTCTGATCTGCTGATCGAGAACGTGGGCCTTAATCCCCTGCGGACAGGTCTGTTCACGACACTGCTCGAAATGGGCGCTGACCTGACGATTGAGAACGAGCGTGTTGAAGGTGGTGAGCCTGTTGGTGATCTGCGCGTTCGTCACAGCAAGCTCAAGGGTGTGGATGTGCCGCCCGAGCGTGCTCCTTCGATGATTGATGAATATCCCGTTCTGGCCGTGGCCTGCGCGTTTGCAGAAGGATCGTCCCGCCTGCGTGGTCTGGAAGAACTGCGCGTAAAGGAAAGCGACCGTCTGGCTGCCACGGTTTCGCTGCTGGACGTCAACGGTGCAGAAACAGAAGTCGTGGGTGATGACCTGATTGTTCAGGGCTTCAGGGGGCCGCTGGGTGGTGGCACCGTGACGACGCACATGGATCACCGTCTGGCCATGAGTGGCATCGTGTTCGGTCTTGCCGCGCAGAAGCCGGTTCATATCGACGATACGGCTTTTATCGAAACCAGCTTTCCCGGCTTTGTTGACCTGATGAACGCATTGGGTGCGGATATCCGGGCATGAGCCGTCCGCTCGTCATTGCCGTGGATGGACCAGCCGCAGCCGGGAAGGGGACGCTGGCCAAGGCGCTCGCAGCCAAGCTGGGGCTGCCCTATCTGGATACCGGGTTGCTGTACCGTGCTGTCGCGCGCCGGATGGTAAATGCGGATCTGGACCCGGCGGGAGATGCGTCTGCCCAAGCGCAGGCACTCCAGCCGGAAGATCTTGCCCGAACGGATCTCCGTGTTCCAGAAATCGACCGGGGGGCCTCTCTGGTGGCGGCCCAGCCGGCGGTTCGTGCAGCCCTGCTGGACCGGCAGCGTGTGTTTGCCACACAGACTGGTGCTGTTGTGGATGGCCGGGACATCGGAACGGTCGTTTTTCCCGACGCAGACGTGAAGTTTTTCATTACGGCGTCTCCCAGAACACGCGCCCTGCGTCGCCACCATCAGGTTCATGGTGAGGCTCCTCTGGTCGAAGCTGACCTTGAGGCGGCTGTTGCCGAGATTGTCGCGCGAGACTCGCGGGATTCTTCGCGTGATACGGCACCCCTTGTACAGGCTGCGGATGCCGTGCTGATCGAGACGGACGACCTCTCCGCAGAACAAGTGCTTGAAAAAGCCTGTGAAGAAGTCTTACGCCGGCAGGTGCGCTCCTGATTGCTCGCAGAGAGCGATCAAACACCCGTTTTTTTATTGACAGAGCGCCTGCTGAGGGTGTTTTTGCGGGCTAGCACTGTGTCCATAATGGACACAGTGTCGTCTGTCGCGCGTATTTGCGTGCAGGCTTAACCTAACAGACCCGTCCTGACCTCTGATGGCAGCGGGGAGTCGTCACGACAGATCCTGATCCGCGTGGCGCAGACGTGGATGATCGGTTTCAGGCCGAAAATCCGGGAATATTGTATTTACATGGCTTCAGCCAATCAGACCCCTGCCGAGCACGGCATGGAAGATTTTGCAGCCCTTCTCGAAGAGACGCTGGGCCGCGACACCGGTTTTGACGGCTCCGTCGTCACCGGTCGCGTGATCCGTCTGACAGACGAATTCGCTATCGTTGATGTCGGTCTCAAGAGCGAAGGCCGCGTTTCCCTTAAGGAATTCGGCCCGCCGGGTGTTGCTCCGGACGTAAAGCCGGGCGACGTTGTCGAGCTGTATGTCGAGCGTTACGAAGACCGTGACGGTTCCATCGTTCTGTCCCGCGAGAAGGCTCGCCGGGAAGAAGCATGGACCGCTCTGGAGCGTGCATTCGGCAACAACCAGCGCGTCAACGGCACGATCTATGGTCGCGTCAAGGGTGGCTTCACGGTTGATCTGGGCGGCGCAATGGCGTTCCTTCCGGGCAGCCAGGTTGACATCCGTCCGGTTCGTGACGTCGGCCCGCTGATGGGTCAGCCGCAGCCGTTCCAGATCCTGAAGATGGATCGCGCACGTGGCAACATCGTTGTGTCCCGTCGTGCCGTTCTTGAAGAGACCCGTGCAGAACAGCGTTCCGAGCTGATCCAGGGCCTGAAGGAAGGCATGATCCTTGACGGCGTCGTCAAGAACATCACCGACTACGGTGCGTTCGTTGACCTCGGCGGCGTTGACGGCCTTCTGCATGTCACGGACATCGCTTGGAAGCGCATCAACCACCCGTCCGAAGCTCTGCAGATCGGTCAGCCGGTTCGCGTGCAGGTCATCCGCTTCAACCCGGACACGCAGCGTATCTCCCTCGGCATGAAGCAGCTTGAAGCTGATCCGTGGGAAAATGTTGCACTCAAGTACCCGGCAAATGCCCGTTTCACGGGTCGCGTCACGAACATCACCGACTACGGTGCATTCGTCGAGCTGGAGCCGGGCGTCGAAGGTCTGGTGCACGTTTCCGAAATGTCCTGGACGAAGAAGAACGTCCATCCGGGCAAGATCGTTGCTACTTCCCAGGAAGTCGACGTCATGGTTCTGGACGTGGACAGCTCCAAGCGTCGTATTTCCCTTGGTCTTAAGCAGGTTCAGCGCAACCCTTGGGAGCAGTTCGAAGAAGAGCACAAGGTTGGCTCTGTCATCGAAGGCGAAATCCGCAACATCACCGAGTTCGGTCTGTTCATTGGCCTCTCCGCAGACATCGACGGCATGGTTCACATGTCCGACCTGTCCTGGGACGAAGCTGGCGAAGCAGCCATGGCGAACTACGAGAAGGGTCAGGTCGTCAAGGCCAAGGTCCTCGACGTGGATCCTGAGAAGGAGCGCATCTCCCTGGGCATCAAGCAGCTCCAGGAAGATCCGGCAGCCGACACGCTGGCTCGCGTTCAGAAGGGTGCAGTTGTCACCTGCGTCGTGACGGCAGTCCAGACGAACGGTATCGAAGTGAAGGTCGACGATCTGCTGACCGGCTTCATCCGTCGTGCGGAACTGGCTCGTGACAAGGCTGAGCAGCGTCCAGAGCGCTTTGCAGTTGGCGAAAAGGTTGATGCGAAGATCGTGTCCGTTGACCGTGCAGCCCGCAAGCTTGCCCTGACGATCCGTGGTCGTGAGGTCGAGGAAGACAAGGCAGCCATCAGCGAGTACGGCTCTTCTGACTCGGGCGCATCCCTGGGTGATATCCTTGGTGCGGCAATCCGTCGTCGCAGCACAGACGTCTAAGGTTACAAAAATCTTACAGAATTATTCTGTGATGATTTTAAGAAAGAGCCGCGAAAGCGGCTCTTTTTTTATGTCTGTATTCCGAAACCGTCTTTTTTCTTGGGGGGTTTTGTTGCTGTAAACCTTCGGGTAAGTATTGTTGTACCGTGATAGCGGCAGTCTTTTGCGGCCTATTGCCAAAATGGCTGATGGTTCGGTTCTGGATGGGAGTGGGTGTCAGGCACCCAAAGATTGATGGCGGTTATTTACAACACGAATTATACCCACAATCCCAATTCCTATCTGACTCTGGCGGTCGAACGGGCCGCCAAATCATTGTTTGGAAAAGATCAGGTAGTTGTCGCTGACAACATGTCTTTGGCAGGTATTGCTGCTTCAGGCGAACATGATGTTCTGATCTGCCTTGATGCACAGCGCATCAATCTGGCTCTGATCCGTCGTGTGCGCCCAGCTTTCAAGACGCTGATCCTGTGGACGTTTGAAGATCCGTTCATGCGTGACTTCAATGTCGAGAATGCTGGTCTTTTCGACTACGTCTTTACGAATGATCCATCCTGCGCCGAATATTACCATGGCAAAGGACACTATCTGCCGCTGGCCGCCAGCACCTCTATTCATGAACGCAAGGTTCTTCCGGCTAATGAGCTGGAATATGACATCTTCTTCGCCGGCACGATGTGGCCGAATCGTGTTCAGACACTGCGCCGCGTTATCGCAGCCTTCCCGGATGCGAAGCTCAAACTGGTGTGCCCAGGGAACGAATATCTCCCGCCGCTTCCGGCTGATCTTGCTGCGTTGGCAATCCAGCGCCCCATCAGCCATGAAGCTTTCATCGACTTTGCAAATGTCAGTGCCGTCACCCTGACGATGTTCCGCGACTATGCGAGCCATGGAGATGTCAGTCAGGCGACGGCTCCGGGGCCGCGTTTCTTTGAACTGGGTCTTGCGGGTACAGCACAGGTTGTCGAAGCGCCTGAGAGCATGGCCAGCGAGTATTTCGATACGGTGGAGGGGATCAGTCTTGCCCGTGATCCGGATGGTGTCGTTGACGCGATCGCCCGTATTCTGAGCAACAAGAGCACGCGTCGTAAGGCGGCTCTGGCTGCCCAGAAATCTGTCCTGGCTCACCATCTCTATGAGCATCGTCTCGAGAAAATGCGTGAAATTACGGGCGCAGACTTCGGGCGCCGCAAGGCATCGGATGTTGTGCGACTGGACCGTCGTCGTCGTCTTCGCATCCTCATGTGCACGCACTCCACTATTCATGAGCAGGCCTGGGGTGGCGTCGAAGTCTATCAGCAGGCTCTGTGTTCTCTGCTTGGACGTGAGATAGAGTTTTTCTACTGGCTGCGTCGTGGAACATTCTGTCGCCTGACAACAGCGAGCGGTCAGGAACTGGAGCGTTTTGATGTGCCAGAGGTCGGCTGGCAGGATGCAATGTGTGATGGGCCGGAAGAAATGGCCTTCTCCAGCGTTATCAGCCAGTACAACATGGACATTGTGCATTTCCAGCACCTTGGCCACCATGCCTTGTCCCTGCCCATTATTGCCAAGGCAAATGGTGCAGGCGTTGTCTTCTCAGCACATGATTTTTGGTTGGTTTCTGCCCGCTATAACCTGCTGAACCATGAGCTGCGTTACGTAGAGGATGAGGTTCGTTCGGTTCTTGCGGCCGATATTACGCTGAAGGCTTCTGAAAATGTCGAGCATGGTGGGGAGCAGACGCGTCGTGCGTTTGTAGCCAAAATGCTGCGGTCGGTAGATGCGATCATGTTCGGGACACAGCATTCCCGTGACCTGACGCATGAAATTTACCCGATCCTCGATGAGAAGATCAGCCTGATTACAGGTATTCCCAGCCCTGAAAACACAGTTCCTGTAAAGCCGAAGACGTATGAGCCGCTGGGTGAAAAGCCGCTCAATATTGCCATTGTCGGAAACTTCCTGCGGACAAAGGGAGCGGATACGATCCTGAGCCTGATCGAGATCGCGCATCCGGATCATTTTGTTTTCCACATCTTTGGTTATGTCCATCCGGAATATGAAGCGGTTCTGAATGGCAGCCGACGTTCCAATGTGAAGCTTTATGGCCGCTACGACATGGGCGATATTGAAGCTCTGAAGAAGGCTGATGTTGCCCTTAATCTTTCGATCTGGCCCGAAACCTATTGCATCTCTCTGTCTGAAGCCTGGCAGAACGGTCTGATTCCCATCGTGACCGATGTTGGGGCTCTGGGCGATCGCGTTGAAGATGGCGTCAATGGTTTCAAGGTTCCCATTAACCGTCCCAGCATGGTTCTTGAGCGCCTTGAACTGCTGAGGTCTTCCGAGCCGCTGCGCAAGGCAATCATGGCTAATATCGGGCCGCATCTGTGGACACATGCCCGCGAATATGCGGATGGGCTTCTGGCTCTTTATCAGGATGTTGCTCCGCGCCGGCCGATGGGTGTGGCCGATCTTCGCCTGGATGCAGGTCAGGTTCATCTTCTGCCGCATCCGTCATGGCGTCATCAGGCTCCGCCACGTCATATTTTCGATCCGCCGACGACACGCGATCTGTCGGTCGAGCTTCCGCTTCCAGTGTCGGACTGGTTCTCTATTCAAGGCGCGGAATGCTACATTGACGACATCTGCCATCATGTTTTTGCGACCAACGAAGACGAAGACTTCAAGGGCTCGAACGAATTCCACATTCGCGGCTGGTTCCTGATCCCGGGCGTTAGCACGGCAGGACGTATGCTAACGGTTCTGATTGGGGAAGATGCGGACAGCCCGCTGATTTTCCTTGAATGTGAGCGGGAAATTCGTGGCGATATTGTCGAGATGTTCAATGGCGCCCCGCGTCGTTCGGGCTTCTCCGGAAAGGCTGCTCTGCGCGGCAAGTGGTGTGAGGGACGTTTCCGGGTCGGGCTGGTCAATGTCATCAATGGCCAGGCTGCATTCCAGATGACGTCCATCCAGATTGAAGTCGACGGTGGCAAGATCGAAACGATCCAGCGTTCGGCTCCTTCCAATGATGTTATCCTTGCTGACTTCAATCGTATTTCCCATAGCGACGGTTTGATGCGCGGAATCAAGCTGGCTGCGTTCCAGAAGGGTAAGCTTCATCCTTATGGCAGCGGATTGCTGGAGTGCTTTATCGACGAGTTTACCGGTGTGATCGGTGAGCCTGCGAATACAGTTGAGCCTTACGAAAACATTGTCATCCGCGGCTGGGCCTTCCTGAAGTCTCTCTCTCGTGCCGGTCAGATCTATATTGGGCTGGTGTGCCCTGAGAAGGACGAGTTGGTTCTGTTTGGTATGGATCGCGTTGCTCGTCAGGACGTGTCTAAAGTTCATCGGGATGCCCCGCTTTGTGCCGGGTTTGCTGGGGTTCTGAATCCGCTCCATGGTTATGCCCGTCCACTGGACGGTGTTTACCGCGTGGCTTTGATCAATGTGGCGAGTGATGTCTTTGGAACGCATTTGACCGATCTGGTTGTGACGTTCGATGGGGGGCGTATTGTCTCCACTGGTCGTGAAGACCTGACACTTGAGCAATCCGAACGGGTGGACTTTCTGCTGAACGAGAAAGCCATAGCCTGAGGCGGGGGCGTTATTCTTGATGTCTGATCCAGTCCCTGACCAGCTTTCTGCTGCTCATCAGCCTCGCTGGCGCGCGTTTGATGAGCAGTGGTATCTGCTGCGTTATCCTGAAGTCAGAGACTGGATGCATGAAGAAGGACATCAGGATCTTCATGCATTTTATCTGGAGACTGGTCAGCGTTATGGCCATTCCCCTAACCGCTACTTTGATGAAATCTGGTATCGGGAAGCTTATCCGGACGTTCGTCGTGACCTGATTCAGGAAAAGTGGCAGTCTGGATTTGAGCACTATTGTGCTGAAGGCTATCGTCAGAATTCTCCGCACTGGCTGTTTGACGAAAGCGGTTATCTTCGTCGCTATCCTGAACTGACCCGTCGGTTTCTGGATGAGAACGGATTTGTAAATGGCTACGACCATTATCTCGAAGTCGGTGAAGCCCGTTACTATCGGGGGCATCAGTTCTTTGATGATGAATTGTGCCGCAGACTTGCTTTGCGTTTTCCCGACTATTTTGACAGTAGCATCGGGCTGTTCGCGTCATGGTTGAGTCTTCCGTCCAGCATCGCGGATGCAGGTCGGGTGTCATGGTATTTTGATCCCGTCTGGTATTTGGAACGATATCCTGAGGTCCGTCGTGAGATCGCGGATGGTCGTTACAGCAGTGCTTTGCATCATTATCTGACGAATGAGACAGCACGCCGTTTTGACCCGCAGGAACTGTTCTCTGAAGAGTATTATGCATCGTCCCATCCGGACGTCATGGCCTGTATTGATCTGGGATCTTTCAGAAACGGTTATGAGCATTTCCTGCGCTTTGGTGCTCATGAAGGGCGGGTTCCCAAAGAAGGGGTAGACCTGCTGGCGCATATGAGCCGGCCTCAGGTGCGTAACGATGTCCGCAATCATGTTTATGACAGCGCCTTTGCCCATCTTGTCGCGGCGAGAACGGGCGATGTTCAGCGGGCAGCGCTGGCCGAGACGCCTGACATAGACGAAAATCATTCCCGGCAGGTTTTTGAACGGGAAGCTGAAGCGCTCTTGCCCGCTTTTGCCCGGCACCCACTTGATTTCACGGTTACTGGCGTGCCGGAGGTCAGTGTCATTGTGGTCGTTTACAATCGGCTTGCTCTGACAATGCAGGCGCTGTCGTCGCTGAGAGCCAATTATGCAGGTGCGATCCAGCTGATTGTTGTCGATTCAGGATCGCACGACCAGACGAGACGTCTGGGAGAACTGGTGCGTGGGGCCAAAATCCTGCGCTTCAGATATAATATTGGATATCTCGAAGGGTGCAACGCGGCTTTGGCCGAGGTTGAAGCGCCCTTCGTTCTGTATCTGAACAATGATCTGCGCCTCTATCCCTGCAGCATTGCCCATGCTTTGGAGCGGCTCCGGTTTGATGAAGGCGTCGGGGCGGTTGGGGCGAAACTGATCCGGACGAACATGCGGTTGCAGGAGGCGGGGTCTATCATCTGGCGTGATGGGTCCACCTATGGGTATCGGCGTGAGGCTAATCCCAATTTGCCGGAAGCCAATTTCGTCCGGGATGTGGATTATGTTTCGGCCGCATTCCTGATGATCCGTTCTTCCCTGCTGAGACGTCTGGGCGGATACGATCTGCGGTATCGCCCGGCTTATTTCGAAGATACGGATCTTTGTGTCCGGATTCTCAAGATGGGTCTCCGGATTGTTTATGACCCGAATGTGGTCGTGGAACATCTGGAGTATGGCAGTTCCGGTTCCGCCGGATCACAGACACTGATGCATGCTAATCTGCGTATCTTTGCCAAAGCGCATCAGGATTTCCTGCGACAGCAGCAGCCCGCTCATATCCGGAATGCCGTTCAGGCGCGTGAACGTCGATCGGACCGGAAGCATATTCTGTTTATTGAAGACAGATTGCCGCTTCGTCGTCTGGGATCTGGCTATGTGCGCTCGAATGATGTTGTTCGGGAGATGGCTGCCCTCGGATATCAGGTGACGGTTTTTCCGATGCTGCCGAGGGATCAGAGTGAACTCGAGCTTTTCGGGGATTTTCCTGAGACGGTCGAACTGATCGCAGATCAGCATTTGTCCACATTTCCCGACTTCATTCAGGCGCGTGCCGGGTATTATGATCTTGTCTGGGTTGGGCGAACGCACAACATGGCGCGATTGCTCCCGATCATGAATGAAGCCAGCCGTTACCTTCCGACGGGTGGAGCCGTGCTCGATACGGAAGTGATCTCTACGCCAAGAACTCTGGAACGCATCAAGGTTCTGGATTTGCCACAACCCAAGGTGGGTTTTGATGAGATGCTGCGGCGTGAACTGGAGTGTGCTCATTACTGTCAGCAGATTGTCGCTGTGACGGAGCATGATGCGTCTCTGGTGCGTCGGGCAGGCTATGAGAATGTTTCGGTTTTGGGACATGAGATGCGCATTCGCCCTACGGCAGCGCCTTTTGAGACCAGAAGAGATATTCTGTTCCTTGGGGCTCTCCATGACGAAGGGGCTCCTAACCATGACAGTCTGGAATGGTTTGTCGGAGAGGTTTTGCCGTTTCTGGACGACGTGCTGACGGAAGATGTTCGCTTTACAATCGCAGGATTCATTCATCCGTCTGTCGATGTGAGTGTCTTTGCAAGGCATCCGCGCGTGGATATTGTGGGGGCCGTAAACGATCTGGCACCGCTTTTCGATCGGCATCGTGTCTTTGTGGCGCCAACTCGGTTTGCCGGCGGATTGCCTTTCAAGGTGCAGGAGGCTGCGGCCTTTGGGGTTCCAATGGTGATTACGTCTCTTTTGGCTAGCCAGGTGGGATGGAAAGATGGCGAGGAGCTTCTTTCGGCTGCTGCTGATGATGCTGAAGGGTTTGCGTCTGGTGTGGCCCGTCTCTATCAGGACAGCGCACTCTGGGCGCGTTTGAGAGACGGGGCGCTGAAAGCGGTAGAACGGGATTGCGCTCCTGCACGATTCCGGCAGGATCTGTCTTCGATCCTGCAGGCCTGCATTGCGTAAAAGGGCCGGGTGGCCGGATCATGAGAGTGTAAGGAAACAGGTGAGGCTATGACCACAGAAGTGAAAGAACATGCCGCTGCAACAGAGCGGAACGTGTCTGGCCTGACCGGACGTGTTCTGGTGTGTAGTGGTGGCCGCTATGAGAGCCAGGCCAACGCGCAGATCCGTGAGTCTATCATGGACGGTTGGGCGGAGTGTTTTGGCGAAGAAAACGTAACGGCTGTCCATATTTCTGCCGCTGCGGCGTCCGTTAAAATCCTGAAGCCTACGATCGTGTTTGCTATCGGCTCTTACCTGCCAGAAAGCACCTATTTCGGCGAAGTATGTCGGGAAGCCAAAAAGATCGGCGCCGTGACGGTTTTCTGGGCCACCGAAGACCCCTACGAACAGGATGCGAACTATCGCATCGCTGATGACTTTGACGTCGTGTTTTCCTGTGATCGCTGGGGACACAACTTCTATCAGCGTGACCGGGTGTTCCATCTGCCGCTCGCCGCAAGCCCGAAGCTGCACTACATGCCGATCGAGGAAAACGTCGAAAAAACGATCGACGTTCTGTTCTGTGGTGTGGCGTTCACCAGCCGTAAGGATATCGTTCGGAACCTGCTGCCGGTTCTCCGCAATCTGAATATCAAGATTGTTGGTCCAGGCTGGGGTGAGCTTGGTATTGGCTTTTCTGACGCGCGTATTGAGAAGTCCCAGCTTGTAGAACTGTATCGTCGCTCGAAGATTGTTCTCAATCTTGGTCGTTCGCTGCATTTCGAGAACAAGCGTTTCGTGATTGCGCCTTCCACGCCGGGTCCGCGGACCTTTGAAGCGGCTCTGGCAGGCGCGTTTCAGGTCTTTCACGAAGATACGCATGAAATCCGTCGCTATTTCAATGCGGATGAAATCCCTGTCTTTTCCAATCGGATCGACTTTGAAAATCTGATTGAAAAGTATCTGGGAGATGATGAAGCGCGTCTGGCCATGACCCGCAAGGCTCAGGCGCGGACACAGGCCGAGCATCTTTACAGCCATCGGATCAAGCAGGCCCTCGCTGTCCTTCAGTCAGAGGGACTTCTCTGACCTCGGGTGTTGCTGAGAGGGTATTTATGGAAAGCCGGACTTCTGTCCGGCTTTTTCTTTTTGAAGGGGTGTAGGGGTGCAAACTGTCTGGCTTACGGTTTTGTTGATTGTGGCGGCGTTTCTGGAAGTCGGAGGCGATGCTCTTGTGCGATCAGGGTTGCATACGGCTGGGTTGGGGCGGTTAGGATATATTGCCGCTGGAGGAGCGGTGCTGCTGGCTTATGGTCTGACCGTCAATCTGCCTGACTGGGATTTCGGACGCCTGATGGGGGTGTATGTTGCGCTGTTCTTTGTGGCCGCCCAGATCGTCGCCTATTTTGCCTTTGGCCAGACACTGACGCTTCCGATTTGTGTTGGGGGCACATTGATTGTTCTGGGTGGAGCCGTGATGACGGTTTGGCGTTAAGACATCCTCTTTGTCTCAAAACTGTTGCTTGAAATATATTGTTGTAAATCAGAATTGTGACGTAATGTTTTCATAAAGATCCTGACGGATCTGAATGTCGTTGGGAGCTTTGCGTAGAAATGCCACAGCATATATTTAAGAGGATTTTTTACAGCCTTACTTTTCTTGCTCTTGCCGGTTGTATCCACACAACTGCAGCCGTGGTGAATCCACTCCAAACGTCCCAGGTTTCAAAACGGGTCGTTGTTCCTGCCGCCTCCAATTATTATAGCTTTACGGACAGAATCGTAAAAAAGAACAGCGATGTTATTATTGCATCCTGGAAATCAGTAAATGTTGACTGCACGACAAACCCTTATCAGGTCTTGCAGATCAACAAACAGCCTCTTCATGGGACGGCGTATCTCGCTGATTATTCAGTTTTTCCGCAATTTGTAGAGAAAAATCCACGTTCTCGCTGCAATAAAACCAAAGTTATGGCGAAAGCCCTGCACTACCGTGCGAGCACTGATTATACAGGATTTGATCTCGTTCTTGTGGATGCTGGTGGTCCGACAGGAGAGGTACGCAATATGGCGTTCCGTATAAAAATCATTGAATGAATTTTTAGGACGTGGGTGCCGCTCAAGATCGAGTGGTGAAAAACAGCACTGAAATACCAAGGTTCAGTAAAGGTGCCGGGCTTTCCCGGCACCTTTATTTTTACTTAGGCTGAGGCCCCAGAACGATCTGGGCCAGATCATCCGGACGTACCCATTTGCTGAAAGCGGCCTGCACCTGAGCGGGCGTCATGTCGTAGATGGCCTTGGCGGCCTCGGCTGGTGAGTTCAGGGGAAGGCCAAGATCAATCAGGTCCAGATAGCTTCCGGCCAAGGCACCGAAGCTTGCGCGCGCCATGGGTTGACGGCGGAGCAGAGAGGCTTTGGCCAGATCGAGGCTCTCCTGTGATACTGGCTGTGTCCGCATGTCCTGCACATCCTTGATGGCCAGTACACGTGCTTTGCTGACCTTGTCCGGGTCCGCGCCGAAGCTGATGCCGAACGAACTGCGGGTGCGGGAATAGCTGAAGCTGCTGCCGGCTCCATAGACGTATCCAGTGCGAACGCGCAGATCCTGCATCAGGCGTGAAGAGAATCCATTCCCAAGGATCTCGTTGCCGACAGCCAGAGCATGGCGATCCGGATCTGTGACGTTCATTCCAACCGTTTCGACCAGCTTCACGTCATCCTGAGAGCGTCCCGGATCAGAGACAACGGCCTGCGAGGCTTTGCTGAGTGGAATGGAAGGGAGATCCACAACCGGGGCTGGGCCCGTGGCTTTCCAGCCGCCAAAAGCTTTCTCGATCTGATTTTTGGCGTCTTCTGGCGTGATGTCACCGACGACGACAATTGTGGTCAGGTCCGGGCGGTAAGTGGCTGTGTAATAGGACTTCACATCGTCGAGCGTGATTTTGCTCAATGTGGCGGGCGTGGCTTCCCGGAGGGTGGGGTCATTGGCGGGGACAAGCGCGTGACGTGTGGCACGGCCAAAGCGGTAGGCCGGCGACTGAAGCTCGCCAGCGCGCGCCTGAATGGCCTCCATTTGCGTGACGTGGAACGCTTTCTCTGGGAAGGCCGGAGAGAGCTCATGCTCGGCCAGCAGGGAAAGACCCGCACTGAAATTCTGCGTCAACGTGCTGAGACTGAAACTGGGACCAGCGTTTTCGTCGGCGGAAATTTCGTCTAGCGCACTGGCGAGAGCCAGCCGGTCATGATGCGTGCTGCCATAGAGGAACATGTCTGCCGTCAGTCCGGCGAGCCCCTCTTTCCCGGCAGGCTGTTGCAGAGAAGGGTTCTGCCGGATTGAACCAACCAGTTCGATTGTGTGGCTGACATGTTCTGGCTGGACCAGAAGATGGAGACCATTCGGGAGCGTATAGGCCGTTGGGAGCGGGGCTGCTGCCGGGATGCTCAGGCGGGCAAGAGCTTCGGTGGCCCATCCCGGAAGGGAGACCTTGCCGGAGGGGGGCGTGTTGAAAGATTCCGCGCCGCCATATCCTTTGCCGCCAATCGCCTTGCCTTTTTCGCTAGGCGTCAGGGTTGCGCTGATGGCGTGTTGCGGGTCCAGCAGGGCTTTGGCGAGATCATCCACCTGCGCCTTGGTGACGTTGCGGAAGGCCGCAATCATGTCATCAGGACTGTTCAAATGCTGAATGGCGACGGCCTGCGACCAGTTTTCGGCCAGTTCGGAAATGCTGTTGGCGTTGAATTCCAGCGCTGCGATTTCCTTGCGCCGTGCCGCCTCAATCAGCTCTGCCGGAACGCCATTTTTGCGGAATCCTTCCATGAGAGACGCAAGCGTATGACGGAGTTCGTCAGGGTTCGCGCCTTTGGGGAATCCGGCATAGGCCACGGCCAGACCCGCCTGTGCGTCCGGATCATACATGAAGCCTGCATCCAGGGCCTTGCCGTCCGGGACCAGCCCAAAGAGGGCACCGCGCTGACTGGCGATGGCATCGGCCAGAAGGTTAACGGCGGCATAGTTCGGGTCACGCTGTCCCGGCATCCGCCAGGCCATGGTGACGAGCCCGATCGGGAGATCGGTATCCAGTGCAAGAGACTGGGCTTTGGCAGGTGTGGGAGTGACTGTTGGGCGTTCCGGGAGTTTGGCGGAAGGGATGTCGCCAAATGCAGCCTGAACTTTCTTCAGTGTTTCCTGTGCATCGACATCCCCGGTGATGACGAGAATGGCATTGTTCGGAGCATACCAGCTTTCGTAAAACTGCTTGAGCAGGGGCGCCGTGGTGGCATCGAAGGACGGACGCGTTCCCAGAGCGTCATGCTCATAGGGGGTCCCTGCATACAGGGCGGCTCTGACCTGCGAGAGGTAGCGATAGATCGGGCTGGAGAGATCGCGTGAAACTTCCTGCTCAATGGCACCGCGCTCATGTGCCCATTCTTTTTCGGTAATGTTCAGGCCACGCATCCGGCCTGCTTCGATCCGCAGAAGAACATCCAGATCAGCCGTCGGTGCCTTGAAATAATACTGCGTGACGTCAGACGTGGTGTCCGCATTGTCGTTGTTGCCAAGTTGGGCGCTGATGGTGGACAGCTGATCGCGCGACAGGCTTTGCGATCCATTGAACATCATGTGTTCAAGGGCATGGGCCGTACCCGGAAAGCCCTTGGGCGCATTGACGGAGCCAACTTCGTAATTGAGCATCGTCTGAACAACGGGTGCCAGCGTGTCCCGCACGATCACGACCCGAAGGCCATTGGGCAGTGTCGCCCGTGTAACGGCTGCCGGTGCCGCGGTGCTGGCCTGTGGAACTGCAGGGGCGGCCTGTGCGGTCGCCAGCAGGGGCGGTGCCAGCATGGAAGCTGCAAGCAGTGTCAGACGGGTCAGGCGGGAAAAACCGGGCATAGGATGTTAACTTCCTGCGGGTAAAATGATCTACCAGGCAGTAAATCGACTGTCGGGGATGCTGTCTACGGGAGCAGGATTGCCGAAGGATGAATAAAAAATCATGTGACGTGCTCAATCGGTCGCCGCTAAGAATGGAAGTATTATGACGTCTTCCAATTTTATCGTTCGCTGTGATGACTGGCTGATTGATCGCGTGTTCCTGCCGGTTGCAAACCGGCTGCCCGTTGGCCTGTCTGCTGTTCAGCTTGGACTGAGCTTTCAGCTTGGGTCGCTGATGCTGAATGGTGCTGCCCTGCTGCTGCCGATCGTGCTGTTCGGTGTCACGCTGGGTGGCCTGGTTGATACGGCGTTGATCTGGTTCATGAATCTGGCCTTCTTTCTAGGGATGAAGAAGACGATCCCGCTGATCCGGCCTGGCATGATGAATCCGTTGCGACCCATGATGCTCAGTATGCGCATGATTGCGATTGCGTTTCTGATTTATCAGCTTTTCCGGGGGCTGGACGGGGTTGGTATCGGCTGGATTCTATCCCAGCTTATGACGCTGTCTCAGCTTACGTTCGTGATGGGGCTGTATTTTGTGTCTTGTCAGCCTCAGCCGCCCCGCCAGCGGATGTCTTCCCGCACTGGGCCAATCATTGAAGGCGTCTGGTCTACGGGTGGTCGAATCAACTGATTGGGAAAGACGGTGAAAATTCTTCACTGTCTTTCAACGCGGGAATTTGCCGGGACCGAGCGTCATGTCGCTGAACTGACGGCAATTCAGGCCCGTTCCCATGAGGTAACGCTGCTGCTGGAAAGCCGCACGGCTGACTTCAGAACCGGCGGCGATATTGCACGTCATATCGACCCGGCTGTGCGGATTGTCCGGGCAGACTGGCGAGGATATCTGGGATGTCTGGCCAGACTGATGCAGGCCGGTTCCTTTGATATTGTTCATACGCATCTGGGGCAGGCCTCTATCCGGGCCGGGGCCCTGAAAAAAGCCGGAATAGGCGGCAGGGTGCCCGTCATTGGTACGCTGCATAACGTCTATCGCGGGCGCAGTTATGGCGCGCATGACGGTTTGATCTGTATTGCGCGCTGGCAGCAGGACAGTTTGCCCAAGCGATGGGTCAACCGAAATGCGCTGATTTCGAACTGGACTGTTCCCTGCACTACGGCTGCACAGGAAGGTCCAGCTCTTCGCAGGAAATTTCGGCAGCACCACGGTATTCCGCAGGACGCTTTCGTTATCTGTGCGATGGGGCGGCTCGTTCCGGAAAAGCGGTTTGATCTGTTGGTGCAGGCATGGAAGCAGGCTGGTCTTGCGGCGGAGGCTTATCTGGTTCTGATGGGTGATGGGCCTGAGCGGGCGTGTCTTGAACGGGGACATACCGTGCGGGATCGCATTATTTTTGCGGGCTACCGGGAGGATGCACCGGCCGTTTTTGCTGCATTTGATGGCTTCGTTCTGCCTTCAGGTCGCGAGCCATTCGGGTTGGTTCTGCTGGAAGCCATGGCGGCCGGTTTGCCAGTTTGTGCTACGGCGGCTGGAGGCGCTTTGGATATTCTGGAGCATGATCCGGCTTCGCTCGTCACGCCGAATAATGTGGAAGCCTTATCCGCTGGGCTGAAGCGTCTCCGGCAGCAGCCCAGACGGGTCTGGGATCTGTCTTCCTACGATCTGGCGGAGCAGGCTCGGAAGACAGAACAGTTTTACCAGCGGTTTCTCTGAGCAGACTTATAGTTCGTAGTGGCGAGAGACGTAGCTGGAGACATTTCCGGGGTGACGCACCATGTCCCAGCTTTCCGAGAATGATGGAACGAACTGGAACAGGAACACCAGCATAGACAGGAAGAACAGCAGCATTCCGCGCCCCACGAACCGGATGCGTCTCCAGAAATACAGGGGCGGGATCAGAATCCAGAATGGTGAGCCGGGGCGGAAGCCGGCGGCCATCAGGGCGCGACGGTCTGCCAGCATGGACGTAAAGATGATGGCAAAGCTGAGAATGACAGCGATGATCCCCGACTGCCGGTCAGGCATCCCGCCGATCCAGGCCAGTGCGTTGACGATCATGCTACTGACAAACGGACCGAAAATACTCAGCCATGCCCAGCGATTGGAAACCCGGCTGGCGGGCAGTGCAGGGGGGACCCCAGCAGGCTGAGGGGGCCAGAAGGAGCAGCTTCCCGCTGGTTGCCATTCCGCCCCGAAGGCTTCTGTCCAGCAGAGAGTGGAATGTTCGATCATTCCTGTTGTTGCCAGAGTGCGCATGTCCTCTTCGGAGACCGGGCCTTTGCGGCTACCGTGTTCTTCGTAAAACCAGCTCACAATCCATCCTTGCTCGGGAAAGGTGTCATCATCCTGGCAGGATGGGCGCTTAATCTGACTGAAAGATGCGTCTCAGGCAATGGCAGAGGCGTTACCCTCTCATGGAGGATCAAATGATGAAGAAATGTTCGATGAGTGTGTTGTCTGTTCTCTGCCTGGCTACTGGCCTGGCTCAGGCTGCTCCGACAGGCAGCCTGAAGATCCCTCTGCCTTCAGGAGTGAAGGTGGATCGTCAGACGGCGGTCTATACCTGCAGTGCGCGGGACGAAAACGCGAAAGACCTTCTGGCTGCGCTCCCTAAAAATCCTGTGACCGCACAGTATTTCAACGCCGGTGAGATCAGTCTGGCTATTCTGCAGATTCGTGGGCAGACACAGGTCTTTTCCAATGTCATTGCGGCGGATGGCGCAAAATATACGGCGGCTCAGTATGTCTGGTGGAGCAAAGGCAATGAGGTACTCTTCTCGAGTGCTATGGACGACAAGGCACTTGTGACCTGCCGCGCCACCACAAAACGGTAAAACCGTATCGGGATCGTTTCAATTTTCCAGCAGGCATGCATGATGGTTTCCTGTCTTCGGTTGATGAGGAAAACGCGTCATGTCTGCTGTCTCTATGCAGGAGTTTCTGGAAAAGCTGCCCAAGGCTGAACTCCATGTTCATCTCGAAGGAACTTTGGAGGCAGATCTGAAGATCAGGCTTGCAGAACGTAACAACCATCCTTTGAAGTCAAGCACTGCGGAAGACATCCGGCGGGGCTATGTCTACCATGACCTGCCGTCTTTTCTTGCGCTGTATTACGAAGGGGTGGAGCTTCTCCAGACCGAGCAGGATTTTTATGATCTTTGCTACGCTTATCTGGCGAAAGTGGCGCAACAGAACGTGCTCTACACCGAGATTTTCTTTGACCCGCAACTGCATATTCGCCGTGGGCTGGATTTCGGGACTGTTATCCGCGGCTTCAATGCCGCGCAGGAAGACGCCGAACGCGATTTCGGTATCCGGTCCAATCTCATCCTGTGTTTCATTCGGGAGATGAGTGCGAAATCCGCTGATGAGACCTTCACCCAGGCGTTCCCCTATCTGGAGCGGCCTGACCGTAGTCGTATCATCGGTGTGGGTTTGGACTCTGACGAGATGGGCAATCCTCCCGCAAAGTTTGCGAAGACTTTTGCCCGTGCAAAAGCAATGGGGCTCCACCTGACCATGCATTGCGATCTCGATCAGGAGAACACGCATGAGCACATCCGACAGGCGCTTCAGGACCTTGGGAGCGAACGTCTGGACCACGGGCTGAATGTGCTGGAAAAGCCTGAACTGATTACCATGGCACGCGAAAAAGGCGTGACGTTTACGATTTGCCCGTCCCCGAATGACGTCATCCGTCCCGGTCGGTCCCGTCAGGACATTCGGGATATGCTGGCGGCAGGTCTGAAAATTACCATCAATTCCGACGACCCGGGCTATATGCAGAGTGTGTATATGACGGAAAGCCTCGCCAAGGCGCAGGCTGCTGCTGATTTGACACCGGAAGAACTGATTCAGATCAGTAGAAATGCTTTTGAGGCTGCCTGGATCTCCGATGCAGAGCGCGGGACGTATCTGGCGGCTCTTCAGGATTTTGCACAGACATACCGGGTTGTCGCTCCGGCCTGAGGAAGACGTTGATCCTTCCTGTGGCTTCAAGGTGTGGGGGGGCAGGAAGGATCTTTTAAAAGTAATTTCAGGAATAATTTCATATCCTTAAAATAAATTATGTTTTTATATGTCTGTATTGTTTCTTGATAAATATATTCCAGGTATATCCGTATTCTTTAGATACAAATCATAAATTGATTATCTCTTTTTCTGTGACGATGATCTGCCTATGGCCTTTATCGTCTCGGCTCTGCACCGCCTTTCCTATCACCTTCAATCCGCCGCGCTGGGGAGTGTGATCGGCATCCTGCGTGGTGTCGGTCCAAAGCGTGCGTCTGACGCCGGCGGCTGGTTAATGCGCAGGGTGGGGATGAAACTCTCCGCTACCCGTATCGCCGATCAGAACCTGCAACAGGCTCTTCCTGGTCTCGCCGCGGATGCACGACAGCAGATCATTCGGGATGTCTGGACCAATCTGGGAAGAAACGTCACGGAACTGCCTCATCTGGCGTCGTTTGCGCGCAGTGAGGTTGGACCGGGTTGGGAAATCGAGGGCGAAGAGCATCTTGTTGCTCTTCAGGCTCAAGGAGCACAGGCTTTGTTCTTTTCCGGCCATCTGGGAAACTGGGAACTGATCCTGCCGATCGCGACCAGCTTGGGTATGCCGGTTGCAGGTTTCTATAGGGCCTCATCCAATCTGGCTGTTGAAAGCGCGACGCAAAAAATGCGCCAGAAGGCTCTTGGCTCGACTGGTACGATGTTTCCCAAAGGCCCTAAGGGTGCCCGGCAGGCTCTGACCCATTTACAAAATGGCGGATCACTGGGTTTCCTGGTGGACCAGAAGATGAATGATGGGCTCGCCATCCCTTTTTTGGGGCGTGACGCCATGACGGCCCCGGCAGTGGCGCAACTGGCTCTGCGTTTTAACCTTCCAATCATTCCCGTGTACATTGTCCGTCTGGGAGAAGGGCGGTTCCGCATGGTGTGTGAAGCACCGTTACAGGCTGTGCGCACGGGCGATCGTCATGCGGATATACGGTCTATTTGTGTTGCTATGAACGAGACGCTTGAGCGTTGGGTCCGTGAGCGACCTGGAGCGTGGCTCTGGCTGCATCGGCGGTGGCCAAAAGAACCACTGGCCTTGCCAGCAGTATGAAAAAAGCCCCGCGACAATGTGTAGCGGGGCTTTGATGTTTTAGGGCAGAGGACGACCGCTGACGGGAGCCTGCGGGCTGCCGATCAGATCAAGGATCTGCTTCTCAAGTTTCGGGACATTGACGCGTAAAACAACTTCGTTCTTGCGTTCACCCAGACCCGGTTCATAACCCGGCGTCCAAGAGACAACGTCTCCATAGCCCGGACCGAACTGGCTGTTCACATCGACGAACAGTTCCTGTTTCTCCGTGATGATGCTCGGGTCCAGCCAGACGGATGCTGCGATCTCATCCCAGAGCGGGAAGCCGCTCAGATGCCACTTCATGACATGCCCGATGGGCGTGCCGGTTGCTTCCAGCTTCTTCAGAAATTCTGGCGTCAGTTCCGTATCCGTTGAAGGGTCGGCCGGAACCATCACGATGTGCTTCCACGGTGCGCGGAGAGCTGCGCTTGCGCTTTCCGGGTCCAGACGGAAGTTAAATTCACGGCGGGGACTGTTCAGGAATTCACGCGCGAACTGATGCGCCACAACGCCGGGCCGTGTCTGGCGCGGGTTCAGGCCACCGCCCATGTAGACGAGTTCTTTCGCGAGCCCGGCGAATTCCGGATCGAGCGTCTGCGCCAGTGCAATATTGGTCATTGGCCCCGTTGCGATGATGCTGACCTGCCCTGGATACTGATGAACCATACGGATCAGGAAATCAGCCGCACGCTCGTTTTCCGGCTTCTTGACCGGGTTGCCATAGGGCAGATCCGGCACAACGTCGGGGCCATGATAATAGGGCAGGGGCTGCTCGGTCTTCTCGACCCATTTCTTCATCCAGACGCCCTTCCAGATCAGCTTGCCATAAAGGGCTTCCCAGCGATCTGTGAGCTTTTCGGAGTTCAGGAACGGGTACGTCGCGCCGGGAACGACGGGGATGTCTGCCCTGCCTGCCACTTCCACGCCACGAAGCGCATCATTCGTCGCTTCTTTCTGCCAGACGTCTCCCGTGACGGTCGTGATGCCAAGCACGCGCACGTTGGGCGCTTTGATGATCATCCACTGGGCAATGCTAAAACCGTCATCGTCAAAAATGACAAGGCGAGGATCAGCCTTGGCCTGCGTCGCCCCTGCCAGAAGGCTGCCGACTGTCAGGCTGAGAGCCAGGGTTTTGCAAAACTGTTTGCGTATCTTTGTGAAACGTTCCGCTTTAGGGACGATTGAAAGGAGAGGCATGGGAGACTGTGTCCATGGCTGTTGGCAGAGAACCGCGAGACCATACCTCAATGAAAGGGTTTGCACATCGCGAACCAGCCGTTCGCAGCTCTTTGGAATAATTATATTTCAGGACGGCGGGTACGCGTTTTGCGAATGCTTACGGAATGAGAGCGTCAATTTTCTGGAGGAAAGCCTGAAGATCTTCTTCAGAACATCCAATCAGGAACTCGTTTTTTTCAGGGGTGGGCCACGCGCAGCCTTTGGTCACATAGACATTCTGATGGCCCATCAGAAACCCGATGTTCAACTGAACGGCGTTCCAGAAGCCAAGACATCCGACGACAGTGTCAGGACCGGAAAACAGCGTGCTGTGCATGCCTGATCCATGTTCGCCAATAACCGCTGCTGCGTCGGAAAAAATTTCGATCTGCTCTTCAAGGGAGAGCTTTTCGGGGTGGATAATTTCATAGCCGCGTTCTGCCGCCATGGATTCAAAAGCTGCACGGTTGGGGAATGGCCGATTGCCATGTGAGAAGTCTGCCCGGGACACCAGAATCTTGCGGGATTTCTTTTCAGTACCGATGTTCGGTTTCAGGGAATTGTAAAAATCCCTGACGAAACTGTGGAAGGAAAATTCTCCCGTGTAGCAATACGATGGAAGAATAGCCTCTCTGCATAGAACGATATCGGAGCCGGGATTATATCCGATGATAGTGTCTCTGTTGACGCCGCACGCCAGAGCCAGAAAGCGGTAAATCCATTCGGGTGATGAATGCGGAAGAAGGATTTTCAGGTCCGCAAAATGCTCTCCCTTCACGGCTTTTACGACGCCGAACCGGGGTAGATAATCAATCAGCCAGTGCCCCCAGATCTCAAAAGAAATCCCATCGGCGACAATGACTGGCTCTTCTATAATGATCTTATTTTTGGAAGACTGTGAAAAATAGTCTTCTTCAGGCGGAATTGTGCGTTGATTGTCCTGCCCTGTGGCACAGTCATAGATCAGATGCGTGCTGAGAATTGTACTGCCCGGGCGCGTCACAATAAGGTCTTTGACGGTATAAAAACCAACGGGGTTAAGGTCTTCGGTCGGTCTTTTCCAATGGTACTCGTGAACCCACCCCCGATGATCCGTCAGTTCCCAGATTTTGAAAGGTCCAACGGATTTTTCGGCTGGTCTGCATTCCTGAAAGTCTGAAATCCCGCAATCGGCAGTTTTCGTTCCTTGGGACAGATCGGAAAATCTCATGACGTCAGGACCTTTGATTTTACTGTATCGCGAACAATAGAAGCCTTTCCGGATCTGTTCCAGACGTTGGAATGTTTTGAGCTTTAGAAAGCCAATGGTGCGTTGTCTTTCACTTCCTTGATAACGAAAAACGTCCTGGCCTGACGAACGCCGGGGAAAGCGATCAGCTTTTCGGCATGAAGGCGGTTGAAATCCGCCATGTCATCCACGCGGATTTTGAGAAGATAATCAAAATCGCCCGCTACCAGATGACAGTCCAGCACCATGGGCATGTTTTTCACGGCGGCTTCCAACTCTGCAAAACTCTCTGGCGTGGACCGGTCCAGCACGACGCCAACGAGCGCGATGGTGCCAAGCCCGACTTTCACGGGGTCAATCTCTGCACGAACGCCGCGGATATAGCCCTCCTGAAACAGGCGCTGCGTCCTGCGATGGCAGGTCGCGGCACTGACATTCACGCGCTCCGCGAGTTCGGCATTGGACATGCGACCGTTTCCCTGCAGAAGCTGAAGAATCTTGCGGTCAATGGCATCGAGATCGGAGGAGGAAGACTCTTTCATAAAGATCCTTAAAATTGACAATATCTTCGATAAAAATCGAGATTGATAGGTTTTTAGGTAAAAATATAGATCAAATTAGAAAGCACCTTCGGGATAAAATTCATTACGCCTCATGGCCTGTCATTCTTCCAAGGGCACAGACCATGAAGCTGGAAAAATTCGAGCGTTATCCCCTGACATTCGGCAAGACTGCCATTGAGCATCTGCCACGGCTAAGTGAAGAGCTGGGTGGCAAGGTGCAGATCTACGCCAAGCGTGAAGACTGTAATTCCGGCATGGCGCTGGGTGGGAACAAACTCCGCAAGCTGGAATATATCGTGCCGGATATTCTGGCCTCTGGCGCGGATACGCTGGTTTCCATTGGTGGTGTGCAGTCCAACCATACCCGCATGGTCGCAGCGACAGCCGCCAAGCTGGGCATGAAATGCGTTGTCGTGCAGGAGAAATGGGTCCCGCATTACGACGCCGTTTATGACCGTGTCGGCAATATCCTCATGACGCGCCTCATGGGGGCTGAGTCCCGCATCGTGGAAGATGGCTTTGACATCGGTATCCGCCAGAGCTGGGAAGATGCGATTCAATCCGTGAAGGATTCTGGCGGAAAGCCCTATGCCATTCCGGCCGGTGCGTCGGTTCATCAGTATGGCGGTGTTGGTTATGCCGCTTTTGCGGAAGAAGTCGCGGAGCAGGAAAAGGAACTCGGATTCACATTCGATTACATTATCGTCTGTGTCGTGACGGGTTCGACGCAGGCGGGAATGATCGTTGGGTTCGCTGCGCAGGATCGTGCGGATCGGGTCATCGGTATTGATGCTTCCGGAACGCCGGAGCAGACGCGCGAGCAGGTGCGGGAGATTGTGGATCGTACGGCGGATCTGGTGGAACTCGGGCGGACGGTGCGAGACGATGAGATCGTGATCCTCGAAGATTACGCCTATCCCGCCTATGGCGTCCCCTCCGAAGAAACGAACGAAGCCATCCGGCTGGCTGCCCGCACGGAAGCCATGATGACCGACCCTGTCTATGAGGGGAAATCCATGCAGGGCCTGATTGATCTGACCAAGAAGGGATATTTCCCGGACGGGTCAAAGGTTCTGTACGTCCATCTGGGCGGCGCACCGGCCCTGAACGGTTACAGCTATTATTACCGGAACGGCTGATGCAGCCATAAAAAAACGCCGCGTCCCGGGTGGGCGCGGCGTTTCTGTTTTCCGACGATAGGGCCGGGTTTTAGCTGTTGTGACCGTTCAGTTCACGCAGCACGTCCGCCGGACGCATCGGAAGGTGACGCAGGCGCACACCGACGGCATTGAACACGGCATTGCCGATGGCAGGGGCAACAACCGTCACACCCGGCTCACCAAGACCCGTAGGTTTCTCGGTGTTCTGGACGAACTCGATGTCCATCTCCGGCACGTCTGGAAGACGGACCGGAGTGTAGGTGTTGAGGTTGCTGTCCTTGATCGTACCATTGACGATCTCGGTGCCTTCAAACAGCGCCATGCTCAGACCCCAGAGGGCTGCACCCTCGGTCTGTGCCAGTGCGCCGCCCGGATCAACGATCGTGCCCGCATCCAGAACCAGCCAGAGCTTCTGGCAGGTAATCACGCCGGTCTTGCGATCAACGTGAACCTGAGCCGCACCAGCCGTCCAGGTCGGCATACCGCGCTCCTGACCGAAGCTGGTCGCGATGCCGATGGCCGTGTCTGCCGGAAGCTGCGTCTTGCCGTAGTTGATCTTCTCGGCAAGGCGCTGAAGAGCAGCAGCCTGACGCTTGGCCCCGCCGACGGCATTTGGCGCATCGCCTGCGTTACGGCCTGTGCCCGTGAACATGGACAGGCGGAACTCCAGCGGGTCCTGCTTGGTCTGATGAGCAATTTCATCAAGAAAGGACTCAAGCGCCCATGGCGTCCAGCCCGCAGACACTGAACGGAGCCAACCTGGACGGAAGGTCTTGTTGGCCAGATCGTTCGTGATGGCGCGAACGCGGGTCGGACCGGTTTCGTACCAGTGATCCGCACCGGCAATGGCGAACTGATCGTAAGACTTGCCGTCTTCGCCCTTTGCCATGAAAGCAGGGGCCATGATGAGCGTCGGCCAGCCAGCGGTCGCAGCATAGTCCATCGCCGTGATCTTCTTCTGGTCTGCGTCGAGGGCGACGCGGATCGTCTGAAGGGACGGGGAGCGGATGGAGTCAAACGCCATATCGTCAGAGCGCGTCAGGATCAACTTGACGGGTGCGCCACCAATCTCTTTGGACGCCAGTGCCGCCGGGATGGAATAGTCACCGTTCAGACGACGACCAAATCCGCCACCGAGCAGATAGGTCCGCATGACGATCTGCTCTTCTGGTACCTGAAGCGCTTTGGAGAGCTGCGGCAGAACAAGGGACTGCCACTGGTTGCCGGTATGGATTTCCCACATGCCGTCAACATGACGGGCCACGGCATTGACCGGCTCAAGCTGGTAATGCGCAACGGAGGCACAGGTATAGCTGCGTTCGAAGCTGTGTGCCGGATGGGCCAGAGCTTCATCCACGCCTTTGTCGTTGAAGACGCGCGCCCCTGTGTTCGGGTCTGCAATCAGCTTGCGGCCGTGTTCGATAATGTCTGCTTCCGAGACATTGATCGTCGGGCCGGGATTCCACTGAACCTTCAGAACGTCCGCAGCCTTGATGGCGGCCGGATAGGTCTTGGCCAGAGCCACAACCCAGCCCGGCACGATACCGGACGGATCATCCAGAACAACATAGCGAAGGAAGCCGGGGATCTTCTTGGCTTCGCTGTCATCGACGGACTGCACCTTAGCGGCATAACGCGTTGGCGGCATCTTGGGGCGGCCATAAACCATCCCTTCGAGCTTCACGTCGATGCCGTAGATGGCCTTGCCCGTCGTCTTGTCTGGAATATCCAGAGCGGGAACCGGCTTGCTGATCAGGCGGCGTTCGCTGGCAGGCTTGAGTGGCAGCTTGGCCATCTCATCCGCCGTGAAGCTCCGCGTTGGCTTGGCTTTGGAGACGATCTCGCCGTAGGAAATGCTCTTGCCGCCAGCCGTGAGCGTGCTGTTGCGGGCAACGCATTTGTCTGGCGTGGTGCCGAGCAGCTTTGCGCCTTCTTCCAGCATGATCGTACGGGCTGCGGCGCCGGCCTGACGGAACGTGTCCCACGTATCCCAAACAGACCAGGAACCGCCGGTCACGAACTTGCCAGCCCATTTCGGGGCGGTGTCCACTTCCGTGATTTTGATGTGATCCCAGTCGGCTTCCATTTCGTCCGCAATGATACGGGCGAGGGCGGTTCCGACGTGCTGCCCCATCTCGGCACGGACGACATTGACATTGATGGAGCCGTCCGGCGCGATGGCGCACCACATGTTCGGCTCAAATGCGGCTTCCGGCAGCATGGCAGACGGATAGGTCTGGGACGCTTCGGCCTTGCGGGCGAAGCCGAACATCAGACCGGCTCCGGCGGCCGTCATCAGGAAGCTGCGGCGTGAAAGACGGGCCTTGTCCGACTTGCGGGCAATCTGCTCGATTTTAGCCATTGTTGGCGCCTCCCTGCTGTGCGGCAGCCGCTTCCTTGATGGCCTTGCGAATGCGGATATAGGTCATGCAGCGGCAAAGGCTGCCCCCCATGACACCGTCAATCTCGGCATCCGTTGGGTTCGGATAGTCTTTCAGAAGGCTCGCAGCCTGCATGATCTGGCCGGACTGGCAGTATCCGCACTGCGGCACCTGCTGGTCACGCCAGGCGACCTGCACGACATGATTGCCTTCCGGGTCAAGGCCTTCAATCGTTGTGATTGAAGCGCCTTCGATGGAAGACAGCGCCGTGATGCAGGAGCGCGTGGCGCGCCCGCCCACATGCACGGTGCAGGCACCGCATTCACCGATACCGCAACCGAACTTGGTGCCGGTCAGGTTCAGTTCGTCACGCAGGACCCACAGCAGGGGTGTATCATCCGGTGCATCGACCGAAACGGGTTGTCCGTTGAGTTCAAATTTCGTCGTCATCTTCGTGCTTCCCTGTCCTGCCCGGATCAGTGCGAGGCGTTAACGGGCGGTGCGGACAGTGTGGCGCGGGCTTCCGCGGCCTTCTTTTCCAGATCCGTCCAGGGGGGGAGGGTGGTGCGGGTGCGGCGCAGATACGCGGCGATGCGGGCCATGTCATGGTCCGAAAGGGCCGTGTAGAAGCTCGGCATGGCAATATGATCCTGACCTTCGGCAGCTCCGATGCCATGCAGCATCACCTGGAAGAGATTGTTCGGCTCATCCAGCCACAGTGCATTGTTCAGAGCCAGTTCCGGGCGGCCGGAAACAGGCTTCGGGCCCGAATTGTAATGGCAGGCGCCACAGGCACCCTGATAGAGTCGGGCATCCGCATCCAGCGTCTGCGGACCGACCAGATCCTTGCCAGACATCTGCATGGCACGGGCAATCGCGGCTTCATCACCGTGAACGCGCTGATCAGCCTTGGCGATGTCAGCATAATAATGAGCAATGGCGTGCACATCTTCTTCCGGAATTTTGGACAGGAAGCGATGCGGCACGGGAGACATCGGGCCAGCCGCAGAGCCATGCAGCGGGGCAACGCCGAAGCGCAGGTACTGGAAGAATTCATCTTCCGTCCAGACAACTGGCGTCGGGTTATGGTCATTCAGCGGCGGTGCGATCCAGCCATCAATGACGGCACCGTCATAGGCATGGCTCGTCTTTTCCGCACCGAGAAGGTTGCGTGGCGTATGGCAGGCGCCGCAATGGGCATTGCCTTCAGCCAGATAGGCACCCCGGTTCCACTGTGCGTCATGCTTCGGGTCGTTCTGATAGCGGCCCGGCGTGAAGAACAGGAGCTTCCAGAAGCCCTGACCGATCAGGCGAATGTTGATCGGGAAGGGGACCGTGTTGTCACGCGGTTTCAGATGCACGGCTGGACGGGTCATCAGATACGCATACAGGTCCGAGACGTCCTGGTCGTTGACCTTTGTGAAGTGGTCGAACGGGAAGGCCGGATAAAGCTGCGAGCCATCGCGGGCGATGCCCTTGTTCATGGCGCGCTTGAACGCTTCCAGAGACCAGTTGCCGATACCCCATTCCGGGTCAGGCGTGATGTTGGATGAGAAGATGTCACCGAACGGGGTGGCCATCTTGAAGTCACCAGCCAGTTCGGGGCCGGGCTTGCCATCGACGCGGGTGTGACACTCCGCGCAGTATCCACCAGCCGCGACGATTTCGCCACGCTTGATGGCGTCCGCGGAAAAGGACGATGCAGAAGGGGGGGAGATGGGGGAAATTGCAGGATACCAAGCATAAGCGAGGAACCCGAGACCGCCCACCGCACCGAGGCCCACAATACTGGCGGCTATCCGTTTGAGCATTCTTGTACTGTCCCGGCACTGTTTTCAGAACTGCCGTCCACGTTGTGACGGATGATTGCCCCTCAATATGGCACACGCCACAGAAATGGAAGATTGAGATAACTCAAAATTCATCTGGATTGATGTTGTCATGCAGTTTTCATGGAGGAGGGGCTTCAATGTCACACATATTCAAAAATCTTTCAGTCAAATCCATGCAGGGATGCGTCAATATTCAGATTTATAAATAGGTATTTTATTGGTCCTATATGGTTCCATCACTGTCTAGGCACTCTGAAAAAACGATTCGGTCTGAATGAATATTCTGTCACCGAGTGCCAAAAAGAAGATATGTTTCAATTCAGGCTGAGAGTCCTGTCGCAAGGAGAAGAGGCCGGCCCAGTTTCCGATCCCCCCTGACAAGGGGTAGGATGGGGAGATATCTCGCGTGAAAGGGCGCCTCATTTCCATTCGTCCGGCCTTTATTCGCAGTCTTTCGATCGCAGTGCTTGTTCTGGCAGTCCTATTGGGCTTGTGCTGGGGACGGTATCCCCTGTCTCCTTCACGTGTGGCGGTCGTTCTCGGCAGACTGCTGCATGTGTGCGGCGGGTCTGACCCCATTGCAGATGCTGTCATCTGGCAGGTGCGCCTTCCGCGTGTTCTGGCTGGATTTCTGGTTGGAAGTGCTTTGTCCTGCGGTGGAGCAACGTTTCAGGCCGTTCTGCGAAATCCGCTCGTCTCGCCAGATATTCTTGGTGTTCTGAGTGGATCGGCGTTTGGGGCTGCTCTGGTGATCGTGATGGGCGGTTCGCCCGTTCTGATTCAGCTTGGGGCATTCTGTGGTGGCCTGGCAGCGGTGAGTGCCGGTCTCTCCATTTCCCGCTTGTTACCGCAGGGGGGGCTGCTGACACTGTTAATGGGCGGTTTGATTGCCAATGCAGTCTTCACCGCTCTGCTGTCCCTTGTGAAATATACGGCTGATCCGATGGATCAGTTGCCCGCTGTTGTGAACTGGCTTCTGGGCACGTTGTCCCAGACGGGCTGGACGGAACTCTCCTGGCTGACAGTCCCGGTTCTTGCTCTGGTCACGGTCCTGATTCTTTTGTCTCCGTTGCTGGATGTTCTGTCTCTGGGGGATGACGAGGCTCGAAGTCTTGGTGTGTGCGTTCAGTTCATGCGCCCGGTGATCATCCTTCTGGCAACGCTGGTCTGTGCCATGACGATTTCCATGGCGGGGATTATCGGCTGGGTTGGGCTTCTGGTGCCGCATGTGGCGCGGATGCTGGCAGGGGCGGAGCATCGGAACATGATGCCGGTCTGCGCGCTTCTTGGAGCCGCAGGGCTTATTCTGGCCGATACTGTTGCCCGCTCCCTGACCTCGGGAGAAGTGCCGCTCGGGATCATGACTGAGCTTTTTGGCGCTCTGGCTTTTGTGCTGGTGCTGCGACGCCTGCGGGGAGAAGGCGTATGACGGAGGTGTTCCTGTCCTGTGAGGCTGTCACGTTGAAGCGTCTCGGACGCCCGGCTGTGCTTGACGGAATTACGCTGACGTTTTGTCGTGGAGAACTGGTTGGACTGCTGGGCCTGAATGGCGCGGGGAAAAGTACGCTTCTGCGTATTCTGATGGGATTGCTGAAGCCGACATCCGGTACGGTTCATCTGGAGGGGGAGCTGCTGTCGTCTTTTCGTTCAACGGATGTGGCGCGGCGACTGGCGTATGTGCCGCAGGGCCATGCGGCGGTTTTTCCCTACACGGTGCGGCGGATGGTTGAGCTTGGACGTGTTCCGCATCACGGCATTGCCGGACGGTTGGGGCCAGACGATCAGCGGAAAGTCGATGCTGCGCTGGAGCGGCTGGGCCTGTGTGGCTTGGCGGATCGACCGGTGACGGAGCTGTCTGGCGGAGAACGGCAACGCGTTGTTCTGGCGCGGGCTTTGGCGCAGGAAGCCGTCGGGCTGCTGCTTGATGAGCCGATGACAGGTCTGGATTATGGTCATCAGGTCAGGTTGATGGGATTGCTGGCAGAGTTGGCGTCAGAGGGACATCTCGTGTTTCTGACGTCGCACCGGCCGGAAGAGTTTTTTGCGTCTGGAAGTCGTGCGCTTGTTCTGGATGGGGGCCATATCGTTGCGGATGGTCCGCCTGAGCAGATTGTGACGGCAGAACGGATGTCCCGCCTTTACGGTGTGCCGCTGGCGCAGATCGATCATGCCGGGAAACGGTTTTTCCACCATGAGGAGAATACATGATGACACTGTCTCGACTGTTCGGGGGGCTTCTGAGCCTCTCCCTCATGGCG
Organism: Gluconobacter japonicus; assembly: GCF_002723975.1. Classification (GTDB taxonomy): domain Bacteria; phylum Pseudomonadota; class Alphaproteobacteria; order Acetobacterales; family Acetobacteraceae; genus Gluconobacter; species Gluconobacter japonicus. The sequence goes on from NZ_BEWO01000011.1 coordinate 51,702, forward strand.
ACAACAGCTTACGCAGCTCCCCCGACCCGGCTTGTGGAAGGATGGTACGCGCATAATGCGACGCTCATCATGCTGGGGGCGCAGGATCACATCGTGGCAACCGTGGCCAAGCCCTCGATCATGCCCTGGATGTTTAAACTGGTGCCGTCTCTCTCAAAGGCTCAACCTCTGGAGCCCGGCAATCTGAACGGTGAAGAGCTGCTGCGTCTTGATCCGGATCTGGTGTTCGTGACGGCATCCGGTCATTCGGCTGATGCGCTTGCAAAGGTGGGGCTGCATGTCGTGCCTGAAGGATTTGATCGTTTCGTCGGTCTTCTGGAGTGTGTGGACGGAACGGCGACCCTGCTTCAGACGCCTCTGGCCACCAAGCGGGCGCAGGCTTATCGCGTTGCATTTCTGAAAGCAGTCTCGCAGGCTGCCACCAATCCGCAAGGCCCGCGCGTTCTCCATATTGAATCGCTCAAACCGCTGCATGTGGATGGCGATCAGAGCATCATAGACCAGTGGATCCGGTCTGCGGGGGGCCGGAATGCCGCTATTGGCGTTCATGGAAACAAGCAGCCGGTCTCTGTGGAGCAGATCCTGTCCTGGAATCCGGACATTATTATAGTTGGTGCCAATGCGGGTGATCCGGCGCAGCTTGCCAGTGATGGCGTGTGGTCCCAGCTTGCAGCCGTGAAGGCGGGGCGTGTCTATCGCAATCCGGCCGGAATTTTTCCATGGGACCGGTATAGCCCTGAACTGCTTCTGCAGGTTGATTGGGCGCGACAGATTGTTCAGACCGGTCATGTGGATGAGGCCGGAATGATCACGAAAATGCAGGACTTTTACCGTCAGTTCTATGGCATTACGCTACGGGCCGCGGATGCAAAACGGATGCTTGCGGCCCTGCCGCCGGAATGAAAACGGTAAAAAACACTCAAAAAGATTGCTGATTCGATCAGAATCGTTTCAGATATTGATTCGAAACTGCAAGGAAACTCTCGGATGACCCGGACCTCCTCTTTCCCTAACAGCTCTTTCTGGAAAAAAGCATGTCTGGGTGCTGTTCTCCTGGCTGGTACAGCCTTTGGTGGGATGGCGCAGGCGGCACCCGTGCTGATGCCGGTCCCTCAGACTGTTTCAGCGTCCAATGGCGTCAGCGCTCTTTCGGGAGGTGTTCGGATCGTTTGGGATACGCAGGCTTCTCCGCTTCTGCAACGTGCGGCAGCCCGCTTCACGACGCGTCTTGAGGCTCTCGCCGGGCCTGCTGGGCAGGGGAAACCTTATGTGCTGCATATCAGCGCAGGGCATGATCCCGCCTATCTCACCACGTCGACCAAAGAGCATTATGCTCTGACCACGTCCGCGGATGGAGCGCATCTTGAGGCCGATGGTCCGGCGGGTGTTGTTTATGGACTGGCGACGTTTCTTCAGCTTGTTCACAAGACGTCTGATGGTGCGGTCGTAGAGCGGTTGCATATTGATGATGCTCCCCGCTTTGTATGGCGTGGTTTGCTCCTGGATGTGTCCCGTCATTTTGCGTCGGTTGAAGCCGTCAAGCGCCAGCTTGATGCCATGGAGCTTCTGAAGCTCAATGTTCTGCACTGGCATCTGAATGACGGTACCGGCTTCCGCGTGGAGAGCCATGTTTTCCCGAAGCTGACCAGTGTTGGGTCTCACGGGCAGTATTATACGCAGGCTCAGATCCGGGACGTCGTGGCATATGCTGCGGATCGCGGGATCCGCATTGTTCCTGAGTTTGATGTTCCCGGTCACGCGCTGGCTGTTCTGCAAGCCTACCCGGAACTGGCGGCTCAGCCGCTGCCGGACGTCAACGCTGTGGGTGAGAACCTGAACAATCCGGCAATGGACCCGACCAATCCCAAGACGCTGAAATTCATCCGCGCGCTCTATGCGGAAATGGAGACGCTTTTCCCGGATCATTATTTCCATTCGGGCGGCGACGAAGTGCTCGGCACGCAATGGACGAATAATCCGAAGATCGCGGCCTACATGAAGGCGCACGGCTATGCGGATGCGCCGGCTCTTCAGGCCGCGTTCACGGCGCAGGTTGAGAAGATCCTGTCCAGCCAGGGGCGTGTCATGATGGGCTGGGATGAGGTCAGCGAAGCGCCGAGCCCAAAGAATGTTGTTGTTGAGGGTTGGCGCAGCTCCAAATGGACGGGGTCTGCCACGCAGGCTGGTCATCCGGTTGTGGTGTCTTCAGGCTATTACCTGGATTTGCTGACGCCATCGCGCACGCATTATGCGGTTGATCCGTATGACACGAAGGCGAATGGTATTACGCCATCAGAGGTGGAGGAGACGCATCCTCACATCACTCCGCTGATGGACGCTTTCCTCCAAGACCCGAACGCAGCTCCGCTGACCGATGAGCAGAAGAAGCTGGTTCTCGGTGCAGAAGGCGCCTTGTGGACGGAAATTGTTTCCGAAAACATGCTGGACGCCCGTTTATGGCCTCGGACTGCCGCTCTGGCAGAGCGGTTCTGGTCTCCTGAGAGCGTGCGGGATGTGGATGATCTGGAGCGTCGCCTGCCTGTCATCATGGGGGAGCTTCAGGCAACCGGTCTGCAGGCCACGCAGCATGAAAATGGTCTGAAAGAAGCGCTGGCTCCGGGACATACCGGCCCGCTTTCCACTTTTCTAGAAACCGTTGTTCCGGTGCGGAACTATGCTCTGAACCGTCTGGCCTCCAAAAGTGGGGATGCCATGCTGTCGGCTCCGGTGGCGATTGCCGATCCGGATGCGTTTGAAGCCACGCGTTTCAACAACATGGTCAAGCGGTATCTGGCCGGTGAGAAAAGCCTGAAGGCACCCTTGAAAGCCATGCTGACGGCGTGGTCCTCCAATGATGAAGCTTTTTCCGCCATCGCCAAGGATGTGCCCGCCCTTGAGGAAGTGACGCCTGTGTCCCATGCAGTTGCAGCGCTTTCCAATGCGGGACTGAATGTTCTGAACGGTGCTTCAGGAACGGCATGGCGTCTGGATGTGCAGCATCTGATCGCGGCGCAGGATGAGTTCTTCCACAATTCGTCGAATCATATCCTGTCCCTGAAGCGTGAGCAGCCACCTGGCGGCCTGCTGATTGCCATTCTGCCGGGGATCAAAGCACTCGTCGAAAGCAAGAACTAACAGTGTTGGTCATGCCCCGCTTTTCAAAGCGGGGCATAATTTTTGCGTCTTATTCGTTTCGACCGTAAACTTACAATGCAGGCCCGAGGGCAGACCAACATGGCCTGCCAGATTTTCATGATCGGGCCTGTTGTATGAATCAGAAGACATTTTCCCGTAAAGCAGTTCTGCTGCTGTCCGCCAGTCTCGGACTGGCAGCAACGCCTTCCGTTGTTTCCGCAAAGCCGACTGTGCCGCTGATCACATACGATCAGTATGGCCTTGATCTCGCGGGCCGGAATACGAGCGTAAAGCCGGGGGACAGTTTCTTCGATTATGCAAACGGCAATTTCCTGAAGACGCTCGAAATCCCGTCGGATATGAGCAGCTATGGCCCGTTCAATGCTCTGGCCGAAACCTCCCGCCAGCGCATCCAGTCCATTCTCAAGGATCTGTCCGCACATCCGGTCGATCAGCCGCAGACAATCAACGAGAAGCTCGGCACATATTATGCGTCTTTCATGGATGAGAAGGCCGTTGAGGCTGTCGGCGCCAAGCCTCTTGATGCTGAAGTTGCTACCATTCATCAGATCAAGGATCTGAAGACGTTTGCACGGTTCAGCGGTGCATCGGCGACGACATTTGGTTCATCCCCGTTCTCGGTGGATGTGGATGTCGATGCGAAAGATCCAACACAATACGCGCTCAGCATTGATCAGGCTGGTCTGGGAATGCCGGATCGGGACAACTACCTGAAGCCGGAATTCGCCTCCAAGAAAGCGGCTTATCAGGCATACGTCACGAAGCTTCTGACACTTGTTCACTGGGCTGACCCTGCGAAGTCTGCTGCGGATATCGTGGCGTTTGAGACGGAAATCGCCAAGGTTCACTGGGCGCGGACAGAACTGCGTGACCCGGACAAGACTTACAACCCGATGACCGTGGCCGCACTGGTCAAGAGCACGCCGTCTTTTGACTGGATGACATGGTTGCTTGCAGCCGGGGTGCCTGAGGCGGGTCTGGAACAGCGGACCGTCATTGTAGGGGAACCGTCCGCAATCAAGGCTGAGGCGGATCTGATCGCAAAGACTGATCTGAACACCCTCCGGGCCTGGCAGGCTTTTCACACGGCCAGTAATGCTGCGTCCTTCCTGTCTAATCCGTTTGTGCAGGCGCGTTTTGCGTATGCAAAAGCCATGTCTGGCCAGCCTGCTCTTGCGGCGCGCTGGAAGCGTGGTGTGGATTTCACGAGTGCTGCCATGGAAATGGCGCTCGGCAAGATCTATGTGGATCGGTATTTCCCGGCTTCGGATCGTGCGGCTATGCAGATGCTGACGGGCAACCTGAAGGCAGCGTTCCACAATCGTCTCGAACACAACACATGGATGAGCGCGCAGACGCGTGACGCCGCGTTGAAGAAGCTGGCCAGTTTTGAAATCCAGGTGGGTTACCCGAACGAATGGCGGGATTATTCCGATCTGGTTGTGAAGAAGGGTGATGTGTACGGCAATGCCAAGCGCGCTTTCGCTTTTGAGTGGCACTATCAGCTCAGTCATCTCGACAAGGTTGTTGACCGTAACGAGTGGTTGATGTCCCCCGCAACGGTGAATGCCTATAACAACCCGCGTTTTGTGGAGGTTGTGTTCCCGGCTGCAATCCTTCAGCCGCCATTCTTCAACCCGAAAGCTGATCCGGCTGTGAATTACGGGGCGATCGGTGGCGTCATCGGGCATGAAATGACCCATTCCTTTGACGACAAGGGCCGCAAATACGACGACAAAGGGCGTCTACGGAACTGGTGGACAAAGGAGGATGAAGAGCGCTTCCAGAAGCTGGCGGACCGTTTTGGTGCACAGTACGACGCCTTCGAAGTGCAGCCCGGCGTGCATGTGAATGGCAAGCTCACGATGGGCGAAAATATTGCCGATCTTGGTGGCCTGACATTGGCGCTGGATGCTTATCATGCGTCCCTGAACGGCAAACCAGCTCCGGTCATTGATGGCCTGACGGGCGATCAGCGTGTGTTCATGGGGTGGGCACAGGTCTGGCGTGAGAAGGTTCGTCCGGATACTGAGAAGCAGATGGTCGTTATTGACCCGCATTCGCCGCCGAAAGCCCGCGTGAACATTCCCATGCACAACGTAGATCTTTGGTACAAGGCCTGGAACGTGCAGCCGGGCGACAAGCTGTATCTGACACCCGATCAGCGCGTCAAAATCTGGTAACGGCGTATGATGGGGTGGAGAGCCACCCCATCTACTCGCGGGTTTACGGCCGCATATAATGGGCTGCTGCAACCATGTTGAGGAGCGCAGCTTTCGTCTCCGGCCATTTCCGGGTTTTCAGTCCGCAATCCGGATTGACCCAGAGGGCATCCGGACTGATGGCTTTGCTGGCAGCCCGAAGCAGGTCCACCATTTCCTCAACAGACGGCACGCGTGGCGAATGGATATCGTAAACACCTGGCCCGATTTCTGCCGGATAGCGATAGGCTGCGAACGCATCGAGCAGTTCCATACGGGAACGGGCGGTTTCAATCGAAATCACATCCGCATCCATTGCGCCAATGGCAGCAATGATGTCGTTGAATTCCGAGTAGCACATATGGGTATGGATCTGCGTGGCGTCCTGCACACCAGAGGCTGAAATGCGGAAACTTTCCACGGCCCAGTCCAGATAGGATTGCCAGTCTGCACGACGAAGCGGCAGGCCTTCACGCAAGGCGGCTTCATCAATCTGGACAATGCCGCACCGGGCTTTTTCCAGATCACACACTTCATCTCTGATGGCGAAAGCGATCTGTCGGCATGTTTCCGAACGCGGTTGATCGTCTCGTACGAAGGACCAGTTCAGGATTGTGACGGGCCCTGTCAGCATGCCTTTCACGGGGCGGTTGGTGAGGGATTGGGCATATTCCCACCATTCAACCGTCATGGCTTTTGGACGTGACACATCCCCGAAAATGATGGGTGGCCGGACATAGCGGGACCCGTAGGACTGAACCCAGGCATGTTTTGTGAACGCAAAGCCGGAAAGTTGCTCCCCGAAATATTGCACCATGTCATTGCGCTCAAACTCGCCATGCACCAGCACATCAAGATCAATTTCTTCCTGCCAGCGGATGGTCCGGGCGGTTTCTTCCTGCAGGAAGACTTCGTAAGCCTCGGAAGAGAGCTCTCCTCGTGCATGATCGGCGCGGGCTTTGCGGACTTCAGGTGTCTGGGGGAAGGACCCGATGGTCGTCGTTGGATAAAGCGGCAGTCTGAGTTTGGACTGTTGCAACGGACGGCGCGCGGGGAAGGGGGAAAGGCGCTGGGCGAGAGCTGGGTTGCGATCCGCAGAGCGTGCCTGAACGGCAGGATCGTTGATTTTTGCAGAAGATCGGCGTGCCTGAAGAGCCGCAGCATTTTCGGCCAGAGTGGCCTGCACGACGTCTCGCCCTTCATTCAGGGCACGTGCCAGTGTGTGTAGCTCCTCGATTTTCTGAACAGCAAATGCGAGCCAGGATTTCACATCCGCGTCCAGATCTGTTTCCCGTTCCAGATCAATGGGTGTGTGGAGAAGGGAGCAGGATGGCGCGAGGATGAGGTCACGCTGGCGGACCAACGGTTCAAGATTGTCCAGAAGTACGTTCAGATCGGCCTTCCAGATATTCCGTCCGTCCACCACGCCGAGAGACAGCAGCAGATCTGGTCGTGCTTTCTCAAGAATAGATGCAAGTTGTTCGGGAGCACGGACTAGATCCACATGTAGACCGTGAACTGGCAGGCTTAGGGCGATGTCCTGATTGTCTCCGAGCGCACCGAAATACGTCGCGAGCATCAGTTTCAGGTCTGGAACAGCGGCTGTCAGAGTGTTGTAGGTCGTTTTGAAAGCTGCGGCAGCATGTCCCGGCAGATCCAGAACAAGGGACGGTTCGTCAATCTGAACCCAGTCCACCCCTTCTGTTCGCAGGGCCTTCAGAACCCGTTCATAAACGGGCAACAGGACAGGAAGCAGATCAAGGCGATCAAACGCCGGGCCGTCACATTTTCCCAGAAGCAGGAAACTGACAGGACCGAGCAGAACAGGGCGTGTCTCAATCCCAAGGGCCTTGGCTTCCCGATATTCGTCCACCGCTTTTGTGGAGGCGAGGCGGAACGTCTGGTCTGCTATAAATTGCGGGACAAGGTAATGGTAGTTCGTGTCAAACCACTTGGTCATTTCGGCAGCGGGAACGTCCTGAGGTGCGCCATGAGCATGACCGCAACCACACGCCTCGGATGTCGTCTGGGAGCCGCGCGCCATGGCGAAGTAGGTTCCCAGATCCACCTTGTCCCTCACATTACCATAAATAGGAGGAACGGCGCCGACCATTGCGGATGTATCAAGCACATGATCGTAGAGTGAAAAATCGTTGGAGGGGATGATCTCTGCGCCGAGGTCTTTCTGGCGCTGCCAGGCTGACGCCCGAAGGGACGCAGCAGTGGAAAGCAGATCATCGACGGAAGAATGTCCCGCCCAGTACTGTTCAAGAGCGGTTTTCAGTTCACGGCGGGTGCCGATACGCGGAAAGCCCAGAGTTGCGACGCGGACAGTCATGAAAGCCTCGACAGGTTCGTGGCAGTGCGCTCGCAGGGCATGCAGGATCGTTCACGCCCCGAACAGGCAATGTGCGGCGTGGAGACATGCGTGACCCTTCCGGAACGCCCCGCCGGAGGATGTTATGTGCCGTGGCAGGTCTCCTGGCTTACGGGTCTTCGCGCTGATTCCGCCTTCCCGGACTTTCATCCAGTGGCCTGTGTGGAATCGGCACTCGCCGCTGACAGTTGCGGGGGCAGCGCCGGCTTTGCACCGGCTTCCCTCTTAGCCACACCAGATGCGCGAACATCCGACATGGAACCATGACAAGCCTTATGACTGCCGCATGTTCTGAAAAAGAGTCAATAGCTCTTGCTCATATAAAGAACTCCTTATATGTAAATCCATATGGAGCAGGCACTTACTATTTTTCAGGCCTTGGCGGACATGACCCGTCTGCGGATTCTGGCCCTTCTGCGCGAGATGGAACTGTCCATCGGCGAGGTTGCGCAGGTGCTCGGGCAAAGTCAGCCCCGCGTGTCACGGCATGTCAAAATCCTTGCCGACGCAGGGCTGATCGAGCGTCGTAAGGAAGGAAGCTGGGTTTTTCTGACGCTAGGGACGCCGGAAATTCTTGAACCTGTATTCATGGCGTTGGATCGTTGGACTGTGAGGGAGCCGGCGGAAATCCGGGCAGATCGTATTCGCTTGCAGGCGATCCGGGATGTCCGCGCTATTGCCGCGGAAGACTGGTTTGAAACCCATGCCGCCGAGTGGGATGCATTGCGTTCCCTGCATGTGTCGGAACGGGAAGTCGAAGCTGCGATTGTGAAGACGCTTTCAGCGTTTCCGATCGGGCGACTGGTGGATATCGGGACTGGAACCGGCCGCATGATGGAACTGCTTGGGGTGGGTGCTACTACCGTTATCGGGTTTGATCGCAGCCCGTCCATGCTTCGTCTGGCCCGAACCAAACTGGCGGCGGCGGGTTTGGAGCAGGCCGATCTGCGCCAGGGAGATTTCCAGGCTCTTCCCTTGCCAGAGCACTCTGCGGATGTCGCGATCATGCATCAGGTTCTGCACTATGCGCAGCATCCGGCGGCGGCCATTGCGGAAGCTGCCCGTATTCTTGATGGAAACGGTCGATTGCTGGTCGTCGATTTTGCGTCCCATAGCCGTGAAGAACTTCGCACGCGCGACGCGCATGTCCGTCTCGGTTTCACGGATGCACAGATGGCGGCATGGTTTCGTGCTGCCGGTTTGATCCCTGCGGAGCCGGTTGCTCTTGAAGGCGAACTGACGGTCAAGCTCTGGCTTGGCCAACGTCCTAACTGATCTCAAATATTGAACTAAGGAGCTGGCGTGATGGCCGCACAGACAGGGCCGCTGCCCGCAATTTCGTTCGAATTTTTCCCCGCAAAGTCGGAGAAGGCAGCCGCTACGCTGTTGGAGAACGCAAAAACGCTTGCTGCTTTTGGCCCGCAGTTCATGTCCGTGACGTATGGGGCAGGCGGTTCAACACGGGACCGCACCTTGGCCACCCTGAAAGATATGGTTCGCGAAACTGGCGCGCCAATGGCTGGGCATCTGACCTGCGTGGGAGCCTCCCGGGAAGAGGTCGACGCCGTGGCCCGGGCATACTGGGATGCTGGTGTGAAGCACATCGTGGCTCTGCGTGGTGATCCGCCGCCGTCAGCCGGGGGTGTCTATGAGCCTCATCAGGAAGGTTACGCGGGGGCTGTGGATCTGGTGCGTGGACTGAAGGAAGTTGCGCCGTTCGAAATCTCCGTGGCGGCATACCCGGAAACACATCCTGCGGCACTTAGTCCGCAGTCGGATTTGGAGCATCTGCGGGCGAAAATTGATGCTGGCGCGGACCGGGCTCTAACGCAGTTTTTCTTTGAAGCGGACACATTCTTACGCTTCCGGGACCGGGCGGCTGCCGTTGGAATCGAGCAGCCGATTGTGCCGGGTATTCTCCCCGTCGGAAGTGCTGCACAAGCCTGGAAATTTGCCGAGATGTGCGGTGCAAACGTGCCGAGGTGGATGCGCGATCTGTTTGATGGGCTGGATGAGACGCCACAGACGCGGACGCTTGTGGCTGCGACCATTGCTGATCGTTTGTGTCAGACTTTGAGGGCCGAAGGTGTGGAGCAGTTCCATTTCTACACATTGAATCATGCAGATACAGCATCCGCTCTCTGTCGCCTGCTCAAGCACCGTCCCCTTTGAAGAGGCAAGGGCTGGATTTCCAGCCCAAACGGGGTGACAAAAGGGAATGACACGATTCCCGATTATTCTTCTCGACTACGATGGTACTCTGGCGGAAACGCAGCCGGCCATTCTTCGCAGCCTGAAAGAAGCCTTCGAGGCCAGTGGTTACGACAGTCCGTCCCCTGATGCTCTCAAGGCGGAACTGTCGAAGGGTGGGACACTTCAGACGCTTTTTCAGGCTATCGTTCCGGACAGTGAAGACGAAGATGCCGGAGCGTTTGTGCGGCATTACCGTGCCAGTTATCCAAGGGCCGATCAGGAAGAAACAGTTCTGTTCGATGGGGTGAAACCGGTTCTGGAAGCTCTGAAGGGCAAAGGCGCAACGCTTGTTGTCCTGAGTAACAAGCATGCGCCGACAGTTCATAAAAGCATTGAGCGCTTTGGCCTGTCGCGCTGGTTCAGCGGCGTTATAGGCTCAGAGCCGCAATATCCCCATAAACCTGATCCCCGCGTCATGACGGATCGGGTGCGGCCTCTGTTCCCGGAAGCGGATTCTGCTGAATTCCTGATGGTGGGGGATACGCTGGCGGATCTGACCTTCGCCCGCAATACGGGCATCGCCTCCTGCTGGGCAAGTTATGGTCATGGTGCCGCGCAACCCTGCATTGATCTCAGACCGGATTACCGGATTGATCGCGTTGCCGATCTTCTGAACGTCGTCAGCCTGTAACGGGGAGGCTCAGCCCCTAGAAGGCTCAGCCTTGGGGGGCTGGCCAATACTGCCGCGCTTCACGAGTTCTGTTTTGAGAATGACATTTTGACGGCCGTCCTGCTGCACTAGAAGGCGAACGGCTTCCGTGCCCTTTTGCTCATGGGGCTGGCGGATTGTGCTGAGATCTGCGGTCGCTGCGGCGGGAATATCGTCAAAACCAAAAATGGACACGTCCTGCGGAATACTCAGCCCTGCCGCGCGAATGGTCTTCATGGCGCCGATCGCGACACGATCGCTCATCGCGAGGATCGCTGTGGGGCGTTCTGGCCGATTGATGAGAAAACGGGCGCCTTCTGCACCAGCCTCTTCAGAATTGATGGGAATTTCCCAGGCCGGAACAGTCTCGGGAGCAATCCCGGCTTCCTGAAGAGCAGTCAGGTATCCCTCCAGGCGCATGGCGATCGTACTGTGTGCGATGTTGGCCCGGCGTTTTGCTGTCAGGATACCAAAATAATCGTCATGAGCCGTTTTGAGAGACAGGATGCCAAAGCTGCGATGGCCAAGTTCCAGAAGTGTTTTGGCGGCTTTGTAGGCCGCATCCCGGTCGTCAATGCCAACATACGGGACGCCATCAAGTCTTGGCTGATCGACGACAACCAGCGGCACATTGCGCTGCTGGGCCATCATGACGCAGCGGCTGTCGGGGGCGACGGAGTACAGGATGTATCCATCAACAGCAGCGTTGCCCAATGAAACCGGCGTATTCATGTTACGAAGGCTGCTGCCAGCGGAGATCAGCGCCAGATCGGTTTCAAGCTCGTTACAGCTTTTGGCCACGCCATTCAGAACGGTCAGGACGGCCGGGTCGGAGAAGGCGTAGGGGAGGTCTTCGCTGAAAAGAAACCCGAGCGCACCTGAATGTCCTGTCGCAAGCTGCTTGGCTGCCGGATCGGGGCCTGTGTAACCCATCTCCTGTGCCGCTGCGAAAATCTTCTCACGCAGCGCCGCAGACAGCTGACCGGGGCGAATATAGGCATTGGAGACTGTCGTGTGAGACACCCCGACCTGTGCTGCTACATCCTTGAGGGTAACTTTGCGGCGGCCGTGCTGACGGGTGGTTTTCATACGCTGTCCAATAATGAAAACGGATCTTTCACGCAATCCTGCGGGATGTTGCGCTGACCCGTCAGGGATAAGGCCCTGAAAACAAATATTAGCCTGCGGAGGTCCATTCCGTCTTCACAATTACGACAGCACAATCTGGAAAGATCATTCTTTGGGTTTGGAGATGGTACTGGCCTTCTTGGCTGGGGGGTCGAACATGGCGCGGCATTTGGGGGTAAGCTGATCCAGCTTTTTCTTCATGCAGGCCGTGATTTTGGCTTCATTCGGGATGGCAAACGTGCACAGCCGAATGGCATCTCCCTGACAGGCCTGTTTCTGCTCGTCGCGTGTCGCAGCGTGGGCGGACCCAAGAGTCAGTCCGGCCATGCAGGTCAGTGTCATCAGGTAACGGATTGGATAGCAGGTCATGAGCCATCTCCTTTTTGATGTAAAAGCGTCCGGCAAGAGAAGCGGTTTCCAGTCTGAATACACTCCCGTCAAGAAAATGACAGAAATACATAAATAGACCGGAAACAGTCCTTTTTACACTGACCGCGGCAGGGGCCGAATAATACGGGCAAATCGTGCCCCATCCTGGGATGCCGCCTGAATACTCGCTTGGCGAAGTGGGGCTGCTGCAGACGGTGCCACGGCCTGGCCGTCCGGTCGAAGGGTCATCAGGAGCATTCGGGCGCGGGCCGCATCGGGTGTATCGGCCATGCAGTAACTGATGGCACGTGATTCTCGCTGAGACTCAATCAGGCCGCTGCGCCGTAGCGTTCCCAGGTGCTGGCTCAGGGTCGGCTGTCCGATTCCCGTCATGCTTTCGATTTCGCTGACGGCATGAGGGCCATCCAGCAAGGCAGAGAGGATTGTCAGGCGTTGGGGTTGTGCGAGGAGGCGCAGCCACTCCGCAAGATTACGACTTTCTTCGAGAGCAAGAAGGGTCATGAGCGGGGCCTTTTCGGTTGAAGGAACCAGCTTGGTCCAGCTTTCTGAACGGCTTCCTGTGTCTGGAGCGGAGGCGCAATAGCCGGTTCGCCCGGTTGCCATCCTTCAGGGGTCAGAATGTTTGACCGATCGACTTCCTGCAGGGCGCAGAGGATGCGCTGAAGTTCGGCAACAGAGCGTCCTACACTGGCAGGATAGGTGAGGATCGTGCGGATGATCCCTGTTGGGTCAATGAAGAAAACCGATCGGACCGTGGCACTGTTCTGCGCCTGTAGATCCATCATGCCGTATGCACGGGCCACTTCCAGGGAAGGGTCTTCCACAATCGGGAAGGGAACACGCACGTTGTACTGTTCTTCAATAGCGGACACCCACGCCAGATGTGAGGGCAGACTGTCTGCGGATAATCCGAGCAGAACACAATCCCGTTCCCGGAAAGCAGGTTCCTGTCTGGAGAGGGTGATGAATTCGCTGGTGCAAACGGGAGTAAAGTCTGCCGGATGGGCAAACAGCAGAACCCACCGTCCGCGTAGGGCGCTCAGAACGAATTCACCGTGTGTCGTACGGGCAGTGAAATCCGGAGCTTCATCCCCGATACGCAGGGTGGGGAAGGGAAGATCGTCAGTGATGGGGCCTGTCATGGTCCTGTTCCAGCTTGTCCGGGTCTTGACGTTTGATAGTTAATGACTTTATTAAACCAATAATAAATTTTTTGGAAACGATAAACTCCAGAGGTGAAAACGTCATGCGCGATGCTGCCATTGAAGCTGCGACCGCCCAGATCAGACGTGTGCAGAACGGTGAGGTTCCATCTCCTGTAGTTTGCACGTTCTTTGATGAAGCGACAAATACCGCCAGTCACGTCGTTCACTGCCCGGTGACGCGCCGTGCAGCAATTATCGACAGCGTACTCGACTATGATGCCGCTGCCGGGCGCACATCCAACGGCTCTGCACAGGTGATTGTGGACTATGTCCGCCGCGAAGGGCTGACGGTGGACTGGCAGCTTGAGACCCATGCACACGCTGACCATCTGTCGGCAGCCCCATGGTTGCAGGAACAGCTTGGCGGAAAACTGGGAATTGGTGCGGACATCATTCGTGTCCAGAATGTTTTCGGCAAAATTTTCAATGCCGGAACACGTTTCGCTCGTGATGGGTCCCAGTTTGATCGACTGTTCAAGGACGGCGAGACTTTCTTGCTTGGCGAAATTCCCGTTACGGTTTTGCACGTCCCTGGCCACACCCCCGCTGATATGGCGTTTGTTATCGGAAGCTCCGCTTTTGTGGGGGATACGATCTTCATGCCAGATTTCGGGACGGCTCGTGCGGATTTTCCGGGGGGCGATGCCCGTCAGCTTTTCCAGTCCATTCGTCGTTTGTTGTCCCTGCCGCCAGAGACGCGCCTTTTTCTCTGTCATGACTACAAAGCACCCGGCCGCGATGACTATGCCTGGCTGACGACGGTTGCGCTGGAGCGCGAGTGCAACATCCATGTTCATGATGGCATCAGTGAAGACGAATTCGTGTCCATGCGTACAACGCGGGATGCCACACTTGCCATGCCAAAGCTGCTGATGCCGTCTGTACAGGTCAATATGCGTGGCGGACATATGCCCGAGCCGGAAGCAGACGGCATCAGCTACATCAAAATTCCCGTCAACCGCCTCTGAGCGGACCCTGTTTTTTCAGTTTCACTGTTACCGGAGAGGCCACCATGCCGACAAACCATATCACGGAACGCTATGCTGTTTCCCCTCAGGTCGCACCGCAGGACGTTGCTGTTCTGAAAAGTGAGGGCTTTCGCAGCATCATCTGTTTTCGCCCGGATGGTGAAGCCCCGGACCAGCCAGAAGCCAATCTGGTCGCTGAGGCTGCAAAAGCGGCGGATATGGCGTTTGTTACCATTCCGGTTAAGGCAGGGACTGTGCCTGATGACTCTCAGATTCAGGCAACCCGTGCAGCTTTGACATCCCTGCCAGCTCCAATCGTGGGCTATTGTCGCTCTGGCACCCGTGCTGCCCAGATCTGGGCTTTGGCGGAGGCTGGCTCTCGTCCGGCCAGTGACATTCTTGCGGATGCCGCGCGTGCAGGGATTGATCTGGGAGGGCTGAAGTCTCGTCTTGAGGCTGTGCCAGCGCCTTCCATGTCGTCTCGTGAGGGGGCACGTCATTTTCAGGTTCTGGTCATTGGCGGTGGAGCCGGTGGTCTGTCTGTTGCGGCAAGTTTGCTTAAGCGCGATTCTGCTCTTGCGCTGGGTATTGTGGAGCCGTCCGAAGAACATTTCTATCAGCCAGGCTGGACGCTGGTGGGTGGCGGTGTCTTCAAGGCCGCGCAGACACGTCGGCGTGAACAGGATCTGATTCCGAAGGGCGCGGTCTGGCTAAAGAATGCGGTAGAACTTTTCCGTCCGGAAGCGCGTGAGGTGGTTCTGAAGGACGGGACGGTTCTGTCTTATGATGCCTTGATCGTTGCAACCGGCATTTCCCTGAACTGGGATGCAATTCCCGGCCTTACAGAAACGCTGGGCAAGAACGGTGTCACGTCCAACTACCGCTATGATCTGGCGCCATACACCTGGCAACTCGTGGAGCAACTGAAGGGGGGTAAGGCGATCTTTACGCAGCCTCCGATGCCGATCAAATGCGCTGGTGCCCCGCAGAAAGCCATGTACCTGGCCTGTGACGCATGGCGCCGTCGGGGTGTTCTGAAAAGCATTTCGGTCGATTTCAATACAGCAACGCCAGGCCTGTTTGGTGTAAAGGAATTCGTTCCCGCCCTGATGAATTATGTGCGTGACTACGATATCGCTTTGCATCTTGGCTCCAAGCTGGTGGCAGTAAACGGGCCGGAGCGCATTGCCGTGTTCGAGCGTAAGACGGAAACCGGTGTTGATCGCGTGGAATGTGCGTTCGATATGCTGCATGTCGTCCCGCCACAGGTCTCCCCGAAAGTCGTGCGTGAAAGCGCCATCGCGGGCTCAGACGGGTTCGTGGAGGTCAATCCCGAAACATTGCAGCATGTCCGTTATCCACAGGTCTTTGCTCTTGGAGACGTGATCGGTACGTCCTGTGCCAAGACGGCGGCGACTGTGCGTGTTCAGGCTCCTGTTGTGGCAACAAACGTACTGGCTTTTCTGAAGCGCAAGGATCCGGTTTCAGGATATGATGGATATGGCGCGTGCCCGTTGACGGTGGAGAACGGCAAAATCGTGTTGGCTGAGTTTTCCTATGGTGGCAAACTTGCCCCGACGATGCCGAAATGGCTGCTCAACGGTCAGAAAGCGACCCGTCTTGCCTGGTGGCTGAAGAAATACGTTATGCCCGCTCTTTACTGGAAGGGAATGCTCAAGGGTCATGAGCTTTTTGTCGCTCCCAAGCCTTTGAAATCTGGTAAGAAATGATCGTCAGCCAGAATAATGCATATCGCGATTGAACTGTTCTGTGGCGTCATTATCGGCTTCACGCTTGGATTGATTGGCGGGGGTGGGTCCATCCTCGCTGTGCCTCTGATGGTTTATGTGGTGGGGGTGAAAAACCCTCATGTCGCCATTGGAACCAGCGCCTTGGCGGTGGCTGTCAACGCGCTGGCTGGGTTGGTCAGTCATGCGCGACAAAGAACGGTCAAATGGCGGTGTGCGGCTGTTTTTGCACCATTTGGCGTAGTTGGTGCCCTGGTTGGCGCAGCTTTGGGGAAAGAGGTGGATGGCCAGAAACTGCTTCTGTGCTTTGCCATCCTGATGGTTGTCGTGGGTGTCCTGATGCTTCGGGGGCGCCGCAATCCGGGAATTGCAGGGGCTGCCTGCAACCGCGACAATATGCCCAAAGTCATGGCCAGTGGTCTTGGGACAGGTCTTCTTTCCGGCTTTTTCGGTATTGGCGGGGGCTTCCTGATCGTTCCGTCTCTGGTTGCCTGTACAAGAATGCCTATTCTGAATGCGATTGGCACATCGCTGGTTGCAGTTGCGGCCTTTGGTGCAAGTACAGCCCTGAGTTACATGCTGTCAGGATATGTTGACTGGGTTATGGCCGCTCTCTTTGTAATTGGAGGCGTTATAGGGAGTACGCTGGGCACGTCTGCGGCACGTCGTCTTGCCGGGGTGGGTAGTACCTTAACCACGTTCTTTGCTGGCGTTATCTTTGTCGTTGCGGCCTATATGATCTGGCGGAGTCTTGCCGCTCTTTGACGTACTGCAAAGAACGGTTTTGATGTTTGCCTGACCCAAAGCCTGTCCGACTGCATCGGGCAGGCTTTTTTTTGTGGAAGCATCATGGGGTTGGTGAATTTCGCAATTTAATAAAGTTACCATAAATCATCGCTCGTTTAATCCGTTTCGAGAGATATGCTCGTCGCAAAAAATTTGCGGGATCTGTGGCTACACCTCTGATCGGCATCCCGTTGGCGTAGCAGTCTTTTCCGTGTTCCATTCCTGAACCGTTATGACATACTGCAAAGACTGTCAGAGCAGGGAGAGCGAATGGTGGCGGATGTTGGTCAGAGACTGCGGCTTGTTCGTGTTTCAAAAAATTTATCTCAGCGGGAACTGGCCAAGCGTACAGGTGTCACCAATTCTACAATTTCCCTGATCGAATCAGGCGATATGAATCCCTCAATTGGGACTCTGAAGCGCGTGCTTGATGGTATCCCTGTTACGCTGGGAGATTTTTTCAGCTTCCAGACTGAGGGACAGGAACAATACTTCTATGAGGCCCGGGATCTTACGGAAATTGGGCAGGGGGGCGTCTCATTGCGACAGGTTGGCAGCAACCTGTTCGGACGCTCGCTTCAGGTTCTGCATGAGCGCTATGAGCCTGACTCGGATACGGGTGTTGCCTATGCTCACGAGGGGGAAGAGGCAGGCGTTGTTATTCGCGGCCAGGTCGAAATCACTGTAGAAAATCAGACCCATATTCTGGGGCCGGGTGATGCTTACTATTTCGAAAGCCGCAAACCTCATAGGTTCCGTTGCATTGGTGAGGAGCCCTGCGAACTGATCAGCGCCTGTACGCCTCCGACGTTTTGAATAAAATGCCCTGTTTATTTGTCTGAGAAAGGCGGAAAAGACGCTGGGCTTGTCTCTCATGGAATGCTCACAATTTCATGAGGGGTGTTTTTTCCGAGAAACGCACCAATCTTAAGCCTTGTGAAAAGCCTCTCGATTTCGTTAAGGCTAGAGACAAGACCTTTTTCAACAGGGAGGCTGGGTATGTCCCAGTCATCATCTTTAGCGGTAAAGGAAGTTTTTCCGCCGCATCTCGGAGATATGAGGGCAGGGCGTTCGCCTGGTCGACCCATCAATCTTCTGCTGAAAGACACGATTCTGACGGCAATTGCCACGGTCCTGACCGAAGAAGGGTATCAGGGCCTGACGATTGGCAAGGTGGCCAAAGCTGCAGGCGTTTCAACCGCAACCGTTTACCGGCGCTGGCCTACGAAGCAGGCCATGTTCTTTGACGCAATCCGTCAGTGGAAGACCAGCCTGACCCCCGATGTCGATACGGGAAGTTTTCTTGGAGACGTCGATCAGCTTGTAGAGGCACGTATCCGGTTTCTGGCGACCCCACTTGGGCGCACCTATGGCACCCTGCTGGGTGAGGCAGTTCACAACCCGGAATTCGGAACTGTCCTGCGCGAGGTCAGCATTGAGCCGGCTCGTCTGGAAATGCGCCGCTTTCTGGAGCGCGCAAGACAGCGTGGTGAAGATGGGTTCTGCTACCCGGCCGAGACGGTTCTGGACATGCTTCTCAGCACAATACACTTCCGCGCAATGGACACATTGTGGAACTGTCCGCTGGAAACAGAGGCCAATATCCGGGATATCAAGGGGCTGGTTCGCTGCATGATTGGAACCCGCCAGTAAGCGGGCTTCAATCATCTGCTTCCAGGTCAGAAGTTGCTTGAAATACGGCCCCCGATAAATCGCGGGGTGCCGGGGATATAGAAGTATGTTGTTGTCGCCATCCCGCCACTTTCGAAATACTGGCGGTTCAGGATGTTCGACGCATAAATCGTAGCTTCCCAGCGCCCTGAAGCGGGGTGCAGGGTGGCGTGGGCGCCCAGTAGGAAATACGGCGGCAGGCGATAAAAGCCAGTTCCTCCAACGGCAATGGCCTGGCTCCCCCGATAAGACCAGTCAGGCCCGACATCGAGGCCCAGCTTGTCTGTGAGGGGTTGCCGCCATTCGGCCTGGCCGTTCAGGGTCAGTTTGGGTTGACCGTTATCCACGCCTGCAAAATTATTGGTTATGGCTTTCCACACGCCTGTCTTGGCGTAATAGGCATTTGTTGCGGCGCGATTGACGTTCGGGAAATCCTGATAGTTGCCCCGCTGCCAGCCAATATTCTGCGTCACAAAGACGTGCCGCACAGGGTGCATTTCCAGCGTGCCCTCAAAACCCCAGCTTTCGGATTTTGGAACATTGGTAATCTCGCTAAGCGGACCATAATTCGGAATCAGAACTGTGCCGACGACCTGCTGTCCATGGAAATCATTGTAGAAGGCCGCGCCGTTCAGGCGCAGTTTTCCCGGAATCGGATCGCTTTTAAAGCCGACTTCGTGGGTCAGCACTGTTTCCGGCCCGAATGGGTCAAGCTGAGCTTGAATCTGAGTATTGTTTGCGCTGAATCCGCCCGGTTTGAAGCCTTTGCTCAGCTTGTAATAAACCATGGTGCTTTGCAGCATCTGCCATGAGACGCCAACCTGTCCGGCAAACTGGGCCGAGGCCGTACTCTCAGGCTGAAAGATATGGGTCGATCGGCCGAAGATTTCCGATTTCAGACCTGTCAGTGAGCGATCATCAATTTCGTGGAGCAGACCTCCGAACAGCGTCACGTTATGCGGCAGACGATAACTGATATGGCCAAACTCGGACGTGCTTTCCTGGTTCATCCCAAAGTTGGTGGACATCATGTAGCCGCGGGCGGAGTAATCCGTGTAATCGAACAGAAAGCGCTGTTTCATCCGGCTGCGCTGATAGAATGCGCCGACAACCCATTGCAGACGGCTGGATGGATCACGGGATGAGAGCCGCAGTTCCTGCGTAAACGCGTTGGCGCTAATAGTCCGATAAGTGTCGGCCTGTGAGGCAGATGTCGCGTCCTGATCGGTGTATTCGCCCTGACGTTCTGTCTCGAAGGCGCTGATGGACGTGATTTTGGCAAAGCCCAGATCGCGGTCGATATGAAGATCCCAGCCCCAGAACTGATTATGTTCGCTGGGTTTGAGACTCCGTGGACGGCCAATAAGGTCCGCGAACTGTGGCCGAAGAGACCATTGCGCCTGCTGCCGTCCCAGAGAGGGTAATCCCTGTGATCCAATCAGACGATGAACGGGAATCCCGGTCACGACTTCGCTGTCATCCTGAACGAAATGGCCGGATAGCAGAACTGTTGTTTTGCTATCCGGGCGCCAGCGAAGCTTTCCGCGTAAGGCCCAGGAGTCTGCATCTCCCAGGTGAGCACCCGTAACAGGATTGGTTTGCCATCCGCCACCTTGCCGGGTTTGTCCGGCCAGACGAAAATCCAGCCCTTTGGCCAGCGGGCCAGAGACATAGGCTTCGCTTCGACTGCGGGCGTAGGAGGCGATGTCTTCGCTGGCACCATAATGCCAGGTGCTCGTCGGGTCCGCCGTGTGAAAGCGGACTTCGCCGCCCGTGTCAGACTGTCCATGCGTGGTGCCGACCGGGCCCGGTGTAACCGTTGCATCGGCCAGATCGAACATCATGCCACTGGCCATGGTCGAAAAGGCAAATGGCACGTCATCGAAATAGGTCAGAACGGTTGGAATGTTGTTCTGGGTGAAGTCATTGAAGCCCACGCCGCGAAGATAGAAATTTGTGGAGGCTGTGCCGTTGATGGACTGAATCGTCAGATTGGGGGCAACACGTTCGACGTCGCGTAACGTCACAACACCGCGCTCGATCAGGCGCTCTGCGGTCAAGCGCGTATCGGCATCCGGCTGTTTCTGGGCGGCTTGAAAAGCAAAATCCGTTCTTCTGACGCTGACCTTGATGGTCTCGTCCGTGTGCGCTTCAAGGGCTTTTGGAGTGATGTGCCGGTGCGATTTCTGGCTGTGTGGAAGCGTCTCTGCGAAGGCGGACGTGGCGCTCAGAAGGCTGGCGCCGAGAAAAAGAACCCTGCGAAACGACATGGGAAAAGTAACTCTTCTGAAAGGGGAGATACCGGCACACGGCAGAAATTGTGGCTTTTATATCTCACCCGAAAGCCAGAGCAAGCAAACAGGAGGAAAAGAGTCCGCTTCGGCTTGATACGTTATGATATAACATAATACAAAGCTGCCGCTGATTATCTTTTTCGTCTGTTGAGGACTGCATGCTGCCTTTTGTGTCTGCCCGATCTTTCCTTGTGCTCCTTGGATGCACGACCGCCCTGTGTGGCGCTGCTCATGCACAGGACGCAACGGCAGGGACAACGACTGCTGAAACTGAAACTTCTCGGTCCAGCTTTGGTCATTCCGACAATCAGCACGGAACGACAGTGACGGAGACAAGCCGGACGGGCGAAGATGATATTGTCGTCAACGCCCATCTGGAGCGCGCGCGTGACGCCCTTCAGTCTTCTACGGGCGCGACCACCTATCGTTTCAGCCGTCAGGATATCGAAACCAATCCGGGTGGTGACAATGCACCGCTGACCTCTGTTCTGCTTCAGGCTCCGGGTGTCGCGCAGGACAGTTATGGTCAGATCCATATCCGTGGCGATCATAATGAAGTTCAGTTTCGTCTGGACGGTGTAGCACTGCCGGAAGGGATGAGTGTCTTCGGTCAGGCGCTGATGACCCGCTTTGCACATTCCATGTCCCTGACGACCGGCGCACTCCCCAGCGAGTACGGATTTCTTCAGGCCGGTGTGATCGATATCAACACCAAGAACGGCTATTCCGACCCCGGTGGCAGCATCTCCATCTACGGCGGCGCGCGCGACTATTTCTTCCCGTCACTTCAATACGGCGGTCACAAGGGGAAGTGGGACTGGTTCGCGACAGCTGATTATGTCCACAATCGTGTTGGCATTGAAAATACGACCCCCAGTTTCAATGCGATCCATGATCTGACCAATCAGTATCACTTCCTCGGCCACGCCCGTTACACGGCCGACGAGAATACCCGGATCAGCCTGACGGCAGGTGTTTCCAATGCTGAGTACCAGCTTCCGAACAATCCGGGTCAACAGCGTCAGTTTGCCAACCCATCCTATCTTGGAAACTCTTTGTCCCAGAACCAGTACGGTACAGGAGACAGTGGAAGCCTGAGCGAACATCAAAAGGAAATTACCGATTTTGGCATGCTGTCCCTTCAGAAGGATATGGGCCGTCTGAGCTTCCAGACGTCTGCCGTTCTGCGATACAGTTCCCTGCGGTATTCGCCCGATCCGCTGGGTGATCTGGTTTATAACGGTATCGCCCAACGTGCGGCCCGTTCCGTTTTCTCAACAGGCACCCAGACGGATGCGACTTGGCAGGCGGCGAAGAACCATACCGTCCGCTTCGGCTATCAAATCTATGTCGAACGCAACACGTCCAAGTCTGACTCAACCGTTTACACACAGACGGGTGAAGACGACGACGGTAACGCCGTTTACTCCGGCGATACGGCGAACATTCATGAGGGTTCAGGCCGGACTGGCTGGATGTATGGACTGTATGCTCAGGATGAGTGGCGCCCGATCAAAAACCTGACCATTAATTACGGTCTGCGCTTTGATGGTGTGGATGAATATACCCATTCAAAGCAGGTCAGCCCGCGCATCAATATCGTTTACAAGCCCTGGCATGGCGGAACCTTCCATGCGGGCTATTCCCGGTACTTCACGCCACCGCCGTTCGAACTCGTGACCGGAACGGCTCTGTACAAATACACTGGCACCTCTGCACAGCCTGCGAACTATAAGAACAGCACGGTCAAAGCTGAGCGCGACCATTACTTTGATGCCGGTTTTTCCCAGACGATCCTTCCGGGCTGGCATGCGTCGTTTGATGCCTATGTTAAACTGGCGAAGAACATGATCGACGAAGGACAGTTCGGCTCGCCGGTCATCCTGTCGGTATTCAATTACCGGCGTGGTCAGGTACACGGATACGAGTTCTCAACGGATTACACACGCGGTCCGTTCAGCGTGTACGGCAACTTCTCCTGGTCGCGCGCGATCGGCAAGGATGTGGTGTCCGGGGAGTGGAACTTCGATCCGGACGATCTGTCCTACATCAAGAAGCACTGGGTCCATCTGGATCATGACCAGCGTTGGACGGCGTCTGCGGGAACAAGCTACACGGCGTTCTACAAGACCGGTCATCCGCTGCGTCTGTCAGCGACCATGGTGTACGGAAGTGGCTTGAGAGCCGATGGGGCGACGCCGAATGGTGCGTCGGTTCCGCAGTATGCGACGTTTAACCTGTCTTTGGTTCAGTCTTTCAAGGATCTGTTCCACGTTCCGTTCCTGAAGCAGACACAGCTTCGTCTGGACGTCACAAACCTGTTTGACAAGACCTACCTTCTGCGTGATGGCAGCGGCATTGGTGTTGGTGCGCCGCAATATGGTCTGCGCCGGACAATCCTGACCGGTATTGACCAGCGGTTCTGAGGGACCACAAGAGGCAGGCGCGAAAGTGTCTGCCTCTTTTTTTGGCTTCCCGGCTATGAGCGGAATTTATTCCGCCACTTCGATATCCAGCACAAACGGATCATGCCGTATCCACGGTGGTCCGTTCAAATTGAGGATATGGGGAATTTGCGAAAGAGGGATGGCTTTGGAAAAATGCCATCCCTGAAAGAAATCACATCCCATAACGGCTAGGGCATCTGCCTGTTCGGCTGTTTCCACGCCTTCGGCAACCACAACGCGCCCCATGCTGTGGACGATATCGATCACGCCCCGAATAATGGCGGTATCAATCCCGCGTTCCGTCACACCTGCTGTAAAGACCCGATCAATTTTGACGTGGTCGAAGGTCACGGTGCGGAGATGGGTAAGAGACGCAAAACCGGTTCCGAAATCATCCAGAGAAATCTGGATACCTGCCCGGTGAAGGTTCTTCAGTTCGTCCAGAATGTGTTGGTTATGCATTCCGAAAAGGATTTTTTCGGTAATTTCGATGGTAATTTTTTCGGCAGGCACAGCATGGCGCTGCATTTCCCGAAATAGTCTTTCAGTGAAATTATAATCCCGGAAATCTTCTGACGTGACATTGATGGCAACGCGTTCAAACGGGATCTTCTGTTTTGTCAGATGCTGAATGTCCGTCAGGGCCTGACGTAGCACGAAATCGCCAATGGCAATGCTGAGTTCAGCATCTTCAAAAGCTTCATGAAAATAGTGCGGGCCAAGCAGACCCCGTTCGGGATGATCCCAGCGTAGCAGGGCTTCAAAGGAAGGGTGGCGTTTGTTGTCCCGGGGGAGCACGAGCTGATAAAAAAGCTTGAACTGCTTTTTCTTGAGACCAAGCTGAATAGCCTTTCTCATGCGGGAGCGCCTTTCGGTTTTCTCCTTCATGAACTGGGCGTATTTCTTGATGCGGTTACGTCCTTCAGCCTTGGCTTCATAAAGCGCCAGATCCGCACATCGCAGGATCTCACGTCTCCGGCTGTCATTAAGGCGTGAAACGGCATAGCCCAGACTGGCGCTGCAATGATGCGTCAGGCCACCGCCCCTGAAACGAAAGCGCATCGTCTCAAGAATCTTCCTGAGCCGGATTTCAAATGTCTGCGGCTCATCTGATACCATGATGATGGCGAATTCATCGCCTCCAATACGCGCGATAAAGCAATCTGTTGCCTGAAAGGCTTTGAGTCTGTTGGCAATACGCTTGAGCAGCCGGTCGCCGGATTCATGGCCTGAGGTGTCGTTAATGGCCTTGAAAGTATCAATATCGAGAAGACACAGGCAGACATACCGATTGTCTGGATGATCGTAGGTGAAAAGATCTTTGAGGTATTGAGAGAATGATGTGCGATTGGGAATATGCGTCAGGAAGTCCGTATTAACTGCTACCTGAAGCTTCAGCTTGTTAGCCGTAAGTCGTTGTTCGGCATTTTTCCGGGCGGTAATGTCGAAGCGGATCGCAACGTAGTTTGTGACTTTTCCATTTGAGGCACGTCGCGGAACAATCGTTGTATCAACCCAGTAAAGCTGACCATTTTTCCGGCGGTTGCAGATTTCGCCATGCCAGACGTTACCCTGTGCAATCGTCTTGTACATTTTCTGGAAAAAGCTTGAATCGTGAATGCCGGAATGGAGCATTCGGTGATCCTGATTGATCAGTTCTTCTCGTGAATACCCGCTGATTTCAATAAACTTATCATTGGCAGAGAGGATCTGTCCGCGCGTATTGGTAACGGCCACAATAGCTGAGCAGTCCAGGGCGTGCAGAACAAAAGAATCATGTGCGCTTTCGGACCACGTTTGAAGTGATTCGAGGTAAGTTCCAAAATCAGGGGGGGGTATCACAAAGTCTGTCCCGCTTGTCCATACGATGCCAGTGTTGCGAGAAAACACTAACAAAACGCTAAAGAATAATTTCTATGGCTCTGTCTCTGACAAGAGGCCAGTGCAGTCAAAGTGGTTTGCCAGAAAGGTGAATCCTTTAGAGCAGAACAGTTTCAAATGCCAGAAACGCTTTACCCCATAGCCGTATCCTTTAGCCGTGCGGAGGAGGGCGGGGAGGTGGTGCTATTCGAGAGGGCAAGGTAATCCTGTAACTGCCTTGCCCGGATATAGCTGGTTGCAAAAGCCTGTTTTGACGTCAGATCATATTGACAAAATGTGGTGTGAGCGTGGAGAGCGCTGTTCCTGCTCTGAGGCTTTGTTTGGTGGCTGTCGTGTTTACAGTTCAGCCCATTGCCGCAGAAGGTTATGGTAGGTGGAGGTCAGGCCCAGAACTGCTGGGTGATCATCGGGCAATGCTTTGCGGGTTTCGATGATGGAGCAGTCAAAATCATACAACAAGGCGCGCTTTGTATCATCCCGAACCATAGATTGAGACCAGAAGAAGGACGCCCAGCGGCTTCCACGCGTAATACGATTGACGCTGTGCAGACTGGTGGAGGGATATACGACCATATCGCCCGCTGGCAGTTTGATGCTCTGCTGGCCATATGTGTCCTGAATGACGAGTTCTCCGCCATCATAATCTTCCGGGGAGGACAGGAATAGCGTGGAGGAAACATCTGTTCGAATGCGAAAGCCTGCCCCAGGAACGGGCCGGATGGCATTATCGACATGAGCATTGAAGTGCATTCCGGTATCGTACCGGTTGAAAAGGGGTGGATAAACCCGCAAGGGCAGGGCTGCACTGTTAAACGTCGGATTACGCCCCAAGGCGCGGAGAACGATTTCCCCTAACTCCCGGCATATGGCTGAATCCTGTGGAATTTGAAGGTTCAGTTTTGCTTTCGCAGACTGCTCTCCAGCCGTAACGCGGCCGTCCGTCCATTCTGCCGTCTTCAGGCGTTCACGGCAGTAGCGGACTTCCTCGCCGGACAGAACATTTGGAACGTGGATGAGCATGTTTCTGAAGTTTCCCTGTGGTGAAATCTGGCCCTTTACGGCCCAGTCCAAAATATTTTCTGTAAATAAGAATGACTCTCATTGTTGTTTTTAGAGCCCTTTGAAGATCCCTGCAATCCACAGCGTGTTTCATGTGTTTGTGTATCCGACGAAAAGCTCAGAGACGTAGGAAACGGATGGAGACCGTACGGAGTAGGATATATTCTGCTTCAGAGTGTTCGATTAAAAACACCTCCGAAAATATTGCGAATACGTTATTAGTAAGCCTACACTCCGGCACTTTTTTGAGTGACTGGATCATCAAAATGCCTATCGTCCTGTCTCTGTGGCGTCGTTCCATAATCGCCCTGTCCTGCTTCTGCATCGGGAGTTTTATGGAGGCGGGCGCGATGGCCTCGGGAGTAGCTTCCGATGTGCCTACGGCAAGCCATGTGCTGCATCCGATTGCCTTCAGCGATGAAGTCAAAACGCGGCAGACCCTTGTAGCTGTTGCGCTGGGACGGGAACCGGCCGATCTTGTGATTCACAATGCTCGGGTACTGAACGTCTATACTCTGAGTTGGGAAGACGGGCAGGATATTGTTATCGCCCGCAAACGCATTGCATGGGTTGGGCCAGCCGGGCAGTGGAAGGGCCATGCGTCTTCGGTGTTTGATGCCAAGGGCCTTCCGGCAGTACCGGGCTTTGGAGAGTCCCATAAGCACATCGAAAGCTCAATGTTGTCCCCGGAATGGGAGGCGGCTCTTGTCATTCCGCTTGGAAATACCTGGACGACAGAAGGCTCACATGAATTTGCCAATGTGAGCGGCGTGCATAACGTGGAGTTCTGGCTAACGCCTGAACGGCTCGGAAGCCCACTGAAAATCTTTCCTGCTTTGGGATCGGCTACGCCGCCTTCCGCTTTTGAACAGGGCGGGGGCAGCTACGCCTATCAGGAAATTGCGGACAATATCCGCAACAACCCACGGGTTCAGGGACTGGATGAGGTCATGGACTGGCCTGCGGTATCCAACCCTGCACACCCCGGGCATCAGCGTATTTGGGAGAACATTCAGGCGACGTTTGATAATCGTGGGGTGATCGACGGTCACGGTGCCGGTTTGTGGGATATGGATACGATCAACGCTTTTGCGGGCGCGGGTCTGTCCAGCGATCATGAAACCCGGTTGCCGCAGGAGGCCTGGAACAAGCTTCAGCACGGTTTGTTCCTGCAATTGCGGGATGATAATATTGAGCGGGCTATCCCCTATTTCGTTAATAAGGGACTGAAAAGCTGGAGCAATATTTCCCTTGTCACGGATGATCGGAATGTTGCGGATACCCTGAAGCAGGGGACGATGGACTATCATATCCGGCTGGCTATCAAGATGGGTGCTCCGGTAGAAGCCGCTTATGCCATGGCGAGCTTATATCCGGCGCAGCACGGCCATATGGACCAGATTGTCGGATCAATCACGCCGGGCCGTTATGCGGATGTGGTTCTTCTGTCGTCTGTGCCAGATGTTAAAATCAAATATGTTTTTGCAAATGGAAAGCTGGCGGCTCAGGATGGGACGTATCTTCTTCCTGTTCCGAAAATCACATGGCCGTCCTGGGCCTCTGATACCATTCATATTGGCAGGAAGCTGACGGCAAAGGATTTTGAAATCCTTGCCCCTCAAGGCAGGACAACACACGTCACAGCCGCCATCCAGGCACCGTTTTATACTGACCCCGTGCAGAAGACCGCGACTTTATCCGTTGTGAACGGAGTTGTTCAGCGCGATATTGCCCATGACATCATCAAAGTCGCGACTGTGGATCGCTACATGGGGCAGGGACGTCTGGGAAAGATGTTCTGGACGGGCAATGGCCCAAAGACGCCAGACAGTGCGATTGCGACATCTGTTTCTCATGATCTGCATAATATCACCGTCATGGGGACGAGTGACGAAGCCATGGCGCTGGCCGTCAATCGCATTGCCGAACTCAAAGGAGGCATCGTGATGGTGTCTCACGGCAAGGTTCTGGCGGAAATGCAGTTGGAAATTGCAGGTCTGATGACGAGCCGGTCCATTCCGGATGCTGCGGCCAGCATGGAAAATGTCTATGCCAAAGCGGATACTCTGGAATGGATTGGAACGCCGGGATATCCGCGGAGACTTCTGATATCCATGATTACATGCAGTCCCTTCACATGGCGGCTGGTTGTTCCCTATCCGGGTAATCCCAGCGGGCTTGTGCTTCTTCAGACGGGGCAGACGATGCCGACGGTCTGGTAAGGTATGAGGAAGGTTCGCAGCCTGGGACGGTTTTTCAGGACTGTTCTTTGCAGCTTGCTCATTGTGACCCTTTTCGGGTTGGCCTCTGTTGCTGAGGCTGACCCTGAATCCATGACGAGAGTTCTGGTGTCATTGGATCGACCTGATGCGGCCACCGTCATGATCGATATGGATCTGACAGTTCTGCTTGGTGATCCCGCTCGTTATTATGCCTTGGCAATCGGAAAAGGGCCGCAACACGAGGCAGAAGTGCAGCATGTCGCTGCTCTTATTACCCGTGTTCTGCCCCTTTTTGCAGGATCGAAACCGTTACATCTCTCGTTTGTAAAGTACGGCTTCTCTCAGAAAAGTCAGGCAGAATACATGGATCTGGCAGCAGACAAGCCTGCGCATTTCCAGTTTGATGTTGCGCTGCCTCCGGAGGGAGGGGCTTTACAGCTTCGGATACCGCTGGCCGCCCAGATTGATTACCCGGTTGCATACACGCTCCAACTTCCTGAGCGACATTTTACACAGACCCGGTGGATGGATGCAGGACAACATGAAAGTCTGTCCTTCGAGTATCGTGGCAAACTTCCCACCCATCACGCTGATCAACCTGCCAGTTTTGATCCAGATACGTTGGCGTGGTGGCAACAGCTTCCGATCTATCTCAAGCTGGGCTTCAAGCACATTGTTCCTGAAGGAACAGATCATATTCTTTTCGTTCTCGGGCTTTTCTTTCTTGGGATCAGTTGGCGGAAACTCCTTTCACAAACCACGGTCTTTACCGTTGCGCACGCGACAACATTGTTTCTTTCGACCTATGGGATCTTCGAGCTTCCCAGTCGTTTTGTAGAACCTGCGATTGCGCTGTCTATTTCATTTATTGGGTTGGAAAATGTCTTCAGCCCCCGGTTGGGCATAATGCGGCTTTTGGTGGTTTTTGCGTTCGGGCTGATTCATGGCTTTGGCTTTGCCAGCAGTCTAAGCGAGGTGCCTTTCCCCAAGCGTGATTTTATTGGTGCTCTTCTGGGGTTCAATCTGGGGGTCGATGCAGGGCAGCTTTTTATCATCCTGCTTGCGACATTGGCGGTGGGCTGGTTCAGAAAGCGCCCATGGTTCAGAAGCCGTATTGCGATACCTGGCTCGCTTGTGATTGCCGCTATCGGTCTGTTCTGGGCAGGACAACGCATTCTTGCGTATAATCTATTGTTTTGAAGTATTTCTCGAGGACATACCGGCCACTGGCGTGGTGCCTCAGGCGTAGAAACGATCTATCATGGACACAGTGTAGACTGATCCGACAGTCAATCCCGGTATATTGAGGTAAGATTGTTGAAAGCTTGGCCCCAGCCCATTTACACACTTAACAGCAGATAGCACTGGCACTGAAGTGGTTAGAATGAGTTGCTCATTCTGTGTAAGGAACTCAGTTTTTAGCTGAATACCTTGGTGTCCCGTACGGGATTCGAACCCGTGTTGCCGCCGTGAAAGGGCGGTGTCCTAGGCCTCTAGACGAACGGGACTGGAGGCGTGAGCGGGTGTATAAGGGGGTTCTGGACCCCCGTCAAGCGGCTGAAACGTCAGAAATGAAAAAAGTTAGATTTTTTCTTTCCTGCCAGGTTTCGACCCTCAAATGTCCCGCCAGATGCAGAAGTGGCATTGCTCGATCTTCCAGAAGTGGCACGAAGGGTTTGTCTCCTGCACGGAAGACGAGCGCCTTCAGTCGGGTCCCTCCGTCCTCACCCTGGAACATCAGACGCAGCGTATTGCCGTCTTTGCCGATCCGATCGCTTTTGACGCATCGTACATTGCTGATCGCCAGAACGGGCTCCTCGTTACCTGGTCCAAAAGGAGCCAGTCGCTCAAGCTGGGAGGCAACTTCAAGCGAAGCACCGCGCAGGGTTAGAACACCGTCGATGCGCAGCGCTTCCTGTACAGGGAGCGCGTGTGCTTCGGAGAGAGTGGTATCCAGAAAGTCATGGAATGCTGGAGCATTGTCGCTTGTCAGGGAAAAGCCTGCTGCCATGGCATGACCGCCACCTGTGACCAGTAGACCGGATTGCCGTGCCGTAATGATGGCATTTCCAATATCGAGGCCCGGTACGGAGCGGGCAGAGCCTTTAATGATGCCATCTGTATAAGCCCCCACAAGGGCAGGGCGATTAAAGCGTTCCTTCAAACGTCCAGCGACAATCCCTACAACGCCGGGATGCCATGTTTCCCCATGCAGGAAGATAACGGCGTGTCCGTTTTCTATTTGCTGCTCGGCCTGCTCTATGGCCTGCGCCAGAATACCGGCTTCAACTGATTGGCGCTGTCGATTGACGCTGTCGAGCTCATCCGCCAGCGCTCGGGCTTCAATAACGTCGTCAGACAGAAGAAGGCGCAGACCCAGATTGGCTTTCGCAATCCGGCCACCCGCGTTGATCCGTGGGCCAAGTGCAAAACCGCAGGCCATGGCACTGGCTTCTTCCTTGACGCCCGCGACGGAAGACAGGGTTGCCAGACCGAGCCGTTCCCCACGGCCCATGACGCGCAGTCCCTGCATGACCAGAGCGCGGTTCAGGCCGGTCAGAGGCATCACGTCACAGATGGTGGCGAGGGCTGCGAGGTCGAGGCGTTTGAGAAGGTCAGGCGGCTGGCGCCCGTCCGTGAACCAGCCTTCCTGACGGAGGAGGCGCACTGTGGCGACCATTGTCAGAAACGCGACTGCGGTGGCGCAGATTGATCCCAGACCGGAGGTGCAGTCCAGTCGGTTGGGGTTTACGACAAGACCTTTGGGAAGAATGGAACCATCCGGTTTGTGATGGTCCAGAACAATGACGTCGGTCTGACCGTGGAAGCCGTTCAGAATGTCGATGGCGGCTGTTCCACAGTCGATGCAGACCAGAAGGGTCGCACCGTCAGCGACAAGCTTTTCCAGAGCGGTTGTATTGGGGCCGTAACCCTCGGTCATCCGATCGGGAATATGCGTGCTGACTGTGCAACCCATTTCACGAAGCGTATCGCAGACCAGTGCAGTCCCACAGGCCCCATCGACGTCATAGTCGCCGAAAAGGCCCACATGCTCATGCTTGCGGACAGCTTCGGCCAATCTGGATGCGGTAGCATCCATATCCTGCAGGCAGGATGGATCGGGCATGAGATCGCGGAGACGTGGGTCCAAAAAGGAAGCAGCTTCCGTGGCGGAAACGCCACGGGCTGTCAGGATACGGGCCAGAAGTTCCGGAATGGCCGCACGCTGGGCCAGACCGAGGGCGAGGCGGTTATCCGCCTCTGCCAGACGTGGATCGCGCCAGATCCACCGACGGTTGCCTGCGCTGCGGGATACTCCGAGGACCAGGCCCGTATCGTCTTCTAACATGCTACTCCATTCAGGATGGTCGATTTGTCTTCAGGCTGAAGTCGTGATGGCTCTCAATATAGCGAACTGTGCCTGATTTTGAACGCATGACAATCGAATGCGTCTTTGCGCGCGTCGGACCGATACGCTCGACACCTTTCAGCAGGGAACCAGTGGTAACGCCTGTAGCGCTAAACAAAACGTGACCGGCGGCCATGTCGTGCAGTCCAAGAAGGCGCGTCGGATCTTTGCCATCGGCCATTTCACGGGCGCGTTCACGCTGTGCATCGTCTTCAAACAGCAGGCGGCCCTGCATCTGGCCATTCATGCAGCGGATTGCTGCGGCTGCCAGAACGCCTTCGGGGGCACCGCCTGAGCCAGCGTAAAGATCCACGCCACCACCATCGATACAGGTCGCGATAGCTGCCGCAACGTCACCATCGCTCAGAAGCTGAACACGGGCACCGGCCTGACGGGCACGGGCAATCAGTTCTTCGTGGCGCTCACGATCAAGCGTACAGAGGACAAGATCCGAGATATCGCGGTTCTTGGCCTTCGCGAGATTGCGCAGGTTCTCTTCGATGGAAGAGTCCAGATTGACGACATCATCCGGCAGATCCGGTCCGACGACAATCTTTTCCATGTAGATGTCTGGGGCATGCAGGAACTTGCCACGCTCGGCGAGGGCAACCACCGTAATGGCATTCGGCAGGCTCTTGGCGCAGAGGTTCGTGCCCTCAAGCGGATCGACCGCGATGTCCATGGCTGGGCCGCCGGAGCCGACTTTTTCACCGATGTAGAGCATCGGTGCTTCGTCCATTTCGCCTTCGCCAATGGTGACGACGCCATCAATGGCAACCGTATCAAAGGCGGCGCGCATGGCCTGAACGGCCGCACCATCTGCGTCGTTCTTCAGGCCTCGGCCTGTCCAGCGGTCAGAGGCAATGGCGGCCGCTTCCGTGACGCGGACAAGCTCCAGCGCCAAGTTGCGGTCGGTAACGCGGTAAGGAAGAACACTTGTGGGATCGATCACTGGAGAGAATCCTCGATCTTGAGCACTAAAGGAGCCCCATTAACAACTGGGAGCGCGGAAAGTGCTGTTATAGCTGCAGAAATAGCCTTTTCTGGGGCCTGATGCGTCACCAGGGCCAGATGTGCACGTCCCGCCGCAGCGTCATGTTGCGAGACAAAATGCACGGAAACATCATGGTCACGGAGAACGGATGTCAGATCGGCCATGACACCAGAACGATCTTCCACATCCAGACGGATATAGAATGCGCTCTTCAATTCCCCGAGACTTGTGCAGGACACAGGTGCCGGAGCACTTTTGACGCCCCAGACCGGGAGATTTGCCCCGCGGGCCAGGTCGATCAGGTCCGCAACCACGGCGCTTGCCGTTGGGCCTTCGCCAGCGCCACGGCCGGAAATTGTGATGGGACCGCTGAACGGCCCCTGTGTGGTGACGGCATTGAAAACCCCTTCCACGGCGGCAATGGCTGCCTTGGCAGGGACGAGGCAGGGACGGACCCACGCTTCGATCCCGTTATCCCCGGTGGCGCGAGCCATACCGAGCAGTTTGATACGGTATCCCAGTTCATTGGCGAACGTCAGGTCCGAGGCTGTCACATCTCGGATACCGTGGACGGGAAGGGTGTTGAAAACGATCGGCTGGAAGGCAATCCCGGCGAGAATGGCCAGTTTGTGAGCCGTGTCCCAGCCATCAACATCCGTGGAAGGCTCTGCTTCTGCGTATCCCTTGGCCTGCGCTTCTGTCAGCACATCCCCGAAATCGCGTCCGGTCGTGCGCATTTCCGTGAGGATGTAATTGCAGGTGCCATTCAGGATGCCGCCCACGCTATCCAGGCGATCAGCAGCCAGTCCTTCGCGGACGAGCTTGATGGCCGGGATGCCGCCAGCGACCGCAGCCTCAAAGAAAAGCGGCGCAGCATTTTCGGCGGAGAGACGCGTCAGTTCCGAGCCATGTAGCGCAACGAGTGCCTTGTTGGCCGTCACAACCGGGATACCGCGCGTCAGGGCAGTTTCCACCATGTCGCGTGCCGGACCTTCGGAGCCACCGATCAGTTCGACAACAACGTCGATCTCCGGGTCTTGCGCGACGGACACGGCCTCGTCATGCCAGCGCATGCCAGACAGATCGACGCCGCGGTCTTTGTCCCGGGTGCGCGCCGTGACCGCGACCACTTCGATCGGCCGACCGGCCCGGGCCGTAATCGTTTCGGCATTCTTCTGAAGAAGACGAATGACGCCGACACCGACAGTCCCTAGTCCGGCCAGTCCGATCCGCAGTGGTTTCACGATGATGCAGCTCCAAGAAGATCAGCGGTCGATGCACCGGCACCGTGCCGGCTCATGAAGCTCTTGATGGCCCGCGTCGCCTGACGCAGCCGCTGAGTATTTTCAACAAGTCCGATCCGGACGAACCCTTCGCCATATTCGCCAAAGCCGAGGCCGGGTGCGACGGCCACGCCAGCTTCTTTCAGCAGAAGCTTGGAAAATTCCACGCTCCCCATGTCAGCGAAAGCGGGGGGAATAGGGGCCCATGCGAACATGGATCCGGCAGGAGCAGGAACATCCCAGCCAGCAGAGCTCAGGCCGCGCAGCAGAACGTCCCGGCGATCCTTATACATGGCGCGGATGTCGGACACGTAATCCTGTGGGCCATTCAGAGCCGCGACCGAGGCCACCTGGATCGGCGTGAAAGCACCATAATCCAGATAGGACTTGATACGCGTCAGGGCCTGAATCAGCTTCGGGTTGCCAACGGCAAAACCCATGCGCCAGCCCGCCATGGAATACGTCTTGGACATGGAGGTGAACTCCACGGCCACATCCTTCGCGCCTGGTACGGCCAGCAGGGATGGCGGTGGTTCATCCGCATTGAAGTAGATCTCGCTATAGGCGAGGTCCGAAAGGATCCAGATGTTTTCCCGGCGCGCGAAAGCCACGATTTCCTTGTAGAAATCGAGATTGGCAACAAAGGCCGTCGGGTTGGACGGAAAGTTGACGATCAGCGCGGTTGGCTTCGGAACGGAGTGGCGTACGGCACGGTCCAGCGCACGCAGCATGTCCTCATCCGGTGTGGCCGGAATGGAGCGGACGGACGCGCCTGCGATGATGAACCCGAACTGATGGATAGGGTAGGACGGGTTCGGCACCAGGATCGTGTCACCGGGGCTGGTGATGGCAGCGGCCAGATTGGCCAGACCTTCTTTGGCCCCAGCGTTGCGATGACTTCCGTTTCTGGATCGACGGAGACATTGAAGCGGCGCTCATAGTAGTTCGCCATGGCGCGACGCAGACCGGGGATACCACGACTGACGGAATAGCCATGCGCGCGCGGGTCACCGACGGTTTCGACAAGCTTCTGCACGACATGAGCCGGCGGAGCACTGTCCGGGTTGCCCATGCCGAGATCAATGATGTCCTCACCGGCCGCTCGCGCGGCAGCCTTGGCCTTGTTCACTTCAGCGAACACATAGGGCGGCAGGCGGCGGATGCGGTGGAACTCTTCGGTCATGACCAGCTCAGGGTAAGAAGATTACGGGAAGAGGCACGATAGACAGGTTTTTCTGTAAGAGGAACAGTCCTTTAAGACATGTTCCTTTCAGACCTGATCAGCCGCCATTCCGGACGCGAACACCGTTGCCGATGGCCTCGGCGCGCAGGACGATGGCCGAAGCCGGGACGCCTCGCTGGATAAGCGCATTGGCGACTGCGCGGGCGCGCAAAAGCCCGAGCGCAATTTCACGGCCCTGATCGGCCGTAGACAGGCCGGCATCCGCACTCATGGCTGCGCCAAAGCCAAGAATCGTGATTTTCTGATCCCCGCGTTGGGAAATGATTCGCTGATAGTCGCTCGAAGGGTCCCCTACGACGTGATCTGTCGAAGGTTGAAAGCGGATCAGCGTGCCTTCCGGGGTGGAGGTATCGATGTCCGGGCGGAGAGGGCCAGTCAGATTGGCATCTCGGGGAAGATCAAAGCCTGGAAACTGTGGCGGCGGTGGTGGAAGCGCGCCGATCTGCGGAAACTCTCCTGGAGGCGTTGGCGGAATTGCTGCAGCAACCACTGGCGGAAGTTCGGCCTCTGGCGTGGTTGGCTGTGGCGTTTTTGATGGGGTGGCAGGCTTGGTGGCAGGCGCAGGAGTTCCCGGAGCTGCTCCTGGAGCCGCATTGACAGGAGGTGTTGTGTCCGCTGGCTGTCCTACTGACGTCATGGTCAGGTTGTTCTGCTCTTCCGGTTCAGTCCCGGTCGGGTTAACGGCCGACGGTGCGGTTTTCGGCGGCGGTGGCGGTATGGTGGGAAGTGTGCCCTGGGCCGCACTCTCGCGCTGGGCCAGATTGCGCTGGGCTTCCAGTTGCATTGTCAGGTTAACGCGTGCCTCGGGGGACGGCATTTCCGGATTTTGAGCCGGGGTACGGCCAACATGTGGGTATGGCAGGTTCTGTCCCGGCGGGGGCGGACGCAGTTTGGCGATCTCGCCGCCCTCAAAACTATGCCACCATCCAGTCGGAACATCGACGGCGTCCTGATGCTGGCAGGCGGTAAAGAGGGGCGCGGCCAGCAGCAGCATGAACGAAATCTTTCCCGCATTTCTGCGCGTTACCGCTTTCCCGGGATGCGTCGTGTTCCCTGAACCCACTGTGCCGTTCCTGCCTTCGTCAAATCTCTGAACAGCGCGGAGACTAGCGGTTCGTGATCGGGATGGCGAGACTTCGTCTTTCCCGGACTTGGCATGAAGGCAAACGAAGCGCAGGATAGGGGGATGAAGACGCACGATGGATCTGGAAACGACATGGACATCACCAGAATGACCCTTACCCGTCTGGACGACGAGCCCGATGCCCCAGAGGCACCGGAAGACGACAACAAGACGCTGAACAGCCCGATCAGCGAACTCGAAAGCCGCCTGTTCGACCAGCGCAAGGTTCTGATCTTTGGTGGGATCAACGACAAGATCGCGCGTGACGTCACGGGACGCCTGCTGGCGCTTGCTGGGTCGTCCGACAAGCCGATCGACGTCTATGTGAACTCCCCAGGCGGCCATGTAGAAAGTGGCGACACGATCCATGACATGATCCGCTTTGTGGATTCGATTGCGCCTATCAACATGATTGGCACGGGCTGGGTCGCCTCCGCCGGTGCGCTGATCTATGCGGCGGGCCGTCCGGAACGTCGCGTTTGCCTGCCGAATACACGCTTCCTTCTTCATCAGCCGATGGGTGGTGTGCGTGGTCCGGCAACGGATATCGACATTGAGGCCCGCGAGATCATCAAGATGCGCGAGCGTCTGAACCGGATTTTCGCCAAGGAAACCGGGCAGACCTATGAAAAGGTCGCCAAGGATACGGACCGCAACTACTGGATGTCCGCAAAGGAAGCGATTGAATACGGTCTAGTGAACCGTATCATCCACTCCGCGACCGATCTGAAGTAAAACGACAAGCTCCAAGGGGCACGGCGTGTCGCAGGGCACGCCGCGAAAATATCATGAAAAGCCTGGCTGACATCTATTCCCACCTTCCCGACGCACCGTCGGAGAAGACGCTTGAACGCGTCGATTACGAAGCGCGTCACTGGAGCAGCCCGATCAAGGGACCTCTCAAGCCGGGAACGGAAGAGCACAAGAAGGCTGTCGCGCAGATGTTCCGCGACACGTTTAATCCATACAAGCCATCTGTCATCGACTGGCCGGAACTGGACCCGGAGACGCTGCATCGCATCACGTCTCTGCCGATTTGGGACATTGCCGTACAGACTGAGGGTAAGGCCCGTCTGCGGATGGCAGCCTATGCTGCGATGATTGATGACCCGGACATGAAGGACGCCTTGTCCCGCAATGCCTGGGAAGAAAACCGGCACAAGGAAGTTCTGAGCAAGCTGGTCGAAGCCTACAAAATTCCGATGGCGCCTGAGCCTCCCTATGTGGAGCCTAAGGACACGGAATGGGCCTATCTCGTGACGGGTTTTTCCGAATGTGTAGATAGTTTCTTCGCGTTCGGCCTGTTTGCCTTGGCTGAGCGCGCTGGTCTGTTTCCGATGGAACTGATTGAGACGTTCGAGCCTGTCATGCAGGAAGAGTGCCGTCACATTCTACTCTTTGCCAACTGGCTGGCCTGGCACCGTGCGACTATGCCGTTCTGGAAGCGTCCATGGTTCGAATTGCGCGTCATTGGCGTCTGGATCTTCCTAGCCTACGAGCGCATGGGACTAGCCCGTTCCATTGACGACAATGGCGAGGAGCATACGCAGGACAACAATTTCACGGTAACTGGCGCCAAGGACATGACGAATATCGACATTAAGGTTCCTGAGCTGATGCAGCTCTGCCTTGATGAGAATGATCGTCGTTTTGCTGGTTACGATCC
Source organism: Gluconobacter japonicus (assembly GCF_002723975.1). Taxonomy (GTDB): domain Bacteria; phylum Pseudomonadota; class Alphaproteobacteria; order Acetobacterales; family Acetobacteraceae; genus Gluconobacter; species Gluconobacter japonicus. The sequence goes on from NZ_BEWO01000011.1 coordinate 89,855, forward strand.
GCGCCTGCTGCGTCCGACGACAACGCCAGCAATTGCAAAAGTCATTATTAAGGGTGCTCATCTCTGGGAGCGCCTGCGCGGCGGACGAAAAGCTGTCGCTGAATGATGGGGTAATCAGGATTGGGGGAGGCATAATTATGCTTCCCCCGAGAGTTCTATAAGCAATGTAGTTCGTTAATATATCATCAAATAATACTTAAAAATTATAAGTTATCGTTGATTCTTGTTGAGGGACATTGTCCTCTTATTGACCTTTTTTCAAAATAAAGCTTCGTCATGTCCTAGAGGAGGCATGGGAAGATTTTATGAAGAAAAACTCTTCGCACGAGCACGACCTGCAACTCCGGCAGGATCTGGACAGGCTTACTCTGATGCTCGATGCCAGTGTGGACTGCATCAAGCTTCTGTCCTGCGATGGAACCCTTCTGCGTATGAACAGATCGGGTTGTGAGGCTTTAGGCTTGGAGCATGGCAAGACCGCGTTTGGCATGAAATGGCTTGAGTTGCTTCCGCAAGATATTCGAGCCCGTGGGCGACGTGCGCTTTCCCGAGCAAGACAAGGATTCAAGGCATCATTTTCTGGCCGGAGCGAACTTCCGGGTCAGAAAACTGTCTATTGGGATAATATTTTAACGCCTGTGATGGGAGCAGATGGTGCGATCATAGCTATTCTCTGCCTTTCCAGAGACGTAACGCGCCAGAGAGAGGCTGAACGGAAACTGCGTATTGCTTCCGAGAATGATGCCCTGACGGGGCTTCCTAACAGACGAATGTTCAAGAAACATTCCGCTCTTATGCTGAGGAAAAGGAGCAGAGGAGAAGAAGTCGGTTTGCTGCTTCTGGATGTTGATTACTTCAAGCAGATCAATGACGCTTTTGGGCACGATGCAGGGGATTTTGTTCTGAAGGCAATCGCAGCGCGCCTGGAATCTGTGCGCCTTCCAACAGAATGTATTGCCAGATTGGGAGGCGATGAATTCGCCCTTCTGGCACGCAAAACCTCCAATGAACTTGCTTTAGAGCAGATCGGTGCACGAATTCATGCAAGTCTTGAAGAACCCGTTCATTATCGAGGCAGGATCTTTCAAATCGGTCTGAGTATTGGTGGAGCGATATCTTCGTCCCGGCTGAAAGAGATCAGCACTCTTTTCAAAGCCAGTGATACAGCTCTGTATCAGGTAAAATCCTCAGGACGAGGTGGTTTGATAATTTTTAGTGAAAACCCGAGGGAATACGGTTTGGAGAGTTCTGCAGGAGTTTTGCGCGCTTAACGAAAAAAGAGGCTCTTGAGAGAGCCCCTTTCTTTAAGAAGTTCAGTCTTCAGAGGTGTCATCTGCCGCGTCTGGGCCCACCATCAGGGCGTCAGCCACGACGCCTGCGTCAGCACGGATACGGCGTTCGATTTCACCAGACATCTCCGGGTGCTCCCGGAGGAACTGCTTGGCGTTTTCGCGGCCCTGTCCAATGCGCTGGCTGTCGAAGGAGAACCATGCGCCGGATTTCTCGACGATATTGGCTTTCACACCGAGATCAAGCAGTTCGCCCATCTTGCTGATGCCTTCGCCATACATGATGTCGAATTCGACCTGACGGAACGGAGGCGCCATCTTGTTCTTGACGACCTTTACGCGCGTCTGGTTACCGACAACTTCATCCTTGTCCTTGATAGACCCGATACGGCGAATATCAAGTCGGATGGAAGAGTAGAATTTCAGCGCATTGCCGCCCGTCGTTGTTTCCGGGTTGCCGAACATCACGCCGATCTTCATGCGGATCTGATTGAGGAAAATCACCAGTGTGTTCGAGCGCGCCACTGTCCCTGTCAGCTTACGCAGGGCCTGGCTCATGAGGCGGGCATGCAGACCAACATGACTGTCGCCCATATCCCCCTCCAGTTCCGCACGGGGAACCAGAGCAGCCACAGAGTCAACAACGAGAACATCTACAGCGCCGGAACGAACCAGCGTATCGCAGATTTCAAGGGCTTGCTCACCTGCATCCGGCTGGCTCAGAAGAAGCTCATCAATGTTGACGCCAAGCTTGCGGGCATAGCCGGGGTCAAGCGCATGTTCGGCGTCAATGAAGGCAACTGTTCCGCCTTTTTTCTGGGCTTCTGCCAGAACATGCAGGGCGAGTGTCGTCTTGCCGGAGCTTTCCGGACCATAGATTTCGACGATACGCCCACGTGGCATGCCACCAATGCCGAGGGCGATATCAAGCCCCAGAGAACCGGTTGAAATAACGTCGGCCTGCTCTTTCGGACGCTGGCCCATGCGCATGATGGACCCTTTGCCGAATGCGCGCTCGATCTGGCTGAGTGCGCCCTCAAGCGCCTTGGTCTTGTCCATTCAATCCTCGTAATCGCTCATGGCTGGCAAAGAGGAACACGATAGACCGCGCATTCTTTGCCGCATAGGGCAGATTTCAGTCGGTAAGCGTGTCGTGTTCACAAATGTTCTGGTGCTCATATTATGGTTCGTGCCGGTTTCGCCAAGAGGGAAGATGCGGGAAAGGCAAGATTTTTATTCGGCCGGGATATTCCGGCTGCCTGGCCTTTTAAGTTTCCAGACATAGGCAATGATCGCGGCGACCACTTTGAAATGTTCCGCTGGAATCTCGCTTTCAAGAGGAAGAGGAAAGAGCGCACGCGCCAAAGGCGGGTTAGAGACGACCGGGATACGATGATCCTGCGCCGTCTCCCTGATCCGAGCAGCAAGATCATCCATTCCTTTAGCGACAATTCGGGGTGCGCTGGATTTCCCCTTCTCGTAAACGAGCGCTACCGAATAATGGGTGGGGTTGGTTACGACAACTGTTGCGTTTTTGACGGCTTCCATCATGCGCTGTTTGACCCGTCTGGCTCGAAGGGCCTTGAGTTGCCCCTTGATGTGAGGATCGCCCTCCGTGTTCCGATATTCTTCTTTCAGTTCTTCCCGGCTCATCTTGAGCTTGGCGGTGTGGCGGAAGCGCATCCAGAAAATATCCCCGCCCGCAATGACAAGTTGTGCCAGAGCCATGCTGATGGCGCCGCTGAAACCCAGATGAGCAATTTTTGTCAGGATGGCCGCTGTAGTCAGACCCGTCATACTGCGCGCATCGGGAATGATGCCTTTGGCAAGGTGCCAGAGGACTGCCGTAAAAATAAGCAGCTTGATAACGGCCTTGAATGTATCCGGCAGAGTACCGCCACCAAGGATGCGTGTCAGACCGGCCATAGGTGAAACACGGGACATCTTAGGGAGGAGTGAGGCGGGATGAATCAGAAAACCCGTTTGTAAAAAACCTGCCGCCAACGTGAGGGCCGTGACCAGACCAGCGACGGGAAGAGCCAGTTTCAGCCCCGCGACAATGGAATGTTCTGTAGCGGCCAGAAGACCGTCCTGAACCATGGAAACAGTCCCGGCATTGGCCATCAGGCTCTGCATGCTGCGGACAAAATCCGTCACTAGAAAAGGCAGAAGTGTAAAAACACCCAGTATTCCGGCCAGCAGGACGATGAAACTCATGGCTTCACGGGAGAGAACAATCTGACCATCGTCCCGGGCTTTCTGAAGCCGTTGTTGGGACGGGGCTTCTGTTCTGTCTTCTGCCTCTGCCATGGATTACAGACCCGGCAGAGCGCGCAGCACGTCAAAGGCCTGTCCTTGCCAGACGGTCAGCATGGCCTGCAGCGTCAGTCCAAGAAGGGCAATTCCTCCCAGCATCTGAAGAGGATTAGCGGCATTATAGATTTGTAGAGCAGGAAGAAGGCGCGTCATAATGCCAAGCATCATTTCCCAGATCAGGGAAAGGATGAGAAAGGGCGCGCTGAGTTCCAGTCCCAGTGCAAAGGCTTTACCAGTCATTTGGATGACGCTGTGTGCTGCATCTCCGAGGATTGGCCAATGATCAATGGCAGTCTGGCCCATAAGGGCACCCCCGGGAGGAATGAGGCCATAACTGCCAATCATTGCCCTGACCGGGAAGATATAGGCTCCGGTGATCAGAAGCATCAGGGGCGCAAGAAGGTTCATGAATCTGGCCGGAGCTGAACTGCTTGAGCCAAGATCCGGGTCTGGCTGGAGAACGCTGGAGATACCGATAAACATGGCGATCATCTGGCCTGCGATAGGAAGGGCCATGGTGATGAGCCGGGCCAGCCAGCCGATCAGAACGCCCGCAAAGAGCTCAACCGCAATCATCCCGCCCAACCCCAAGGGCCCCAGAGCATCAAGCCTGCCCATATCAAGCAGAGGAGCAACGAGAGGCAGGACCAGAAAGGTCAGCGTCAGGGCAATGCCAGCCCGGACCACCATGGGCAAAGACTGTTCCCCAAGTCCCGGCATGACCATGACCGTCGCTCCCGTGCGGGACAGAACGAGCAGGAAAGCGAGGGCCCATTCCGTCAGCGCGGGCCCTGCGAGGTCCGTAGGCAGAAACATGGGAGTCATGTTGTGCCGACGAGAATGAGCTGGTCAAAAAGATGGCGTGTGAATGTAAGGAGCGTTGCTGTCATGAATGACCCTGCCATCATCATGACAGCGCCAATGGCAATGACCTTTGGGACGAAGGACAGTGTGCTTTCATTGAGCTGCGTAACCGCCTGCACAAGAGAGACCAGCAATCCAACCACAAGAGCCGTGAGCAGGGCGGGGGCACTCAACTTGAGGGCAACGATGAACGTCTGCTCAAGAATGGCGCCGAGATCGATCGCCTGCATGGATCAGATCGTCATTTTCATGACGTCCTGATACGCTTGCACCATCCGGTCCCGGATGACGGTTGACGTCTGGAGCGCGAGTTGAGCGTTGGAAACGGCTGTGACGATCTGGGTCATGTCTCCGCCACCGTTCAGGCCGACGGCTGACTGGGCTTCAGCATCATGGCCTGTGGCAATGACGTTCTTGACCGCCTGTGACATGACAGAGCCAAAATCATTGCCGGATGTGCCGTCGGGAACATCGTCCGTCACGCCTGTCTGGAGGCTGTTCTGCAAACTTTGGGCGTAGGCACTATGGGCCTGGGAAAGGGATGTGATCATGGATTACTTCAGAAGATCGAGCGTGCGCGACAGCATGGTGCGCGCGCTCTGCATCGTATTGAGGTTGGCTTCGTAGGACCGTTCCGCCTCGCGCATGTCCATCATCTCCACCATGGAATCCACGTTGGAAATCTTGACGTAACCCTTTGCATCCGCTGCTGGATGAGACGGGTCATATTTCGTCTGGAAGTCTGACATGTCCTGGCCAATGTCATGGACATCGACTGAGGATACGCCGGTATCGTCGTCGATATGCTCTGAAAAAGTAATCGTCTTGCGACGATAGGGATCGGCGCCGGGCGTTGAGCCGGTCGTATCCTGATTGGCCAGATTTTCAGCGACGACACGAAGGCGCTGGGCCTGTGCGTCCATGCCGCTGGCGGAGATGCCAATGGTATTCGAGAGGTTCATGTGTCAGGGCGCCTTATTTACCAAGAACCGTCTGGAACATGCTCATGTATTTTCCATAGATATTGACCGCGAGGTGCTGCTGGTCGTTGACGTCAGCCACCTGTTCCATCTGCTGGTCGAGGGAAACCTGGTTTCCATCCAGCGAACTTTCGGAGTCCACTTCCCGCACGGACGTATCAGAGGTGCTGACCCCGAAATGACCGGGCTGTGTCGCAACGGGCGTGATGTCGAACTGGCCCAAAGCCGCCTCGAAGGGAGAGACATCCTTGGGTTTGTAGTCGGGTGTGTCTGCATTGGCGATGTTGCCTGCCAGAACCTGCTGACGGGCCTGTAGCCAGTTCAGGCGGTCCTGACCCAAGGCAAACAGGTTAGTTCCACTGGTTGAGGTGGTGTCTGTGTTGCGCATTGGTGCAGTTTTCCTCCCTGCGGTGCCGGATAGCGGCTCGACAGGAGGGATCATGGACGAAACAGCTTAATAAATGGTTGATGGTGGTTCCGATTCTGGAGGATAGGGTGGCTGCGTGATGAGAATTTGAGAAAGAATGGCGCGGTATTAGGCGTCTATTAATCTTTGTCCTGCATCATTCCTTTCAAAGTGAAGGAAACCTGATGCCATGACCTTGCATGACGGTCTGACTGCCTGCTCAGCGCTAATGTTCGTAATTGTGCTGCTTGTCTGCCTCAAGCCTCTGTTGAAGCTCGTTTCGCCGCAGCGTAGCGGTCAGAAAGGCGGAACTGCGGCATTGTCGCTGGTTGGACAGATGGCTTTGGATCGGACGCGGCGTCTTTCGGTCGTGCGCTATGGCAATCGTGAAGTTCTGGTTTTAACAGGCGGGACACAGGACGTTCTGTTGGAATGGCAGAATGAGGGCGCAGCTTTTTCGTCCGCTCTGGAGGATGCCTCGTGAAGCGTTGGGTGCTTTTTCTTGTTTTGGCACTGCCGTGGCTCATTCCTCATCTGGCTCATGCCCAGGCAGTGAGTATTGATCTGGGGCAGTCTGGCGGAGCTGGGACGACCAGCCGTCTGGTGCAGCTCAGTGCGCTCATCACCGTTCTGTCCCTTGCTCCCAGTCTTCTGGTCATGGTCACGGCTTTTACCCGGATTGTGATTGTGCTGTCCCTGTTGCGAAGTGCGCTGGGCGCGCAGGGTACGCCGCCGAATACGGTTCTTATCGGATTAGCTCTTTTTCTGACGCTCTTCGTGATGCAGCCGACGCTCCAGAAATCCTGGGATACTGGTGTGGCACCAATGATGGCGGGGCAGGTTGGGGAAATGGAAGGACTGAGCAAGGTGGCGCAGCCGTTTCATGACTTCATGGCTGCAACGGCACGACCGGCCGATATTTCAACTTTTCTGAATATCGCTCATGAAAAGCCGCCGGAAAAGTTGGTGGATACACCTTGGCGGGTACTGGTTCCGGCCTTCATGATCGGCGAATTGCGTCGTGGTTTTGAAATGGGTTTTTTGTTGTATCTGCCATTTCTGGTCATTGACCTCGTCGTTTCGAGTGTTCTGATGAGCCTTGGCATGATGATGCTCCCCCCCAGTACCGTGTCCCTGCCGTTCAAACTGATCTTTTTCGTGATCGTGGACGGCTGGTCACTTGTGGCGGGGAGTTTGGTGCGAAGTTTTACCGGGTAATGTCAGTTTGTGGTGCCAGCGGACAGACCAGCACCACGTGGGTCGGTGTTACCGTGGCAGGCGCTACCGCTTGCGCAGGTGATTGCATTGACACGGCCTGAGCCGGAATGGGCAATCTCTGCTCCTTGAGCAACAGCCCGTGCCGCTTCACCGACGGCGTCGGCTGCATCATTCTGGCCGGATGCTGCGATCGCTGCGCGGAGACCGCGACGATCCCGTAGGATGGCAGCGGCCAGAAGTGGGCGAGGCGTTGAAGCTGGAGAGGCCCCCAGAACAATCCCGGTATTGCCAGCGATACGGCCCGTACCGAACAGGTTATTCTCGCTCAAACTACAAGCGACAGCCATGCCGTTGCGATCTGTTACGACGAAAGATGTGGAAGCCGGCAGGGAGGGTAGAGAACCACTACCGCTCTTGCCGCTATCCAGCGCAGCCTGTGCGGCTGCAATATCCGTGGCACCCGAAGCGCGCCAGGAAGCAACAGCACCCTGAGCAGAAGCGCCGGTTGTGTAGCGAATTGCAGCGCCTAGTCCACCATCGGCTGGGGGTGCCAGAAAGGCTGCCGTAAGACCATTGGCCTGGGTCGTCAGAGCGACGGTCTGGATGGGGAGAGTCTTGCGAAGGTCTTCGTCGTTGAGGCGTCCACCAGCTTTCTGGGCAGCCGTTGCATAAACGTCAGCCAGTGCGCCGTTGTAGAGATCGCCGACGCCTGCAGAGCGGACGCGTTCGAGAAAGCCTGCGAGGCGTTGCTGGATCAGGCTGTCACCTGCGGTTACCGTTCCGGCCTCACCGCGTCCGAAGACTGCGCGCGCGCTCTCATCTGCCAGGAGGGCTGTCCGGACAACTGACAGGTCGGAGGCCAGCGCACGGCTGACGGTGACGCCATTACTGGCAAGGTTCATCGCCGGTGCGATCAGATCATTGAACTCAACAGAGCCATACTGATGCTGGATCAGATAGAGGCCGCGCAGCATGGCGGGCGTAGAGGCTGGTCGGTCTCCGCCAGCACTTGTGCCAGGGAGAGGAAGAAAACTGACACTTTCCGCGGGGGAATTCGGGCGGGAAACAATGCAGGCCCCACCGCCGCCAAAGGAGGCGCGGGACGGGAGTGTGACACCGAGAGCAAGAGCTGTTGCAACTGCTGCGTCAGCCGCATTGCCGCTGCGAGCCAGAACGTCATGCCCGACCAGAGCGGCCTGGGGTTCGTCAGCGACGACTGTTCCGATACTGCCTGTCAGGGCAGGGGCAGCAGCAGGGCCAACGAGAGAACTGATACCTGGAATGCTGGAACATGCTGACAGGAGGAGCCCCGAGGCTACCGAGGCCAGAAGGATGGAGGCACGGCGTGCTTTGACGATGCCGTGGATGGAAATCTGGTTTCGACGGTGCGCCACCTGGCGTTTCTCCACTCTCTGGTCTTGGGTCCGGCAAGCGAGTTGCTCCGAAAAAGAAGCAGCTCTGACGTTCAGTTATTTCCAGTCATAACGGGTATTGCGCTCTTGTGGGAGGGGCCTTGGCTGCTTCTCTTTGTGACAGTCTTTCTTTAATCATGAGCTGCCGTTACGGTGCCACGACGTCTGCCAATCTGGAGCTGCCCGTGAAACATCCTTTGCTCGCAACGGCTTTTGCCGCTTTTTCCATGTTTTCCCTGAGTGAAAACGTGGCAGGAGCTGCGCCTACAAGCCAGCCGGAGACCTTCACGCCTGCGCAGCGCACCGAAGTTGTTCAGATCCTGCGGCAGGCTCTCAAAGAAGATCCATCCATTCTGACGGATGCGATCAGCTCCCTCCGGGAAAAGGCGGAACGACAAAAACAGGATTCGGCACTCGAGGCTGTGCGGGCTCATCTGCATGATCTTCAGACCGCGCCGGATTATGCAGTGCGAGGTAATCCGAAAGGAAAGATCACGGTTGTAGAATTCTATGATCCGCGCTGTTCCTACTGCCGCGCCATGATCCCGGAAGTTGACCGTTTCCTGGCACGTCACCCGGACGTCCGGCTGGTTGAAAAGGTCATTCCTGTTCTGGGAAGTGGAAGTGTTCTGGATACACGCGCTATTTTCGCCGCCAGTGCGCAGGGAAAATACGGCGTTATGCGTCAGGCGCTCATGGAAGACACGACCAAGCCGACCATGGAGCGCGTCATGGAACTGGCCAAGGCGAATGGGCTGGATGCTGATCGGCTCAAGACGGACATGAGTTCGACCGCGACTGTCGCACTGATTACGACCAATCTGGATCAGGGGCGCGCCATTGGGCTTGATGGAACCCCGACCTTTATTTTCGGTTCGGCAGCCATTGCGCCTGGGGCATTGAGTGCTAATCAAATGGATGCATTTCTGGAGCAGGCTCGAAAGTCCTGATTCCAGTCATAGGATATGCCCCGCCAGGTTTCTGAAATTATACCTGCTGTAGGTATTTGCAGCAGGTGAATTCTTGATTGGCGGGTTTTTCTTGAAGATAATCTGTGTAATCTTTCATCATATACCTCAGGTTCCGGCTTTAAGACGTCATTTGAGGTTTTGACCGAAACAGAATGCTCCTCTGGTACAGCCCTGATGGCAGACAAAAAGACCCGCGAAGCAAGGAGCGACTTCGCATTGAATTTACCGTTCAATTCTAGGAACAGTAAAGAGAAACAGCCGTTTTCTGAGAGAGACGGGGATGCTTCGCATCTCGAGCGCGTCTTCTTCTCGCGGTGTATATTCAAATTTCTGGTGTCTCGCACGGCTCGGATGTTGGCCCGGGCTTTTCCTGCGGGGCCGGCCCATGTGCCAAAGCATTTGCAAGCTGCATTTGATTATTATCGTCTGCGTATTTTGGCGCTTTTCCTCCCGTTCTTTCTTTTTGCTCAATTCTTCAGCGCGGCAGTCGCGGGTGTCTGTCTGTGGTCAGTGGATCGCGAAGTAGCCCTTATGCTCGCGGTCTGTGTCGAGAGCCTTGTAGGCGTATGGAGTTTTTCCAAATGGTTCTTCCTCGCTAGCTTCTACAAGCGTGTGCTCAGAAAAAGATCTGTTTTGAAGGGAGCAGTATGTGGCGAAAAAATTGAGTATGTTTGGACCTATGCGCAGATTGCCAGATCGCTCAGGCTGCTGAATGGCGCCCTGGGTGTGGTCTGGGGATGGTTTCTTGTCTGTGTTTTTAATCTTCCAAGTGAACGCATTCATATTCTTGCAGTGATCGTCTGTACGGGGCTTTTTGCGCCCCTGTTACTATGTTCGGTTGTTAGTGGAGCCGTTGAAGCTCTGACACTTCCTGTCGTCGCGGCAGCCTGTCTGGTGATGGCGCAGCATTTCTGTGGCGCGCTGGCATTTACCATTCTTTCGATTTTCCTTGAAATAATAGTCTGCGGTTTGTTCGTGATTGGGGGCAGCCATCTGGCCCGTTATCTGTTGCAACGGCTTCTTCTGGACCGCATCGAGCAGCGGGAGCGAAACGAGATCATCAGCATGATGACCCGTGGCTCCGACAGTCATACCGGTGACTGGATTTGGCTCACGGATGCGGATGGCTGCGTGCAGGCGCCGTCCGATGGTTTTTGCGTACTTCTGAAGCAGTCCGCTGAAGAGATTGCAGGGTTACCGCTTGTTGATCTTCTGGCCTTGCCTGTGATTCAACCGGGCCGACCTTTGCCTTGGATCGACGGGCAGCCCATGTCTGACTCTTTGCATTTTGGTCATTGCCTCGCCAACAGGCTGGCCTTCAGAGATCTCTGCATACCGGTTAATTCCGGCGGAGAAACAGCTTGGTGGCTTATGACTGGCCATCCAGTATTCAAACAGGGATTTTTTCAGGGATATCGCGGGATTGGCGCTGATATTACGAGACAACGCAGGACAAGAATCCTTTACGCAGCGCGGATCCGGCATGATGATTTGACGGGCCTTCCAAACCGTCTGGCGTTTTGTGAAAAGTTGCAAGCCAGACTGCTTGAAAAAATGACTCAGCCTTCTTTGTGCAGTCTCATGTTGCTGTCAGTGGATACACTCTTGCATGACGGTGTGGAGACGCACGATAGCGTTTTGCGGGATGTCTTGTTTTCCGAAATCGGAAAACGTTTTTTACATTTCACCAAAGAAAAATTCGGTGTCGCGGGGCGTTACGGGATAACGGAATTCGCGTTTTTCCCGATTGCTCGGGGACCTGTTTCTTTCGGGCCAGAAAACGCGAAGCTGATGGCTCTAGAACTGGTCGCGTTGCTCGAACAGCCCCTCATCCTGAATGACGGGATGAGTCTTGCCGCCAGAGTGGCGGTCGGGATTTCTCCGGTTCCCTGCAAGGGGCAAAGTCTTGAGACCCTGCTCGAAGCTGCCGACATAGCCCTGCATGATGCAAAAGAAAAACCCTGCAACCGGTATTCATTTTACGAACGCCTCACACAGGAAGATGAAGAGCGCCAGCAGGCCCTGCTTCAGGATGTGAAGCAGGCTATTCAGAACAAGACTTTCTCGCTCGTGTACCAGCCTGTAGTGGATGCCCAGACGGGAGAGATCAATGGTTTTGAAGCTCTGTCCCGGTGGAGTGGTTCTCGACATGGACCGCTTTCCATTGAAAGGCTTATCGGCCTGATCGAGTTCTCCGGACAGGGGAGCGAATTTGATTTCTGGGTTCTTGAAACGGCCTGCAATGCAGCAGTGGACTGGCCGTCTCACCTCTGGGTTGCCGTCAACATGATGGCCTCACGCTTTTCTCAACCCTATGTGGCTGAACGGATTCTGGCGGTTCTCTCACATGCAGGTCTGGATCCGGGACGTTTGCAGATCGAAGTGACGGAAATGCTCGATTTGCATCCTGAACCCGCCGTTTACCATGCGTTCCAGTTGCTGGACCAGCAGGGCGTCAGACTGGTTCTTGATGATTTTGGTACCGGTTTTTCCGCGCTCAGCTATCTGCGTCTGTTCCCATTCTCCAAGATTAAGCTCGATACCATTTTCGTGCAGGATCTCTTTCAGGATTCCCGAAGTGCAGCCATCGTGCGCAACACGATTGAACTGGCAGTGGATCTGGGTATCGCCGTAACAGCAGAAGGGGTATCCTCTTTGGAGCATTACCGCTTTTTGCAAGCGCAGGGATGCAATGAGGTGCAGGGATATCTCCTTGGCCGTCCATGCCCTGCGGAAGATCTGGTTTGGGATTCCCTTCCTCTATGTTCTTTTACGCAGGTTTGAGACAGCCCTCTTTGATCGACTTGATCGGCAAGGTCTCGCACGTCTGATGAAACAGCATGTTCTGTCTGCCTCTGAGGGGCATGCGCTCTGGCTGTCCAAACCTCATGCCATGGGACGGCCGGCACTGATGGGCATCCTGAATGTCACGCCGGACTCATTTTCGGATGGAGGTCTTTTTCAGTCTCCTGAGACAGCGCTGGCGCATGCCCGGGAAATGCTGGCGGATGGTGCAGACATTGTGGATATCGGTGCGGAATCCACACGCCCTGGCTTTCGGTCAGTCCCGGCAGATGAGGAATGGGCCAGGCTCGAACCCGTCCTTGGCAGACTTGTTCCAGAAGGAGTGCCTCTGTCGGTTGACACGACGAAATCTGTCGTGGCCCGTAAGGCTTTGCAGCGCGGTGTACGGCTTATCAATGATGTCTGGGGCTTCCATTCAGACCCGGATATGCCGTTCGTGATTGCGGACAGCGGAGCCAGCGCTGTTATCATGCACAACCGCTATGAGGTCGATGACCAGCTTGATCTGCTGGCAGACTGGCGGCGTTTTTTCGATCACTCTCTGGAACTTGCCGAAAAAGCCGGTCTGGCGAGGAAGCGCCTCATTCTTGACCCCGGGGTAGGGTTTGGAAAGACGCAGGATCAGAATGTTCAGGCTATCGGGTCTCTTGGCGTTCTGAAGACGGAGTACGAACTCCCGATCCTGCTTGGTCTCTCCCGGAAATCCCTGTTTGGGTATCTGCTGGGGCGACCGATAGAAGACCGTCTGGCTGGAACATTGGCAGCTAATCTGGTTGGGGCAGATCTGGGGGCCGATATCCTGCGCGTTCACGATATCAGAGAACATTCTGACGCTCTTTCTATCCGGCGCGTTCTCAAGGAGGCTGTATGATTTCGGCGCCTTTGACGTCCGTCTTCGTACGGGATCTGTGCCTCTTCGGGTATCATGGCGTTCTGCCGGAAGAGAACCGTATCGGGCAGAGATTTATTGTTGATATCGAAATCCGGGCTGATCTGTCAGGCGCGATTGCTGAGGATGATTACAGACAGGCGGTCTGTTACGGCACGCTCTGTGAGATCGCAGCGGAAAGTGTCACCGGCACGCCAATGGACCTGATCGAGGCTTTGGCGGGACGGATTGCGGATAACATTCTGAAGCGCCTGGACCGTGTTGAAGTGGTTCTTGTAACCGTTCACAAACCATCCGCTCCGGTGCCGTATTCAGTGTCCGAAACAGCCGCTACCGTGACACAGCATAGGCGTCATGAGGTCGCGTTCTCGCTGGGGGCCAATCTGGGCACGCGCGAAGCGACCCTCAATGCGGCTCTGGACCGTCTGTCCATGGAAGATGGTCTGGAGATCACGGATGTGTCTTCCTTTTACGACAGTGCTCCATGGGGCGGGATTGATCAGCCTGCTTTCGTCAATCTCTGTGCCATAGGACATACGACGCTGTCTCCTCATGCCCTGCTCAGGGTCTGCAAGGCCATTGAGGGTGATCTGGGACGCGTTCCGGGGATGCGATGGGGCGCCAGGGCCGTCGATATCGACGTTCTGTATTATGATGAACGTAGTCTGTCCGATCGTATTCTGACGGTTCCACATCGGCACCTGTTTGAACGCACCTTCGTCCTCGAACCCCTGGCTGAAATTGCTGCGAACCATGTCATCGGTGGACGCCGGGTGGCGGACGCGCTAGCAGTCCTGCCTCGCACCAGCGGAGATGTGACCCGGCGTGATCCGGATTGCACCGCGTCGGGGAACGAAGGAGCCTGAAACCCGCCATGACCGATCTGAACGCCACTGCCATGACCGCCTGCAAGGACGATCAGCGACCGCTGGGCGCTTTGTCACGGCCTGCGGATGCGGAAGAACGGCTTGCCAATGCTGTCCGGACCATTCTGGAAGCGGTGGGTGAAAACCCGGAGCGTGAAGGCTTGCAGGATACGCCGCAACGTGTGGCCAAGATGTATCTGGAAGTTTTCGGTGGCCTGTATGAAGATCCGCGGGAGCATCTGAAGACGCAGTTTTCCGCAGATCAGCATCATGCTGCGGTGATTGTGAAGGATATTCGCTTCCACTCCATGTGCGAGCATCATCTGCTTCCGGTGCATGGCAAGGCTCATGTGGCCTATTTGCCAGCGGGTGGCCGCCTGACAGGTCTCAGCAAGCTGGCGCGTGTGGTGGAAGGTTTTGCCCGTCGCCCACAGCTTCAGGAGCGTATGACCGATCAGGTTGCTCAGGCCATGGAAGATGTTCTGGCGCCGGAAGCCGTTCTGGTCGTAATCGAGGCCGAGCATATGTGCATGAGTATGCGTGGCGTTCGTTCACCCGGCTCTACAACCGTGACAACCGTAGCGCGTGGAACATGGAAGCATGATCATACCGCGCGGATGGAAATTCTGTCGCTCCTACGCGGCTGAAAACTTTCAGAAGTCTGAAATGCTCATGTCAGCCCGGTTCCACCAGCATGTCTGTGGGGACCGGCTGACTTTCGGCAGATAAAATGTCGGATCACCCGTCAGACGCACAGTGTTAGTCGGCGTTTCTTCCAGTTCCAATGCGTGAACACACAGACTGCTCCCCTGATCGGCCAGAATGGCCGTCAGTTTGGCGAGCAGCAGAGCGGCCATAACTTCGGTTGTCGGGTCGCCGGGCGTGACGACGATCCTGCGCGCACGCTCAGGTTCATGATCCCGGAACCATGCCAGAAGCGGATCCTGCTCCGAAAGCTGAAGAGCATGATCGAGGCTGTTATCCACAAAATCATGCCAGCGCGTTTTGGCATCTGCAAATGGCAGGATCATATTCTGATGACCGTCCAGACGCGTCTCTTCCACGGGCCTGAGTGTCACCTTCACATATTCATTGTGGCCGTGCGGAATGGCGCATTTCTCGCTGCTTCCGGTGATCAGCCGATGGCCCATGCAGAAACGGCGGGTGAAGACGAGTTCTGCCGTCATGCTTTGCTCTCGCAGTATCGACGCCAGCCTTCCGCACGAAGTTCACAGGCCGGGCAGGTACCGCAGCCATAGCCCCAGGCGTGATGATGGGTCCGGTCTCCCATGTAGCACGAGTGGCTCTCATGGTTGATCAGATCAACGAGCGTCTTGCCGCCAAGTTCTTCTGTTAGATCCCAGGTCTGTGCCTTGTCGATCCACATCAGAGGTGTGTGAAGGACGAAACGCTGGTCCATGCCGAGATTGAGCGCGACCTGAAGAGCTTTGATCGTGTCATCCCGGCAGTCTGGATAGCCCGAATAGTCGGTCTCGCACACACCGGTGACGATGTGCTTGACGTTCCTACGATAGGCGAGGGCAGCCGCGAAGGTCAGAAAGATCAGGTTGCGGCCCGGTACGAAAGTATTCGGCAGACCGCTTTCGCTGAAACCGATTTCGGCTTCGCGTGTCAGGGCCGTTTCGGACAAAGCGCCGAGGGAGGCGAGATCAATCGTGTGATCTTCGCCAAGACGCGCCTTCCACTCCGGGGAATGCTCGGCCATTCGAGCGCGGAGTGTGTCCCGACATTCGAGTTCTACGAGATGGCGCTGACCATATGCATATCCAACGGTTTCGACACGGTCGAAGCGTGATAGTGCCCAGGCCAGACATGTTGCGGAATCCTGGCCGCCGGAAAACAGAACGAGTGCGGCGTTGCTCATGGGATTCCGATCAGTTTGTGAGTTTGCAGCGACAGGCGCCAGCGAGGGTGCGCGAGACAGTAAGCCACCGCAGCCTGTGTATTTTCCAGTCGTGCAGGACCATCCATAGGCTGAAGCCAGAAATGCTGGAACGACAGGTTCTCGAACATTTCAGGCGGAAGTTCAGTCTGTGGATAGACGAGCTTCAGTTCCGCACCGCTGGTCTGAACAAGAGGGCCACCCGGCTTGGGGCTGACGCAGACCCAATCGATCCCATCAGGTGCGGCAATTGTCCCGTTCGTCTCAACGGCGATTTCGAACCCATTGGCTTTGACAGCAGCAATCAGTTCCGCATCCAGTTGCAGAAGAGGCTCGCCCCCTGTGAAGACGACGTAACGCCGTCCACTCTCGTCAGCAGCACTTTTCCAGCATTGCTCAATGGTTTCAGCCAGTTCGGCAGCGGTCTTGAAACGGCCACCGCCTTCACCATCCACTCCAATAAAGTCCGTATCGCAGAAGCGGCAGGCCGCCGTCTCGCGGTCCTGCTCTCGGCCTGACCACAGGTTGCACCCGGCAAACCGGCAGAACACGGACGCACGACCCGTCTGCGCACCCTCTCCCTGGAGAGTTACGAACATTTCCTTCACAGCATAAGACATGACCGCAGCATGTCGGCGAGGATGACGCCAGATGCAAGGGAAAACATTCTTTTATGCGTCAGGATGTGTTTCCACTGCCACGCAGGGGTGGGCAGAAACGTCTTTCATGGTAGGGAGAGGCTCATGGAAGACAGCAACTCCCGTACTCCCATACTTGATCTTTCGCCACAGAGAGGATTCGGCCGTGTGCGGGCCGCCCTGAACGACCTGAACGCGGGTATGCGCCTGCTGCCGCTTGCGCTTGCGCTGGGCTGGCTGGATATCAAACTGCGGTATCGCGGCTCGATCCTTGGGCCATTCTGGCTGACGCTCTCAACGGCCATCATGGTTGCGGCCATGGGGGTCGTCTATGGCTATCTCTTTCATATGGATCTGCCGCATTATCTGCCGTTCCTATCCCTTTCAATGGTGCTCTGGGGATATATCAGCGGTGTCATTAACGATGCTGCGACGGTCTTTACACAGAGTACGTCTCTCTTTCATGCAAGGCGCATCCCGGCGACGCTTCCGGTTATCCGGCTTGTCGTCCGCAATGTGCTGACGTTTCTGCACAATGTTGTGGTAGTTGCGGTCGTATTCGGCATTTATCATGTCTGGCCAAAGCAGAGCTGGAGCCTGCTGGTCAGCCTGCCACTTTGGTTTCTGGATAGCTTTGCCATCATTTTGTTGATTGGTATGTTGGGTGCCCGCTTCCGGGACATCGCGCCAATTATGGCTTCGATCCTTCAGATTTTCTTCTTCGTTACGCCCGTGATCTGGAAGCCGGATCTCATCTATGTAGGGCGTCAGTATCTGTTGCTGGATCCCTTCTATCCCATCCTCGAAATCGTGCGCGCGCCCCTGATGGGAGAGGATGTGCGCTCATCCTTGTGGATTGCAGCAATTGCTCAGGGCGTTCTGTTGTGGGGGCTGGCTGCGGCCCTGTTCTGCCGGATGCGCGCCCGTATCCCTTACTGGATCTGACCTATGCCCAGCATCGCTATTGATCGGCTTCAGATCGATTTCCCACTTTATCATGGTCAGAGCCGCTCGCTGAAAAAGCATGTCGGCAACACGATCTCCAGCCTGCGTCCAGGTTCACCGGCAGCTCACCTCATGCAGGATGGGCGTGAACGCACCGTAGTGAGTGTTCTGCGGGACGTCAGCTTTGTTTTGAAATCCGGAGAACGGCTTGGACTGATCGGCAGGAACGGTGCGGGCAAAACTACGCTTCTGCGTGCGATGGCGGGTATTTACGAACCGGTTGGTGGCCGTGTGAGGCTGGAAGGGTCTATCGGCACACTTCTGGATGCCAGCCTCGGCATGAATATGGAACTGACGGGGCGGGAGAATATACGCCTCTATGGTCTTCATGCTGGACTATCCAAGGTGGAAATCAGCCAGATTGACCAAGACGTGCAGGATTTCGCCGACCTAGGTTCGTATATGGATATGCCTGTAAAAACTTACAGTTCGGGCATGACGGTTCGTCTGGCTTTTGGTCTGGCAACGGCTGTGAAGCCGCAGATTTTGCTGATGGATGAATGGTTTTTAGCGGGCGATGGCGCTTTCATGAACAAAGCGCAGGAGCGTCTTGAGGCCATGGTCCAGCACGCGGATATTCTGGTGATCTCTACTCACCAGCCAGATGTGATGCGTAAATGGTGCACGCGGGTTATCTGGCTGGAAGATGGCCGGATCCGGATGGATGGAACGCCAGACGAAGTGCTGGATGTTTATCTTACGGCCTGACCCAGTCTTTTTTTAAGCGGTGACATCCAGTTCATGATTGCTGCTGGATTTGGAAGACGTCCCGCCAGTCGTCGTTTCAGAAACGATGTTTCCCGAAGAATCAGTGACCGTCGTTGTGACGGATCCGTCAGCGTTGGTTGTGGTCGTCGTTGTCTCCTGAGTGGAGGACGTTGAAGACGAGCTCTGGCTGCTTGTGGTGCTGTACAGAGACGACATGGCAGATGCGCCAACGGAAGAAATGCTTGAAGACATGATGCATCCTTGAGGAAAAAAACGGAGACATCAGTGTCGTACGGTAGAGTTAATGCATCCTTACCAAGGCCGTATCGCTTCAGAACGAAGTGCAACGGTTTGTAACGGTGGAATGATAAGGAAAACCTAATTCAATCAGGTTTTATAGAATGTTTTAAGCTTTTTTGGAGGAGTTTTTAGGCCACTCTTTTAAGAGAGTGGCGCGAGTGACGGGGCTCGAACCCGCGACCTCCGGCGTGACAGGCCGGCGCTCTAACCAACTGAGCTACACCCGCAAACCGCTTTTCAGCGATTTTGGGACCGTCCGTTTGGAACCGTGTTGGCGTCCTCTCGGTCGGTGGCGGTGATGTACCAATCTCCCGGGGGGGTGACAAGAGGCTTTTTTCAAAAAAATGCTTTTCGAACAAAAAAAGTCACTTGCGGGAGAATTTGCTCCTGCGGGACAAGTGTCATGGTTTGCAACAATGAAAAGCGGGATGACAAGCGGTATGCGAGCATGGGGGCAGGGTGCCGTTATCGGAATGCTGATGTCAGGACTGGCAGCCTGTGCGCCAACAGGGCCACTTCAGTGCAAGATTTATACGAGCGGCGTGATGCCTATCATCAACCGCTCTGGCTCTCCTGTTGTTCGAGCAGGTATCAATGGCCATCCGGTGGCTCTCATTGTTGATACCGGTGCTATGATGTCCCTGATCGGAACATCTCATATTGATCCTTTGGGACTAGAGGTTTTGGGAGCGTTTGGAAGCATCCAGGGTGTTGGAGGTGGAGAACTCAGTCAGGCTGTAAAAATTGACAGCCTGGAAATGGGTCCGTCCAAAGCGACAAATTTTGCTGCTATCGCGGCTGGAAAATTTGGAGCATCCATCAACGGTCTTCCGATCGTAGGATTATTCGGAAACGATTTTCTCAGCAATTACGACACGATCATTGATATTCCTGATCATGTCGTTCGCTTGGTCAGGACGGAAGATTGCCCAAGTCCGACCCCCGGTTGGGGAGAAAGAATTCACACCATTCATGTTACTCATGACCCGTCCAGATATTTGAGGACAATGCTGGAGGTCAAAATTAATGGCCATGCGGCGGATGCAACTCTAGATACCGGTTCCACCAATACGCTTATTACAATGAGCACAGCCCGTCATGCCGGTGTAACACGTGAGATGCTAAAGCAGGATCCTGTTAGCTTGGCATGGGGCGTGACCCACGATCCTTTGAAAGCGTATCATCACCTTTTTTCAACACTCGAAGTCGGTGACATCATTTTTCATAATGTCCGACTGACTGTTGTTGATGACATTCCTGAGGGAGATGTCCTGCTTGGCAGTGATTTTATGCGGCATTATCGCTTGTGGATTGGACGGGGAAGCAAGTTATACGCCCAACATGACACGGACATTCCACCTAACGACCCAGACAGGCAGGCGGCGGAATAGATTGTCGTCAATCCAGAGCTTTTTCTCTGTGGAGTGTTAACAGAGTGTCAATCAGTTCCCACTAAACACGTCCCTACGTTCGCAGGTCATGCACTTGTGGAAGGTGGGGAGTTGTTATGGCTGGGCAATCTGGAATGTTTTCCTCTCATGTGACCGTACGTTCTGAAAGTAGCGTTGCCTCCGGAGTTTTTTTCTGGGTGGTGGCACTCTCGCCCGTGCTGGCTTTAACAGGAATAACATTCTGGCAAACCATAACTTTGTCCAAGGGAATGTCTGAATCGGCGACATTCATAGAAATGTTACCGAATGGGTTCCTGTTACTGGTTCTTCTGCTAGCTGCTGCCCTACTGTTTTTCAGAATATTCAGGCCTGCGAGTGCTCTGTCACAGGCTGCACAGGCGCTTGCTGGGCAAGACATTCTTCCAGCGGGGAAACCGCTTCCCGAACTGCTCGCGATACAAGACCGTCTACAACGGGTACAGATTGACCTTCTGACTAGCAACAGAGATACCGCAGAAGCGCGTCAGGCTCTGTCGCAGGCAGAGGAAAAATCTGAAAGTGAAATGCAAAATGCGCGAGAGGGAATAGAGTCCTTTGAAAAATTTACGGATACTTTGACAATAGCATTAAGTAGGCTACGTGCAGGGTGCCTGGATTATCGAATAGAAGAGGTATTTGAGGGGCGATACGAGCGGCTGCGGTTGGATTTTAACACAACGGTTGAAGAGTTTCAGAAGATATTTATGTCTCTGAATGACAGCGTTGGGACGATTTCTTCTGGGTCAGCAGAAATTGCTTCTGCTGCAGATGATCTGGCGCGCAGGACCGAGCAACAGGTCAGTCGTCTTGAAGAAACAACGCTGTCTGTGGGCGCTGTGACAGAGGCGGTCAAGAAAACTGCTGAAGCTGCAACTCATGCAAGCTCGGTTGCGCGGCAAACTGTTGAACAGGCAGAAAGCTCAGGAGGGGTGATGGCCGCAGCGACGGCCGCCATGCTGGATATTCAGGGATCGTCCAAACAAATTGGTCAAATTCTTGGGTTGCTAGACGATATCACTTTTCAGACTAATCTTCTGGCTTTGAATGCAGGTGTGGAAGCTGCCCGCGCGGGAGAGGCTGGTAGAGGTTTTGCTGTTGTCGCAACGGAAGTGCGAGCTTTGGCACAGAGATCAGCGGACGCAGCCAAAGATATCAAGAATCTGATTACATCGAGTACGCAGCAGATCAGTAAAGGTACAGCCCTTGTTCAGGAAACTGGAGATGCGATGAAAAAAATTGGGGTGAATGTAGGCAAAATCAGTTTGCTTATCGGTGAAATTGCGACTACAGCGCAAAAACAAGCTAATAATCTCTCAGAAATCAGTGCTGCCGTAAGCCAGATGGACCAGAATACGCAGCAAAATGCAGCGATGGTCGAAGAAGCGACTGCAGCTAGCCACAATCTTAGTGCAGAGGCTACTGAATTAGTTCAGATTTTTCGTCATTTTCATTTATGTGACGACGCTAATTTTCCCGTGCCGGCTGAAGCTGATTTTCATAATTCATTATCGCATCAGAAACTCGCTGCAGAAATTTATCAAACTTCAGATGAAGGATGGGAGGAGTTTCGGTGATGGAAATTTTTTACTTACCTGAAACTCTTGATACGGCTGCTGCACCAGATCTCCTGGAAAATTTAAAAATGTTGTCAGAAGACATTCTGCTGGATGGTAGAGAAGTAAAACGGTTGGGCGGTCGGTGTCTTGAGATAATACTGTCTGCTCGAAAAACAGCACTCTCCCGGAATAAGAATTTTAAGATTCAAAATCTTTCTCCTGAAATGGAGAAAATTTTGGTTTTAATGGGGGCCAAAAGAATTTTAGATGAGGAGACAGCATAATGAATATTCTTATCGTTGACGACTCTCGCACAATTCGAAAACTTTTGAGCGATACGTTGGAAGCCGTAGGTCACACTGTTTGTCAGGCAAAAGATGGTATTGATGCTCTTGAGAAGTTGGAAAAATTCTCTCCAGAGACCATTATTACTGATCTTAATATGCCGCGAATGAATGGTATCGAATTGGTAAAGAAATTACGGCATATAAACAAGACAAAATTTCTTCCTATTCTTTTTCTGACCACTGAAGGTAGTTCAGAAATGAAAGAAAAAGGAAGACAGGCTGGTGCAACCGGTTGGCTGGTAAAGCCATTTGATAAAAATAGTCTTCTAAATACTATAGAGCGCGTTTCGTCATGAATAATTATGTCAAAGATGATGATCTTGAGACTATACGTCAGATTTTTTTCGAAGAATGTGGAGAACAATTAAGTCTTCTTGAGGAAGAGCTTTCGTCTCTTGAGGAAACGACAGAAGCAAGCGAGAAAATTAACACGATTTTCCGAGCGGTTCATTCCATCAAGGGGGGCGCGGGAGCTTTCGGAATGGAAAAACTTGTTCGGTTTTCTCATCTTTTCGAAGCAGTATTAGAAAAGTTCCGTTCGGGAGAGTATGTGGTTAATTCCGTATCGGTTTCTATTTTTTTGAAAGCTGCAGACGTATTAACTGATATCGTATCGTTTTATCGCGATGGAACAGATCTACCAGTTCAGGACAATGTGACTGAAGAATTAAATAATTATTTAGAAAAAGTAGAAAAATATAATGACTATTCTGATGAAGTGGACAATTTTTGTTTTAATCCAATAAAGATTGATTTTGAGGAGGAAAATACTTTTTATCTACAAATTATCCCTGAATTTACTTTCTATGAAAATGGAGATGATATCCGGAATATATTGTTTTTTTTGGAAAAAAAGGGAAAAATTGTAGTTGAAATTAATTCTCTCAATATTCCTTATCTTGGTATCTTTGAAATAAATAAAACCTATACAATATGGAATGTTGAAATAAATACAACATGCGATAGAAATGAGATCGAAGAAATATTTGAATGGTCTGGAAATAGCATAAAGGTAAATTTTTTAAATCATGAAAATTTTCTAGAAGAAAAAAACAAAAAATTTACTTTTTCTAATAAAGAAAAAGAAGAGCCTATCCTAGGAAAAGCTTTACAAAATTCTCATAAAGAAAACTCAACGATCAGAATTGACACTAAAAGAGTCGATAATTTGGTAAATCTTTTAAGTGAAATTGTGATTAATCAAGGTTCTATTCGAGCACAAATGAAAATAAACGATATTCGGTCCGGTTCTCCTTTGGATATTGTTATTTCTGATTTAGAGCAACTCACTCATGAGTTGCAGGAAAATGTGATGGCAATGCGCGCGCATCCCATCAAAATGGTTTTTCAACGTATGGGACGCATTGTGCGTGAAACAAGTCGAATTTCTAACAAAAGAGTAATATTACATCTTGAAGGTGAGGATACTGAAGTTGATCGTTCGATTTTGGAAAAATTATCTGATCCATTAACGCATATGGTACGGAATGCCATAGATCATGGACTTGAAAGTGAAGATATTCGTACGGTTTCTGGTAAATCGTCAGAAGGTAACTTATTTCTGCGGGCATTTCACCGCTCCGGTCGAATCATCATCGAAGTTGAAGATGACGGATCTGGGTTAAATTGTGATAAAATTTATAGAAAAGCTCTTTCGAAAGGGATAATTAATAATAATTCTATAATGGAAAAAGAAGAAATTCAAAATCTTATTTTTTCTCCTGGATTTTCTACGGTTGACAATGTTTCTGATCTTTCAGGAAGAGGGGTAGGAATGGATGTTGTTAAAAAATCTATCTCCGATATGGGAGGAAGAATTTCTATCTTTTCAAAAGAAAATGAAGGAACCTTATTTTCAATTTCTCTTCCGTTAACACTGTCTGTTGTAGAAGGTTTAATTTTTAGAAGTCATAATCAAATTTTTATTATTCCCGTTTCTAGTGTTGTTGAAGCATTACTTTTTCAAAAAAATAAAATATTTGAAATTTCTGAAGGGGTATGGGGATTCTCTTATAGAAATCAATATATTCCGATATTCCATAGTGGAAAAATAATAAATAATAATTTTATAAACGAAAATAATAATTCTTATATAATAATAGAAAATGAAAAAAGAGAAAAAATTGCTATTATTGTCGATGAAATTATCGATCAATCTAGATTTGTAGTTAAATCAATAGAGAAAAATTATAAAAAAATAGAAGGATTTTCATCGGCTACTATTTTGGGAGACGGAGGTGTTGCCCTAATTGTAGACGTTGATTTTCTGATTGAAACTTTTTGCAGTAAAAACCATAGATAAATTATCTAGTGATGGAGAATAATAATGGAAAAATACTTAATTTTCACATCTTATAATCAGGAATATGCAATTGATATTGGGGTAGTCCGAGAAATTAGAAATTGGACTCAATCTACGATTATTCCTTCATCCCCAGCATATGTAGAAGGCATTATTAATATCCGCGGAACGGTAATTCCACTGGTTGATTTTTGTAAAAAAATAAATCCAGACAGAGTAGAAGTTGAAAAAAAAGCTATGATAATCATAGAAAATGAAGATAAAACTATATCGTTCTCTGTTAAAAATGTTTTAGATATTATAGATTATAATAAAAATGATATAAAAAATCTACCTGAAGTATCTCAATGTGATATTTCTGATTTTGTTGATGGAATAATCTCGTTCGATGAGCGTGTGATATTTAGGCTAAATATATCTTTTTTGATTAGAGATTGTTTGAATTGACCGAAAAATATGAAAAAATATCTAGGCAATCTTTGAAAATTATTTCGCAGATTGCGTATGATGTTTCGGGTATTATTTTAAGTGAAAAAAAAGAAGATCTTATTTTTTCACGCTTAAATAAGAGATTACGAGAAAATAAGCTATCAAGTTTTGAAGAATACTGTATTTTGATTCAATCAAATCCTGATGAACGTCTACAGATGATAGCATCCTTAACAACTAATGTTACGGCGTTTTATAGAGAAGGGCATCATTTTCAATATTTATCAAAATTGATAAAAAGCACATTCATTAACAGAATAAAAAATGGTGAGGAGTTGCGTATATGGTCAGCTGCCTGTTCAAGCGGTGAGGAGGCTTATTCAGCTGCGCTGACTGTTGCTGACGTTCTTATGACGCTTCCAATTGCAAGGATAAAAATCCTTGGCACTGACATTGATAATAGCATGCTGGATCTCTCCAAGAAGGGGATCTACTCTGTAGAAGAAAAATATTCTATTCCTTTAGAAATATTTAATAAATTCTGTATAGAGAAACAAAATCGGTTCACCTTCAAAAAGGAAATATTAGAAAAATTAAGGTTTAAATCGCTAAACCTTATAGCTGAATGGCCGTTTGAATCGAAATTTCATGCTATATTTTGTCGAAATGTTGCAATTTACTTCGATAAAGTGACGAGAGAAAAATTATGGTCACGCTTGGCCAAAAGGCTGCATGTTGGTGGAGAATTATATATTGGTCATTCAGAAAGAATTCCCAATCCGGATATACTTGGTCTGCGACCTGTCGGACTGAATTCATATAAGAAAGTAAAATAATGGTTGATGAGTATAGTATTTATAATAATATAATTTCAGTACTAGTCGTAGATGATTCTTTGACGAGCCGCGCGCTGATAATGCTTGCTCTTAAACGTGATCCTAGAATCAAAGTTGTTGGAACTGCTGGTACGCCGCTGGAAGCCAAAGATTTGATTTTGAAGCTCCAGCCGGATGTCTTGACGCTGGATGTTGAAATGCCAGGCATGAACGGTTTGCAGTTCCTTGAAAAAATTATGCGCCTCAGACCTATGCCTGTTGTCATGGTGTCCAGTCTCATGGCGCCCCGAAGTGCAATGACTGACATGGCCTGTCGACTAGGAGCAGTAGAATGTTTCTCCAAGTCTTCCGGGATGCAGGGGGAAGCTGTTTTTGCCGGTTTGGCAGACGCTGTTGTCCGCGCCGCGGTTCAAACCGGGAAATCTCATTCAGGTAAGAGCCAAGGTCATTCGGTTGTGTCTGATACGATCGTCGCGATCGGTGCTTCTACTGGGGGCGTGGAAGCTCTTGGGGAAGTTCTTGGAAGTTTTCCGGAGGATTGTCCTCCAACGATCATTGTTCAGCATATGCCGCAGCAGTTTTCCAATAATTTTGCACGTCGCCTTAATGCCATTTCGCGACCCGATGTCTCCCTTGTCACGGATGGATGTAAATTGATCAGAGGAAAAGTGCTTATTGCGCCTGGGGGCGAGGCGCACACTGAAGTGAGCCGTACTGGACGTGTCTCACCTTATAGTTGCCACCTTGTGTCCGGCCCTCCGCTTAATGGACATAGGCCATCTGTGGACGCGCTGTTTCTGTCTGTAGCTCAAGCGGCTGGACGTCTTGCTATAGGAGTCATTCTGACAGGCATGGAAGCTGATGGAGCTCGCGGTCTTCTTGCCATGAGGCGTGCTGGAGCGAGAACCATTGGGCAGGATCGGAAAACATCTGTCATCTATGGAATGCCGAAAGCAGCCTTTGAATGTGGGGCTGTAGAAATGCAGC
>NZ_BEWO01000012.1 GCF_002723975.1 Gluconobacter japonicus
AGCCTATTTGGATGCACGATATGTTCAGGCTGCAGCGGGCTATCAAAATCATAAGCTGGAAGCAGTTGCTCCCTTTCAGGCAGCATTCAATGCAGAATACCGGCTGAAGTCCGTGCGGGGTTTGAGTGTCAACGCCGGATTTAATTATGTTTCACGCAGTTGGCTGGATGCAGGCAATACGGTGCGGTTGCCATCTTATATCGTGGGCAATGTCGGTGCAGCGTATAGTATGAAAATTGCGAACCACCATGTTGTATTGCGGGCCGCTGTCGAAAATATTGGGAATGTTCGTTATTGGATGAGTCGGGGGAATAGAAACCTGTTTTCAGGTGCTCCTCGTACAGTTTCCCTTAATGCCCGGTTTGATCTTTAGACTGAGAAGTCATCGGTATAATTTGATGATTGCAGCACACTGTGGCCGATCTGCCGCACTTCGGATATCTGCCACAGTGTGCTGCAATCCGCTTTCAGTTCTTAAGCTGATTTGTACGACCTTCTTTGGAAAAAGGGACGTAAAATAATTCGTCTGCTCTTTCGTCAGGCCATTATAGACCATCTGTCTTCAGTCCCCTTCCGGGGGCTGATTTAATGGCAACCACCAGATTTTCCGCTACATGCAGAGCAGTTGTCACAGCCTTTGGCATGTGAGGGGGAGGGAACACTGGTTGCAAGACCCATGGACATTTTGAGCCTTCTCCATCCTGTAGGAAAGAGGCGTGTGTACCAGTAAAGCGCTGCAAGGGAGACAAGCAGCACGGCAATGATCGTTTCAATCATCATGCTTCTCCTGTGATGGCCTTGGTCAGGTGGTAAACGATAAACGCAGCCAGATATGCCAGCCCGAAAAGGTAGGTGGTTGCACCTATAACGACCTTCATGGATCGGGTTTCCCTGCGCATCACAGCTAATGTGGAAATGCACTGGGGCGCATAAACATACCATGCCAGCAGAGATAAAGCAGTGGCAATGCTCCATTGGCTCGACAGGAGGGGGAGCAGTTTTTCTGGGGCTGCTTCTTCACTAACGCCGAGCGCATACACCGTCGCCAGTGCACTGACTGCGACTTCGCGCGCGGCGAGACCAGGAATAAGCGAGACGCAGATTTGCCAGTTGAACCCTATCGGGGCAAAAACCGGCAACATGAGATGGCCAATGCGCCCTGCCAGGCTGTAATCAATGGCTGCACCTGTGGCTCCCTGCGGGGGAAGGGGGAAGCTTGAGAGCCCCCAAAGCAGGACGTTTAGAGACACGATAATCGTCCCGACACGCGACAGGAACATGACCGCACGTTGCCAAAGCCCCAATGCGAGGCTCTTGAGGTTGGGACGGCGATAGGGGGGCAGTTCCAGAAGGAGCGGATGCTCTTCGGACTTTACGCCACGCGTCATGATGCGTGCCGCGACAACGCCACTGACAATGGCGACCGCATACAGTGCGAACAGGACGAGGCCCTGAAGCCCGAAAATCCCCAGAACTGTTTTGTGCGGAATGAACGCGCCAATCAGAAGCGTGTAGACCGGAAGACGTGCTGAACACGTCATCAGCGGAGCAATCAGGATTGTGACCAGCCGGTCCCGGGGATTCTGAATGGTCCGTGCGGCCATAATGCCAGGAATGGCGCAGGCGAAACTCGATAGCAGGGGAATGAAAGACCGGCCGCTCAGCCCGGCAAGAGCCATCAGACGGTCCAGCAGGAATGCGGCGCGGGGCAGATAGCCGGATTCCTCTAGAGCAAGAATCCAGAGGAAAAGAATCAGGATCTGCGGGAGGAACACGATGACCGTGCCCGCACCGGCAATGACGCCATCAGCCAGAAGGCTTTTCAGAACGCCATCAGGCAATGGCCTGAGGATCAGTTCGCCAAGCAGGGTAATGCCACTTTCCAGAGCGTCCATGAGGGGCTGAGCCCACGCAAAGACGGTTTGGAACATGACGAACAGGACAATGAGCAGGATGACCGGACCCCAAACAGGGTGCAGGAACCAGCGGTCAATACGATCGACCAGTCTTTCCTGCCCTGCGGAGCGGTCTGTGACATAGGTCTGAATCAGTCTGCGTACTTCTGCGTGAATATCCAGGCCATTCTGCAAGGGGGCCGGAGGGGCGGGGACCGGGTGATCCAGGACTTCCAGAAGTGGTTGTACACCCTGCCGGTGCAGGCTGATGACCGGGACAATGGTCAGCCCCAGATCGCGCTCAAGCCCCGCAATATCGATGGTCATGCCATTGCGTTTGGCCTCGTCCATCATACTGAGGGCGACAATGATCGGCACGCCAAGCTCACGGAGTTCCAGCAGGAAGCGGAGATGCAGGCGGAGATTTGTTGCGGACACCACGCCGATCAGGAGTTGCGGGCGAGGCTCCGTACGATGTCGCCCAAGGCAGACATCGCGTGTGACATCTTCGTCTGGGCTGGTTGAGGAAAGGCTGTAAGCACCGGGAAGGTCTAGGACCCGGATGGATTTGCCTTGCGGTGTAGAAAAGAAGCCTTCTTTCCGCTCAACCGTGACGCCTGCGTAGTTCGCGACTTTCTGCCGGCTTCCGGTTAATTGGTTGAAGAGAGAAGTCTTGCCGCAGTTGGGATTTCCGACCAGTGCAATATGTAATGTGGAATCTGCGCGTAACGCTTGTGCTGGAGAAGCCATGGAACGTGTCAGACGGCACGTCGAAGCATGATTCGGGCAGCTTCCCCTTTCCGAAGAGCAAAACGCGAGGTTCCGAGGGATACGGCAATGGGGTCTGCGCCAACCGGGCCAGTGGCAACGATCTTAACGCTTTCCCCGGGAACAAAACCAAGCTCACACAGGCGCGCACTGATCGGATCGGCAGCGGTCCGCTCTTCAACACGATCAATAATGGCGTAATTCCCTTTGGGAAGCGTATCCAGAGACCACATCAACTTCATATCCTAATGCGCCCCAGCGTTCTTTTCGAAAGGCTGGCTGAACACTAGATAAGCCCATCTGGCAGCAGCGGAAAGGGAAAGATGAGAATTAATTGCATCCACATCTTTCTTTTTAAGATCCGGGTTCTTTTTATCCTGTCTTTTCAAAAGGGAGAGAGCCAGCTGGATTTGAGATTACGGGCATGTCTCTTTTTCCGGCATGGCCGGAAGGAGCAAGGGGGTGCTATGCACCTTCTGGCCCGAGTGTAGAGGAACTGTGCCCCATGAGTGCTTTGACAGCAAACGAAGACGAATTTCCGGCAGAAGGGTGCATCCATTGTGCCACGTCTGAGACATCCGGAGAAAAGCGCGTTGAGCAGCCTCAGAAAAAAGCACTCCTGAACCGTATTCGTCGGATTGAGGGGCAGGTTGGTGGTGTTCTGAATATGATTCAGGAAGACCGTTATTGCGTTGATATTCTGACGCAGATCTCGGCCATCAAGTCTGCACTGGATGGCGTATCCATTCAAATTTTGTCCACGCACGCCAATGGGTGCGTCCGAAAGGCCGTACAGGCGGATGGGGGCGAAGAGGCGATCGACGAACTGTTGCAGGTCGTGCGCCGGATGATGCGCTGACGCCTCTTCGGAGGTTGGGAAGGGTTTAGCGGTCCTGTGTGGCGTCGGGTGCCGTCTCAGGCATGGAGTCCATGGTCATGGCCTGACATGCTTTGAACTGTTGCTGCATCTTCGGCGAAAGCGGTTTGTTCTGCTTTTTCAGCGTCTCAAGGCGATCGCACAGTTCCATCTGCTGATCCATGCTCAGACCTGCAAGCGGGTCTGCCGGCGCTGTTGAGGGCTGCTTGGGCATTGGTGTCGGGGAAGCATAGGCTGCTGTTGCAAAGAGCAGGATTGCGAGAGCGGGAAGGCTTTTTGTCATGATGAAAACTCCTGAGAGATGTGAAAATCAAAACCAGCTTCGGATGCCAAGGCTGAAGCGGACCGAACCGGGCTGTTCGTTCTGATCGCGCGCAATTCTGCGAGCCTGCGTTAAATGGCCGGAGTAGGTGACGCCCACATACGGGGCGAATTTGCGCCAGAGTTCGTACCGAAGCCGCAGACCGGCATCCACGTCCGACAGGCCAGCGCCTGCCTGTCGAGACGGGTCTGACTTCGTGTAAAGATTGAACTCGGCCTGAGGCTGGAGGATGAGGCGGTTGGTCAGCAGAAAGTCGTAAGACCCTTCGATGCGCGCGCCGAACCGTCCCCGATCGCTGACATAGCCTGTGGCCTGAAACTCGAACTGATACAGGGCCAGTCCCTGAATACCGAAGGCGCCCCAGGTCCGTGTCGGGCCATCATCCAGATCGACGCGTACGCCGCCCTGAAGGTTCCAGTATGTCGAAATGGCACGGCTATAGAGAACGTCCTGCTGGCCGTCGCTCAAGCGACCTTTCTCCAAGGTGCCTTCGGACTTGATCCAGAGTCGGTCATAATCCGTGCCGTACCAGACTTCACCATCCCATCGGAAATCGGTTCCGGATGGTGCGTAACGTCCCTCCGCCTGCTCTAGAATACCGTGGAACCAACTGCTTTGATCCATCATGACGGGCATGATGTTGCCAAGATGCGTGACGGAGCCTGGAACGGGAGCGTCTGCGGCGTGATACTGCATGGTGTCTTCCGCGCCTGCTGTCCCCGCAGCCATCAGGAACAGTGCGGTTGTCAACGCGGCCCTCATGACACCACCACAGTGCGGAACATCCCAAGATCCATATGGTACAGCAGGTGGCAGTGATAGGCCCACATGCCGGGGACATCTGCCGTCACGAGATAGCTCATGCGGGAGCCGGGCTGGGAAATGATGGTGTGTTTGTAGGGGCGATAGTCTCCCTGCCCATTCTCCAGCTCGCTCCACAGACCATGCAGATGGATCGGGTGTTCCATCATCGTGTCATTGATGAGCGTGAAACGGACGCGCTCGCCTTTCTTCAGTTTGATCGGGCCGGATTCTGAGAATTTACGGCCGTTAAAGCCCCAGATATAGCGCTCCATATTCCCAGTCAGATGCAGGATGATTTCCCGTGAGGGGGGGCGCGGGTCCGCGCCGGGCCGTGTTGCCCGAAGCTGCTTGTAGGTCAGGACGCGACGGCCGTTATTCTCCAGACCGTCCCCCGGGCTGCCCGTCCGGTCCATAGGCATCATGGCGACGTTCTGGTTTTCCACGTTGATCGGAGGCGGGCCGGGATCGTCCACTTCGATTTTTGGCATGGCCATGTGCCCCATATGGCTCATGTCCATGCCTGCCATAGGCATGTGATCCATCTCCTTCATGTCCATGCCGGGCATGGACATATGATCCATGCTTTCCCCGGGCTTCATGTTTCCCATGCCCATATCCACCATGGTGCGAACAGGGCGGGGATCCATGGGCGGGATCAGACCGCTCATGCCGACACGAGGGGCCAGCGTTCCGCGGGCAAAGCCTGTCCGATCTTCGCTCTGGGCAAAAATCGTGTACGCGCGGTCTTCCTTCGGCTGTACGATGACGTCGTAGGTTTCGGCTACCCCGATCCGGAATTCATCGACCGGAACCGGCTCGACGTCATTTCCATCAGCCTGGACAACCAGCATTTCGAGACCCGGAATACGGACGTCAAACAGCGTCATGGTGGCGCCATTGATGAACCGCAGACGCACCCTTTCGCCGGGCCGGAACAAACCGTTCCAGTTCATGTCCGGGGCATGGCCGTTGAGCGTGTAGGTATAGATGATGCCGGACACGTCCGCGATATCGGTCGCGGCCATGTTCATCCGGGACCAGGCAAGCCGGTCTTTCAGCGCAGCCATGGCACTTCCGGCTTCACGGGCTTCCTTGGGGAAGGACGCAGCTGTGCGCTGACGGAAGACGTAATAGTCATCCTGCATTTTGAGATTGTTCACAATGTCATGGGGCATGACATCGGTCCATTCCCCCAGAAAGACGACATAATCCCGGTCACAGGCATTTGGGTCAGGCCGGATTGGGTCAATGATGATCGCGCCATACAGGCCCATTGCTTCCTGCATGTTGGAATGGCTGTGATACCAGTAGGTACCGCTCTGATGCAGCCGGAAGCGATAGGTGAAGGTTTCGCCGGGCGGGATTCCTGCAAAGCTGAGACCGGGTACGCCGTCCATATCCGCTGGGACACGAATGCCGTGCCAGTGGATGGATGTTGTTTCATCCAGCGTATTCCGAACGTTCAGAGTGACCGTCTCGCCCTGTTTCCAGCGCAGGATGGGGCCGGGGATACTGCCTCCTATGCTGGGCGCATGCATGGACTTTCCATCCAGAGAGACATGCGTTCGGCTGACCTTCAGGTCCCATGTATTGGACGGCATTGCGGGCAGGCAGCCGGACGAGGGGCGACCTTCTGCTTTGGCCTGTTGAGGCAGGGTGCTCAGGCAGGCCCCGGCGCCAAGACTTGTGACGAAGCGACGACGCGTCAGGCCGCGTGCGAGGCTGGAAAAACTGTGCATATGCTGAAAACCGGGAAACGGTGCAGGAAAACCGTAGCGTATTCAGACCCACGACAGATCAGAACGCTTACGGATCGGGACGTTTCAGGACA
Source organism: Gluconobacter japonicus (assembly GCF_002723975.1). Taxonomy (GTDB): domain Bacteria; phylum Pseudomonadota; class Alphaproteobacteria; order Acetobacterales; family Acetobacteraceae; genus Gluconobacter; species Gluconobacter japonicus. Next base: position 6,498 of record NZ_BEWO01000012.1, read on the forward strand.
GCAGGAGTTTGGGAGGCGGAGGTGTCGGAATCCAGTCTGTACCAGACAAGGACGGATGGCCGGTCTGAACGAAACGTCCGGAAATGGCGATCTGAGCGGGAAGCGGTGTCAGATGCGCGAGCGTCAGAGCAGGCTCTGCCGACGCCGTATGGATATGGCAGCAGCCTTGCCCGTGACTGTCATGATGATGGGACGGCGCTTCTGACATCATGGCCCGCATATCATGCTGGTCACAACGAACAGTGGTCTGCTGTGTCATAGATGCGCAGTGCGCCATGGTCATGACGTGGGTTCTGGTTGCGGCATGTGCCGGGAATGCTCCCGCCATCAGCCCTATCTGCATCAGCAGACAGGCGATCAGGCCAAGCCATTTCCGGGTATGCGTTCTGAGCATCTCAGATCCCTGTTCCAGACAGACAGTTCGATTTTCTCTGTCTGCCTTGTATGGCTCAATCCTATACCCGGGCGGGGAATAAATGGAAGAGCGATTTCCAGTGAGATGTGTTTTTGATGAATACCCACCCACCGTATAAAAATTTTAATTCGTTCCATTAACGATTTTAATTTCAAAATGCTCTCTGAATTGCCTAAGGAAAAAGTACATACCCAAAGGGGGTATAATGGAATCGCAGAATTCCAGGGATGTTTGAGCATCGGGGGACAAAAAGTCATGACACAGACAGCACATCTGACGGTTGAGGGAATGTCCTGTGAAGGATGTGCGAAGCGTCTTCGCGAGGCGCTGGAGGGTGTCGATGGTGTTTCCGCCGTGGCTGTCGTTCTGGATGGTGGTCAGGTGGCGGTTGCCTATGATCCGGCTGTCATAACCGTGGCAGGTCTGCGCGAAGCCGTTGAAGAGACAGGCTTTGATGCAGTTCCATAGCGTGCGTCTGCCTTCTCATTCCTGAGGGTGCGCGATAGACAGTCATCCGGTTCAACAGGTGAAACCAGTACCGGGTGTCATGTCGCAGAATAATATTCTTAAAGTGAAACAGATCATGCGGCAGTCTTATCATTCCTGGACAGGTTTCATGGAGCACCACAGTGTAAACACGCTGCGGCGGTCCGCTCTTTTTTCTGTTTCCGGCTCGGCCCTTATTTGCGGAACTCTGGTGATAGGGAGTATTCCCCATGTACAGGCCTCAGAGCTGAGCGAAAAAGGTCGTCAGAAAGTGTCCCGTTGCCACGAGGCTCGGGGAACAGGGCCTAAAATTGCACAGACATGCAGGAAGCCCGCTGATCTTTCTGCTTCCTCTCAGTCTTCGGCTGCCAGCGCTTCAGGAAACGCTGATGAGACGTCCGCTGTGGACGGCGGAACGGAAAATCTGCACGTCTACGGAACGTCCCGCTCCTATACAGCTCCCGCTGTAGAAGCGTGGGGGAAAACACCTGTTGCCCTGAAGGATATTCCACACTCGATTTCCGTCATTACTCAGCAGCGCATGGAAGATTCCAACATGCTGACAATGACGGATGCCATGCGTCAGATAAACGGAATTCGCGTGCTGCCAGCATCAACGGCCAACAGCAATTTTTATTCACGGGGCTATCAGCTCACAACGTCGATTGACGGAACGCCCAATGCGGCCGGAACGCTGAACAACGCGAGTTTTGACCTCTCCATGTATGACAGGATTGAGGTCATGCGCGGGTCAGCCGGTTTGCTGCAAGGCGCGGGCGGCGCTGGTGGCGTGGTCAATCAGGTTACAAAGAAGCCCGGAAAGGAATTCGCCGCGGGTGGAAATGCTACTGTGGGCAGCTTCAATAACTACCGTGCGGATATGGATCTGACCGTTCCGCTCAACCGCTCCAAAACATTACGGTTCCGGACGGCTGATCTCTTTCAGGATAATGATTACTTCTACAAATATTCCCATAACCGAAGCTGGCAGGCTTATGGTGTGCTGGAATGGGATATCACGCCGTCCACCACGTTTCTGGTGTCTCATGCGGCGCAGAAGCAGAATATTGATGCGCCTTATTACGGACTTCCCGTCACAACGACACGTACCCTCTGGTATGGTGGCAGGGATGCAAATCCGACGCCACCCTGGGGTTACAGTGATTATATGACCCAGCAGACGATTGCGTCCCTGACGCAGAAGCTCTGGGGGGATTGGACAGTCACTGCCCGCGGGACCTTTTACGACCAAAGTTACAACACGTCCTATAACTCTCCAGATACACCTCCGAATGTGCGGACGGGCCTGACAAGTTATGTGGATGGTGGGACTTTTCCGAACCGGGGAACCAATACGTCCCGGTCAGCGGATGTCTATGCCACGGGCAGTTTCCGGCTTTTGCACCGCACGCATCACCTGCTGCTGGGTTTTAATTACAACTCTTATAATACGCATGTCGGGTATGGCGCCGTTACGTCGGATACGGAGTACTCGGATGTCAGTATTAACAATACGGCGGTTGTAAAGGCGCCTCCTGCGGGTAGCATTACTTATAATGCGGCGGACGGTGCGGAAGGAACGGATGACAATGCCTATCAATGGGGTTTTTATGGGCAGCTCAGGCTTGAAGTGACCCGTCACCTGTCCCTGATCCTTGGTGGGCGGGTGTCGCGTTTCTCCGAAAAAACGCGGGATGCCAGTCCTTCTCCAGAGGGGCCATGGAAGACAACCGCCAATATTCACGGTCAGCTGACGCCGTATCTGGGAACTGTCTATCAGATCACACCCAACCTTTCCTGGTATGCCAGCTACGCCAGTATTTTTACGCCTTCTGTCGGACGGCTGACTTACAATAGAGAAGGTCTGACGCCTCAGCAGGGCAATCAGGTCGAGACAGGTTTCAAGGGCGAGTATTTCCACGGTCGTCTGAATTTTTCGACAGCGCTTTTCCGTATGGAAAGTGTCAACCAACCCGTTCAGGACCCCGATCACACAAGCTTTTACATCACGACAGGGCCCATTCGTCGACAGGGCTGGGAAGCGCAGGTTGACGGACAGATCATTCCTGGGCTCGATGTGTCTATTGGATACACATATCTTGATACCAAGGTTTCCAATCCGAAAGTGTCTGATTTCGGAGGGGTTTTCTCACCGCGTCACATGTTCAAATCCTGGGTGCATTACAATGCGCAGCAAGGGCGCTTGAAAGGACTGAGCTTTGGTGTCGGGCTGGATGCTTACAGCAATCTTCGTGGCAGTTATGCAACGACGGTTCAGGGGGGGTATATGACGCTCGACAGCGTGATCGGATATCGCTTCAACAAACATCTGAAACTCCAGCTCAACACCTATAACCTGACCAACCGCTATTATTACGAGCGTGCCAGCGGTGTCTGGCAGTTCAATTTCCCAGCGGCTCCCCGCAGTTTCATGGCAACGCTTCGTGGCTCATACTGAAGACCCTACACCCGCGCATTCTCTTTCAGACTGGAAAGTTCTCCTGCCTTACTGGCGGTCGGAAGATCGCTGGAAGGCTTTGGGGCTTCTGACAGGAATTATTGGCCTGTCGTTTCTGGATGTGCAGGTCGCGGTCTGGTTCGGAAAATGGGACCAGATATTTTTCGATACGATGTTCGCGTATAAAGTTGCAGCCTGTATTGCGCTTATCCCGATCTATGTCGTCATGATGGGCTTGAGTGCAGGAATGCGTGTCATCCAGCGGTACATGACGCAGGTGCTCTCCATGCGCTGGCGTTTGTGGAATACGCGGGTTTATTTGCGAAAATACCTGTCCGAGAATGCGTATTATCATCTGGAACACGGAGAAAACCGGGCCGATAACCCCGACCAACGTATCGCGGATGATCTGGCGCAGATGTCGGTATGGACACTGCGTCTGGGGTTGGACGCCATTCAGGCTGTGACGACTTTCCTATCCTTTGCGATCGTTCTGTGGACCATCGGGGGCACGTTGTCCTTTGTCTGGCAGGGTTGGCACATCGTCATTCCGGGCTACATGTTTTTCGGGACGACAATTTCCATTCTGCTCATTTCTCTGGTTCTGGAAAAAGCGGGCGGCCCGCTCGTCAGCGCCAATTATCGCCAGCAGCATTACGATGCCGATCTGCGTGCAGCTCTGCTGGATGTGCGGCGTAATTCGGAACAGATTGCTTTTTATGGCGGTGAGGGCGCCGAACACTTTCGGCTTTCGGAATGTTTGCAGCGGATTGCGACCAACTGGCGCAGCGTGATGGCCTATACATGGCGCGCCAATACCGTGGTCGAGCTTTATACGGGTGGGATCAATATTGTCCTGTGGGCTTTGCTGATCCCGAAACTGCTGGCGCATACGCTGACGTTCGGTCTGTATTCCCGAATCAATTCGGCGTTCATGAATGTGCGTCGAAGCCTGCAATGGTTCATTGAAAATTACACGGACCTCGCGACGCTCCGCTCCATCCTGCAGCGTCTTAGCGAGTTCGAGCGCATTGTAACGGATCGTCCTGAAGGTGGCATTGTTCGTGTGCCGACAGAGCAGGGACAGATCGAAATCCGGGATCTGGTGCTTGATCGTGCCGATGGATCGCGACTTGCCAGCATTGGGGATCTGACAATTCCAGCAGGAAGTCGCTGGATCATTGGCGGGTCGTCCGGGGTGGGGAAAAGTACGCTTCTGCGGGCGTTGGCAGGACTTTGGACTTATGGGACGGGACGTGTCTCGTTCAACATGAGGGACGCCATGTTCCTCCCGCAGCGAAGCTATGTTCCAACGGGTACGCTTCGACAGGCCCTCAGTTATCCGGCGACACCAGATCGGTATGACCGGGCTGCATGCGAGGTTGCTCTCGAAGCCGCTAATTTGGATGGGCTCGTGTCAAAGCTGGATCAGAATGCCGTCTGGAGGGATGTGCTTTCCCCTGGCGAGCAGCAGCGTCTGGCCTTTGCCCGCGTTTTTCTGGCAAGGCCCACGGTGCTTTTTCTGGATGAAGCGACATCGGCGTTAGATACAGAGAATGAGACGCTTCTTTATACCCGCCTCCTTGCGTTTCTGCCGGAGGTAACCCTCATAAGTGTGGCGCATCATTCAGATCTGAAGCGATTTCATGATCGGGAAGCTCTTCTTTCGCAGCAGGGCATGACGATTCAGCTTCTTCCATAATACCATATGGGGGTATACTCTTCTTTCGTTTTCCGGAGCCGCCAGTGTCGCGACTCTCGCCCGCTCAGGAGATGTTCAGATGGCCCAGACAATCAGTTTTCCAGTTGGTGGAATGACTTGCGCAGCGTGTGCGGCCCGGATCGAAAAAGTGTTGAACCGGCAGAGCGGCGTTCATGCAACCGTCAACTTTGCGTCCGAGCGGGCTCAGGTTGATCTTGACGGACCGGAGGCCAGCGTTGGGACTGTTGTCGCTGCTGTTCGTAAAGCCGGGTTCTCCGTTGATGAACAGAGCGTGGATTTCGCGATTACCGGCATGACCTGTGCGGCCTGTGCCGCCCGGATTGAAAAAGTGCTGAACCGCATTCCCTCCGTTCAGGGGAGCGTGAATTATGCGGCGGAACGCGCCCACGTCACCTATATTCCCGGCATCGTGACACCAGAAGATCTGGCGTCCAAAATTACAAAAGCGGGTTTTGGTGCGACCCGGCTTGATGAAGATCAGCGCGAAGATCCGAAAGCAAAACGTGCGGCCGTCTGGCGGAAAGAGCGTAACCGCTTCCTGCTGACGTTCGTGTTGGCTCTGCCGCTCTTCGTTGAAATGTTCGGGATGTTGCTGGGGCGGATGGAAACCGTGCCGGTGGCCGTGCAGTTTGCCAGTGCCACATTGGTGCAGTTTGTCTGCGGGGCGCATCTGTATCGCCGGGCCTGGAATGCTGTGCGCGGCGGATCGGCCAATATGGATGTGCTGGTCGTTCTGGGAACGAGCATTGCGTATCTGTTCAGCGCGATTGTTGTTCTGTTCCGGCTGGACCAGCCTGTTTATTTTGAAGCGAGTGGCGCGATTATTACCCTGATTTCTCTGGGTAAGCTGATGGAAACACGCGCCAAGGTGCGTACGAGTGCAGGAATTGAAAGCCTGTTACAGCTTCAGCCGCAGACTGCACATGTGGAGCGTGATGGCGTTCTGGTTGATCGGGCGGTCGCGGATATGCACGTCGGAGACGTGTTTGTTGTTCGGCCCGGTGAGAGCATTCCGGTGGATGGAACTGTTCTGGACGGCTCTTCGGACGTCAACGAAGCCATGCTGACTGGTGAAAGTATTCCTGCTCTGAAGCAGACCGGAAGTGACGTCTTTGGCGGCACGACCAACGCGAATGGTGTGCTGAAGGTCAAAGCGACCGGGGTTGGCTCTGATACGGCGCTCGCGCGGATTGTGCGTATGGTTGAGCAGGCGCAGGGGTCGAAAGCTAATGTGCAGCGGCTTGCGGATCGTGTGTCCGGTATCTTTGTTCCGGTCGTCGTGGCGTTTGCTGTTGTGACGTTCCTGATCGGCTGGGCCGTGACGGGATCTGCGACGTGGAGTCTGGTTTCAGCGGTATCTGTGCTGGTCATTGCCTGTCCTTGCTCGCTGGGGCTTGCGACCCCGACCGCCATTATGGTGGGCACTGGTCGTGGGGCGCAGAATGGGATTTTGTTCCGGAATGCTGATGCACTGGAGCGTGCGGAAAAACTGTCGACGATCATTCTCGATAAGACAGGAACCCTGACGCAGGGACGGCCCAGCGTGACATGCCTGCATCCGGCATCTGGTGTTTCCATGGATCGACTTCTTGCCGTGGCAACGTCCCTGGAGCAGAACTCAGAACATCCGCTTGCCCGCGCGATTGTTGATCATGGAATGGCGCATCATGCGACGGTTCTGAGCGTGGATGGGTTCAAGGCCATCCCGGGGCTTGGGGTCGAAGCCCAGCTTGAAGGTGAGCCTGCGCTTCTTGGATCGCCTCACTATCTCACTGATGCCGGATATGACCTGACGCCCCTGCCAGTGAATGATCTGGAAAGCGAAGGACAGACGGTCATCGCGGTTGCGACGGGTGGTCAGCTTCTGGGGATTATTGCTCTGGGAGACACTCTCCGCCCCGATGCTGTTTCAACGGTTGCGGCTCTCAAGGCACGTGGCATCAAGGTTGTCATGCTGACGGGCGATAATGAGCGGGCCGCCGCAGTTGTGGCGCGGCAGGTCGGTGTGGACGATTATCTGGCTGGTGTCCTGCCGCAGCATAAAGCGGAAGGCGTAGCGCGCTACTGCGCTGAGGGACGAATTGTCGGGATGGTGGGGGACGGTGTCAATGACGCGCCTGCGCTGGCTGCTGCGGATGTTGGTTTTGCCATTGGTACTGGATCAGCCGTTGCGCTGGACACAGCGGATGTCGTGCTGATGAAGAGCGAATTGACGAGCGTTCTGGATGCGATTTCCCTGTCTCGGGCGACGCTGTCCAAGATCCGTCAGAACCTCTTCTTCGCGTTCATCTACAATCTTCTGGGTCTGCCTCTGGCAGCTTTGGGCCTGTTGAACCCGATAGTCGCAGGAGCCGCCATGGCGATGAGCTCGGTTTCGGTTGTAAGCAATTCGCTTCTCCTCAACCGATGGAAGCCGGAAGAAAAGCGCTCTTAAAACGTCTGAAGGCGGCGGTGAACGAAGGAGACAAGGGTCTTCGCGCCGTGGCTCCAGAGACCCAGAAAATCGTCGCTACCGACATGTCCGGTGAGGCCGGCATCCGTGAACTCTGCATGCCAGTGTTTGGCAAGGATCCGGGCACGTTCGCTTGAGAGCCACGGATCATTCCGGCTCGCCATTAAGGCCGTGGGAACAGGCGACGGCATTTCAGGTAAAGGCGCAAAAGCGCGGATGCGGGCGGCTTCCGGGTGTGTCGTGTGTTCGATATCCGCTGGCGCGACAAGAAAGGCGCCCGCGACTTGGGATGTCTCATGGCGCGCAAGCCAACGGGTCGTCAGAACTGCTCCCAAGCTGTGTGCAATTAGAAGGACGGGTTTCTCGGCCTGCTGAATTGCGTTCGTCAGGGATGCGTCCCAATCTTCGGGTGTCGGGTTTTCCCAATCCGTCTGGTACAGGCGTGTGAGGCCAAAGGCGCTTTCCCACCGGGTCTGCCAGTGATGTGGGCCGGAATTGAAAAGTCCGGGCACGAGAAGCGGCGTGAAATGTTCTTTGATGCGGTGAAATTCAGCGGCCAGAACCGTTTCTTCGGAAGAGCGCTGAAAAGCGAATGCGCGAGCACTTGCCGTAAGGTCCAGAGCAGTAGCGCGGCCGGAAAAAAGATTCATGCCCGTGATCTCCAGAAGCCTGACCGGGGACGATTCCCGATCAGGATTGAATGTCTGGATTAATAACGAACATAGATCAGTATTAAATAAAACAACTATATAATAATGTGATTATGCAAGGCCGTCAAAAAGCTGTGTGGAGAGATATCGCTCCGCAAAGGATGGCGCGATCACGACAATGGTTTTGCCACGATTGGACGCCTTCTTGGCTAGAGACATGCCCGCATAAAGGGCTGCACCGGAAGAAATCCCGATGGGAATACCTTCTACGGCGGCGCAAAGCCGGGCTGTCGTCAGAGCTTCCTGCTCAGAAACTTCAATGACGCTATCAAGCGCACGCAGATCCAGTGTGTCGGGTTGGAAACCTGGTCCAATACCCTGAATGCCGTGGGGGCCAGGCTCATCGCCATGCAGAACCGCACTTTCTCGAGGTTCCACACCAATGACCTTGATGGCTTTGCTGAATTTCTTCAGTCCATGCGCAATGCCGGACGCAGTGCCACCCGTGCCAAGACCGGCCACAACCATGTCCACCTGTCCGGCGGTATCATTCCAGATTTCGAGCGCTGTAGTCTGCTCATGAACAGCAGGGTTGGCATCGTTCTCGAACTGGCTCGGCATCCAGGCGTCCGGAAGTGTTTCCATCAGTTCTTCCGCGCGGCGGATGGCGCCAGCCATGCCATCATTGGCGGGAGTGAGTTCGGTTGTCGCGCCCATCAGACGCAGCATCTTCCGACGCTCGGTAGAGGCACTCTCCGGCATGGTGACGATCAGGCGGTAGCCCAGCGCCACGGCGGCAAAAGCAAGGGAAATGCCTGTATTGCCGGAAGTGGGTTCAATAAGGACGGTCCGGCCTGGTGTAATGAGGCCGCGCGTTTCCGCATCCCGCAGCATGGCAACGCCGATACGGTCTTTGACAGAGCCGAGGGGGTTGAAAAATTCAAGCTTGAGAAGCAGCCGTCCGTGCAGCTTTTCCTGCTCTGTCAGACGGGGGAGGGCAACGAGCGGCGTGCCCCCGACAGTTTCCAGAAAGGAGTTATAAACTCTGCCACGTGGAGCGGCATAACCTTCAAACGGAGCGGGGGAAGACACGACCTTTTTGTTCATGTCGTTTCTGTATCACAGGAGTTGAAAAAGGGCAGGCTCGAATTTCTCAGCATAACAACGATAACAAAATGTTATATAAAATATTTATACCCCAAATGTCTATTGTTAAAAGTTGTATATTGACGCTCAGATCCTTTCCTGCCTAAGAGGGTGCGTCATCGACCTCCATAAGAAGGGCATCTCCATGATGTGTCGAATGTGTAGCTGGCAGCCGTCGTGCTGCCATGGTTCCGCCGCCCGGAAACCTCTTTCCCTCTTTCCGTAATTTCCCGACAGCACAGACATGTCGGGCGCCTGAAGGTTCGACATCATGCTTGGTTCTACGGTTATCGAAATCAACGGTATTTTTTTTGGCGTTGCCATCCTCGTCAGCACGACGGGCGCACGTCGGTTCTATGCAGCCCATGAAAGCGTTCGTGCGCTGCATAACGAAACAGTAGCGGATATTTCTGCCCTGCGGCGGCGTGTGGCCCAGCACGCCCGGACTGTTTTGAAGCCGGTCTGAAACTCACACATCACGTTTCTTTCCTCACGGCTCTTCTCTTCCCTGAATGGTCAGCTAGAACGGAATGCTGAACAGGTCATTGGATGGGAGTGCGCGTGGGGGAAAACGGTTTTTTGCGAATGGTCCGTACCCTTTCGGTGAAGAGGGACGTTGTCTTCGCCATAGTGGCACTGGGATTCGTTGTTCTGGCCAGCCTGTCTGCGCCCCTTTATGCGCGGATGGTGGGCGTAGATCCGTTTTCTTCCAATGTCGCCGGGACGACTATGCGTCACGGGCAGACACTTGACCTCATGCAACCCAATGACAATTCGCTTCACCTTGGTTTGACCCCACTGGGACCGGACTGGACCGGACGCGCCTACAGTCTGGGCGCGGATTCTCAAGGACGGGATGTGGCGTCCCGTCTTCTTTATGGGGGGCGAAGCTCGCTTCTCATCGCGTCAGCCGCGGCGTTCCTGTGTCTTTGCCTGTCGGGCAGTATCGGAATCTGTGCGGGATATTTTGGTGGCTGGGTGGATATTCTGCTGTCCCGGCTTCTGGATATTCTCTGGGCGATTCCGGTTTACCTGTTTGCCATTTCCCTTTCTGTCGTCACGGTCGGCCACGGGATTCACTTGGGGTTCGTGACGCTTGGTGCTGACAGCTTCCTGATTCCCATTGGCATTATTGCGCTGGTTTATGTCCCTTATGCTGCCCGCCCGCTGCGCGCCCGCGTTCTGAGTCTGTCACGGGCGGAATTCGTGACGGCAGCGCGGGGTATGGGTGCCTCTGATTTTCGTATTCTCCGACGTGAAATCCTGCCCAATCTGGCACCGTCCATGGTTGTTCTGGCGCCTCTGGTCATGGCGCTTTGTCTGCTGGCGGAATCGGCGTTGTCGTTTCTGTCTCTTGGCGTGCAGGCTCCTGCTGCCTCTTGGGGAACATTGATTCAGGATGGCGAAGGGTTGCTCTATACGCGTCCGATTGTGGCGATTGCTCCAGGTGTCGCGATTGTCATCACCGTTTTGGCCCTGAACATTCTCGGAAATGCTCTGCGCGATTATCTGGACCCGAAGGGAGCAGGCCGATGATCGCAGCGCTCTTGTCCCGTATCGGCCAGATGGCTCTCGTTATTTTTGGTATCTCCGTTCTGGTATTCTGCATCTTCTTCGCCACGCCGGGGGCAGACCCGACGGCGCGGATCGCCGGGCGTGGAGCCAGCCCCCAGGTTATGGAACGCGTGCGGGCGGAATACGGGTTCGATCGGCCGTTGCCCGTTCAATATGTGCGCATGATGGAGAAGCTGTTCGTCAGTCGCGATCTGACGTCTTTCGTCAACCATGGTCAGAAAGTCGTGCCGGAAGTAGCCTCTGCGGCTCCCGTGACCTTATCGCTCGTGCTTTGGGCAGCGTTCTTCTGGGTCATGGGGTCGCTGGGAATTGGAATTGTCTCCGCCGTGCTGCGCGATAGCTGGGTGGACCGGTTTATGATGGTGTTGGGGCTGATTGGCTTGTCCATGCCGGTCTTCTGGCTTGGCGAAGTCGTAAACCTGTTCACGCAGAGCCGCTGGCATGACACGTGGATGTTCCGTTGGGTGCCGCCATTGGGATATGTACCGCTTACGGAAAATCCGCTTGGCTGGGCGCGGTCCCTGCTGTTGCCGTCCCTGACGCTGGCTGTGTCTTTTATGGGGTTATACGCGCGCATTCTTCGTTCGGAACTGCTGTCCGCCATGGGTGAGGACTCCATTCGTACCGCTCGCGCCAAGGGAGCGGGACCTGTTCGTGTCTGGCTGTGGCACGGCTTGCGTTTGTCGTGGTTAAGCTATGTGTCGCTCTTCGGGCTGGATTTCGCACAGCTTCTTGGCGGCGGGGCGTTGCTGACTGAAGTCGTGTTCGCTTTGCCGGGCGTGGGGCGGCTGACCTATCAGGCTCTCGCCACACTTGATCTGCCGCTCATCATGGCAACGGTTATGTATGCCGCGATCTTTGTCGTGATTGCGAACGCGCTAGTAGACGGAATTTATGCGTTGCTGGATCCCCGCATTAGGGAGGGGCAATATGGGCGCTGACTCCTTGCTCGATATTCAGAACCTGAAGCTGGATCTGCCAGATGGTCGACGTCTTTTGGAAGGCGTGTCCTTTCAGGTGCAGGCCGGAGAAGCGCTGGGTGTGGTCGGGGAATCCGGTTCTGGGAAAAGTCTGACGGCAATGAGTGTCATGGGGCTTTTACCGGGCCTTTATGCGTCTGGTCAGATCGTGTTTGCCGGACAGAATCTTGTTGGGCTGCCGGACAAATCCATGCGAAAGCTGCGTGGCGCCCGGATTGCTATGATCTTTCAGGACCCCATGACGGCTTTTCTGCCTGTTCGTTCCATCGGGGCGCAGATTGATGAGCAGATCCGGCTGCATCAGCCTCGGAGCCGACGGGAAGCACGCGCCCGGACGGTGCAGCTTCTGGGGCGAATGGGCGTGCCCGACCCGGCTATGGCGGCCAAGCGCTATCCCCATCAGCTTTCAGGGGGTCTGCGGCAGCGTGCGATGATTGCCATGGCGTTGTCCTGCTCGCCCGATCTGCTGATTGCGGACGAGCCGACGACGGCGCTTGATGTGACGGTACAGGCCCAGATCCTAACGCTTTTGCGAGAAATCCGGGATGAGGGCGCGGGCGTGATGCTTATTACCCATGATATGGGCGTGGTTGCGCAGGCCTGCACGCATGTGGCGGTGATGTATTCCGGGCTGGTAGTGGAGCGTGGTCCGGTGCGGGATGTTCTCGACCGTCCGCTCCATCCTTATACACAAGCTCTTTTAGCCGCCATTCCGCCCTTGGAAGGGCCAAGGCCGGAGCAGCTTCCAACCATTCCCGGACAGCCACCTACCCCGGAAAATCGACCGTCCGGCTGTGTGTTCGCCCCGCGATGCGGCTTTGTGCGACCGGATTGTGGAGTCCGGCCCGCATTGATCGAAACAGAGGAAGGACGGCGCGTAGCGTGTGTCCTGTACGCAGTATGAATGTTCTTCTTGAAGCTCGGAGGCTGGAGAAACAGTACAAACTGGGCGGCGGTCGTGTGCTGCACGCTGTTTCGGATGTGTCGCTTCAGGTGCACCGGGGGGAGGCGCTGGCGTTGGTTGGGGAATCTGGCTGTGGCAAGTCGTCTTTGGGACGTACGCTGATTGGTCTGACCCAGCCGACATCGGGTGAGGTGCTGTTTGACGGACACCGGATTTCCGGCCTGTCAGACCATGCGCTGCGGCCGTGGCGTGCGCGGATGCAGATGGTCTTTCAGGACTCCTCTGCGGCTTTTAATCCGCGCAGAACGGTAGGGGAGTCTCTCGCCGAACCTCTGCGGATTCATGGTCGTAAAAACATTCGTGCCCGCGTTGACGACTTGCTGGATCAGGTGGGTCTGGCCCGTTCGGTGGCTGATCGATACCCGCATGAATTTTCCGGTGGGCAACGGCAGCGGTTGAACATTGCCCGTGCGCTAGTACTGGGCCCGGATCTTCTGGTGGCGGACGAGCCTGTCTCCGCGCTTGATGTGTCGGTTCAGGCGCAGATCGTGAATCTGTTCCGGGATCTGCGTGCATCGCTGGGCGTAGCGTGCGTCTTTATTTCCCATGATCTGTCCGTCGTCCGACAGATGGCGGACCGGATTGCGGTCATGTATCTGGGCAGCATCGTGGAGGAAGGCGACGGACTGGAGGTTCTGGATCGTCCAGCGCACCCTTACACAAAGGCTCTTCTGGATGCTGTTCCGCGACCGGACCGTCCTTTGCCGCCACCGTTGAAGGGCGACGTTCCCAGCCCGGTCAATCCACCGTCAGGGTGTCGCTTCCACACACGGTGCCCGATCGCGCAGCCGAAATGTGCGACGGACCGCCCCAGTCTCCAACCCTGTGGAGTGGGACGGCGCGTGGCCTGTCATTATCCGTTGGTAGCCTGAGTATCAGTGTGACGCTGTTTCGAACGCCAGCGGATAGAGGGACGCGACCAGAAGCAGGGCCATCGTATAGTTGAAGCTTTTCAGCAGCAGGGGCCGATGCAGCCAGCGTCTCATGCCTGCGCCAAACCCGGCCCATAGTGCCACGGATGGAAAGTTCACGATGCCGCAGATCAGGCTCGCGATGGCAAGGTTGAAGAAGAATCCTTCTTTGGGAACGTAAGCTGCAATGATCCCTACCGCCATGACCCACGCCTTCGGATTAACCCACTGAAATCCGGCCGCTTGTAGAAAGGTGATCGGCTGACCCTTGCTCTTGGCTTCTGGTGCGGAAGATGACGTGGCAATCTTCCAGGCCAGCCAGAGCAGGTAGGCTGCGCTGGCATATTTCAAAGCCACATAAAACCATGGTGCATGTTCAAACAGGCCTCCCAGACCCAGCCCGAGCAGAACCACCATCACGACGAAGCCGAGTGCCACGCCGAGCATGTGCGGAATGGTTTTCCGAAAGCCATGTGTCAGCCCTGATGAGGCCAGCATCATGTTGTTCGGTCCGGGCGTTACGGAGGCGACAAACGTGAAGAGAACGAGCGGCGCGAAAGCCTGCCAGTAAGTCGGCATGACGGAATTTCCTGTTGCAGACGGGAGCGTCCTGCAGACTATGACAGTTGCTACCGGAACAGTACCGGTACAATCTGACGATATTCTTTCAGACTGTACCGGAGGTTTGACCATGCCAGTTTCCATCGCTTCATCCGGAATGCTGCCTGTGTGGCAACCTGTTCGTGGGGCGGACAGAACTCTGGTTGAACAGCTTGAAGCCGAATTGGTCGGGCGGATCGAAGCGCATATGCTCAGGCCGGGCAGTCGTCTGCCGTCTGTCCGTAAAATGGCAGAAAGCGCAGGGTTGAGCCGTTATACGGTGATAGAGGCTTATGAGCGTCTTCAGGCTCGGGGGCTGATCCTGTCCCGGCCGGGTGCTGGATATTTCGTGCGACCACCCGTGGATCTCCCTGTTGTGGCAGAGGCTGTCGTACAGGAACAGACCGAGCCCTCCCGGTTGGATGTGACATGGCTCCTGCGTGAAATGTTTGGAACCGGAACGTCCGTAAAGCTCACAGCGGCATCAGGTGTTTTGCCACAGCACTGGCTGGATGCTGATCTTGTGGCGGGTGCCATCCGGGCCAGTGCCCGTTCGGATGTCGAGGGGCTTTTGCATTACGGTCATCCGCAGGGAAGCCCGCACTTGCGTAAACACATCGCTGCGATGTTGGGTGCACAAGGCATAGCGGCACATCCGGATCATCATCTGATGACAACTTCGGGTGTGACGCATGCGATAGATCTTGTACTTCGGTTGATGGTTCAGCCTGGCGATACGGTTCTGGTCGAAGACCCCGGCTGGCCTCTGATTTTTGGACGTCTCGCAGCTTATGGCGCCCGGATCATCAGTGTTCCGAGAAGGCGGGAAGGTCCGGATCTGGAGGTTCTGGAGCGACTGGCTGCGGAGCATCGTCCCAAGCTCTTTCTCATCAACAGTGTGGTCCATAATCCGACGGGTTACACGCTCGGAGCCGCCGCTGCGCATGACGTGCTTCGTCTCGCTGAGAAGCATGATTTCATGATTCTGGAAGACGACACTTATGCGGATTTCCATGATGGCACAGCCATCCGTCTTGCCTCCATGGACCGTCTGCAACGCGTCATTCTCGTTACGGGGTATGCCAAGACACTGGCCGCCGGGCTGAGGGTGGGCGTTCTGGCCGCGAGGCCGGATCTGGTGGTCCGTCTGATTGATCTCAAGCTTCTGGCGGGCCTCTCTACGCCACAACTTGGGGAAAATGTCATGACGCGACTACTGAGAGAGGGGCATTACGGACGGCATCTGCTGAGGCTGCGACAAAAGGTCAATCAGGCCCGGCAGCAATGCGTTGATGTCCTGACGACTTGTGGTTTGAACGTGCCATACCTGCCGCCGGCTGGCATTTTTGTCTGGGCGGATTGTGGGCAGGATTCAGAAACCGTTGCGCGGGCAGCATCTGAAGGAGGCATGTTGCTGGCGCCGGGGACGCTTTTCTCATCTACGCAGGCGCCGTCCACCATGCTGCGTTTTACGGTCAGTGCTGTGGAGCAGGCAGAACTCTGGCCAGCTTTGGCATCGCTGCTTGGACGGTCATAATTCCTCATGTTGCGAAATTGCAACGGGTGACAATTTAGAGTCAGAAATTATATGATATGAAATTGACACACTAAGAATAAAAACTTTCCAATGCGGGGTCTGATATCCAATGAAACGGACTCCTAATGCCCCGAGCATCTCGGCTTCTTCTTTCTGGCGTTGCTCTGGCTGGTCTGATTGCTGGCCCCGCCAACGCAGCGTCCCATAAAACCCGGCATCATCACGCGACGTCTGCTCCCAAAGCTGTTGCTCCTGTGAGAGCGGCTGGGGTTCGGTCTAAGCCTTCCGTCAAATCCGGCTCGGAAGCTATGACTGTTCATGCGCATCGGAGTGGTCCTCATAGTGCCGTGGAAGTTGTCAGCCGTCAGACGCTTGATCATTTCGTGGCCGGGACAAGCCCGATGCAGGTTCTGGCCCTGACGACGCCGGGCGCGAATTTTGCATCGGATGATGCTTTTGGTCTCGATACTGTGGCGAATACGCTCTATGTGCGTGGTTTCAATCAGACCCAGCTTGGTGTCTCTCTGGATGGTATTCCAATGGGCGGGCAAGGTTTCCATAACTGGAATGGCCTTGGTGTTGACCAGATGGAAATTCAGGAAAATATCGAAAGCCTGACCATGTCTCAGGGAGCGGGGGCCTTGGATACCCCGTCTGCACAGACCCTGGGTGGGGCAATTACGTTCACGTCCAGTGATCCGGAAAACAAAGCTGGCGGGCGTATCAGCCAGCTTTTTGGTAGTAATCACGGCTTCAGAACATTCGCCAGAGCTGATAGTGGCGTTCTGAACGCAAGCGGGACAAAATTTTACGCTGCTTATGCCCGGACAGCACAGGATCTGTGGAAGGGCTATGGAGATCAGCAGGAACAGCAGGCCAATTTCAAGCTGGTGCAGCCTGTAGGAGATCGCGGTAAGATTACGGCCATTTTCGATTATTCAAATTTCGAGCAGTACAATTATCTCAGCGTGACAAAAAACATGTGGCAGAAGATGGGACGCAAAACGACCTATCTGAAACCAAATTACGAACTGGCCAAAGAATACGCGATGTACGCCCAGAATGGGGGAGTGCCGAGTAATCTGGAAGGCGTATTGTCCAACGATGAGATTGGTGATTACGCTTATGACGGAACACAGACACAGCGCAATTACATGTCTGCCATTACCGGGGATTTTAAGCTTTTCCCGAATGTGGATTCCAAGACGATTGCGTACGCACATGTTTCAAATGGCGATTACAGCGCAACCAATCCCTTCCTGACCTCTCCGACCTCACAGGTTCCAATGGCCATGGAAACGGGTCATCCGGATGTTCGGCGACTTGGGTTTGTGCAGAGCTTCGATATTCATGCCGGACATCATAACGATATCAAGACGGGTATCTGGTATGAGAACAACCGGTTTAATTACCCGATGGAGATGTATGAAGATGGAGTGGACAAACCACATTCTTCCATTTCCAATTTCAAGAACGGGACGAAATGGTGGGAAGACTCTTTCAATACCAATACCTTTCAGTTCTACTTACAGGATACCTACCATATTCTGCCGGAAATGACGGTGACGGCTGGGTTCAAATCCCTGCTGCAAACGACGCATGGTGGTACCAGCGTTGATAATACAGACACGCTGTCACAGTGGGGCGTTTATTACAGCCATCCGGCGTCTGGCAGCCTGACTGCAGCGAATGCCTTCCTGCCGCATTTCAACTTCGATTATCATTTCCTGAACCAGCATGAAGTCTATTTCGACATTGCTGAAAACATGCGTGCCTATGATTACGGGGCCCAGAGTGGCAGTGGAAACCCATGGGGCGGTCTGGGGAGTTCTGCAAACCCGGCCCAGTCGGTATTCAATGCGAACAAGCAGACCTTACGGCCGGAACGGACATGGAATTATGTCGTCGGCTATCGCTTCAATTCGCATTTCTTTTCCGGCAGCGCGGATTTTTATCATACGGACTACTACAACCGCCTGGCGGCCATCACGAGTGGATCGACGGGGAACACTTACAGCGCTTTCATGAATGTTGGTCGTGAAACGATGAATGGCGCGGATGTGGCTGGGACGATCCGTCCTCTTCCGGGGTTGGCGATCACCAACAGTTTTAGCTGGAATGATGCGACCTATCAGGACTCACATCTGCCTTATAACGGTGCTTACATCAGCATCAAAGGCAAGCAGCAGGTCTACTATCCGAAGTTTATGTACAAGGCGAACGTGACCTATACATGGAAGCGCGCGACCTTCAACTTCAACACGACCTATACCAGTGCGCGTTACATGACATATACGAACGACGAAAAGATCCCCGCATACTGGACCTCCAACCTCAACGCGACATACGATTTCGGCAAGATTGGATTTGTTCAGAACTTCCAGACGTCGTTTGGTGTCACGAACCTGTTCAATCAGGTTTATATCGGGGGTGTTTACGGCGCTGCCTCTGTTTCGGGGGATGATAACGCCAATCTGTTCATCGCTGCCCCCCGACAGTTTTTTGGAACGGTTTCCGCGAAATTCTGATATCGGGTTCCAGAACCTCTCCATGCACCCGGCCTTCGTGCCGGGTGTTTTTGTATGAGAGGTTTTGAGGAAATGTGCTCTCGAAAAAGCAACGCGCTATGCGTATCTTGGTACTGGACGGCAACACCCCCGATAGTGCAGGAGTCTGCTAATCTTCCCCTTTCCGTGTGCGGGGTTTCTCGCTTTTTCAGGGTCGCATTTTGCCAGTCCAGCCAGAATTTCTTCTTTTTTCAGTACAGACTTCTTGTTCAGGGGGGCAGGTGTGATGAGACAGGCCGTTCAGTTTTATCTCGGCGATGACCGCATCGTACTTGGGGATGTCTCTCCGACACTGACCCTGCTGGACTGGCTGCGTGAGCGTGGCCGGACTGGAACGAAAGAGGGTTGCAATGAAGGGGATTGTGGCGCCTGCACGGTTCTGGTCGTTCGGCTGGAACAGGACCGGCTTGTCTGGCGCGCGGTCAATGCGTGCATCCAGTTTGTAAGTATGCTGGATGGGGCGCAGGTTTATACGATTGAAGATCTTGGAACACCGGATGCCCCGCACCCGGTTCAGACGGCAATGGTCGAGCAGCATGGCTCCCAGTGTGGCTTCTGTACGCCGGGTTTTGTCATGTCCATGGCCGCCTATCGCAAGACACCGGGCGCTACGGATGACGATGCGAAGATTGATGACGCGTTGGCTGGAAACCTCTGCCGTTGTACGGGGTACGCACCTATCGTTCGGGCTATGAAGCAGTCCATGACCGCGGGGCCTGATCGTTTCGATGTACAGGTTCAGACCATTACGGAGCGTCTGGTTGCTCTGAATGATGGTGAAACCGTGCAGCTTTCCGGCCCGGAAGGGACGCTGACGGTTCCGGGGAATGTGGATGTCCTGGCGGAAGTGCTGGAACAGAACCCCGACGCCACCATCGTTGCCGGTGCGACGGATGTTGGCCTGTGGGTCACGAAAGGGATGCGGCAGCTTCGGCATGTTGTCGCCATCGGTCGTGTACCGGAACTTCGTCGGATGGAACGGACAGCAGAAGGTCTGACGATTGGAGCTGCCGTGACCTATCAGGAAGCCCAGTCCCGCATTGCAGAACTATTGCCGGATGCAGGGGAGATGATCCGTCGTCTGGGTTCAACGCAAGTCCGCAACAGCGCAACGGTGTGTGGGAATATCGCGAACGGCTCCCCGATCGGGGACGGGCCGCCGATGTTCATTGCGGCTGGAGCCACGCTTCATCTGCGTTTGGGTAATGAGCGCCGTTCTTTGCCGTTGGAATCCTACTTCATTGCCTATGGAAAGCAGGATCGTCGTTCTGGCGAGTTCGTGGAAGGTGTAACTATTCCGGTTCCCCCGCAGAATGCACAGTTTCGGGCTTACAAGATTTCCAAACGCTTCGATCAGGATATTTCCGCTGTTCTGGGGGCTTTCATGATGGAGCGGAATGCTGAGGGCGTGATTACGTCCGTACGTCTGGCTTATGGCGGCATGGCAGCAATACCGAAGCGGGCCGAACAGGCGGAAGCCGCGCTGCTGGGACGTGTCTGGGATGAAGAGGCACTTGAAGCGGCACGTGCTGCCATTGCACAGGACTTCACACCGCTGACCGATATGCGTGCAACGGACTGGTATCGTCGCACGGTGGCGGCCAACCTGCTGACGCGTTTCTTTGAGGAAACGACGGGCGGCCCACAGGCGCGTCTGGCCCGCACCGGAGGGCTGGCGCATGTCTGAGGCTCACAAGATACTGGTTCAGGGGGCTGCCTCGACCAGCATGAAGCATGAAAGCGCGATCCTGCATGTGACAGGGCGCGCAAATTACATCGACGATATGCCCGAGCCGAAAGGTATGTTGCATGTCGTTCCGGGACTGAGCACCAAGGCTCATGCGCGGATCGTTTCCATGGATTTGAGCGCGGTGCGGTCTGCGCCCGGTGTGGTGCGGGTTCTGACGGCAGAGGACGTTCCGGGCGAGAATGAGATCAGCCCGGTGCATGCGCATGATGAGCCCCTGTTGGCCACGGATCATGTCTATTATTGGGGTCAGCCGATGTTTGCCGTGGTGGCGACGTCCCGGCAGGCGGCCCGTCAGGCCGTTCGGCTTGCGAAGATCGAGTATGAAGAAAAGCCCGCTATCCTGAATGTGGCTCAGGCGCGGGAAGCTGGCGGCGATCTGGTCTGGCGTCCGCTCGTCATGAAGCGCGGTGATGTGGATGCCGGGCTGGCTGCTGCACCGCGTCGTCTGTCTGGCAGTATCACGATGGGCGGGCAGGAGCACTTCTACCTTGAAGGGCAGGCCGCTCTGGCTCAGCCAGGTGAGGCCGGGGAAATGCGCGTCTGGTCTTCCACGCAGCATCCATCTGAAACGCAGCATCTGGTGGCGTGTGTTCTGGGCCGGCCGCATCATCTGGTCACGACGGAAGTGCGCCGGATGGGTGGGGGGTTTGGTGGCAAAGAAACGCAGGCCAATGCTGCGGCCTGTCTGGCGGCTATTGCGGCTGATCTGACCGGCCAAGCTGCCAAGATGCGTCTGGACCGTGACGACGACATGATGATGACCGGCAAGCGGCATGATTTCGTCGTGGATTATGATGTCGGCTTCACGGATGACGGGGACATTCTGGCGGTCGATATGGTTCTGGCTGCCCGCTGTGGCTGGTCCGCCGATCTGTCCGGGCCTGTGGTGGATCGTGCGCTGTTTCATGCAGACAACGCGTATTTCTATCCGGACGTACGGTTTCGTTCTGAACCACTGCGGACCAATACGCAATCCAATACGGCCTATCGAGGGTTTGGTGGCCCGCAGGGTATTGTCGCGGCAGAACGGGTGATCGAGGAAGTCGCATTTGCGACGGGGCTTGATCCTGTGACGGTGCGACTGCGCAATTTCTATGGAACCACAGACCGGAACGTCACGCCGTATCATATGACGGTGGAAGACTCGATCAGCCGCGAAATCGTCACGGAACTGGTGCGGCGCTGTGATTATGCCAAGCGCAAGGAAGAGATCCGCGCTTTCAATAAAACCAGTCGTTACATCAAGCGCGGGATTGCACTGACGCCAGTAAAATTCGGCATTTCCTTCACGGCGACACATTACAATCAAGCTGGTGCGCTGGTTCATGTTTACACGGATGGTTCCGTGCAGGTGAACCATGGCGGGACCGAGATGGGGCAGGGTCTGCACACGAAAATGGTGCAGATTGCCATGCGTGAGTTTGGCCTGACGTCCGACCGGGTTCGCATTACGGCCACCACAACTGGCAAGGTTCCCAATACATCCGCAACGGCGGCGTCTTCCGGAGCGGATCTGAACGGCATGGCAGTTCTGGATGCCATTACCAAGATCAAGCGCCGCATGATCGCGTTTGCTGCTGAGAAGTGGAGCGTCTCTGAAGAAGACGTGCAGTTTCTGCCGGATGGTGTGCATGTCGGGTCAGATGTCATGACTTTCCAGCAACTGGCCTGGCAGGTTTATTTCGCCCGTATTTCCCTGTCTTCCAACGGGTTCTACAAAACGCCCAAGATTTCCTGGGACCCGGCAACGGGGCGGGGACGTCCGTTTTTTTACTTCGCCTATGGCGCGGCCTGTGCGGAAGTGTCCGTTGATCTGCTGACGGGTGAGAACACCATGGATCGCGTGGATATTCTCCATGACGCAGGGCAGTCCCTGAATCCGGATATTGATGTCGGGCAGATCGAAGGTGGTTTCGTACAAGGCGCAGGCTGGCTGACGATGGAAGAGCTGGTCTGGGATCCTGCGGGTCGTCTGCGGACACATGCGCCCAGCACTTACAAGATCCCGGCCTGTTCCGATCGGCCACGGATTTTCAATGTGGAATTGCTGGAAAATGCTCCGAACCAGGAGGAGACAATTTTCCGGTCCAAGGCCGTTGGGGAGCCTCCTTTTGTGCATGGTGTGGCCGTCCTTCAGGCCATTTCGGATGCTCTCGCCAGCCTGAATGACTACAAGACCTGTCCGCAGCTTGATGCGCCCGCCACGCCGGAACGGGTTCTGCGCACTGCCATGAGCCTGCGTGCCGAGATCGACTGATCATGCTGGAAGCCATCCGCTGCTGGCGTGATGCGGGGGAGGCAGTCGCCAGAATTACGGTTCTGGTCGCCAAAGGGTCTACTCCGCGTGAAGCCGGGGCCTACATGCTGGTGACGTCGCGCGAGCAGGTTGGAACGATTGGCGGTGGCCGTCTGGAATGGGACTGCATGGCAGAGGCCCGTACTCTTTTGATAGAGGGCGGGGAGCGTCTTGAGCGACATATTCCGTTGGGTCCGGCCATCAATCAGTGTTGCGGGGGGGCAGTCACGGTCGGCATCGAGCGTGTCGTGGACATGGATGCGCTTGAACGTGAAGCCTGGAAAGAGCGGGAGGGGCTGCCTCAGCTGATCCTGTTCGGGGCCGGGCATGTTGGCAGGGCTTTGGCAAAATCGCTCGCTTTACTGCCTTTGCAACTCATCTGGGTGGATGCCCGGGAGGATGAGTTCGGACCGGTTCCGCCAGCCGTTGACGCGCAGGTGACGTCCGACTGGGAGAGCGTTCTTGATGCTACGCCTGCTGGGTCTGGGATTCTGGTTCTGACGCAGAGCCATACGCTGGATGCTCTGATCACGGGGGCTGCGCTGGCCCGGAACGATTTGCGATACGTGGGCATGATTGGCTCCCGGACGAAGCGTAAGCGTTTTGAAAGTGCCTTCCGGGCAATTGATATTCAGCAGGAGCAGATTGATAAGCTGGTCTGCCCGATCGGGGATTTTGGCGTTCGGGACAAAAGACCTGAAATGATTGCTGCTTTTGTTACGGCAGAAATTGCGGCCCGGTTTCTGGGAGAGTGAGATTCCCCCGTCGAGCGGGAATCGGGCGTGTAACGGAAGCTTGCAAAATAGTATTGATTCTTGAATTTCGGAGCTAATGATATTCGTTAATATTCGCAGTTTTCTGCGGGTAAAAATCATCACGATGTTGTGATCTTACTCCACGTTCAAGTAATGCGTTGTCTGCGCTTATGCTGAGCGCATGAGCACTGACTTTCGAATGCAGCCTGCGCCGGGCAACAGGTTTCTCTCGACAGCACGACGTGCAGGACAAAAGTTCTGTGCCTCCTCTTCCCGTCTTCTCAGAACCGGGGCGGCGGCAGGGGTTGTGCATCTGGCACTCTCTTCAGGAGCAGCTCTCGCAGCGAACACGGTGGTGGCGCAGCTTAATAAGCCAGCGTCCCTGACGAAAGCCGATCAGGCCTTCGTGGAAGATCTGGAGCACCGGACATTTCGGTGGTTCTGGGATACAGCCAACCCGAAAAACGGGCTGGTGCCGGATCGTTCGCCGCTTCCCAATGGTGCAGCCAGTATCGCCAGTGTCGGGTTCGGGCTGACGGCTTACGGAATCGGTGCGGAGCGCGGTTATGTTACCCGCGATCAGGCGGTGGACCGCACGCTGACGACGCTACGGTTTCTCATCAGTCTGCCACAGAATGACAAGGTTTCTGGCGCAGCCGGGTACAAGGGTTTTTTCTACCATTTCCTTGATCCGAACACGGGTTTGCGCGTCGCGGATTGGTCCGAACTTTCAAGCGTAGACACAACACTTCTGATGGGCGGCGTTCTGTTTGCACAGTCCTACTATGATCAGGACAATGCGAAGGAAAAGGAAATCCGCGACATTGCGGATCGTCTGTATCGCCGGATTGACTGGACATGGATGAAAGCCCATGGCCCTTGGCTCAGCATGGGTTGGTCCCCGCCGAACAACTTCATTACGACGGACTGGAAGGGCTATAACGAAGGTCTGATCATTTACCTTCTGGCCATCGCTTCTCCGACGCATCCTCTGCCTGCCGACACATGGAAGACGTGGACTGCGACTTATGATGGGCAGTGGGGAGATTTTCAGGGGCATCAGCTTCTGAATTTCGCGCCGATGTTCGGTCATCAGTATAGTGAATCCTGGATTGACTTCCGTGGCATTCAGGATGACTTCAATCGCAAGCATCATGATGATTATTTCCAGAACGGACGTGAAGCCGTGTATGCGCAGCGCGCCTATGCACAGGCCAATCCAGGCGACTGGAAAGATTATGGCGCGAATATCTGGGGCCTGACGGCGTGCGATGGGCCGGGTGACGCCCATCAGGATTATGACGGTAAGCCGCGTCATTATCTGGCGTACAGTGCGCGTGGGGCCGGACGCGATTACATTCTGGATGATGGAACGATTGCGCCGACTGCGGCCGGCGGATCCATTGCTTTTGCACCGGAAATTGCACTTCCTGCTCTTGAAGAAATGCAAAAGCGCTATGGAAACCGGATCTATAACCAGTATGGCTTCCTGGATTCCTTCAATCCGTCCTTCAAGGACAAGAACGATTATTGGGTAGATGGGCAGCAGCTTGGCATTGATCAGGGGCCAATCCTGCTGATGCTCGAAAACTGGCGCAGCGGTTTCGTATGGGACGTGATGAAAAAGAACCCTTACCTGCGTGATGGTTTGCAACGCGCAGGCTTCCAGGGGGGCTGGTTGAGTGAGAAGACTGCGTCCAGCGGGAGCGATCGTCCCCTTTAAAGAGGACGATCCAGTCCTGCGACTAAACTTTCAGCAGGAAGCGTGCCGGGACGGCGATCGGAAGCGGTGTCGTAGAAAACCGTTTCCGGGTCTGTGAAAGAGGCACTTTCTTTTCCAAGATTAACGGCAATCGTCAGCAGACTGCCATTTGCCAGCGTCCAGCGCGCCACGACAGCCTTATCTCCCAGAATGTCGGCGCCTGCACTATAAGCGCCTTTCAGATAGGGCGTAATTTTCGAGTGTCGGAGCGACAGGAGCTCTCTTGTCATGGCCAGCCAAGCCTGTCCCGCTGGGGAGTCTCGTTGGCTTCTGTCCGGTTTGGAAAGTCTGAAGGTTTTCGGGTCTATGGGATTGGGAAGTGTCTTGAGGATCTCCGGATCCGTCAGGTTGCAGTATTCCGCAAACTGTTCCTCACGACCGAGAATGACTTTTTTGCCAATTTCTCCATGGAAATCCGAGAAAAAGTAGAAGGGTGTTGTGGAACCCCATTCCTCGCCCAGAAACAGCATGGGTGTCATGGGGCATAACAGCAACAGAGCGTAAGCGGCCTGAAAGGCATCAGGGTTTGAGAGAGTAATCAGGCGCTCCCCAAGCGGACGATTGCCGATCTGATCGTGGTTCTGGAGAAACGTGACGAACTTGGTGGGAGGAAGGTCACTGCTGGGTGTGCCGCGTGCCTTTTTCCGGGGTGGAAAATATTCTCCCTGCCAGGCAAAACCTTCCGTCAGAACGCGTTTGAGAAGAGCGGTTGTCTCTGTATGGAAAGGCTGGAAAAAGCCTTTGTCCTCGCCGCTCAACATGACGGTCAGGGTATGGTGCCAGTCCTCGCACCACTGCCCCGAGTAGCCATCCCTCAACAGGCCTGAATCATTGTTCTCGTTTTCAAGAATGAGATGGACGTGGCGTCCTTTTTCGACGGTCTTATGAATTCTGCTCTGGAGTTTATAGAACCATTTTCGATCCGTAATGGCCCATGCAGCATCAATGCGCAGACCATCAAAACGATACTCCATCAGCCAGTACAGCGCATTATCGATGAAGAAATCCGCCACGATGGGATTGTGGAAATCAATGCCGTCGCCCCACGGTGTATCATACCGGGGGTCGAAGAAGCCCTTGGCATATTCCAGAAGGTAATTTCCGTCAGGCCCGAAGTGATTATAAACGACATCCAGAAAGACCATCAGTCCCAGTGAATGGGCATGATCGATCAGGTCTTTGAGATCATCCGGGCGTCCGTAAGCCGGAGTGGGTGCGTAGACAAGCACGCCATCATAACCCCAGTTCCAATGCCCGCTGAAACTGTTGACGGGCATGAACTGAACAGTCGTGATGCCAAGGTCGGCCAGTTCCTGAAGGCGCGCTTTCATGCCTTCGTAATTGCCTTCAAGGCCCAGATGCGTCTCGTAAATGATCGTTTCTTCCCAAGGACGTCCCTTCCAGTCCGGATGCTTCCAGTCGTAAGTGTCCGGGTCCAGAACTTCGCTGCGGCCATGCACACCGTCGGGTTGAAAGCGGCTTGCAGGATCTGGAACCGTTATTTCGTCCCGAACCCTGTAGAAATAGCGTGCTCCGGCCCCACAGGGCGCTTCGGCTGTGAAGGTTCCGTCTGAATGACGACGCATGGTGATGGGAGCAAGGTCTTCCACCTCGACGACGACCCTGTCACAGGAGGGTGCCCAGAGTGTGAAACGCGTCTTGTCCGGAGCAATAAGTTCCGCACCAAAGCGGTTCCTGAACCTGAATGAAGACATGGAATGACCCCTTGTTTTTCAGGAGGCGGGAGAAAGATAGAGAACAGACAGAGGAGGGAGCGTCAGGCTGACAGAATGGTCCAGTCCATGAGAAGGAATATCCTGCGCATAAACCTGACCCTGATTGCCCAGATGGCTACCGCCAAAAATATCAGCGTCCGTATTCAGCAGTTCCTGCCATGGGCCACCCCATGGAACGCCAATGCGATAATCCCAACGCGGAACGGGTGTCATGTTTCCTACAATGAGCACTGGAGGGGCATTGGGGGTGTATCGGACCCAGGCAAACACACTGTTCTGTGTATCGTCCGCGATCAGCCACTGGAAACCTTCGGGGTGATCATCAAACGTATGAAGCGCTGGAAGATGCCGATAGAGCCAGTTGAGGGAACGGATCAAGGCATGAACACCGCGTCCAAGCGGGTCTGAAAGACGATGCCAGGCGAGTTCCCCGTCGTGATTCCATTCCTGTGGTTGAGCCATTTCTCCGCCCATAAACAGGAGTTTGCGACCGGGATAAGCCCACATCAAGGCATAAAGGGCGCGAAGATTGGCATGTTTCTGCCAGTCGTCTCCCGGCATTTTGCCCAGCAGGGAGCCTTTGCCATGAACGACCTCATCATGCGACAGTGGCAGGATGAAGTGCTCAGAATACGCATAGACCATCCCAAAGGTAAGGTCCGACGGGTGGTAGCCGCGCCAGAGCGGGTCGCGCTGCATGTAGCGCAGCGTGTCATGCATCCAGCCCATGTTCCATTTATAATCGAAACCGAGGCCACCAGTCCGGGCTGGTGCAGTCACTCCAGGCCATGATGTTGACTCCTCTGCAATCAGGAGGGTGCCTGGATGCAGGTCATGGAGTGTTTCCGAAAGATGATGCAGGAAATTGACGGCCTCAAGATTTTCGCGGCCGCCATGAATGTTTGGGCGCCATTCTCCATCTTTGCGGCTGTAGTCCCGGTAGAGCATGGACGCGACGGCATCCACACGCAGACCGTCAATGTGGAACTGTTCCAGCCAGTGCAAAGCGCTTCCTGCCAGAAAGCCACAGACCTCGTTGCGCCCGTAATTGTAAATGAGCGTATGCCAGTCCTGATGGTAACCTTCCTGCGGGTCAGCATGCTCGTAGAGATGCGTTCCATCGAACTGGGCGAGACCGTGCTGATCGGCTGGAAAATGCGCGGGGACCCAGTCCAGAATAATTCCCAGGCCTGCCTGGTGGCAGCGGTCAACGAACCTGGCAAACTGTGCACGGGATCCATGACGGGCTGTTGGGGCATACAGGCTGAGAGGTTGGTATCCCCAGGAACCGGAAAATGGATATTCCGCAATAGGCAGAAGTTCCAGATGGGTAAAGCCGAGGTCCTGAAGATACGGAATGAGGGTATCCCCCAGTTCGTCCCAACTGATGATCTCACGACCATGCTGAGGGTGACGCCAGGAAGGCGCATGAATTTCATAGATTGAAAGGGGGGCAGTATTGGATTGTCGAGAAGGGCGAGCAGCCATCCATTCCTCATCGTGCCACTCAAATGCATCTGGATGAGCAATAACGGAGGCATTGGCCGGTGGGAGTTCTGCCGCCTTGGCATATGGATCCGCCTTTGCAGGAAGTACTTTTCCGCTATGGGATACTATTTCGTATTTGTATCGTTCTCCGGCCTGGACGCCAGGAATGAACAGTTCCCAGATGCCTGATCCATGGCGAAGGCGCATGCAGTGTCTGCGGCCATCCCAGATATTGAAATCACCGACAACCGAGACGCGCCGGGCATTGGGTGCCCAGACGGCAAAACGCACGCCTTCTATACCGTTCACGGTCATGGGAATGGCGCCCATCATACGATCGATCTGCTGATGCTTTCCTTCCGAGAACAGGTAAAGATCAATATCCCCTAACAGCAGACCGAAACTGTAAGGATCATGTGTTTCCTGCCAGGCATCGGCCCAGCGGATACGCAGGAAATAGTGTGCCGAGCGTGGCAATGTCGCTGAATAAAGCCCCCGATCATCAATTCGGCGCATGATTTTTTCAACAGTTTGGCCAGAAGCTTGCTGGATCATCAAATGCACTTCTACGGCATCAGGGTAGAAGACTCTGACGATATCCTGTCGATGGTCCCGATGACGTCCCAGCACTGCGAAAGGATCGCCACACTGACCCGTCATCAGGGTGTCAATCATGTTTTGCAGTGCTGGATCGACCGTACGAGCGTGCATAGGGGAAAACTTTCAGGGGCCGGTGCCCGTACGGGGTGAAAAGGGAATAAGAGAAGATATGGTCGTTCCGCCGGATGTCCGGGGCATGCGGGCGACCTGGCGAGACAGACGGGGGCGTGCTGAAGCAGGATCTGCGCGCCGGGGGGCGATATCGGTACCCGTATCAGTGGTTTTTGTTTCGTATCCGGACATTTCCTGCAGTACCTGAGCGTACTGAGCAGCCTTCCCATTCCACGAGACATCATGGAGGGCTCCATTGCGCTGCATCCGTGCCCAAACGGCTTTCTGGCGGAACAGGGTTTGAGCCCGACGGATGGCCAGATACAGCATGTCTTCCGTGGTGGGAGAGAACAGGATGCCGTTTGCGACGCCTTCCGAAACCGCAGCGGAGTTGGCGTCAATGATCGTATCGCTTAGTCCCCCAACACGTGCGGCAATGGGAATTGATCCGTAGCGGAGTGCATGAAACTGGGTCAGGCCACAGGGTTCAAACCGCGATGGAATCAGGGAAGCATCTACGGCAGAATGCAGTCTGTGTCCCAGCACTTCGCTGTACCGAAGGTGGCAGACGAAATTGTCAGGGTAGCGGCTCCGAAGTGCTGCAAATTCCTGCATGATGGCCTCGTCACCTGTGCCAACCACCGCAAGCTGGATATTTTCCTGAAACAGACGCGGAGCCAGCCGGGCCAGAAGATCAGCACCTTTCTGTGTAGTCAGGCGGCTGACCATTCCGAGCAGGAGGGCGTCCGCTTTCTGCGGGAGACCAAATTCTGCCTGGAAGACACGTTTGTTGGCGCGGCGCGCGATAATGTCGCCTACAGCATATGGGAAGAATACAGACGGGTCCGTCATGGGGTTCCATTCCCGAAGGTCCACGCCATTCAGGATGCCTGTCAGAACATTTGAACGGGCCCGTAGAACGCCATCCAGCCCCATGCCTTCTTCCGGTGTCTGGATTTCTTCGACATAGGTTGGAGAGACGCTGATCAGCCGGTCGGAGAGCTGAAGCGCTCCCTTCATGAAGCTGATCTGCCCGTAATACTCCAGCTTGTCAGGGGTGAAGGCATCGTCAGGCAGGCCGAAGGTTTGGAGCATGTCATAAGGATAGAGCCCCTGAAACGCGAGGTTATGAATGACATGCGCGACCGGGGGGGGCGTGCCTTCCATGTAGTGGAGGTAGGGAGCCACAAGACCGGCGTGCCAGTCATGTGTCAGAACCACATCAGGTTTCCAGTCTGGGAGCAGTCCCGCGGCGATCAAAGCTCCAACGCGGCTCAGAACGGCATAGCGGATGCCATTGTCGCTCCAGGGTTGTCCGGAAGGTTCAAGGTAGGGATTGCCCGGCCGATCATAGAGTGCAGGGACATCCAGAGCATAAACAGTATTGCCCTCTGTTCTTCCGCACAGGACTGTCCCTGTATGTCCAAGAACATTATCAATCCGGATTATTTCTTCTCTGTTGGAGAGAGCGCGAAGAACAGCCGGATAACCTGGTAACAGGGTTCGTGTGCTGACGCCCTGCTTCTCAAGCGCATCTGGCAAAGAGCCAACAACGTCTCCCAGTCCGCCCGTTTTGATGAAAGGATACATCTCGGCAGCGACCGATAGGAGCTGTAACTCCCGTTTTGTCGAGGTGGGCGTATTCTGGAGCATGGCACACACCCTTCTTGCTGTCGGCCCAGTTATTCAGGGACGTTTGTTGATTTTTGGCTTTCTGATGGCACAACGCCTGACAGGGGATGTTGGAAACGGTATCACGGATAAGTTATCGCCTCTTTCAGAGGCTCTTGCCGCGTTACGGATCTGAAGGCTGCGCGGCTCTGCCATGGGGCAGGAAAACCGGCGCGCGTCTTTTCTGGAACAATGACTATGAGCAGTTCGCGCCAGAAGGGATTACAGGAAGGTTCTCCCAATCGTCTGGGAGCCATGTTTGAAAATGACGGGGTCAATTTCGCAGTTTTTTCGGCCCACGCGAAATCGGTCGAAGTGTGTCTCTTTGATGACGATGGCAAGCGGGAAACAGACCGGATCAAGCTTCCGGAATATACGGATCACGTCTTTCATGGTTGGGTTCCTGATCTGAAGCCAGGGCAGCTTTATGGCTATCGTGTTCATGGACCGTATGAGCCGGATGAAGGGCACAGATTTAATCCGAATAAACTGCTGTTTGACCCGTATGCCCGTGCGTTTCATGGAGATCTCACGTGGGACCCGGCACTTTTCGGTTATGTGCTTGACCATACTGACAAGGATCTGAGCTTCAATTCAGAAGACAGTGCGCCTTTCGTCCCTAAAAGCATTATCATTGATCCGACGCCGCAGCATTTTGAGAGGCCGCAAACGTCATGGACGGATACGGTCATCTACGAAATGCATGTGAAGGGTTATACGAAGCTTCATCCGCAGGTTCCTGAAAAAATTCGCGGAACTTATGCTGGTTTGTCTGATCCGACATTGCTGAAAAATATTCGAGATCTGGGCGTGACGGCAGTTGAATTCCTGCCAGTTCAGAGTTTTGTGAACAGCAAATTTCTCGCGGACAAGGGGCTGAGCAATTACTGGGGCTATAATACGATCGGGTTCTTTTCTCCCGAAAGTCATTATGCTTCCGAACCAGACAATGCGGCTCAGGAATTCAGGGCGCTTGTTCGGGCCTGTCATGAGGCAGGCCTCGAAGTTATTCTGGATGTTGTTTATAATCACACGGCAGAAGGCAATGAACTGGGGCCAACGCTCTCTTTCCGTGGTCTGGACAATGCGTCCTATTACCGTCTCATGCCAGAGAGTAAAAGACATTACATTAACGAAACAGGAACAGGGAATACGTTTAGTCTGACGCATCTGAACTGCATCCGGTTTGTTGCAGATAGTCTGCGGTATTGGGTGGAGGAAATGGGTGTTGATGGATTTCGGTTTGACCTTGCAACGATACTTGCGCGTGAAGATGATGGTTTCCATAAGGACTCGAGTTTCCTGCGTGTTTGCCAGCAGGACCCGATCCTCTCTCATGTCAAACTGATTGCAGAACCTTGGGATGTAGGGCCAGGGGGATATCAGGTTGGGAATTTTCCCCCGGGTTGGGCTGAGTGGAATGATGTTTTCCGTGACACGACACGTGATTTCTGGCGAGGCGAGGCAAAATCCGGTGCGTTAGCCCCTCGGCTGCTGGCCAGTCCAGACCGTTTCAATCATAGCGGCCGTCGGACATGGGCCTGCGTGAATTTCGTCACGGCGCATGATGGTTTCACGCTGATGGACTGCGTGTCCTATAATGAGCGCCATAACGAAGCGAATGGCGAAGACGGGAAGGACGGCTCACCGGACAACCGCTCTTACAATTACGGGGTTGAGGGGCCGACAGACGATCCGGACATCAATGCCGTTCGCTGGCGTCAATGCCGGAATATGCTGTCTACCCTGCTTTTGTCTCAGGGAACGCCAATGATTGTCGCGGGAGACGAGTTTGGCCGGACGCAGCAGGGTAACAACAATGCGTATTGCCAGGATAATGAAATTTCCTGGCTGCATTGGGATATCAGCGATGAAGGCAAGAGGCTTCAGTCTTTTGTGCAACGTCTGACAGAACTGCGTCATCGGTATCCGATCCTGCATCGCAGCCGGTTTCTGACGGAAGCCTACAACAAGGAACTGGATGTTCAGGAACTGAGTTGGGTTACGGCAACGGGGGGGCTAATGATGCCGGAAGACTGGCAGCACGATCAGTGTTTCGGGCTCATGATTGATGGCCGAAGCCAACGCAGTGGTATCATGCGCCGTGGCTCGGATGCGACGGTTCTGATCGTGCTCAATGGATGGAAAGACTCTGTTCCTTTCATTCTGCCGGAAACTGGGCAGGGGCGCTGGAAGCTTCTGCTCGATACCAATCAACCGGATGCAGGTGCTGCTGTGGAACAGGAAGTTTTTGAGCAGAAGTTTGAATATGTTGTTACGGGACGTTCCGTGCTTCTGCTGGAACTGATCTGCCGGGACGGAGGAGACTGCAAGGAGGGGAAGCTTAGTTGAGCCAGTGTTGCATCTGAGGCGTTCCTCGCGAACAATGGTTCACCCCGTTTAAGGAAAGGAACATTTCATGCGTCTTATTCTGGCACTTCTTCTGCCCTGGCTTCAGTTCTTCACCATTGGTCGCCCGTTTGCGGGGATCATCTGCCTGTTGCTTCAGGTAACGGTTATTGGCTGGATTCCGGCAGCCATCTGGTCTGTTTATGCACTCAGCCAGTATCGCACTGACCAGAAAATTGCCGCTGCCCGACGCGGTTGAAGTCAAAAAAACCGGGTCCTGAAAGGCCCGGTTTTTTTTATGCGCTGTTTGAGAACGTCAGATCGTATCGATTGTCCCACCATCTACGCGCAAGGCGGCTCCCGTTGTTGCTGATGCAAGAGGCGAGGCTGCATAAACGACCATATTGGCCACTTCATCCACAGTAGCCATGCGCTGAAGGATGTTGCTGGGGCGATGTTTTTTGACAAAGTCGGCACCCAGTTCAGCAACAGGCTGGCTGCTGTCGGGGTTTTGAGCTTTCAGCATGGCTTCAACGCCTTCTGACAGTGTCGGGCCGGGCAGGATCGAATTCACCGTTACATTTGTGCCTGCCATGTCCTTGGCCAGTCCACGCGCCAATCCCACCATGGCTGTCTTGCTGACGCCATAGTCAATCATTTCAACGGGGATATTGAACGCGGATTCAGAGGCAATGAACAGAACGCGTCCCCAGTTCCGTTCTTTCATTCCTGGCATGTAAGCCCGGGCGAGGCGTACTCCGGAAAAGAGATTGACCTCAAACAGCTTCTGCCAGCTTTCGTCGGTCGTTTTGAAAAAGTCGCTCGGGCCGAAAATGCCCGCATTGTTGATAAGAATATCCACCTGGCTTTCTGCTGCGACCAGGGCATCACAGCCTTCCGCCGTACCAACATCCGCAACCACACTGCGAAAGTTCCCGCCAGGAACATGCGTGCGCAGGGTCTCGAGAGCGCCGTCGAGCGTATCCTGTTTGCGGCCATTGAGAATAACCGTGGCATCGGCTTCTGCCAGTCGACGGGCAATGGCCAGACCAATCCCGCCGGTAGAGCCGGTCACAAGGGCTGTTCTGCCACTCAGATCAAGACCGAGCATGATGAAATCTCCTGTTAATGAAATGTTCGTGACGGCAGAAACGCCTCACCCTCGGCAAAGTCGCATGGGATTTGTGCCAAAGGACGCATACGGTCACAGGACGTGTCGACCTAGATCTGTTAGACTGAAGGACAGTACTGTCTTGTCCATGGACAGGACTTGACTGAGGAAATGCATGATGAGCAGCGAAGAGGGACAACTGGCCAACGAAGAAAGACTTCTGTCTTCGGAAATGCGTCAGACCCGCGCGGCTTTTCAGACGTCCTCTATCAATCATTGCCTCGCGCTCGCCGCCACTCTTGGCGGTGGTGCGGCTCTTCTTCTGGCGCAGGCGCGTGGGCAGGAATGGCTTCTGGCTTCTGCGGGGGATGAGACCCGTCTGGAAGTTCTGAAATCTTCTCTAAAATCCTCCTCGACCTGTCGTTTGTCCGTTCATATGGGCTCTCCGGAAGTGTGGTTGTGTGTCAGTCAGGCCGGTTCAGGTCTGGAGAATGTTCGTGCCTTGTGTGAGCAATACGCGCAGGACATTTTCAGACCTGAACCGGACCGAACCCCGGTCGTCATGGCGGATCAGCTCAGAAGGCTGGAGCGTCGCGTCAAACGCATGGCCGAAGCCGCAGAAATGGGCTTTTTCCGGGCCAATCTTGTGAAGCGTACCGTTTCCGGGGATGAGCGTTTTGCAATGATCTGGGGCGTGCCTTCCGCGCAGATGGCGCATGGTTTGTCTCTGGAGACTTTCTACAGTCGCCTTCATCCCGAGGACCGGAAAGCCTACGAAACCGTCGCGGAGGAAGAGCTCCTTCAGGAAGGAAGCTGCGAACTCCGTTTTCGGATCATTGTTTCACATGAGCATGGCCCGACCATGGTTCGGCATCTGCTCATGCGTGCCTGGATGGATGATGAGAAGCCAGCCGGAGAGGAGCTGTCCTGCGTCGGGGTTATTGTCGATCTGTCGAATGCCACTATGACTGCTGAAGCTTTGCGATCCAGCGAGGCATTTACCCGGCTGCTTCTGTCCAGCTCTCCAGACTGCATTCATATTCTTGATCGCGAGGGCTGCATTCGTTTTGTCAACGAAGGCGGGATACGCGCCATGGAACTGGACAGTCCGATTATCCTGCACGGTATTCCATGGGTTGATCTTTGGCGGGCACAGGCACGGGCGCGGGCGGTGCAGGCCGTCAATGCTGCGATTGCGGGTGAGACCGGCCGTTTCCAGGGGTATGCAACCACGATGCGGGGCAATCGCCGCTTCTGGGATGTGGCTATCACGCCGGTCTTTGATGAAGAGGGAGTTGTCCAGAAACTGCTGGCGATCGGGCGCGACCTGACGGAAGTGAACCAGTCCGCGGTGCGGCTCAAGCTTGCGCTTGATGCTGGAGCCATCGCTGGAACCTGGGTCTGGGACGATAACTCCGGTCTGGTGATTGGGGATGCCCGACTGGCAGAAACCCTGGGGCTGGATACTCAGGCCCTTCAGCAGGGTGTACCGGTTACCGCGTTCTATGATGCGATCGATCAGGATGATCGCGCCTCTGTTGCCGAGGCCATAACACAAGCCGTGCGGATGGGAGGCAAATGTGATTTTGAATTCCGCGTTCAGACGCCGAGCGGTCTTCGCTGGTTTGAGGGTAACGGGCGTTGTGATCTGAATGATGAGCGGCGAGCGATCCGGTTTACGGGTATCGTTTTCGATATTGACCAGAGCAAACGGCAGTCGCTTCGGCAGATCGCGCTTGTCGAGCTTGGTGATCGTCTGCGTGCGCTGGAAACTGCAGATGAAATGGAAGGCGTTGCCGCACACATTCTGTGTCGGGAGCTTGCTGTGTCCTGTGCGGCTTATGGCGCTGTTGATGAAGCGGGCACCGGTCTGCTGATCGGTCCTGCCGGAACAGCGGGGCTGGGCAAAGGCATCAATCTCCAGCAGCGTGTGTCTGTTCGGGGTTTCCATAGTTTTCGGGATTATGGAGATTATGGGCCGTTATTGGCCCAGGGCCGGACAATTGCCATTGCCGACGTGCAGCAGGACCCGATGACGGCAGGGCGGTCGGAGCGGTTCGGGCCTTTGGGTATTCGTGCCATCCTGAATGTCCCGCTTTTCAAATTCGGACGTCTTGTTGGTGTGATGTGCGTTTATGCGTCCGTTCCCCATGTCTGGACTGAAGAGGAAATTGTTTTCACCCGCGCCGTTGCGGACCGCACCCATGCTGCCATGCGTCAGGCCAAGACGCAGCAGCAGCTTCGGGAAATGAATGTGATGCTGGAGGAACGTATCCGCCAGCGCACGCGGGAACGTGATCGCCTCTGGACGATCGCCAAGGATCTGTTTGTTATCATCAGCCGGAGTGGGCACTACCTTGCTGTCAGTCCATCCTGGTTGCGGGCCTTGGGTTATGCGCAGGAAGGGCTGATTGGTCTGCGGATTGATGCGTTGTGTCATCCCGACGATCAGGCTGCGGTTTGTGAGGCTTTTGACCGGTCGCATCAAAGTTCGTCCTGGTCTGATCTTGGGCTGGATGTCCGGATGCTGCATCGCAACGGGACGTGGCGGATCTACAACTGGAACTTCAATAATGAAGGCGACAGTATCTATGGTGTAGGGCGCGACATTACCGAGCGTAATGATCTGGAGGAACAGCTGCGCCAGTCCCAGAAAATGGAAGCTGTTGGTCAACTGACAGGCGGTCTGGCGCATGATTTCAACAATCTTCTGGCCGGGATCGGTGGGAGTCTCGAACTTCTGGAGATGCGCCTGTCGCAGGGCCGGACAGGCGGTCTGGAGCGTTATCTTACGGCTTCGCAGGACGCCGTTCGCCGCGCTTCATCCCTGACGCATCGCCTGTTGGCATTTTCGCGTCGTCAGCCACTTGATCCAGTGCCGACGGATGTCAATGAACTGGTCAGTGGTCTGGAAACCCTGTTGCAGGGCAGTGTCGGACCAGCCATTTCGCTCGGATTTACGTTGGCTCCGCAAATCTGGACAACACGGATTGACGCCAATCAGCTTGAAAATGCGATTTTGAACATCTGCATTAATGCGCGCGATGCCATGCAGGAGAAAGGTAACCTGCTTCGGATTTCAACCAGTAATGCCACTTTGGGAAATGTCGCTGCACATGAAGTCGGCGTTCCCCCTGGGGATTATGTCCTGCTTCAGGTGGAAGATGATGGTTGTGGCATGGCTGAAGAAACAGCGAAACGGGCTTTCGATCCTTTTTTTACCACCAAGCCGTTAGGGAAGGGGACGGGGCTGGGGCTGAGCATGATCTATGGCTTCGCCCGCCAGTCTGGCGGTGGCGTATCTCTAAAGTCCCGGCTCGGGCAGGGGACGTCCGTCTATCTTTTTCTGCCGCGATATGATGGGCCTTCTGGGCACGTCTCGGCTGTTGAGAGCAATTCCGTGATGACGCTGGGTGGCCCATCCTGGATGTCCGGGAAGCTGATCATGATTGTGGATGATGAAGAAGCTGTTCGACTGATTGTCAGTGACGTCATCGGAGATCTGGGTGCGAGGATTTTGACGGCGGAGGATGCAATTTCCGCGATGGAGCTGGCAGATCGTCTTCCTGCCCTCCGTCCGGATGCGCTGATTACGGATATTGGCATGCCAGGTGGACTGAATGGTCGGCAGCTTGCGGCCAGGATGAGGGAGAAATTTCCGGGTTTGAAAGTTCTGTTCATTACCGGATACGCCGAGCAGAATATTCTGGATGAAGGGCTTCTGGAACCTGGGTGTGCGTTACTGGTCAAACCGTTCAGTACGGATGCGCTGCTTCGCAAGCTCTGTCATCTGCTCGAACAGGTCTGAACCGGGGTCGACGAAAAGGCGTTTTGGTCAAGAGCACAGATAATCGGCAAGGAGTTTTTCATGATTGATCCGGTTGCTTACATGGATAACCAGAAGCGTATTACCCTCAACGACGGGTGCGTTATTCCGCAGCTCGGTCTTGGTGTTTGGAAAACACCTCCTGAAGAGACGGCTCATGTTGTTCGTGAGGCGATAAAGCTTGGATATCACTCTGTTGATACAGCGCGGCTCTATCAGAATGAAGCAGGTGTTGGCGAAGGTCTGGCTGGTTCGCCGGATGTTTTTGTCACCACAAAAGTCTGGAATGACGAACAGGGGTATGACAGCACGATCCGTGCTTACGAGGAAAGTTGCCGCCTACTAAAACGGTCGGTTCTCGATATGTATCTGATTCACTGGCCTATGCCGGGGCAGGGACAGTACGTCGAGACCTGGAAAGCGCTTGTTGACCTGCAGAAAGACGGACGCGTCAAATCCATTGGCGTATCGAATTTCGAACCTGAGCATCTGGAGCGGATCATGGATGCCACAGGTGTGGTGCCGGCGGTCAATCAGATTGAGCTTCATCCATTCTTTCAGCAGGAAAAGGTTCGGGCCTTTAACGAACAGCATAACATCCGCACGGAGGCATGGCGTCCGCTCGGGAAGGGGCAGCTTCTGGACAATGCGACCATTGGTGCGATTGCCCGTCACGTTGGACGAACGCCGGCGCAGGTTATTCTTCGATGGCATTTGCAGAGCGGATTTATCGTGATTCCGAAATCGGCAAACCTGAAGCGTCTGGCCGAAAATCTGGATGTTTTCGACTTTTCTCTTGATGATGCTGATATGGCTGCCATTACGGCGCTGGACAGGGAAGACGGGCGCATGGGCGCACATCCCATGACGGCTCGCTTCTGAGAGGGGATGTTTCCGCTGGGGTTCTGGTGAGGGCCGGAGTTCTCCTGTAAGGGTGCCGGGATCAAAGATTCCGACGATGGCAGGAGAGTTGTCATGACGACACTGAATGAGCAGGACTTTCGCCGGGCCATGTCCCATTTTGCAACAGGTGTCGCTGTTGTGACGGCCAAGGGAAGCGAGGGGGAGCAGGGTGCGACCATCAGCGCCCTGACGTCAGTTTCCCTTGACCCGCTGTTGCTTCTGATCTGTCTGCACCGTGGTAGCTCGACCTATAAAGCGATTGCCGAGGCTGGTCGTTTCGGCCTGAGCATCCTGAACAACAGCCACAAGGATGTGGCCATGCTCTTTGCCAGCCGCACGGCCGACAAATTCGGCTCGGACGTTGTGGTACGTGCGGAAGACGGTACGGCCTTCATCGATGGCGCATTGGTGCAGATGCATTGTGAGCTTGTCGAGACGTTCCAGGGGGGGACGCATGCGCTCTTTATGGCGCGCCCCACCAACATCACAGTCCGGGATGAAGCGCCGTTGCTATA
Organism: Gluconobacter japonicus; assembly: GCF_002723975.1. Lineage (GTDB taxonomy): Bacteria > Pseudomonadota > Alphaproteobacteria > Acetobacterales > Acetobacteraceae > Gluconobacter > Gluconobacter japonicus. Next base: position 45,835 of record NZ_BEWO01000012.1, read on the forward strand.
CTTCCAAGGGCAATTGGGAATCGAGGCGTAATCGCGCGCCTCGTTCAAGGGCATTTCGCCTCTCGGTAGTGGCTTGAAAAAGTGAAGGGAATCAAAGGGGATTTACTTTACTTTTTTTTGTTGAGAATAATTATCATTAATGTTATGCCGCAGCTCGATTTTCGGAGAAGCTGTGGTGCGGGTCAGATCGTATCTTATTTCCCGTAGAACGGTGTTTCCGGGGCTGTCTTGTGAACTGGTTGATGTCAGACGCGTAGAGCGAGGCTGCCTGTCGAGGCTTTGGCATATTCCCCAAAGCCATGGGAAATCTGGTTTGTATTTTGGACAGACGGGTTGTCTGACAGTCCCATCAGTGGCCGTTCCGTTGCAGCCTGTCTGTGATCCGACCTTTGTGTCCGGAAATCGGGGCAGGTCGTTTCCTTCTGTTATGAGTCACTGACTCGTGGCGTTTGAATTGCTGTCTGTAGCCCTGACGGCCCTGGCGGCCGGACTGTTCTATCTGTCCGCGCCATCCCAGTGTTTGTTGCGCCATCCTCTTTCAGCGGGGCGAGGAGTGTTGCCGGGAGGAGGATGTCTTCTTCTGGCTGTCGCGGTCATGGCTCAGGAACTGCATGTTCTGGCAGCATGTCTGGCCGTGGGGGCGCTTCTGATGCTGAGTAGTATGCTCGTGCCATTCCTGATCGCGGTTTTCAGAACACAGGGGCGTCTCTTGTGAAGACTGACGTTCAGCAGAAGCCTTTGGATGGCTCAGGCTGGTTGGGAAAAGTGATGGCAGGGCTTGTTCTGGGGGCCGCACTGGCTTGCGGTTTGCTCGGGGTCCTGGGTCTGCTCTTTCACGCAGATGCCCAGTTTAAAACCGTCACATCGCAGCTTCTGCGCTGGTTTCCGGGGCCAGTCTGGGGGCTTCTGGTGGCGTTTTCATTCCTGTTCCGCTCCTCTCGGCAGGCATGGCTTGTTCTGGCTCTGCTGAACGGAAGCGTGTGGGCGCTGTTCTTTTTTTTGCATGCCCTAATGGCATGAAGATACGTGGCGATATCATCCGGCTTTACCGGAACGTCCATAGCTGGGCGGGCATCATGGCCGGCCTGTTTCTGTTCATTGCGTTCTATGCTGGTGGCATGACGATGTTTGAACTGCCGCTGGAAAACTGGGCATCCCAAACATCAACACTTCCTGCTCCCGTTCCTGTCCAAAGCCTGTCTGAGCTGGTGCAGAAGGCGCGGGCTTCTGACCCGTCCATGGCGACTGCTTACACGCTGGTGCTGCATCCCGACGCTGCCACCCCCTCCAGTCTCATGTGGACGACGTCTTCTGAAAAGGAGCACGGTCCGGCACGGACCATTTATGCGGGACTTGATCCGGATGGTCGCCTTGTCACCCGGACGCGCACGCCTTCCCAGGCTATGTATTTTCTCAATATCCTCCATCAGCGTATTGGCCTGCCCCTGAACCGGGAATATGGACGGCTCGTCATGGGTATTGTGGCGCTGCTGTATGCAGTGGCTCTGGTGTCTGGCACGATTGTTCTGCTGCCGTCTCTGGTCCGTAATCTTTTCGCTCTGCGAATGACTGAGACTCTGCGTCGGGTCTGGCTCGATTTTCACACGCTTCTTGGGGTTTGCTCGCTCCCATTTCATATCGTGATGGCAGCTTCCGCTGCGGGGTTTGCATTTCAGCAGCCGATCATGGCGCTGGAAAAAACCCTGTTCCTCCCCGCTGCGGTTCATCCGTCGGCGAAAGGTGGTGTCCACTCCGATCATGGCTCACAACTCCCGCTGGAGCCGATGGCCATTGTAGAGGCTTTCAACAGGCAGGCTCCGGATCTTGAGGCTGATGCGCTGGTTTATTCCAGCCGGGGAGGAAAACTTTCCCTAAGAGTTATGGTGCAGAGCAAGGCACAGATCGTGCGTCGGCCGGAGGGAGGATACGCAGATATGAATCCTTACACCGGTCGTCTGATCGCAACGGATTTTCTTCCCAACCATCAGACATCCGCATTCCAGGCCCTGACGTTGATTTACGCGCTGCATTTCGGGACTTACGGAGGGTGGCTGGTCCGCTGGACTTACGCTGTTCTGGGTTTTGGAGGTGCGTTTCTGTTTTATTCTGGAAACCAACTCTGGCTTTCAGCGCGTCGACGGCGAGAGCGTTCTGAAGGGCTGACTGCAGACAGTTTTGGAACACGGTGTCTGTCAGTGCTGACAGCGGGCTGTATGATCGGGTGTGTCAGCGGGATCTCTGCCGTGCTGGCCGCTATGCCTTTCCTTCCCGAAGGTGGCCATTATCAGACTGTGGAAGCTCTGTTTTATGCAGTGCTTCTGGTCTGTCTTCTGGTCGCGATGTGTTTGGGCGGTACGCGCAGTATCGGGTCGCTACTGTGTCTTGCAGGTCTTCTGACACTTCTGATCCCGATCACAGACATGGCGCGTTCCCTGACGTCTGGATCAGTGCTGCATCCGGGGCTGGAGAGTGTGACGCTGCTCTATGGTATTGCCCTGATGGTTCTTGCGTTTAAAAAGCGGCCGCGTCAGATCATGGGTGCCGCCCTTACGGTGTAAGAGCGCGTTCACGCCATGACTGTACGGCGATGCTGACAGCCTGATCGATTGGAAAGAGGCGAGCAGACGCGGCCCCGACATGGCCATGGCGCAGCATTGGGTGTCCGTCCAGTTTTGCGCCCAGAGCCGGGAAGCGGTCTACATCTGTGTGCGGCATCCGGAAACGGACCCATTTGCGTTCCCCCTCCACCAGAATGGCCGTTGCGTCCTCGAAAGTCGGTCCTTGTGGATCGGCCAGACGTTCTGCCAGATGAAGTGCCGTGCAGGTTTCCCAGCCTGTCCCGATCATCAGAACGGATGCGCCAACCTGTTTCAGGGCAGCGAGAGGGGATATGACGCCAAATGGATCTTCAAGGGGCTGGCTGGAGAGGATTTCTGCTGCAAGGGGGCCGTGAGCGCTGAAAGAAACCTGCGGATGCAGGCTCCGGCGTGTGCCCGGCCAGGTGCGGAACATTTCTGCCACAGTCCCCACGCCGCGTGTGGGCGTGAGGCGGGGATCGAACGCCGGCATGCTTGCCCGGATAGTGTCCCACCAGGTCTGAGGAACCGATGGCTCGCACCATCCGGCAGGGTCACTGAGTTCCGAGGATTGGGCTGGCATGACAAGCGTGCCCTCCGGCCCTACAAGCCTGAAACAGGGCTTCGATCACGGTTCTGGCCCCGCCACACACCCAGCCGATCCGGCTCATGGTGGTATGGACCAGAACAGTCATGCCGGGCTCAAGGCCCAGTCGTCTGAAATCGACCGTAAGGCGTGCCTGAGTGACAGGACCGCCCGACCGGGCAACGGCAGCCGCTTCTGTCATGCCTCAGCCGCGACCCCGATAGCCTGGAACATCCTGCGACGGAATCCACACGCCTGCGGGTGGCTCGCCCGTCTGCCAGAACACGTCGATCGGGATGCCGCCACGTGGATACCAGTAGGCACCAATTCGCAGCCATTCCGGATCAAGCAGCTCGACCAGACGCTCTGCGATGGCGACTGAGCAGTCTTCGTGGAACGCACCATGATTGCGGAAGCTGGTGAGGTACAGCTTGAGGGATTTGCTCTCCACGATCCATTTGCTCGGGATGTAGTCGATCACGATGTGTGCGAAGTCCGGCTGGCCTGTGACCGGGCAGAGAGACGTGAATTCCGGTGCCGTGAAACGAACAACATATTTGCGGCCCTGATGCGGGGAGGGGACGCGTTCCAGAACGGCTTCTTCAGGGCAGCTCGCAGCAGGCGTATTGCGGCCAAGCTGGCTCAGGGCATCTGTTCCCGGGGCGGATGGCCCGGTTGGTATCGTGTTGGACATGATGGAGTCTACTCGCAAAAAGACAGTGTTTTCTGATGATTTGGACCAGCTTCCGTCCATGCTCAAGTCGTGATTTATGCGAAAAGACTGCGACAGAGTTTGCATATTCGCGGGATTCGGTGCAGAAGACGGCGCAAATTCTTATCTTCGATGCACCGTCTGGAAGACCACATGGAAATCCGTAACATCGCCATCATCGCGCACGTCGATCATGGCAAAACCACGCTGGTTGACGCGCTCCTCAAGCAGTCCGGCTCTTTCCGCGAGAACCAGCACGTTGCTGATCGCGCGATGGACAGCAATGACCTCGAACGCGAGCGTGGCATCACCATTCTCGCCAAGTGCACGTCCGTTGTCTGGAAAGAGACGCGCATCAACATCATCGACACCCCGGGCCATGCTGACTTCGGTGGCGAAGTCGAGCGTATCCTGAGCATGGTGGATGGCGCGATCATCCTCGTTGATGCTGCTGAGGGCGCTCTGCCGCAGACGAAGTTCGTTCTGGGTAAGGCTCTGGCCCGTGGCATCCGTCCGATCGTGGTCGTGAACAAGATCGACCGTAGCGATGCGCGTCCGGACGAAGTGCACGAAGAAATCTTCGATCTGTTTGCCTCCCTCGGTGCTGACGAACACCAGCTCGACTTCCCGATGCTGTATGCTTCTGGCCGTCAGGGCTGGGCAGATCTGGAACTGGACGGACCGAAGAAGGACCTGTCCCCGCTATTCGATCTGGTTCTGCGCCACGTCCCGACGCCAAACGTCGACAAGGATGCGCCTTTCGGCATGGTTGCTACCATTCTCGAGAGCGACAACTTCCTTGGCCGTATCCTGACGGGTCGTATCGACCAGGGCCGTGCAAAGGTGAACATGCCGGTTCGCGTGCTGCGTCCGGACGGAACGGTTGTTGAAACCGGTCGTCTGACGAAGCTGCTGTCCTTCCGTGGTCTGGACCGCGTGCCGGTTGAGGAAGCCGAAGCCGGTGACATCGTGGCCGTGGCCGGTCTGTCCGAAGCGACGATTCCTGACACGATTGCTGATCCGTCCATCAGCGAGCCGCTGCCGTCCCGCCCGGTTGATCCGCCGACCCTGTCCATGACCTTCCGTATCAACGATGGTCCGCTGGGTGGCCGTGAAGGCAAGAAGGTGACGTCCCGTCAGATCCGTGACCGTCTCTTCAAGGAAACCGAAGGCAACGTGGCCATTAAGGTTACGGAAAGCCCGGAAAGCGAAGCCTTTGAAGTTGCCGGCCGTGGTGAACTTCAGCTTGGCGTTCTGATTGAAACGATGCGTCGTGAAGGCTTCGAGCTGACGATCGGTCGTCCGCGCGTTCTGTTCCGCGAGAACCCAGAGACGGGCGAGCGTGAAGAGCCGTTCGAAGAAGTTCTGGTTGACGTGGACGAGCCGTATTCCGGTGTCGTTGTCGAAAAGATGTCCCTGCGTAAGGGTGTGATGCAGGACATGCGTCCGTCCGGTGGTGGCAAGGTCCGTCTGACGTTCCTGATCCCGTCCCGTGGTCTGATCGGCTATCATGGCGAGTTCTTGACCGACACGCGCGGCACGGGCCTCATGAACCGTCTGTTCGATGGTTATCATCCTTATGTCGGCACGATCGAAGGTCGCCGTAACGGCTCCCTGATCTCCGCTGAAGATGGCCAGACGACGCAGTACGCCCTGTTCTCTCTGCAGGACCGTGGCACGATGTTCGTGGACGCTGGCGAGAAGATTTACACAGGCATGATCCTGGGTGAGCATTCCCGCGAGAACGATCTGGACATCAATGCCGTCCGTGAAAAGAAGCTGACCAACATGCGTGCCTCCGGCAAGGATGAAGCCCTGCTTCTGACGCCGCCGCGCCGCATGAGCCTTGAGCAGGCCATCGCCTACATCGAAGACGATGAACTGGTTGAAGTGACGCCGTCCGCCATTCGTATCCGTAAGCGTTATCTGGATCCGAACGAGCGTAAGCGCGCCTCCAAGAGCCGCGAAGCCTGATCTTTCTTTTCAGGAAAAGCATGAAGAGCGCGCATCGGGTTTCCGGTGCGCGTTTTTTTGTTCGAGAGTCGTGGGAAAGAAATCAGGAAGTCCTGATTGGGACTTTGGCGGAATTGAGGCGTATTTACGAAGACAAGCGGCTATCCCCCTGAAATTTCAAAAAGTTAATGCACGACGAAGGCGGTGTCTGGTGCTAGTTTCGAAGTATGGCCTCTGCAGTTTTTCTGACATGTGGTTTGTTTTTCAGTTTTCTGGAGCTTCGTTCTCAGATGCGCCTTTTCAACCGTTCCCTTATCGCTGCCGTTTCCGCTCTGGCCCTGACGGCTGCTCCGGCTTTCGCTGACCCTGCCGCTCCGGCAGAAACCACTACAGCTCCGACGGCTGCGGCTCCTGCTGCAGCGCCAGCCGCTCCGGAAGCTGCCGCTCCGGCTGCTCCTGCCGCCACGGATGCTGCAACGTCCACGGACACGACGACCAAGAAGAAGCACCACCACAAGAAGAAGCATCACAAGAAGCACAAGAAGGCTGCTGCTGAGACGTCTGCTCCGACGGACGCTGAAGCACCATCCAACTGATTTTCAGGACGAGCCCCACTTTGGCGGGGTGAGTGTGATGGAAACGGGGGTCGACTTTCGAGCTGGCCCCGTTTTTTTTGTTTTTGGACTACAAGACGACTGTTTTTCCTGCAGAACTCTGTGGCAGAGAGTGCATTGTCAGCGCGGAAGGTTTCGCATCAGGGTGTGCGAGCCGCTAAATAGCGATCTGCCTGACTGTCAGAGCTGCACTGCGGCTCGACGTTTGGACGCAGGTAATCCAAGAAAGCTTTATTCCGGCAGGGACGCTAACGCCCCTGCCGGGAGACAGAAAACTTACAGATAACGGTCCAGAGACAGGTCCAGTGATGGGATCGCTGTCTGGCGGCCAGAAATCTGGTCTGCGATGATCTGTCCTGAACCTGCTGTCATCGTCCAGCCAAGGGTCCCGTGACCTGTGTTGAGCCACAGGTTGTCGTAGCGCGGTGCCGGGCCGACGATGGGGGTGCCGTCTGGAGTGCAGGGGCGCAGGCCTGTCCAGTAGCGTGCAGCAGAGAGGTCGCCGCCGCCGTACATCTCGTTGAAGGACAGTTCCAGCGTTTCACGACGGTCCGGGCTAAGACGCAGGCTAAAGCCCGTCAGTTCAGCCGTGCCGCCAATGCGGATACGGTCCCCGAGGCGCGTGATGGCAACCTTGTAGGTTTCGTCATTGACCGTCGAAACCGGCGCACGGCTCTCGTCCGTAATCGGCATGGTGAGGGAGTAGCCCTTCACCGGATAGATCGGCAGACGCAGCTCCAGTGGCTTCATCAGGCGAGGCGAGTAGCTGCCCAGAGCGAGAACATAAGCGTCCGCCTTCAGGCGACCTGCACTCGTGCGGATGCTCAGGATGGAATCGCTGGTGGCCTCAATCGCTTCAATGTTCGTGCCAAGACGGAACTTCACGCCTTTCTGCTCGGCCATGGCGGCGAGGCGGCGCGTGAAGAGATGGGCATCACCCGTCTGATCACCCGGAAGACGCAGGCCGCCGCGCAGGCGATGGCGGGCATGGGCCAGCCCAGGCTCATGAGCGATGATTTCATCGACGTTCAGAAGCTGATGGTCGATGCCGCTTTCGGCCAGAAGACGCATGTCTTCGGCAGCATGTTCGACTTGTGCGTCCGTCCGGAAAAGCTGGATCAGACCTTTCTGGTCGCCGTCATACGTAATGCCGGTTTCGTCGCGCAGGGCGTCGATCTTGTCGCGGGCATATTCCGCAATCCGGAGCATACGGCTCTTGTTGATATCGTAGGCTTTTTCCGAACAGTTCGCGAGCAGTTCGCCCATGAAGCGGAACATGGCGGTATCAAAGCGTGGACGGATGATGAGCGGGCTGTGCTTGCTCATCATCCACTTTGCGACCTTGAACGGCAGACCCGGCATGGCCCATGGAGTTGAGTAGCCAGGAGACACCTGACCGGCATTGGCGAAGGATGTTTCTAGCCCTACGCCTGGCTGCCGGTCAATGACTTCAACCTCATGGCCTTCCTGAGCGAGGTACCATGCGGTTGTGACGCCGATGACACCGGCGCCCATGACGATGATTTTCATGACAGTTCTGCTGCTTTCCGATTGGTAGAAAACCGTTTTTTCGATTTGGTACCGATCAGATCAGCACCAGCGGAAACGGTTGTCTACCCCCGGTTTTCAGCCCGGAACGCCCTTGCTGGTGGAATATTCGAAGTGCAGGGCTGTATCCGGATGAACTATGGCGTGGATGGCATGAACTGCCATTGCGCCTTCCGAAAATCCCTGAAGAATTAATTTAAGCTTGCCGGGATATGTGGCCACGTCGCCGATGGCAAAAATGCCCGGTGTGCTGCTCTCCAGTGTGGCTGGCGTGACAGGTACCGTGTTGCGGTGCGTATCCAGTCCCCATAGGGCGATCGGGCCGAGATCGGTGGACAGACCGTAGAACGGCAGGAGCGTGTCAGCCTCCAGATGACGGGAGTCGCCGGCGAGGGTGGTGACTTCAACGGCAGAAAGCTGCCCGTCTGTGCCGTGCAGGGCATGAAGCTGGTAGGGAACGACCTTCTCGATGCGTCCGGCGGCAATCTGCTCTTCGATCCGGGACAGCGTTTCCGGCGCGCCGCGGAAGCGATCACGGCGATGCAGAAGATAAATCTTCTCGGCCACTTCGGAGAGGGACAGAGCCCAGTCGAGCGCGGAATCGCCACCACCGGCGACGACAATTGTCTTGCCTGCAAAATCAGCACGCTTCTTGACGTAATACTGGACCGCACCCGTCCGCTCGTAGGCTTCCAGTCCATCCAGTGGCGGACGGTTCGGGCCGAACGCCCCCGCACCCGCTGCGATGATGACAGCCTTGGCTTTTACGGTGTCGCCACGCGCCGTTGTCAGCGTGAAGTCTCCACGATGGCCCGTCAGGGTTTCCACACGGGAGCCGAGCAGACGCGGAACGTCGAACGGGGCAATCTGCTTGTCCAGAGCGTCGATCAGTGCGCCGCCCTCAATGGAAGGGTGAGCCGGAATGTCGTAGATCGGCTTTTCCGGATAGAGCGCTGCACACTGGCCGCCAATGCTGTCAAGAGCGTCAATCAGAACGCAGCTCAGTTTGAGCATTCCGCATTCAAAAGCTGCGAAGAGGGCGGTCGGGCCGGCGCCAACAATCGCGACGTCGGTGGAGAGGGTTTGAGGTGAAATCGTCATCTCTGTTTCTTAGGCGTTTTGAGTTGAATGGGGTAGACCATCCCGCATGCGGTGCGCCTTTGTCATCCAACATATTAATGCAACAGGCGGAACCGAGCGCTCTGCCTGTGCGGTGATGAACGGACTTGTTCAGCGGGATGTGACGGTTCATCTGCTGGAACTGGTGGGAAACGGCCCGCCCGTTTTTCCGCTGGATGACAGAATTCCCGTAAAATCCCTGTTTGAAAAGCCAGTAAAAATTTTCAATTCCTGGCCACGGATTGTCGGGAGACTGGTGCGTTATCTGAAGCGTCACCGCATCGACACACTGGTTGTCGTGGAAGCCACACATGCTCTGTATGGCGTGGCTGCAGCCCGTCTGGCCGGATGCCGCTGCATCGTGTGGGAGCACTTCAATTTCAACATTACGCTGGGACGTCGCAAACGGGTCTGGGGGCGGCAGATTGCGGCCAGATGGGCTGACGATGTAGTCGTTCTGACGGCTTGGGACAAAGCGCTTTGGCGGGCAGGACGGGACGTTCGGGCTTCTTTGACCGTCATTCCCAATATGGCGCCTCCTGTCTGGCAGACGCCTTATGATGAGACATCCCGAACCGTTCTGACGGTAGGCCGGCTGACGTCACAGAAGGGGTACGACCTTCTGTTGGCTGCGTGGCGGATAGTAGAAGCTGATGGCCGCGGAGCAGATTGGTCTCTGAGGATCCGTGGGGATGGGCCTGAACGGGATCGTTTACTTCAGGTCGTAGAAGGGCTTTCGCGCGTGACGCTGGCTCCGGCCACACATCAGATTGACGCGGAGTATCGGCGGGCTGGACTGTATGTTTGTTCTTCCCGCTATGAAGGGCTTCCCATGGTTCTGCTGGAAGCAGCATCGGCCGGGCTGCCGGTTGTGTCTTTCGATTGTGAAACCGGGCCGGCGGAGATCGTGGAAGACGGCGTGAGTGGAGTTCTGGTTCAGCCGGGAGACGTTCACGCGTTGGCCGATGCGCTTCTGTCTCTGATGGGGCAGACAGAAAAACGGCGGACCATGTCTGCCATGGGCCGCCGCAAAGCATTGGAGTTTCAGCAAGAGACAGTCATGGTCCGATGGATGGACCTGCTGTCTCTCCCGCGGGGTGTTTAGCCTGCCTCGCGAAGGGCAGCCTTCTGGTCCAGCGCGTTGTTCAGTGCTGCCATCACGGCCTTTTCGGAGAATATTGCCTGTGTGTAGGCCCGTCCTACGTTTGTAACGTCCGACAGGTCTTCGGCGGTGTGCAGCGCGACGATCTGGCGAGCCAGATCTTCTGCTGTCGTTTGTACGAGCGGCTGAAGGCTCTTCGGAAGGCTCAGGCCTTCGGCTGCAACGGGTGTCATGATGCAGGGAACACCTGCGGACAGGCTTTCCAGAACCTTACCCTTGATGCCTGCACCGAAACGCAGCGGCGCAACGCTCAGGCGTGCCTGACCGAGAACGCTGGCCAGATCCTGCACATGCCCCAGAACGCGGACACGGTCGCTGGCCAGAGCATGGATGCTGTCTGGCATCTCTGCGCCTGCGAGGGTGCAGGTGATGGTCGGTTCCATGGCCCAGACGGCTGGCATGATGTCCTGAACCAGCCAGCGGGCGGCATCACCGTTCGGCGCATGGGCGTAATTGCCGACGAACAGCACGCCAGTGCGGTTTGTGGCCTTGGAAGTGGTCTGCGACACAGCCCAGGGCACGATATGCACATTCGCCTGAGGCAGATCCATGCGAAGCTGTGCGGCTTCGGTCTGGGAATGCGTCAGCACTGCATCGGCCTGAAGAGCGGCACGATATTCTGCGATCCGAACCTGATTGGCTTTGGCCATCAGTTCCGGCCGTCCCTGAATGGCGGCCTGACGGGCCAGACGCAGGAAGTGCAGGTCCGCCACGCTATACAGCACACGGGCCTTGCTCTGGTTGCGACGGACAAGCGCCATGTAGCGCGTGGCGACGTCTTCCCGGTGCAGATACACAACGTCGAAGCTGTCTTTCTGGCGGGAGAGTGCATCCTCGACGGATGCGAAGACCGGTGCGCCCTGAACAGTCACGGTCGGGAGGGTTTCCAGACGTGTGATCAGGGTCATCTGGTCCGCTGCGATGAAGCAGACGTCGTATCCCAGACCTTCCAGTGCAGTCATGTGAGATAGAATGGCCTGTGATCCCGCGTCCCGCTTCGCATCCGGGCGCAGGCTGTCAATCACCAGAGCGCGTTTGCGCTGTGGTGCGCTGGCAGTTTTCATGCCACGGCGACGGCGTGTGGCGTTGAGCGCCTGATCCGTCAGGCCGCTGATGGCCTGCGCCCGGGACTGGCGGAGTTTCTCGACCTGACCCAGCAGGAAGGACAGAACCTGATCGCCAGCCTGTTCGTCAGCGGCTGCTTCGACGGCGCGGGCGACGGTCTGCTCCATATCTGCGTCGAACATGCCGACGGCTTCCAGAACCTGCGGCGCGCCGAGGAGGGCGCCATCGCTTTCACGACGCACTTCCAGAACATGGCGTGTCAGGGGGGAGAGGCCACCTGGCAGGATGACATCAAACCCGCAGAGCAAAGGACGGCCCGTTTTTGCGACATCCGGGCGCCGACCATTGGCCAGAACGGAGGCCAGAACCACACCGTTATCCACGATCTGAAGCGTTACGGGGTCTTCAGAAGCCGTTGGGTTCGTGACCCAGCCGGAGATGCGGTTGCGGGTGGCGATGTCGATGCAGCCGTCCAGAAGTTCGACCGGAGCAGACGCTACGATGGCCAGTGGGGCTTTCTGTTCCTTCTGGTCCATCATCCACGGCGTGTTACCGAGGGTCGCACCATCCGTGACGCGGCGGACTTCGAGAACATGACGCTCCAGCGGAGACAGCCCACCCGGAATGTCGAACCGGAAGCCACAGGCTGCGCCAACATCCGGGCGAGCCTTGTCCGCCAGGATTTCGCCCAGAACGACCCCGTTGTCGACAATCTGAAGACGGACAGGTTTCACGCTTCCCGAAACGCGTGCCCAGCCTTCAATACGGCTATGGGTTGCGACGTCCACATAGCCTTCCAGATCGTTCATTGCTGCGCGGGTGTCAGAAGACAGGGCGTTCAGACGGCTACTGACGGCGGCCAGCAGCGCGCCTTCCTCAACGCGCGGGGCGCAATACTGAGCCGGAACCGGCTCTGCATTCGGGTAGAGCACGCTGTAGTCGGCGGCGTTGTGGAACATACCGCGCGAGCTGTCGTCCACGAAGGTTTCAGACTCTGCGCCGTTCGCGAAAATGACGTCGTGGCTTTCCAGTTCAATATGGAAATACGCGACTTCATCCATGCGCTCGGCCTGCACGATGCTGGTGCCGTTCACGAGCGACAGAGCCGGGATCAGCACGCCGTCCAGATACATGGCATGGAGCGGGGAGACGGACAGGTCCTGTTCAGGAATGTTCTTGCCGAGCGATCCCTTACGGAAAGTGACCGGCAAAATATCGCGGTTGCCATTGGCAAACGTGCCGGAATAGCTGCGACGGCCGATCCAGTGAATGGCGCGCAGGCCGTTCGAGCGTGTCTGGATCAGGTCACCAACTTCAAGCTGTTCGACCGGAACATTTCCGCGGTCTGTAAGGATCAGTGTGCCGCGGCAGTAGCAGGGCGTGCCTTCTGCCAGAAGGAGTGTGCCGCCGGTGCTGTCAGATTGAAGCGTGAAGAAGTCGGCTGCATAATCGCTGTCGAGGGCAATTGTATAAGTGTCGGTGCCGTTGGAGATTTCCAGCGTGGAAGGATCGGTCAGAGTTGCCGTCGCGCTGTTGGACCAGGCCAGTTCCGGGAGGTCCACTTTTGCGCCGCTGGCGAGGCGGATATTCTGGGTCGTACTGCCAGCATAGAGTGCAAGACGGCTTCCATCTCCCACACTGATGTTTGAAGCCGTACTGCCGCTGTGGACGGCTGCGGTCTGGCTGTTTGTCAGGGCGACGTCAGACAGGGCAGCACCATTCGTGGCGCTGTAATCCGTCATTTCCAGCAGAGTCAGAGACGGGTCATGGTCGGATTCCGCATCCAGTTGTCCCGTGTTGACGTGCAGGGTCTGGAACTGGCCTGCATTCGCAAATCCGTCCGTGCCAACAGTATGGTCGAGGGACTGGGCGTTGCCTTCATAGATGTAGGTGTAGCGGTTGCTCGCGTCTTCCTTGGTTTCCATGTCGGTCAGGCCGGCGTTGGCATAGACCTTGTTGGCGTCGCTCCACGCTACGTCGTTGAAGTCACCAAGGATACCGATCTTGGCAGTCGGATCGCTGGCAAGTTGGGTTTTGACGTAGTTCGTGATGTACTCGGCCTGCGCGATACGGTTGTTGACCGTGCTTGTCGTGCCGCCATGGTTCACGGGTGGTTGGGTCGCGCCGTAGAGTTCCGAGCTTCCGGCCTGTGAGGACAGGTGCACGTTGATGAGCGTGACGTCCTTGCCGTTGAACTCGAACGTTCCAACCAGTGGCAGGCGGGTGTTCTTGAATGTGCCGCTCAGCTCTTCGCCGCCGATTGTGGTGACCGGCTCTTTCAGGGTGACGCGGTCTGCGTTGTAGAGAAACACGCTGCGGATGTTGCCGCCGGAAACACCGCCCTGCGTACCGTTCGCCGGATCGACCTGTGCCCAGGAATAGGTTGGACCGCCTGCGTCGGCGATGGCCTTGACCAGAGCGGCAAGATTCTGTTCTGCGCTGACGGTGCCGTCATTCGTGGTGCCGCTGTCGTCCTGGATTTCCTGAATGGCCAGAACGTCAGGATTGTCGAGATTTTGCACAATGATTTTGGCGACCTGTGCCAGACGGTCCGCGTTGGCCGGATCAAGGGCGTTAAAATTCTCGATGTTGTAGTCACTGACGAGAAGGTTCTGCTCGTCTTTGTGGAAGTTCGTGACCGGCTTTTCCGTCTCGGTGTGAATAACCGTGACCTGTGTGGTCGGGATCAGTTCATAGACGCCATTGTAATAGGTCAGGACGCCCGTGATATCCCCGAGCTTGTCTCCGACTTCAGCGCTGATGGCCGAACCAGGTGTGACGCCGCTGTCATAGTAGATCTCGACGCGCTGGGTATTGATGCTGCTCTCGGTGCTCTGGAGTGCACCGGTTGGCGTCAGGAGGCCATTTCCGTTGTCGGGCACGACCCAGGTGGCGTTGGACGCTGTGGCACCGGTCGCTACAACATCATGCAGCGTGATGACCTGCCCGATGAGGCTACGGTAGAAGTCCAGAGCGTTGGTGTCAGGGTTGATGGTGGCTGTGCTCTTGTTGAGGTCAATCGCCTGTTCAAGATCGCCAAGATAGGAGGCTGCAGGGACGGTCAGACCGCCTTGGCCAATCACGGTCGGGGAAATCGCCGTGTAGGCTGCGCCTGTGTCTGTGTAGGAGACCAGATTGAGTTCCGGCAGTGTCAGGGATTTGCTCCATGATGTACCGGAATAATTCGTCACTGTGCCGGTGACGGAAACGGTAGTGCCAACAGTTGGCAATGTGGCATTCTTGCCGGCGTAAACAAACAGGCCGGTACTCCCGACGCTGCTTGTGTCTTTACTGGACTGCTGGATCCAGAAGCCGATGCTGCCGTTTGTATCAACGGCCGTCACGACGCCTGTGGTTGTGACGCTGCTGCCCGCGACGGGGCTGTAATAACCGTTTCCGTTGATCTGCTGGATTGTCAGAGCTGTCGGAGTTGTGGTGCCGGTATCGGTGCCTGATCCCGAGCCCGTATCGGACCCCGAACCAGATCCTGAGGAGCCGTCATCCGTGCCGGAAGAGCCGCCGCTGGTAGTTCCATCGTTTGCTGCGCCGGGAGTCACGAGAATGGTTCCGGCAGCAGCAGTGGTACCATATCCCGAAATTCCGGCCAGAGACGGGTCATCCGCGTTCCAGTCAGAGGCGCTGTTTGTGTCGGTACCATCTGGAATGCGTGAGGCGCCGGCAATGATCTTGCCAGTCAGGACTGGAGCGTTGGCATAAGTCAGATCGCCACTGCCCCCGTCCGAGACAGCGATCGTATCACCGATTTCAGACCAGGGAGTGGATGTGAACGTGCCAGCATTGGCGGTATCAAGGTCATCGCCAGCCTTGCCAGTGAAATTCTTGACCAGAAGGACAGTTTGCGTCCCGTTCTGTAAAGCATTCGTCTGATATGGGGTAACCCAATATCCAGAACTGTTGGTGGTTCCGAGCTGGAAAACATTGTCAATTTTGCCCGAAACCGAACCATCTCCGTCAACAACGATCAAAGACCATTCACTGTAATCTGTGTCAGGGTCGCCCTTTACTTCAATAAATTCGTTCGGATCTCCGGATGGGCTTGGGTTGAACATGAATTCATTAATGAGAAGAGTGGACGTCATAGACGGAATACCTTCTGAGGAATGGTCTTGTTCAGAATCGTTACTGAAAAGTTAAAATCTATTTCGATCTGTCTGTAATAAAGAGTCAACAATCGTTGTTTATTTTTCTCAAAGAATCACAAAACGTTCACTTTATTTCGTTTTGTGTCTATTTTTATGCTTGAGGAGAGCAAAGTCCCGTTATTCGAAACCAGAACAACGAGATACTTGCTGGATAGTAGAGGGGGCGTCAGAGTAGGCGGCATGCAGATACGCCTTCCTGACCAGACCTCGACCGAACATCTTGCCGCCCAACTTGCAGCGCTTTGCACTCCAGGCGATTGCATTGCCCTGTCAGGTGGTCTGGGGGCTGGGAAAAGCACTTTTGCGCGGGCATTTCTGCGGGTGCTGGCCCATGACCCGCAGATGGAAGTTCCAAGCCCGAGTTTTGCGCTGGTTCAACCTTACGACACCTCCGTCGGGCCGGTTTTCCACTATGACTTATGGCGGCTGGATGGGCCGGATGCGCTGTATGAACTGGCCTGGGATGAAGCCTGCGAAGGCATCATGCTGGTGGAATGGCCAGAGCGCGCTGAAGATCTCCTGCCTGCGAATGCCCTGCACCTGACGCTGACTTCTGGCGCGACAGAAGACGAACGGTTTGCAGAGTTGACCGGTTGGCCGGATGAGCGCCTGAGCGGGGTTGCGTTATGACCGTTGTGACGATTGCAGGCACCGAGCCTTTTCTGGATCGGGTCGCTCATGAATGGCTGAAGCAGGACCCCGCTGCGGGAACCGACGGTCCGGGGCTGTTGCTCGTGCCGAGCCGTCGAGCTGGACGTGCATTGATGGAAGCGTTCTTGCGCGTGCTGGATGGCAAGGCATCCCTCCTGCCGCGCATCGTTGCGATCAATGACGTGGATGAAGAGGCGCTGGCGTCCATCGGGATTGATGTCTCGTTGCCTCCTGCGGTCGAGCCGCAGAGACGGCTTGCCGTGTTGTCCATGCTGATTTTGCAAACGCCAATCGTTAGTGTCGGGGTCGACAAGACCAAGGGTATCGACCGGGCCTGGCCTCTCGCCAAGGCGCTGGCGGATCTGATGGATGAGGCTGAGCGTAGTGGGGTCGATCTGGCGGCAAGTTTGCCAGAAGCCGTGGAAGAACGCTTTTCAGAACACTGGCAACAGACGCTGAAATTTCTGGAAATCATCACGACAATCTGGCCGAAATGGCTGGAAGAAGAAGGTCTGTCGAACCCCGTTGCCCGTCAGGTCGCGCGTCTGAAAGCGCAGGCGGCGGCGTGGCAGCATGTCCCACCCCACACGCCCGTTTGGGCGGTCGGGTTCGCGGATGGGTCCGCAGCGGTGTCAGATGTGCTGGCGGCAGTGGCGACATTGCCAGCCGGGCTGGTGATCCTGCCGGGTGTTGATCTGGACTTACCTCAGGCAATGTGGGACGCGCTTCCTGCGTCCCACCCACAGGCGGGTCTCAAGGAAATTCTTACGGATCTGGGACTGACACGCGACGATCTGACGGATTGGGACGGGGGCAGGGATCGGGCCAGAGAGCGCCTGATGCGTGGCGTTATGCTGCCGGAACAGGGGATTACGGCCTGGGGGCGGGATCTGAACCCGCGGAATATTTCAGGCCTGTCTCTGCTTCCCGCACAGGATCAGCAGCAGGAAGCGCAGTCTATCGCATTGATCCTTAGAAATGTGGTGTCTGTACCCGGGCAGACCTGTGCGCTTGTGACACCAGATCGTAGCCTTGCTCAGCGCGTTGGGACCGAGCTTCTGCGGTTCGGGATTTATGCCGATGACAGTGCCGGTGAGCCTCTGGCGCAGACGCCAGCCGCAGTCTTCCTGCGCTTGATCGCCACGGCAGCCGAGGCCCAGCTTTCCCCAGTGGCTCTGCTTTCTGTTCTGAAACACCCTTTGGCGTCTCTTGGTCGGACACCGGGTAACTGCCACGCCTCGGCCCGTCGGCTGGAGCGTCTGTTGCTGCGTGGACCTGCTCCTGCACCCGGTATCGCAGGCCTTAAGGCGGCGCTTGAGACGTATATCCAGAACCAGCGTGACCCGGACAATGGTGCCAGCGCGGATGCTCCTGATGAGCCGGAAGGACCAGCGGCATTTATCGCCCGGATTGAAGCCGCTTTCGAGCCTCTGCTCAGCCTGTCCGGCGCGGTTCCGCTCCCCGAATTGCTGGAAGCCCTGATCCGTACAGCAGAAGCCTTGGCCGCGACCGAAACAGAACTGACCGCAGAGCCCGAAGAAGGACTGCATCCAGGCGGACGTCTCTGGATGGGGGATGATGGTGAGGCGCTATCCCGTCACTTGGCCGCTTTGATCCAGCATACTGGCATTCTGCCACCACAGAGGCTGGCGCATCTGGATTCCTTTTTGAACACGTCCATGGCCGGGCAGATGCTGACGGGCTTGCGCGCGCATCGTGGCGGTGTGGAGTTGGCCCATCCGCGTGTCACCATTCTCGGTGTGCTCGAAGCGCGTCTGCTGGCGTTCGATGTGGTGGTTCTGGGGGGACTGAATGAAACGGTCTGGCCGCCTGCGACTGATCCGGGGCCATGGTTGAGCCGCCCGATGCGAACGCGTGTTGGTCTCCCGTCTCCCGAACGACAGATCGGCATCAGCGCTCATGATTTCGTCTCAACGGCTCTGGCCGCTGGGGAGGTCGTGTTCTCCAGTTCCGCCCGACGGGATGGTGCACCGGGTGTGCCCGCCCGCTGGATGGTGCGGATGGAGGCGTTTCTGGGTGGTCGCCGGCAGAAACTGCCTGTGCATCCTGCGCTCGAATGGCAAAAGGCGATGGATCAGCCGCTGGATGGCGCGGAAACCGTGGCTCCTCCAGAGCCAAGGCCTCCTGTGGCACTTCGCCCACGGCGTCTGAGCATCACGGAGATCGAGACGTGGATGCAGGACCCGTATGCCATTTATGCCAAGCATGTTCTGAAGCTGAAGGCGCTCAAGCCGCTTGAGGAAGGCGCGGAACACGCAGATTTTGGCATGATCGTACATGAAGCCATGGATCGGGTTCTCAAAGAGTATCCGGACCGCTGGCCGCAGAACGTGGCCTCCTCCTTGAAGCGCGCATTCGCGGAAGAACTGGCCAAGGCCAATATGCGACCTGCGCTGGTCAGTTGGTGGGGCCCAAGGCTGGAGCGTATTGCAGACTGGGTTGCCGTACAGGAGCGGACCCGTCGAGAGCAGGAGCACGCCATCGCGCGGCATATGGAAGTGTCTGCGTCGTTCAAGATCGAAGCTGCACGTGCACCGTTCGAACTGCGCGGTAGGGCAGATCGTATTGATGTTGATGAAGACGGCAAGGCGACGATCTTCGATTACAAGACCGGTTCTCCGCCTACCGGAAAAGCCGTGGAGGGTGGATGGTCCGTTCAGCTTGTTCTGGAAGGAGCATTGCTGGCCAAGGGCGCTTTCGAAGGTGTTCAGGCGGCTGAGACGAAACAGCTTCTGTACTGGCATCTGACTGGCGGGGATGATCCGGGGAAAGAAAGCGAAGTTCCAAGTCGGAAATCCAGCCTTGATGCGGCGGCCCTGATTGGTGAGGCCATGGAAAAACTACGCGGCCTCATTGATGAGTATGACCAGCCCGATCAACCCTATCGCTCCCAGCCCTGGGCTGGACATGTGCCGCGCTATACGGATTACGCGCAGTTGGCACGGGTGGATGAATGGCGCGCGGCCTATGCGGAAGGAGACGACGCATGAGCGAGACCCGCAACCGCGCTGATGTTATTGCTGAAGCCGATCGCACCCAGCTTGCTGCGTCTGACCCGATGGCGTCCGTCTTTGTGTCCGCGTCTGCCGGATCGGGCAAGACCAAGCTGCTGATTGATCGTCTGCTTCGTCTAATGTTGCCGCTTGAAGTAGAAGCAGATGATGGGTCGATTGTGTTGGCCGAAGGGGCAAACCCGTCCCGTATCCTGTGCCTGACCTACACCAAGGCCGCCGCCGCCGAGATGGCCAATCGTCTTCAATCCCGTCTTGGCGAATGGGTGTCGCTCCCGGATGAGCGTCTGGGCCGGGAACTTGAGAAATTACGTGTCCCCAATACGGATGAGACACGTCGTGCGGCCCGGGCGCTGTTCCTGAAGGTTCTGGATCTACCGGGCGGTCTGCGGATCGAGACGATCCATGCGTTCTGTCAGTCTCTTCTGCGTCGTTTCCCGCTTGAAGCCTCGGTCGATCCGCATTTCACCCTGATGGAAGATACGGATACGACGCTCGCTTTGCGGGAGGCCATGGAAGACGAACTCGCCAAGGCTCCGAAAATCGTGGCCGAAGTGGCGGGGACTATCGGGATCGACAGGTTTTTCCAGCGGATACGCGCTCTGAACATGGAAGAAAGTCGCGTCCGTCCCCTGCTGGACCGTTGGCAGATCCTGCCGGACGCTGTGCTGAGCGCCTATCGGGGCGCTCTGAAGGCCGGGCAGGAGGCCGCGTCTGATCTGGAAGGGTTGGTCTGCAAGCCTCGCAAGGAAGCGGAATTGCGGGCCGGACTTCAGGCGGCGCTCGGCGTTGTCACGGCCGCTGCGAAGCCGACTGTGGAGCAGATGCTTCTGTGGCTTGGGACACAGATTGAAGACCGTTCGGCACCCGTTTGGAGCAAATATCTGCTGACGGACAAGGGCACCGTGCGGCAGATGAACCGCATCATCAGCAAGAAAGCGCAGGATGCCGTTCCTGAAATCGTGCCGCTGCTGGAAGAGGAAGGCCAGCGCCTGCTGGATCTGACCGAGAGCATCAAGCGCGCCGTGCTTCTTTCCCTGAATCGCGCGCTTCTGTCTCTTGCCGCGCCAATGCTGTCGAACTTCCGTGAGGGCAAGGCCGCGCGTGGACTGGTGGATTACAACGATCTCATTCAGGAAACGCGGAACCTGCTGGAAGATCCGGGTGCGGCCTGGGTGCTTTATAAACTGGATGGCGGGATCGACCATCTTCTGCTGGATGAGGTGCAGGACAATTCCGGCCTTCAGTGGGAAATTGCCGGGGCTCTGACGTCCGAGTTTTTCTCCGGTGAGGGCGCATGGGAACAGGGACCGAGACCCCGCACCGTGTTCGCGGTGGGCGACTACAAACAGTCCATTTACGGTTTCCAAGGTGCTGACCCTGAACAGTTCCATAGCTGGCGAGCTGAGTTTGCGCGCCGCGTTCAGAATGCGGGCTTGCCGTGGCGTGACCCGGATCTGAACGTCTCGTTCCGCTCCGTTACGCCCGTTCTGTCTTTCGTTGATGCGGTCTTTTCCCAGCCGAATGCGGCACATGGCCTGTTGGAGCAGGGGCAGGAGACACTGCTTCCCCATGTATCTGCGCGTCCGGGGCAGGGTGGGCGCGTTGAACTCTGGCCGCTCGTTCCGGTGCTGGAAGGCGAGGACGACGATGAAGGTCTGACGCCCTGGCAGGCTCCGAAAGCCAATACTGGCCAGCGTAGTGCACCGCAGCGTCTGGCGGAGGCCCTTGCCGGGTGGATCGATCAACAGATTGGCCGTTCACCGCAACCGGGGCAGGCACCGTTGAAAGCAGGCGATGTTCTGATTCTCGTGCCGCGCCGGTCTTCCTTCCTGCGGTCTTTGATCCGGGCCCTGAAATCGCGGAACGTGCCCGTGGCGACACTGGTGCGTGTTGGTCTGACGCAGCAGGTGGCCGTTCGCGATCTCATGACGCTCTGTGCGGCACTGCTTTTGCCCCAAGACGATCTGACATTGGCAACAGTTCTGACCTCACCCCTCGGTGGACTGAGCGATGATTCCCTGATGGCGCTGGCGACAAAAGACGGTCGCGCCCACGCCCTTGGCCCGAAAGGCCAGCCGCTCTGGACTGTTCTGCGGGAACGTCATCGGGAGCGTGCGGAGTGGCAGGCGGCATGGACCATGCTGTCCGCGCTTTATGCACGCGTGGATTATGCCACACCGTATCGCTTACTGGCCGAAGCGCTTGGTCCGCATGGTGGGCGCACAAGACTGCTGCGTCGTCTTGGGCCGGAAGCGGCTGAACCGGTGGACGAATTGCTGACGGCTGCACTGCGCTACGAAGGGCTGCATCCTCCGTCGCTTCAGGGTTTTCTGCATTGGCTGGAAGCCAGCGAAATTACCAGCAAGCGTGAAGCGGAAAGCGAGACCGGGGCTGTCCGCGTCATGACTGTGCATGGATCGAAGGGCTTGCAGGCCCGTCTGGTCGTGATGCCGGATACGTTGTCCCGTGCGCCCGCCAGTGGGGACTTCCTCTGGGAAGAAGCCGCTGGGCTGGACCTTCCGATCTGGGTGCCGAAGAAAGATGCCGGAACGGATGTCACGATCGCTTTGTCTGCCCGGGATGCGGAGAAGGCGCGGGCGGAAAACAACCGTCTGCTCTACGTCGCCCTGACGCGCGCCAGTGACTGGCTGGTGATCTGCGGAGCCTCTACGAAGCGTCAGCCGGACGACACAAGCTGGTACCGTCAGTGTCAGGCCGGGTTCGAAACGCTCGCCAACGCGCGGTCCGAACCGCTGGGACTGGGATGGGACGGAGACCATCTGGTTCTGGAAGAAGAGCGGAGCGTGGCTCCTGCACCAGACGCCGCACCGCGTGCTGCCATACCTGCACTAGAACTGCCTGCGTGGCTCGGTCGGGCGCCTGACTGGCGCGCGGAGGTCGCTCCAGTGGAAGACGCCATGACGCGCCCTCTGGCGCCAAGCCGCCCGGATGGCGCGGAGTTTGGCGAAGTGCCTGCCGCTCGCTCTCCATTGGAACTCCTTGCAGGGAGGCCAAAGCCTGTTCGGGAACAGGCCATGCGGCGCGGCACGATGATCCATCGCCTGCTTCAGCTTTTGCCGGAAACGCCTTCCGAAGATCGGCTGGCACTTGTAACCCGCTGGCTTTCCAGACCTGCACTTGGGCTGACAGAGAACGAGGTCGGGCGTCTGACGGATCAGGTCATGGGCGTCCTGCACCATCCAGAACTCGCACCCTTGTTTCAGGCAGGCAGCAGGGGCGAGCAGCCAATTTCGGGCATTAGTGAGGGGCGCGTGGTTCTGGGGCAGGTGGATCGTCTTTGGATCGGGGACGGAGAAATCTGGATCTGCGACTACAAGACGAACCGAACTCCGCCGAGTCGCGTTGAACGGACACCGGTGGCCTATGTGCGGCAGATGGCGGCCTATCGGGCAGTTCTTCAGCAACTCCACCCTGATTTTGCCATTCACTGTTCACTGGTCTGGACGGAGGGGCCATCCGTTATGGTTCTTCCAGACGTGCTTCTGGATCGTGTACTGGAGGAGTCTTGATTTAATGGGCAGGCTCTTGCAGTCCTGATCAGAGAAGCCGATATCGGTTTACAGAAACACGTTTCATCACAAGGAACACGTCCATGAGCGCAAATACGGTTGCCGTTACGGATAGCAGCTTTGAAACAGACGTCCTGAAGTCTGACGGCCCGGTTCTGGTCGACTTCTGGGCAGAATGGTGCGGTCCGTGCAAAATGATTGCTCCGGCGCTCGAAGAAATCGGCGCTGAGTATCAGGGCCGCCTGAAGGTCGCCAAGGTCAACATCGACTCCAACCCGGAAGCCCCGACGCAGTATGGCGTTCGCAGCATCCCGACGCTGATCGTCTTCAAGGATGGTAAGCCGGTCGCTCAGCAGATGGGTGCGATGCCAAAGAGCCAGCTCAAGGCCTGGATCGACAAGTCCATCTGATCTGACGGCCACTCGCTGTTCACTGTCCTTCATTCGAGGGCAGTGGGGGCGTGGTCAGAGGCGATTCCTTTGTGTAGGATCGGGCCATGCGTCCGAAAGCCTCTGATTTTCCGTCCCCCGTCATCGTAACCTCCAGCGAGGAGGTTGCACGGCTCTGCAACAAGTTGAAGCAGGAGCCGTTCGTTACCATTGATACGGAATTCGTTCGGGAAAAA
This sequence comes from Gluconobacter japonicus, assembly GCF_002723975.1. Taxonomy (GTDB): domain Bacteria; phylum Pseudomonadota; class Alphaproteobacteria; order Acetobacterales; family Acetobacteraceae; genus Gluconobacter; species Gluconobacter japonicus. The sequence goes on from NZ_BEWO01000012.1 coordinate 69,174, forward strand.
ACCTATTGGCCCGAACTGTGCCTTGTGCAGCTTGCTGGCGCAGAAGACGTCGCCGTTATTGATACGCTGGCGCCGGGCATTGATCTGGCTCCGCTGGGCGAACTTCTCGATGAGCCCGGATGCATCAAGGTGTTCCATGCCGCACGGCAGGACCTTGAAATCTTCCTTCATATTTTTAACCGGCTTCCGCAGTCCCTGTTCGATACACAGATGGCAGCGATGGTGGCCGGATTTGGCGATCAGGTCGGTTATGACAGTCTGGTGGGTGCCATCACGGGTCAGGCTATCGACAAGGCGCATCGTTTCAGTGACTGGTCAGCCCGCCCGCTGACGAAAGCGCAGATTGCCTACGCCGCAGCGGATGTGACGCATCTTCGCACGGTGTATCTCGCACTTCGCAAGCAGCTTGAGGACGAAGGTCGTCTGCGCTGGGCCGATGCAGAACAGGCTGTTCTGACATCCGAAGAGACCTTCCGTCCTGATCCGCGACGCCTGTGGGAAAAGCTCAAGGCCCGCACGAACAATCGTCGGATGCTCGGTATACTGCGTGAAATCGTGGCATGGCGTGAACAGGAAGCACAGAACGCGGATATTCCCCGTCAGCGCGTTATCCGGGATGAAAGTCTGCTCGAAATTGCGGCCATCAAACCGAACAGCATCGAGGGGCTGGCCCGCGTTCGGGGCGTGACCCGCGGTTTTGCGGAAGGCAAGATGGGGCAGGGACTTCTGGAAGCTGTCCGTATTGGTGAGAGCCTTCCGGATGCAGATCTGCCGAAGCCTCCGTCCAAATCAGATCGTATCCGTCCGTCGGCTGCGCTCGTGGCGTTACTGCGTGTTCTTCAAACGGCCAAATGTGAGCAACATAAGGTTGCTCCGCGTCTTGTGGCCTCGTCTGACGATCTGGATCGGATTGCAGTCGGTGAGACAGAGGTCGAGGCGCTCAAGGGATGGCGCCGGGAAGTTTTCGGACTGGATGCGCAGGCGCTGGTCCGTGGTGAGATTGCACTGGCCGTTGTAAAAGGCTGTGTTGAACTTCAGCGGGTTGCCCCAGAAGGTGAGCCCGTCGAAGTAGAATAAGCGCCCTTCGACGTTTGGATGACTTTCTGGTAAGGAACGTCAGCCACACTATCCCGACCCTGTGATCGGGGTTGGGCAGGGTAACAGGATAGTGGGCCAGACAGGCCCGGATGCGGGACAGAGGAACCGGTATATGGACTGGACGGACGAGACGATCGCCAGACTTCGGGAGCTGTGGAGTCAGGGACTTTCGACCGCTGAAATCGGCCGCCAGCTTTCCATCACGAAGAATGCTGTTGTTGGCAAGGCCCATCGCCTTGGGCTGCCACCGCGCCCATCTCCGATCCGTAACCGCAAGGTGAAAGACGGAGAAACACCGTCCACGGAAACGCCACGTCGCAAGCCGCCGACCCGTAAGGCTCTCGCTCCGAAAGCTGAGGCTCCGGCCGATCTTTTTGTAGAGAAGGCTGAAGCCAAACCGGTTCCGGTCAAAGTTGAAACTGCCAAGCCTGCTGCCGCTCCCAAGCCGTCTCCGGCTATGGAAAGCATCATGGCTTCTCCGCCGCCGCGTCCCGTAGCCAAGGTTGAAGCGGCTGCCCGTCCTGCTCCCGTGGCCCCTGAGCCGCGCGTTGCACCGCCTGTGCGTCCGGCTCCGCCGCCACGTTTCACGGCGAGCATTGATCGTCCGGCCCGTCGCGGACCGTCGTGCTGCTGGCCGATCGGTGATCCGGGAACACCGGGGTTTCATTTTTGTGGAGCAACGCCGCTGCCTGGGAAACCCTACTGCGCGGAACATGCCGCCATTGCTTATGTGAAGATCCGGGATCGCCGGGACTAATACAGAAAAAGCCGCCTTCAGGGGCGGCTTTTTTGTTTCATTTCACACGAAAATTGATGTGCAGCGTATAATGGTCGTCCTTCACCGGATGACCATTCTGGAGTGCCGGATTGAAAATGGCATGTTCCACGAAAACAAGGGCAGTCTGGTTGAATTCCATGTAGTGCCCATCCGTAATGTGGCATCCATGTGCATGCCCGGTCGGATCGACCTGACATGTCAGTGAAACACGGTCCTGAACCTGTCGCAGGAGCAGGTTTTTGGGGTACTTCATTGCAGGCGTCAAAGCCCGATTGATTGAGGCCCGGCGGTTTGCGCGACTATCGTTCTGGTGATGGAAATACCAAAAGCCGCCCAGTACTTGCGTGAGGCACACGCAAGCCAGTCCGCAAACAGTCCACGAAGATCTGCTCCAGCCTCGTCGTGAAGGACTGGCATCGTCTGGCAAAGGTTCAGGGGCGGGAAGCGGATGGTCCATCTGATCCTGCACGCTTGAGTGATCAGGAAAGTATGGGAGGCTGTTCTGGCCTCTGCAAAGGGTTTTCTGAAAAATTGGGCTGTCAGGTTATCTAAAAGGCCGATTTCCTGATGAGAAACCGGCCTTTGTACTTAGTGCATCGAGTTTGAGAGGCTGCCCATGGGCAGGGCGGGCAGCGTGTTGCCGTGACCCAGTCCGGGGGTATCAGGAGCAGAAGCGTTCAGGTTTTCAAACTGCTCCGGGTGTTGGGACGCATTAACGTCCCCAACTGGTTTTGGGTGGTGTAAATTGTCATATTGCAGAGGCTCCACAGAGAGCGTCTGATCCATCGTCGGAAGGTTGCGTGTTGACCATCCGCCACCAAGGCTGCGGATCAGGTCCACGTCCGCCGTGTAAAGACGGGTCGCGATTTCAACCTGATGAATCCGGCTCTCCAGCGTGTTTTCCTGGCTGAAAATGGCTTCCAGATAGGTGCCAACACCGCCCTGATAGAGCGTCATGGTCATGTTCTGGGTGTCCAGATTGGCTTTGACAGCCCGTTCCAGCGCCTCGTTTTCTTTTGAAAGACGTTCGGTGCGGGATAGGCCATCTTCCACTTCGCGGAAGGCTGACAGAACTTTCACACGATATTCGTCCCGCGTTTCCCGATACGCGGACCAGGTGCGCTGAAGCTCGGCTCGGCGCAAACCACCATCAAAAAGCGGCATGTCCAGACTTGCGCCATAGGTCCAAAGCGAGTTGGCCAGATTGGCAAGATCGAAGCCATTAGCCGCAAATCCACCGCCCACTTTGAGAGCGATATGCGGATAGAAAGCCGCGCGGGCGATCCCGATTTCCCGATTGGCCTGGGCCATTTCCCGTTCAGCCGACGCAATATCCGGGCGACGTTGCAGCAGCTCGGAAGGAACCGAGGACGGAATATGCGGCTGGATGAAGCTGAACGTCTGGACCTGCGGAATATGGAACGTGGAGGGTGACGCATTGGTCAGCACCGCGATGGCATGTTCCGTGACCTGACGGGCAGCCTGAATATCAAGCTGGGCAGCCTGTGTCGTGTAAAGCTGCGCCTGTGCACGCGCCAGATCCAGACGGGGGGCCGCCTGATTCTGAACCTGATTTTCCGTAATGGTCACAGCGCGTTTGTAGAAGGAAATGGATTGCGCGTAGATCGCATCCTGTGCGTCATAGCCGCGCAGTTCAATATAATCGCGTGCCAGTTCGGCCTGTGTGCTCAGGCGCGCCATGGCAAAGTCTGCTGCGCGTTGCTGGGCAAACTGTTTCTGCGAGCGCACGCGGTTGCGGATGGACGACCAGAAATCCGGCTCCCAGGACAACAGGCCGCCGTATTCCTCTTCCGTCTGCGTCAGGGTTGCCCCATTCCGGAACAGACGATCGGCAGACTGTTTGTTGTCAGACGCACCTGCTTCCAGACTGGCATGAGGAAGAAGTTCCGAGCGCGCTGCGGCTACGAGAGCACGAGCCTGAATGAAGCGTTCGGCGGCAGCCTGAATGTCACCATTATCCGCAGTGGCACGGTCTTCAAGCTCGTTCAGGAGTGGGTCCTGAAGCATTGTCCACCAGTTTTCCGGCAGGACAGTATCTGCCGGGGTGGCAAGCGCAAATGGTGCCTGCCCGTGCCAACTTGCCGGAACGACAAAGTTTGGAGCTTTGTAAGCTGGTGCCAGATCACAGGCGGACAGCCCCAATAAAGACAGGGCTGAACCGCAGGCGAGTGAGAGGCGGCGAAGGATAGGAGTCATTATCAGTCCTTTCCAAAGCCGGACTGGTTGTAGCCGCGCTGACCGTCCACGACATTGACCTTGTCACCTTCCAGCACGTCGGCTGGCGGGTTGGAAATGATGCGGTCCGTCGGGGAAATGCCGGTCTGGATTTCGGTGGACGTGTCTGCCATGCGACCGACCGTCACGTTCCGGTAATGCACGCGGTTGCTCTCATCCACGACAGCGACCTGCATGCCCTTTTCCTGGAAAACGAGCGCGCTTGTCGGGATTTCGTACAGATGGGCGTCTTCGTTGTGAGACTTCAGGGCAGCAGAGGCGAAGGTGCCGGGCCACAGGACTTCGTCCTTGTTCTCAAGCGTGAACTCGGCAACGGCTGTACGGGTGTTGGGGTCAAAGCCGCGTGACGTCGTCAGATATTTGGCTTCGAAGGTGCGGCCACGATACTGCGGGACGCTGATGATTGCCGTCAGATCAGGTTGCAGAACATAGGAGAAGGTTTCCGGCACGGAGACGAACAGACGCAGCTTCTGCACATCCGCCACCGTGAAGAGTTCGGATGCACCGCCGGTTGAGTTCAGTCCGCCGCCACCATTGTTCACGTAATCGCCGACGTTGATGTTACGCGCGGTCACAACGCCATCGAACGGAGCCACGATGGTCTTGAACTTCTCAAGAGCTTCGAAGTGATCGACGTTGCGCTGTGCGGCATCGACTTCTGCATGGGCGGACTGTTCGTTCGCGTTGGAAACCGAGACGGACTGCCCCGAGACGGACTGGGACCGCCCCATGGCGCGCCAGCGCTCTGCCGTGACGGTAGCGAGGTGGTACTTCGCCATCACGGAATCCAGATCCGCCTTGGCCTGCGCATACTGTGCATCAAGGGCGGGGGCATTGATCTCAGCCAGAGCATCACCGGCTTTTACATGCGCGCCGTAGTCCTTGTACCACATCTTCACGTAGCCGGAGACCTGCGGATAGATCGGCGCCTGATACCAGGCGTCAATCGTGCCGGGCAGCGTCAGGGCGACCTTTTCCGGGGACTGCTTGGGAGTGATGACGGCAACGTTCGGGATCGCGCCGGCTTCTGTGTCAGCCTTCAGTTCCGTTGCTGCATGGGTTTTTTCAACAACGATGAAGCCCACGTAAAGCGCGAGAACGCAGCTTCCCGCAATGGCGAAGATTTTCGGAGAGCTGGCCATTAGACAGTTTCCTTCTGACGCGAGGAACGGTTGTGGAGGATGGCGTAAACGCAGGGGACAAAGAGGAGGGTCGAGATCGTCGCGACCAGCAGGCCGCCGATGACGGCCTTGCCAAGCGGTGCGTTCGTGGAGTTTGAAATTGCCATCGGGATCATGCCGACAATCATGGCGAGGGCCGTCATGAGCACCGGACGGATACGGCCAAAGCCGGCTTCCAGCGCGGCCTTGAGGGCATCACCATGGATTTCAAGGCGTTCACGGGCGAACGAAACCACGAGGATGGAGTTGGCGGTGGCCGTTCCCATGCACATGATGGCGCCGGTGAGGGCCGGAACCGACAGGCGTGTGCCCGTCAGGAACAGAGCCCAGGCAATGCCGCCCAGAGCACCCGGCAGAGCCGTGATGATGATGAACGGGTCAAGCCAGGACTGAAAGTTCACGACGATCAACAGATAGATCAGCACCACAGAGATGCAGAGGCCGAAGACAAGCTGGGAATAGGCACCATGCATGGTGGTAGCCTGTCCATGGACGTCGATTTCAGCCGAGCGCGGGACGTTGTGTGCGTCGTCTGCCAGAACTTTCTTCACGCCGTCCAGAACGGAGCCCATGTCCGTGCCTTCGACGTTCACATAAATGTCCATCTCGGACATCGAGTTGTAGTGAGAGACTTCGCCCGGTGTCCCAGCGGCCACCACGTCTGCGACAGCACCGAGAAGCTGTGGGTCGATGTTCTCGGGATTACCTTCGCCCTTATCGACAGGAATGGTCAGAAGATCGCTGAGATGCGTCATCTGGTCCTGTGAGGTGTAGAGGTTCAGCGGGAATGTAACGTTGTCTTCCGGGTCGAGCCAGAACTGTGGATCAACAACGGCGGAGCCTGACAGGGTGTAAAGTTCGTTCTGGGCGATGTCCTGTTCCGTCACGCCGGTCGCCTGACCGAAGGTACGGTTGCCGTTCACCATCAGGGTTGGCGTGGACATGGTCTGCTGGATAGTTACATCCGCAGCACCCGGAACCTGACGGATCTTGCCGATGACGTGACGCGCATAGTCGTAGTTCTGCATGGCGTCCGGACCGGAAATCTGAATGTCGATCGGAGCGGAAGATCCGAAGTTCAGAATTTTCTGGGTCAGATCAGCAGGCTGGAAGGTGAAGACGGTGCCGGGGAAGCGCTGTGACAGATCCTTGCGGAGCAGCTTGCGATAATCCCAGACAGGCGAGGCTTCGTTCTTCAGAGCAATCGTCAGGTCGCAGTCCTGCGTTCCCACGCTTGGTGTCGGCATGAAGGCCTGGTTGTGGGGGCCTTCTGGCAGGCCACAATCCGAGATGATGCTTTCCACTTTGCCCGGTAGATCCTGATGGATGCGGTCATCCACAAGAGCTGCAATCCGGCCCGCCACTTCGATACGCGTGCCCAGAGGTGCACGCATGTGCATCTGAAGGGTCCCGGATTTGACTTCCGGGAAGAAGTCGCGGCCTGCGAAGGCATAGAGTCCGGTTGAGGCAATGGAAATCAGCAGGAAGATGCCAACGAACGCGCCACGGCGGCCGATGCAGCGTTCCAGAAGCGTGCCATAGCCATCACGGAAGCGGTTGAAGCGGGCTTCGAAACCTGCCTGGAAGCGTCCGAAGAAGCCTTTCGGTTCCGGGTGGCCGTGATCGGTTTCGCCATGTGCGCCATGATGAACCTGTCCGGCCAGAAGATACTTGGCCATGGTGGGCACAAGCGTACGGGACAGGATGAAGGACGCGATCATCGCGAAGATGATGGCTTCTGCCATCGGCATGAACAGGTAGCCCGACACGCCGTCCAGCTCGAAGAGCGGCAGCCAGACAATGCAGATGCAGGTTGTGGACACGAAGGTCGGGATGACGATCTGGTTGGCCGCGTCAATGATGGCGAGTTCCAGATCCTTCCCCATTTCAAGGTGGGTATCGATGTTCTCGATCATGACGGTGGCGTCATCCACGAGAATACCGACAGCCAGCGCGAGACCACCCAGTGTCATCACGTTGATGGACTGACCTGCCCATCCCAGCCCGATGAGCGCGCACAGAATGGCCAGCGGAATGGACGTGGCGATGATGACGGTGGAGCGCCAGGAGCCAAGGAACAGCAGGACCACAATACCGGTCAGGAACGCGGCGGTGATCATTTCCTGCACGACGTCCTTGATCTGGTCTTTCACCATCACGGAGGCGTCTTCGAGGATCGAGACATGCACATCAGGCGGCAGAATTCTGCGCAGACGCGGGAGGAGCGCCTTGGTCGCGGCTACAACGTCCAGAGTGGAGGCTGTGCCACCTTTCTGGGTAATGACTTCCACGGCCTGACGGCCCTTCACCAGCACCAGGTTCGTCTGAGGATGGCCACCGCGATAGACGTCCGCTACGTCCCGCACATAGATGACTGCATTGCCAACCCGTTTGACCGGGATATTGGCGATGTCTTCCATGCTCTGCGGGGCGGCGTTGGTCTGCACCATCCAGTCGGTCGCGTCGATCTTCTGGTCACCGGCGGGTAGAACGATGTTCTGCTTGCGCAGGGCAGCCTGCACGTCCGCAGCAGCCAGATGATGAGCCCGGAGTTCCGCCTGGTTCATGGAAACCATGACAAAACTGTCCATGCCACCATTCGGGTGCGCCACGACGGCTCCCGGAACTGTTGCGAGCAGCGGGCGAACCGTAATCACGCCGAGTTTGAACAGATCCGATGGTGTCTGCTTGTCAGACGTGATCTGAAGCGCAATGACAGGCACCTGTGATGGGTTCAGAGCCATGATCATTGGCGCTGGTACCATCGGCGGAAGGCCAAGAAGCACCGTTTGGGAAATTGCTGTCACTTCTGCCTCGGCGTCCCCGATGGGCGTGCCGGGCTGGAAGTAGATGTCTACAATCGAACGACCATAATAGGAGTTGGACTCCATATGCTCGATGTTCTGGACTGTCGTCGTGACGGCCAGTTCGAAGTTGTAAGTAATACGACCAGCAAATTCCTGCGGCAGAAGACCTGGATAGGTCCAGACCGCTGCAACGACCGGAATCTTGATGTTGGGGAATACGTCCGTTGGCGTCCTGAGGATCGAGAGGATGCCAAGCATCACAATCAGAATCGACAGGACGACGAACGTTAAGGGTCGTCTTAGCGCGGTGACAACAATGGCATTCATTGGTTGGCGCGTCCTGATGCGGTTTAGGTAGATGCGCCGATATACACATTATGTTGTAGAACTGGATTTAAACTCCCATTTAATACAGAGATTTAATTAAATGCAGTTTTAATATGTTGTTTGCTGTTTAGAATTCTGTGTATTTTTTAATGAAGATATATTTATTAAAAACAATTTTATTGTTTTTCAGAAAATTCTGTATCTGATTTTTATTGGCTCGCGTGTCATGCACATAAAAAAGCCCGCCCCTCGTAATGAGGAACGGGCTTTTCAGAACCGTCAGATAAAAGCGGAGAAGGATTAGCCTTCAGCCTTTTCTTCTGCCACTTCCGGGGTCGTCTTTGCAGGCTCCGCGATCGGGAGACGCGGTGCGGCGCCATCCGTAATCATTTCGAGCTGGCCTGTGATCTGGCCACCGTCTTCAACCTGCAGGCGACGGCACTTTGCCTTACCAATCAGACGGCCGCTGCCACGGATTGTGAGGCTGCCATTGACGGTCAGGGTGCCGTCAATCGTGCCAGCCACTTCCGCATCTTCAACTTCAATTGCGCCGCGGAAAACGCCGCCCTGTGCAACAACGACTTCAGCCGCCTGGATCATGCTGGACTCGACAGTCCCTTCAACGACCAGACGCTCGGCATCCTGAACCGAACCCTGAACGCTGATGCCGCGGCCAACGACCAGCGTGCGCCGCTCTGGGCCCGTCTGGCGCGGAGCGCCCGGTACACCTGCTGCACCCGGACGAGGTGCTGCGGCCGGCGTTGCGCCCGGCAGATTGTTCGGGGATGGCGGTGCCGGGAAAGGGGTACGACCCATGGAGGCGGGGTCCTTCTGCTGAGTGGGCTGGGGGCTGGCGGTTCCGGATCCGGACGCAGGAGTGGTCTGGCTGGAAGCATCCGGCCGGCTGGGAAAGATGGGCTGTCCGGCGAGCTGACTGGTCTCGGCAGGCTTTGCGTCTTCTTCCGGTTTGCGTCTTCTGAACAAGGAAACCCCGCTACGGATCTGGAAAAAACAATGACTCTGTCTCGGTCGCCCTCTGGCAGCCCTGCGAATGCAGACGCGATCAGGAGCGGCCTCTGACAAGGCTTACACGGTCACGCCCCGGACGGACAACCCGCGCTTTCAGCTAAATGTCATAATCTGACATGCACTCAACAGCAGAGGGGGTCATCCGGGGTGTTGGCGTGCCCTAAGAGGGCCCCTATGATCGTGTTGATTTCATGGCGCAGATGGCGTCCTGAACGATTTTCTGCCTTTTTGTGAACTCTGGAGCCTTGATGTCCGCCCCCACGCACGACCTTCTTTGCATCGGTAACGCCATTGTCGATGTTCTTGCTTCCGTTGATCCGGCAGTTATTGCCGATCTCGGTGCCACTCCCGGCAGCATGACCCTGATTGATGCGGCAACGGCACAGGCCATTGAAAACCAGATTGCTGTCGAGCGTGTGGCTGGTGGTGGTTCCGGCGCCAACACGGCTGTGGTTGCGGCACGCATGGGCGCAAAAGTATCCTATCTTGGCAAGGTTGCTGAAGACCAGGCCGGAACGCATTTTGCGCAGGATATCCGCGATCAGGGCCTGACTTTTCCGTCCCAGCCGCTGGCTGCGTCTGAAGAGATTCCGACAGCGCGGTGCATTGTTCTCGTAACGCCCGACGGGCAGCGCACAATGTTCACCTATCTCGGAGCCTGCACGGAATTTACACCGGCAGACGTGCATGAAGACACGGTTGCGGATGCCGCCATCACCTACATGGAAGGTTATCTGTACGACAAGCCGCACGCGCAGGCTGCTTTCGAGCATGCCGCTACGCTGGCGCGAAAGGCTGGTCGTCAGGTTGCACTGACTCTGTCAGACACGTTCTGTGTCGGTCGTCATCATGCGGCTTTCCGTGGTCTTGTCGCCGGTCACGTCGATATTCTCTTTGCCAACGAAGCCGAGCTTCTGGCGTTGTACGAAACGACGGATTTTGAAGACGCTCTCCGCCAGGTTACCGCAGAAACCCAGCTCGCTGTCGTCACGCGGAGTGAAAAGGGCGCTGTCGTCATCAGCAAGGGCGAGCGTCACGATGTTCCGACGACGCCGGTCAAGGTTGTGGATACGACGGGTGCTGGTGACGCGTTTGCTGCGGGTTTCCTCGCAGGTCTCAGCAAGAAGCATGATCTTGTAACGTGTGCGAAGCTCGGCAATCAGGCGGCCGGCGCGATCATCACGCGCTTTGGCGCGCGCCCTCAGGAAGATTTTTCTCTTCGCGCCTGATGCAATACATGATCCGGGGGCGTGCTTCCCGGATCACCCTCTCGCAGAGGTCTCAGAGATGTTTCTGGGCTAAACCAGACTGGCCAACTTCCTGAAGATAGGTCCAGAGAGCGTCGAGCTCGGTTTCCGAAATTGCGCTCTCCGGGAAGGCTTCCATATGTTCGCTCGGCCATTTCCGAACCTGTTTCGGGTTGCGGACAATGGCTCGCAGTCCCTTGGGCGTAATATATTCCGTAACAGGGATCGGGCGGCCAAGGTCCGGCCCCATCGTGCCTTCGCCGACGCCCATCAACTGATGGCAGGGAAGGCAGTTTTCCGCGAAGACAACCTGTCCCTGTGCCGCGGCAGAACTAGTTCCGACAGGCAGTTCATTGCTGGATGATGGGGAAATGGCCGCAAGCTGGTCAACCCATTGTTCCTGCTTGATGATGCCGACGTCTTCTCCCGTCCAGACCAGCGCAAAAGGTCCTAGATCGTGTCCGTGTGGGTGGCGCTTTGGCCATTCCTTGTCCTCGATTGCGATCCACGCCGTAATATGATGCTTGCGGGCCTGCTCAAAGACGCTGCGGGGAATCTCCGCCGTAAAGAGATCTGTGGCTTGAAAAGCCAGTGCGTCATCCTGATGGATCAGGGCTGATAGCGGAATGGCCGGGACGTCCGGCCCAAGAGGCTGTTTGATGTGGGAAAGATCGAGCCTCTGGGTCTCTGGTCGGTGCAAAAGTTCTTCGACGCTGAACTTGTGAACGGTATCGCCATCTTTGACGCTGAGAACCGAGGTTGGGTCAGCCCAGGCTGGGGAAACCATCAGGCCTGCGAGAACAAGCAGTCGCCCGAAAAGCTGTCGTCCGTTCATGTTTGATGCCACGCGTCAAAATCTCCCGCCCATTCAGAGGTTTATCTCTCCAGTATCATAATGATATCGCAACGTGGTGGGTAAACAGCAAAAAAGGTCTCAGTCCGATGTCTTAAAGGTCCGACCAGCCGATCTGGCGGACGCTCTCCCGTGTGAAAGCATCCCGAACCCCGGAATCAAGAAGGGCTGCCAGTTCTCCTTCCTGATCGTAGGTGGGCATGAAGCGGTGCATCATGGCGTTCTGGGCCGTGGCCGGGTGAAAATAGATTTCACTGACACCGTCCGGCAATTTCGGGATCAGTGAGCGGATGCGGTCCGGCGTCATATGGCCAGACCAGCGTAGCCCGAAGCACCAGTCATTTGTCTTGAGACCCGCCTTGCGGATCTGATGACGAAGCACGTCGATCCACCGACGCAGAGCACGATCACTGAAGCTGTCTTTGGCATCTACTGGCTCAGGCGGCTCAAAAGGGGAGCGAACGGCTTTGAGGCCGTGACTGAGGCCTGACTCGATCAGGAAGCGTCCTACAGTGGGGTGTAGATGCATATGCTTGTGGGCGTTCGCATGATCCAGAGGAAGGCCTGTCCGGGCAAAGACGCGGTACTGCGCTTCGATTTCACGTCGGATGGCGCTTCGGGCATGGGGACTGAAGAAATATTCGACCCCTAGACGAAGCTGATCGCGGCCAAACCAGCCCTGTTCATCCGTGATGGCCGGCAGGTCGAGCACGGATTTCCCTTCGATTGCGACAACATGCAGTCCTACCCGCAGATCGGGCATGGACTTGGCCCTACGGATCGCGTCAGCCGCGGCATCTCCGGCCACCATCAGGCTTGCCGTCGAAAGAACACCTTTGCGATGCGCAGCCTCGATGGCTTCGTTGACTTCCAGGCTCATGCCGAAATCATCGGCGGAAACAATGGCGCGACGGGTCATGATGACGTTCCGGAACAGGGGGCAAAAGTCATGAAAAAAGGGGCATGGCCGTCAAGCCATGCCCCTTTCGAGAAAATGAGGCCGTCAGGAACGGTCTCAGGCTGCGTGACGGTCCTTGAGGAACTGGAAGAATTCCACACCCTCGCGCAGACGGCGCTTCATCATCTGCGGGCTGCGGATCATCTCGTTCAGGATGGACGCGATCTTGGAGCCGCGGAAATAGAACTTCCGGTAGAACTCCTCGACGCTTTCAAAGATTTCTGTGTGCGACAGGTGCGGGTAATGCAGAGGAGCGATCTGCACGCCGTTCTCGTCGATCAGCTCCGCGGCATCAACGTTCAGCCAACCATTTTCAGTCGCTTCCTTATGCAGGGCCGTGCCCGGATAAGGAGCAGCCAGGGAAACCTGCAGCGTGTGCGGGTTGATTTCCTTGGCGAAGGCGATGGTTTCCTGAATGGTTTCCTTCGTCTCGCCTGGCAGACCAACGATGAACGTGCCGTGGATCTTGATGCCCAGCTTGTGGCAGTTTTTCGTGAATTCCTTGGCGACTTCGACGCGCATGCCCTTCTTGATGTTGTGAAGGATCTGCTGGTTGCCACTCTCATAGCCTACGAGAAGCAGGCGAAGGCCGTTTTCCTTCATGACCTTCAGGGTCTCGTAAGGAACGTTTGCCTTGGCATTGCAGGACCAGGTGACGCCCAGCTTGCCCATTTCGCGAGCAATGGCTTCTGCGCGGGGCAGGTCGTCCGTGAACGTGTCATCATCGAACATGAATTCCTGCACTTCCGGGAAGTACTGCTTGGCGAGACGGATCTCGGCAGCAACATGTTCCGGGCTGCGCGTGCGGTAGCGATGACCGCCAACCGTCTGCGGCCACAGGCAGAACGTGCAGCGGGATTTGCAGCCACGACCCGTGTAGATGGAAATGTACGGGTGCTTCAGGTAGCCGATGAAGTAGTCGTTGATGTTCAGGTCACGCTTGTAGACTTCCGTCACGAACGGAAGGCTGTCCATGTCCTCGATCATCGCGCGGTCCTTGTTGGCGATGATCTCCCCCTCGGCATTGCGCCAGGTGATGCCGTCCACTTCTGCAAGCGGCTTGCCTTCAGCGATTTCCTTGATCGTGAAATCAAACTCGTTGCGGGCCACGAAGTCGATCGGGCCACCCTGCTTCATGCTCTCTTCGGGCTGAACGGCGACCTTGGCGCCGACCATGCCGATCATGATCTTCGGATTGGCATCCTTGATCATCTGCGCCACGCGGACATCGGATGCGAAAGACGGCGTGGACGTGTGCATGACCACGAGGTCACGATTCTTCACGTCCTCAAGGATCGGGTCCATGCCCATCTTCGCCGGAGGGGCATCAATCAGGCGGGAGCCGGGAACCAGAGCAGCAGGCTGAGCCAGCCATGTTGGAAACCAGAAAGACTTGATTTCACGCTTGGCCTGATAACGGGAGCCAGCACCACCATCGAAGCCGTCGAAGGAAGGAGGCTGGAGAAAAAGGGTTCTCATCATGATCGGACACTCCTGTGGGTGGTGGCGCCAGACTGGAACGCTGCGGCGCGCGCCGAAGATTTACGTTTTCTTCGGGCGATATGGACCGTTCTGCCGCGCCATGCAACGCGTGACCCTCTCGCACTGCCCACCATGATGGCTGCGGACAGCCAGTCACGGATCACCAGAAGAGGGATTGCGGCGGGCAAAGAACATTCCGTCGCACGGTCAATAATCCGGCTTCCAAGGGCACGGATGGCCCATGTCAGCCCAAGTAGCAGCCAGGTCCACCATGTGTTGGGACGAAAGAGAATGGCAGTGACCGCCCAGAACAGCGGAAGCTGAATTGAGGACAGGCCATAGCCGACAGGTTCTACATTCTTGACGGTTCTACCCCAGCGTAGTTCGTGAGAGAGCAGTTCGCTTAGAGTGTGTTCGCCAACGGTTGTATGGGTAAGGGATGGAGCAATGGCGATGGTCTTGCCACGCTGACGGACAAGTTGGCCAAGCTCGGCATCGTCCGCCACGTGATCAACCAGAGCTTCAAAACTACCAATTTCGGTCAGGGTCTGGCGTGTCAGAGCCATGGTAGCGCCGAGACAGTCCTGACGACCCAGCAGGCGGGACATCATCACACCTGGCAGGAAATTATGATTGATCTGGCAGGCGCCGAGTTGCTGAACCAGCGTTCCTCCTGCCGTGCGCCCGGCATAAAGGGTGGTCACCAGACCTGTTTCTGGCTTCTCGAGACTCTCGACAACATGCTTCAGATAGGATGGAGCACAATGAATGTCAGAGTCTGAAATGACCAGAACATCATGCTGTGCCTCACCGTACATATTGATGAGATTGCTGATTTTTCGGTTTGGCCCATGTTCTGCAGCGTTGATGGCGATGCTGACAGGGATCTGAGGGTACGCCTGACGCAGGTTTTCAACGACGGCAAGAGCTGCATCCGATGGATCATGAACACCGAACACGATCTGGAAAGCAGGATAATCCTGCTGAAAGACGCTTTCCAGCGCGTCTTTCAGTAAGGGTTCATTGCCGTGTAAGGGCTTGAGAACCGTAACGGATGGCCACTGCCTGTCAGACAGACGAACGGCCTCGTCTTCCTGACGTTCCCGGTTACGAAAACGTGCAAGAAGTATCGCGCCTGTCAGGGCCTGTATGTTGCCAGCAATTGAAACAAGACCACAAAAGCCGGCGGCAATGGAGAGAGGAGAAGGCACGACGGTCTCTTATCTCCCCTTTGTATCAATAGGGAAGAGCAGTCCTGCCCGGTGGGGATCAGTCATGCAGGAACTGTGTTGTTTTCTGATCGAGCATATCTGCGAGTCCCTTGGCGCCCCCCTTTGACAGGGTGCCACCGAAGTCGGCGCGCTGGGCTGCAACCTGACTGATGTGGGCATCAAGCAGGATATCTGTGACACGCCAGCCGGAGGCACCGCTTGTCATAATGTAATCAATGGGTGTGCCATTGTCTGCGCTGGCACCAATCGTTGTATCTACAATCTGGCCGCCTGTCGGGTTGGAGCGGGTTTGCGGCTTGATCACGAAAACCGCATTGCTGCCCGGTTTGAAAGACGATGCATATCGCGCGATTGTGAACTGACGGAAGGAACCCAGCAGGTGTGTGCGGTCATCCGGGCTCAGATTGTTGTATCGGATACCCACCGAACGACGCAGGATAGCTTCGAGATCAAAGGCCCGATCAATGGCCGGGGCAATCATTGTCGCACGCTGCTGAGCCGTCTTTCCCGTAGTTTGGGCAGATTTCAGCGCGTCATAAAGACCCTGGATTGGAGCAATGGCGGAAGCCGTATTCGGGGCTTCTGCCGCGGCAGTCTGAGCGTGTGCTGCTGTCACAGGGGGAACTGCCAGAAGGCAGGCCGTGAGAAGGGACAGAGTCGCTGTCTGAGCAAATCGGGAATTCATGGTCATGCTTTCGTCCTCTGAGACGTTTTGTGCAAGAGGTCATGCTCCTGCTGCACGGTAACAACCGCCAGATGCATAAATCGTTCTGTGATCGAATGGCCACATCACTACATAGAATTGCAACCAACGACATTGAGGCCCACATGACAATGAGGCTATAGCCAGTCAATCAAGAGTCCGACGCGCCCTTCCGGTGCCGGTTACCCCAGACCGACATTGCCAGGGCCTTCCGGGCCTCATTCAGATGTGTAAGGCCTCCGGCGTGCTGTCATGGCGCATTTTTCCGGAAGCCAAAACCAGAGGATTATAATGGCCGTTCCTTTGATGCAGGCTGTCCGAGTCGGGCGGTACGTTGTCAAGCAGCACCTCACGGGCCGCAAGCGATATCCGCTGGTCCTGATGCTCGAACCGCTGTTCCGCTGCAACCTCGCATGCGCGGGTTGCGGTAAGATCGACTACCCAGCACAGATCCTGAACCAGCGTATGAGCCTTCAGGAATGCCTGGATGCCGATACGGAAGCAGGTGCACCAGTCATTGCCGTTGCAGGTGGCGAACCCCTTCTGCACAAGGAAATGCCGCAGATCATCAAGGGTCTGATTGCGCGCAAGAAGTACGTCTATCTCTGCACAAACGGTCTTCTCCTTGAAAAGAAGCTCGACGATTACGAGCCTTCCCACTTTTTCTCCTGGGATGTGCACCTGGACGGCGACAAGCTGATGCATGATGCGTCTGTCTGTCAGGATGGCGTGTTTGAGAAGGCCACGGCAGCAATTCGGGCCGCCAAGGCTCGGGGCTTCCGCGTCTCCATCAACTGCACAGTGTTCGATGGCGCCGTTCCTGAGCGTCTGGCTGCGTTCTTTGATGAAGTTATGGCGCTTGGCGTTGACGGCATCATGACCGCTCCGGGCTATGCTTACGAGCGTGCTCCAGATCAGGCACACTTCCTGAACCGTCAGAAAACAAAGCAGCTTTTCCGTGACGTTTTCCGTCTGGGTAAGGGCAAGAAGTGGCGCTTCACGCAGTCGCCGCTGTTCCTGAACTTCCTGGCTGGCAACGAGAACTACCACTGCACGCCATGGGGCAAACCACTCCGCACCGTGTTTGGCTGGCAGCGTCCATGCTATCTGTTGGGTGAAGGCTATGCCAAGACCTTCAAGGAGCTGATGGACGATACCGAGTGGGATAAGTATGGCACTGGTGCATATGAGAAATGCGCTGACTGCATGGTTCACTCCGGTTACGAATCCACAGCCGTCATGGATGCCGTCCGTCGTCCCTGGCACATCGCCAAGGTCGCCCTGTTCGGACCTGAAACCGAAAAGCCGATGGTCCCGGAAATCTCGCTCGCCAATCAGCGCCCAGCCGAATACGGCTATGAGGCTCAGGTAGCGCAGCAGATGGAAAAGATCTCGACGGGTGGAAAGCCTGCCCGTGGGCCTCGTGTACGCGTCAACGGTCGTGCAGCGGCTAATTCTGTTCCAGCGGCTGCGGATGCCGCTGACTAAATCAGTTTTTTCTGATCAGGACAGACACAGAAACCGGCCTTCAGGGGCCGGTTTTTTTGTGTCCCGCTCATTAGTCGCATGAATATCATGGTATCCGGCATCAGTCCTGACTATCATCACGGTCTCATTACTCTGGCCGGATCATGTTGACCCCCATTTTTGTTATTTGCCTGCTCATTCTCCTGAATGCTGTTTTTGCCATGGGAGAGCTGGCCCTTATTTCAGCCAAACGTCCAAGGCTGGAAGTTCTTGCAAAGCAGGGCGTACGCGGAGCCCCGGCAGCGTTAAGACTTGCGGATGATCCGCACGCTTTCCTTCCAACGGTCCAGATCGGCATGACGCTGGTCTCCATTCTGGAAGGAACATTCGGCGGCAGCCAGATCGAAGCCAATATCCGGGAGTGGATTGCAACCGTCCCGACGCTTCATCCTTTTGCGGGTGAACTCTCGATCGTGTTGGTCGTTGCGACCATTACTTTTGCCATGCTGGTCTTTGGCGAGCTCGTGCCGAAGCAGATTGCTCTTCAGCAACCTGAGCTGATCGCGTCCCGTCTGTCCTGGCTGCTTGTTGTGGTTGCCCGTGTGGCTCAGCCCGTTGTCTGGTTGCTGAGTGGGACGTCTTCACTTGTGCTGCGTCTTTTGCGCGTCGGTCCATTGACTCGTGCGGCTGTGACGGAAGAAGAACTACGCGCCGTACTGGCAGAAGGCGCCCGTGCAGGCGTTCTGGAAACAGATGAGCAGGCCATGATCGAGCGTCTGCTCCGATTGGCTGATCGTCCTGTTCGCGCCATCATGACGCCGCGTAATGAGCTGTTCTGGGTTGATCGTCATGCGGATCAGGAAACCCTGGTGCGTAAGCTCAGACAGTCTTCCTATGCCCGGATCGTGGTGTGCGAAGGGGATGTCGATCATCCTGTTGGCGTTATCCTTGCCAAGGACATCATGGACCGCCTGCTTCTGGGGATGTCTGTTTCCATTGAAGCCGCGTTGCGTGAACCGCCGGTTATTCCGGACAGTCTGAGCGCACAGGATATGATCGAGCGCATGCGTGGTGTGAACCTCGGCATTACGTTCGTGCTGGATGAATATGGCTCGTTTGAAGGGATCGTTACGCCGTCAGACGTGTTCGAGGCAATCGTCGGCGAAGAAAAGGCGGAAGGTGGTTCTTCGGAACTTCAGGCTGCTGAAGGAAGCGATGAATATGTGTTTGACGGGTTTATGCCAGCAGATGAGTTACGGTCTCGCCTAGACCTGCCTGAGCTTCCGGGAGGAGGTAGTTATCACACGCTTGGCGGTGTGATTCTGGCCTTGCTGAGACGTGTACCAGCCAAGGGGGACAAGGTGGCTTTCGAAGGATGGTTGTTCGAAGTCATGGATATGGAGCGCCGCCGTGTCGCAAAAGTTAAGGTCAGTCGCCAGGTGCTTGCAGAAAACTGACTTTTGCGCGTTAGGCGCGGCTGACGAAAAGTGAATGACGTTTCGAGGGTTTATCGGCATAACTTCCCATGCTGCCGTAGCTCTGTGGAGATTCCGAAGGGAGAGGGTCGGTGAGCAGCTCGATCAGACGCTTCTGCGTTTTGATGGCGCGCTGAAGCAGATCCCCGTTCTGTTTGCTCAGGTTCAACATTGTTTCCAGAAGCGTGCGATGTTCGGGAAAAATGGCCGTTTCGGCAAACACGCACATATCCTGAGAGGAGGCGGCTTCAATAGCGTCTCCCAAAGCCGAGGCAGCACTTTGTTTGTCCGATGTCAGAAGTAAGGCTTCAGGAATACGGCCTTGGGACAGGCAGGCATTCTCCGCTTCCAGAATGGAGACGAGTTTCTCCATGGCCGAAATGATAAGCATGCTCATTTCTGTTCCTGCATAGCCAGCATCTGACGATTGATGGCATCCGTCAGGCCGATGCCGCCATTGTTTTCCATCTGTTTGGCGATCTGTTCCACCATCATGGGCCGAAACTGCTTTTCACCTGCTCCACCGCTGAACATGTTCTGACTGTCATCATCTGTCTGGAACATGGGTTGAAGCATCTGATTAATGGTCATGGATTCGAAGTCCTGAGCCGCTTTCATGGTCTTTGCAGTGTCAGGGGCGGTGTTGTGCAAGGCGTAACCCTGTGTGGACGTTGGGATAGATGAAACGGTCATCAACGCATCTCCAGTTCTGCCTGCAGGGCGCCATCAGCCTTGATGGCCTGCAGAATACTGATCATGTCACGTGGTCCTACTCCCAAGGCATTTAGCCCTGAGACCAGTTCTCGGAGTGTCGCTCCGCCCTGCATGACGGCCAGATGATTGTTCTTGCCAGTGTCGACCTTCACGTTCGTTCGAGGCACCACGGCAGTCTGCCCATTGGAAAATGGTCCAGGTTGTAAAACCTGAGGGGTTTCCGTGATCTGAACGGTCAGGTTTCCCTGTGCCACGGCGACCGTACTGATGCGCACGTCTGCGCCCATGATGATGGTCCCGCTCGCCTCATCCACAATGACTTTCGCTGGATTGTCCGGCGTTACCAAAAGGTCTCCGATACGCGAAAGGGTCGAAACGGGGTCATGTGTGCTGAGATCCAGCAGGACGGTGCGCGGATCCTGGACAACAGCAATTGGCCCTAATGCACGATTGATAACGGCAGCTATTCTGCTTGCTGTTGTCAGATCAGGATTGCGTAAACTGAGATGCAGATTCTGCCGATGACTCAGATCGAAAGGGACTTCGCGTTCCACGACCGCACCATTGGCAATATGACCACTGGTCGGCACATTGCGTGTGATGGATGCTGCGGCTCCACGAGCACTGAACGCATTGGTTGCCAGACTACCTTGAGCAACAGCGTACACTTCTCCATCTGCTGCCATGAGAGGCGTGACAAGAAGGGTGCCGCCCGTCAGAGACGAGGAGTCGCCTGCTGCGGATACCGTGACATCAATCCGGTTTCCGCCATGGGCAAAAGCTGGAAGGTCGGCAGTGACCATGACCGCCGCCACATCATGCGTTTGAAGCTGGGTTTCCTGATCCCTGATGTTCACGCCCAGACGGTTGAGCATTGAAATCAAGGTTTCTCGTGTGAAAATTGAATTTGTAAGCCTGTCTCCGGTGCCGTTGAGGCCAACGACCAGTCCGTAGCCGATAAGCTGGTTGGTTCGTACGCCCTCCATGTCCGTGATGTCCTTGATGCGAACGGTGGCCGCTAGCGTCATGCTGGGCATAAGCAAAGCAAAGGCACACAAAAGCGCAGTCAATCGCCGGGTACAGGAGAGAAGAAGGGAGAGAAAAGGCATGAAAGTTCAGTGAAATCCTGACGGGTAGAGCTGCCTCAAACAGCCTTCGGCCCTCAGAATGGCGCGGGATCGTAAAGAAACCCCTAACATGAGCGCAGAATTCTGCGCTTGGCGCGAAAGCTGAAAAGGATCTTCGGGGTTGGCGAAACGGCCTGCGATGGCTATAAGCCGCGCGTTATCGCCTACGGCTCTCGATCGGACGTTGGCGGACTAGCAGGGATTGGATGCGCATGATTACGCTGCCGCCGGATTATACCCCTTCCGACGAAGAAGAATTCATGAACCCCCTTCAGGTGGAGTACTTCAGGCAGAAGCTTCTGCGCTGGCGTGCTGACCTGTTGAAGGAAGCTGACGGAACGCTCGCCAGCCTTTCAGAAGGTGGTATTCATGAATCCGATATTACCGACCGTGCCAGTGTTGAGACGGATCGTGCTTTTGAGCTGCGAACGCGTGACCGCGCCCGCAAGCTGATTTCCAAGATCAATATGGCCCTTCAGCGTGTTGAAGACGGGAGCTACGGGTTCTGCGAAGAAACAGGCGAGCCAATTGGCCTCAAGCGTCTGGAAGCCCGCCCGATTGCAACGCTTTCCATCGATGCCCAGGAACGTCATGAACGCATGGAAAAGGTGCATCGCGACGATTAAGGGGGTTGCACTGGGCGCGCTGAGAGGATACGAAGCGCGCCAAGGCAACGGAATGCTGCTGTAGCTCAGTGGTAGAGCACTCCCTTGGTAAGGGAGAGGTCGCGAGTTCAATCCTCGCCAGCAGCACCAGCTAAATCTCCCGCTATGAATTATCTTGCCCTTAGAGTGATCTAGGCCAAGCAATATGACCCTTGATCGTTTGTCACAGGCAGACGATGCGTAGGATCGTGTCGATATTGAAGCGGATGCGCTCTGCCTGTGCAGATTCGGACATCAGATCGCGTTCAAAAATAATAGAACCGGTATATTGGTTGGTGAAGTAGTAGTAGCTCACCGCTGCAATGGTGATGTTAAGCTGTACCGGGTCAATTCCGGAGCGAAAAATCCCTTCAGTGACGCCGCGTTTGAGAATAGTATCGACGAGTCCCACAAAACGACGACTGACGATCTTGACGGGTTCGGATGTCTTGAGATGACGGGCCTGAGCCAGATTTTCACTGTTTACCAATGAGATGAATTCTGGATTCTGGATGTAATAATTCCAGGTAAAGTGGACGAGTCTTTCAAGCGCTTCTCGTGGATCCAGACTGTCCAATTCCAGCTTTTTTTCGGATTCTCGAATATCGAAATAGGCGTTTTCCAGAACTGTCTGGAAGAGCTTCTCCTTACTTTCAAAGTAATGATAAATCATGCGTTTGTTAGCATTGGCCTCCAGTGCAATCGCATCGACACGCGCGCCTTCAAGGCCGTTGCGTGCAAATTCTTTTTTAGCGGCATCAAGAATACGGCCCTTGGTTGCTTCGGCATCCCGGATACGAGGGCGGGAGGGCTGTGGGTCGGAGGGCTGTGCACTCAACGGGGTGTCTCGCTTTTTCTGGAACGGACCGGAAGTTTTCCCGCTTTATGGCGAGAAATGACCAATCGTCAAAACATCACATAAAACATCACATTAAAAAGAGATTTTAATATCACTATAACGTGATTTATGAGATTTTCTGTTTTGCGCTACCAAAGTAACCAATCGGTGCAAAGGGGTATTTTCTGTCGAGGAAACGAGAAGGAGAAGTTTCTAAGGGTAAGATTGAGGGAACATTCCAAGCTGCGCTGCTTTCTTTTGAAGAGGCGTTCCCGAATGTCATCAGTCAATAGAATGCCCCTTTTGAAGCCGTTGGTGTGAATGGGGTCTGGTCAAAATCTTTAGCGATAAAGATTCAAGTGCCGACCCACTCTTCACGCAGGAAACTGAAACGGCGATGTGCCTGCACAGCCGCCAGAAAGACAGGGAGAAGCCGTCCATGAACAAGATGGCGCAGAAACTGGCTCCATCCGGAGTTGCTCGTGACTTTGGGTTCTTCATCGATGGTGAGTGGCGCCACGGACGTGAAATGTTCGAGCGCAAGTCTCCCAGTCATGATGTTATTGTCACACGGATTGCCCGTTGCACGGAAGATGATCTGAATGATGCGGTAGCCGCGGCGCGACGTGCATTTGAAAACGGAACATGGGCTGGTCTGGCAAGCGCGGAACGCAGTGCGATTCTGTTGAAAACGGCTGAGCTTCTCAAGCAGCGTCGCGATGATATCGCCTTTTGGGAAGTGTTGGAGAACGGCAAGCCGATTTCTCAGGCCAAGGCTGAGATCGACAACTGTATTTCCTGTTTCGAGATGGCTGCCGGTGCCGCGCGCCTTCTGCACGGCGACAGCTTCAACAATCTGGGCGAAAGCCTGTTCGGAATGGTTCTGCGGGAGCCGGTGGGGGTTGTTGGCCTCATCACGCCTTGGAACTTCCCATTTATGCTTCTGTGTGAGCGTGTGCCGTTCATTCTGGCATCGGGCTGCACGGTCGTCGTGAAGCCAGCGGAAGTGACCAGTGCCACCACGCTGATGCTCGCCGATATTCTGACGGAAGCGGGCCTGCCAAAGGGCGTCTATAACGTCGTAACCGGTACGGGTAAAAGCGTTGGTCAGGCTCTGACACAGCATCCGGATGTGGACATGCTGTCCTTCACTGGCTCCACGGGTGTTGGCCGGTCCTGCATTCATGCTTCTGCGGACAGCAACCTCAAGAAGCTTGGCTTGGAACTTGGTGGCAAGAACCCGATCGTCGTTTTTGCGGACAGCGATCTGGAAGATGCGGCCGATGCTGTGGCGTTCGGGATCAGCTTCAACACCGGGCAGTGCTGCGTTTCGTCCAGCCGTTTGATCGTTGAAGATTCGGTGGCCGACAAGTTTGAGAAGCTTGTGGTTGCCAAGATGGAAAAGATCCGCGTGGGTGACCCGTTCGACCCGGAAACGCAGATTGGCGCTATTACGACGGATGCGCAGAACAAGACCATTCTTGATTATATTGAGAAGGGTAAGGCTGAAGGCGCGCGCGTTCTGTGTGGTGGCAACAAAGTTGATCTGGGGCGGGGACAGTACATCGCGCCGACGCTCTTCACGAACGTAAAGCCGGATATGTCCATTGCGACGGACGAGATCTTTG